>NZ_JBEOVB010000040.1:0-67090 GCF_040295245.1 Streptomyces sp. NPDC002884 | reverse complement strand
CCGACCTCTTTGCGGTCGGCCTCGAGGGTGAAGACGGCGCTGGGCAGGGCGTGCTTGATGCTGGCTGAGCGTACGAAGTCCAGGGCGAGGGTGGATTTTCCCATGGCAGGGCGGGCGGCAATGACGATCAGCTGGCCGGGGTGGAGTCCGCCGGTGAGGGAGTCGAGGTCGGTGAAGCCGGTAGGCACGCCGGGCAGGGTGGCTTCGCGGCCGCCGGTCGCCTCGATCCAGTCGAGGGTGTCTTCCATGACGTCGCTGAGCGGGCTGGCCGGCGGGAGCAGGGGGCGCCGGGTGGTGGCGGCGAAGATCTCGGCCTGCGCCTGGTCGGCGATGCGTTCCGCGGCGTCGGTTGCGGCGTCGGAGGCCAGATTCTCGATGTGGATGGCGGCGATCTTGGTGCGGCGCAGCATGGCCGCGTTCTGGATGCGTTCGGCCCCGGCCAGCCAGCTCCGGGAGGGGGCAGGGCCTTTGACGAGTTCGGTGATGTAGGCGGATCCGCCGGCCATCTCGAGACGGCCATCCTGGGTGAGGTGGGCTGCCACCGCGAGCGGGTCCGTGGTCTCGCCGCGTCCGTACAGGTTGAGGATCGTCGTATAGATCAGCTCGTGGGCGGGTCGGTAGAAGTCGTGGCCGTGCAGGACGTCGGCGAGGTCGGCGATCGCGTCCTTTGACAGCAGCATCGCCTTCAGCACGGCCTTCTCCGCTTGAAGATCGTGCGGATGGTGCAGTGCGGCATCGCTGTCGTCGCTATTCACCTCGGATCCCCCCGTGTCATTCCCCGGATTGCTGGCCGCAGCGCGCGGCATCAGGCCAGCGTAGCGGCGGTCAGCGCCGGATGATCAGGCTTTCGTCCTGCTCGCCCGGCAGGAACTGGCCTGCCTCCCGCGGCAGTTGCTCCGCCTGACGATTCAGGGCCGCCTGAACGCCGGAGTCCGGCAACAAAGCCGGAGGTGGCCACAGCGGGCGGGGCACGATGCTTGCCGACGCGGGTGGGGGTGGTGGGCCGGCCGACGGATCCAGCTTCAGCAGCCGCAGGCGTCGTACGGTGACAGGCCCGAGTTCCTCATTGAGCTTTCGCACGAGGGCGTCCGCAAGGAGGCGGACGTTGGTCAGCCACGCTGCCGACGAACTGGTCAAGGTCAGAGTGCCACTGTCCGCGTCGAAATCAGTCGGGTAGACATGCCGGGCCATGGGGCCGGCCACAACAGACCATGCCGGCAGCGGCGAAGCTATCACCGCGAACACGTCGAGCAGGGCCTGGCCGACATGGACCGGCGGGGTTCGTCCCCGGACGCGCCGACGTCGTGCCGACGGGGCCTGGTCGGTGAAACGGTAGAGTCTAGCGTCCTCGCGGGCCCGTCGCAGGGCGACCATCGCGAGATCCAGGCCTGATCCGGCGCCGGGCGGCGGCTGGTCGTTCACAGCTCGGGCTGGCGCAGTGTCGGAGTGCCCCAGATACGGGTGACATCGTGGTCGGTGAAGGCATACACCAGCCGATAGCCGGAGGCCGCACCCGGGCTGTCACGCAGCTGTGCGAGGAAGCGTTCGGCGTCCTGCTCGCTCTGGCGCGGCGTGCCACACACCTGCCAGGCCTGCCCGTTCCACATCTCAGGAATCCAGCGCTTCTTCGGCTCCGGCTGTTCGGCGCGGATGCTGTGCCTGGACTGCACCCGCGCCGGCAGTGCCTCGTCCAAGGTGTCCGGAATATCCGCCTCGGAGCGCGGTCGCGGCGCGCGCAGTCCTGCCCGGCGGCGGGTTTCGCACAGCAGGCACAGGTCGGCCGCGTCCGGGTCGACGGGGCCGCCCGGGTGCTCGGGGCAGCGGGTGGTCGGCTTGGGTGTGCTGATGGCGTCGTCCAGCATGACCAGGGCTCGTTCGAGGTCCTGGCGGATCTCCCCCACATTGGGGGCGGCGCCGCCCTCGAGCTGCTGCCCGTGTTCGCCTGCGACGCGCAGGGACCGCCCCAGGGCGATGAGCTGGGCGTGATTCACAAGAGTCTCCTTGGTGCGGCGCCTGGTGCGACCGACCAGCGGTGGTCTGCCCGGTCGTGGGATCAGATGCTCGGTCGGGTGCCACGGGCCAGGCGCAGTCGCATGGCCTGCCACAGTTCGCCGGCGCCCCGGCTGGTGGCCGGCCGACTGCTGTGAAGCCCCGGGCAGCAGACGTCGTGCGCGACCTTGGCGCTGCCGTAGTCGCGGTGGTGCGGGCCGGGCCACGCGATCCCGCCGACCAGATGGTAGAGCTCGGTGTCGGCGAAGAGCCGGGCTGGGTAGTCCCCCGGCATCAGGGCGATCCACGCCTGCTCCACCGGGGGTTCCTCCCCTTCGAGCACACGGGCGGGATCGGGGCCGGCCTGGGGCCGGTAAATGTTCACCCCGTCGAAGTCCAGGGTGCGGTGACGTTGCGTCGCCACCCCGCACCGTAGACACGGCACGGTCAGCTTGCGCCCCCACGAAGGCACCGGCCCGTGCAGGGATGGAACACTCACGTCTGCTCAGCCTCCGATGCGCAATGTACGACAGCCTGCTGGCCGGGCGTGGCTCCCGCCAACTGCCAGCAGATTTCCAGGCTAGCGGCACAAAGTGACATACCCAACAGCCGCTCAACCGGCTCGCAGATGTAGCCGGCCAGCCACGACCCGGACGCGGCACTGAGGCCAGGGCGGGCTCGCGATAGTCGGCGGGGCTAGGTACTGAGGGAAGCCCGACCTGGTGGCGGGCGGGCTGTCCCGGGCCGATCAGCTGACCAGGGTTTACCGGCTCGGCAAAGACGACCACCCGCCAACAAGCACGTCCACCGTCTGGGGCGTCAGGAAGGTTGGTTGTCCTCACCGGCTTGCGGCTCTCGGCGGCGACGGCCACTGCGGCTTGCCCTACGGGCTCGGTGCCAAGCTTCGAAGACTTCGCATAGCTGGTTCAGGAGGCCGCGCACTGTGATGAGAAGAATGCTCACAGGGGTTGCTGCACCCAAGATCAACAACGTCAGGTCATCCACCGATTCGATACCTTCGCGACAGAGGTCGAACCAGCGACGGATGTTGCTCAGTTCGACCAGGAAATGGTCAGAACTGAGTTCCGCGCCGACAGCAAAGCTCAGGTACAGCTCAAAGAGGTTCAGGCGGAAGCCAGAGCGTCCGCAGGCGGCCGGTTTAGTGCAGGAGTCCGGGTCGTGGTTCACGGATCACAACAGGGACCACCGATGTGTCGGCCTCGACAGTCCCTGCGCCTGCACCGTCAGCCAACCGCATCGCTGCCGTTCCACGACCGAGATAGCTCAACATCACCGCACGTCCCGTCAGCCCGTGGTAAATGCGCCGGTGCCCTGACACCAATCGACGGGCCACGACCGGGCGGATCACAGAACATCCGACGCGCAGCCAGCGCCCGATGCTCACCTGCGTGCCCGTGGGGGCCTATTCGCTGGCGTTGCCGCAGTTCTTCACGGCATGTCGCAGCTCCTGTTCGACATCGGAACGGTTCAGGCCCTCGGCTCGGGCGTAGCGGGTGACGGCGTCCTGGGCTGCGGCTGCCGCTGTGAGCCAGACCCGGCGTTGACGATCGCGCTCATCGTGCTGGTCGAGCATTTCCAGTTTCCCGCGTTCGAGGTCGGCGGCCCGTTGCAGGGCGATCAGCGATGCAGGCAGACCGGTGCTGATCGGTTCGGCTTCCGGGGCGGGTGGGAGTGTCGATCCTCCGGGACCGGTCCCGGCCGTTTTGGCCTCTGGCGCCAGTGGCTGGGCGGGAACCAAGAACTGCCGCGTGGGTGCCGGCATAGTGCTGTTGTCGTGGCCCGCGAACGGTTGCGTGTGCGCTGGGGCTGGTGTCGGGCCCTCGTCATCGAGCGAGGGAAGCCAGCCCTCTGATCGGGGCTGCGGAATATCCGGAGCTGCAAGTCCAGGAGCCGCGCGGGTTTCATCTGCGTGTGAAGGACCTGGAGCCAGAGCAGTCCGGACTGGTGCCGGATTGTCGGCTGTGAACGTCAGCTCCACGCCGTAGATGCCACGGCGCTCCAGGGGTGCGCTCGGGACCCAGGTGTCGTCGCCGAAATTGCAGGTGTCGTCCGCGTCTCTGCCCGAGAAGCGGATGTGCTCATCCAGCACTGGCTGTTCTTCAGGAAGGGTGGCTTCCTCGCTCCGGTAGTCGGTCCACCGGATGCGGTCACTTGCGGGCACCCACATGTAGGCGCCAGAGCGGCGGTCCTTACGGGAAGAAGCGAACAGCGGGGTCACGCTGCCGGTGGCCGCGCCGATCAGAGTCTGACCGACCGTGATGCGCTGTGTGTTGCCTTCGTGGCCTGTCCATCCCGTGCCTTCGTCATCCAGGCGACGTGGAGTGTCCCACTGCAGGTGTACTTTGCCGCAGCCTGTCTTCGCCCGCCCGTCCGGGCAGGGCCGCTCGGCACTCGCGGTACAGCACCACTCGACGAGAACACGGAAGCCGCCCACCAGTACGAGGTCTGCCGCATTGCTGATCTCTCGCCACGTCATCTGCCTGGTCAGCATCCAGTTGGACCGGTCGATCAGGTGGAACCTGTCGTCGTGGGTGATCCAGTTGGCGGCCAGGCCGGCTTCGGCGTGTGCCCTCGACCGACGCAGCACGGTCCCGGCGCTCGCGTTGTAGTACTGCGCTTCGCATCCCAGGCTCACTCCGCCGGCACCGATGATCGTCACGTCCGGCCTGGACGTCCGGTTCCTGGTCGCCTTCTCCACATGGACCTCCAGGCCGGCCCCCTCACCAGTGCGGGCCAGGAAGTCCTTCATGGCCTTGTGCCTGTCACTCTCCTCCGGCGTCATTGCGTGCGTGGTGGGGAGATGAGCGGCGCGCAGGCGCAGGACACCGTCAGGGCCACGGTGCTTGCGCACGTACATGTGCGGGCTCTTGACCCCGCTCAGTTCCGCCTTGCACTGGTTCCCCTGGCTGTTCTCCACGCAGACAAGGAGACCCCGATACCTCTCGGCCACAGGCTGGAGCAGGCTCTCGATCAGTTCGGGCAGCCGCGGCCACGTGCCGCCCAGGCCGAGGTCTTCCTTGTCGAGTTCGAGAATCCGCTGAAGGCCGGAATGCCACACACCATTAGCCACAGATATCCCCCACCCCGGTACTAGAAGGCACTCCTTTCAAAGTAGGACCCGCCACTGACAACCAATACAGGGCAGACAGAAATCCCGCACCAAAGCCGAACTGAAGTTCTAGAATATGGCGACTCGTGGCCGAAACTGCACGGCAGTTCAGCTTGTCCCAACTGTGCACCGGCAACGCACCCCGCGCGATGGCGACCTGGCGCAACCTCGTCGTTGGTGCCCTCCGGCTGAGCGGCGTCAAGAACATCGCCACCGGCCTCCGAACGCACGCGACGCCCGCAGACCCCTCGCACTCCTCGGCTTCGCGTGATCGCAAAACGGGCGGCTGCCGACTACGCCGAAGCCCTGGGCTGGGCACGTCATTCGTCCCCAACCCGTTCCCGCAGACAACAGCAGACCATCAACCGGCTCGAGGAGCCCACCGGTGGGGGCGGCCCGCCGCAACCCGCGCGCGAAGGACCTGCAACTGTCCCAGCCTGCCGCGCAGCAGGTAGCCCGCCGTACGGCGGCCGGCGCCCTCGGCCGCGGCCTCGGCCGCCACAGGATGTCGGGGATGCTGGCGCAACGCCGCCTCGTAGACGGCATCGGCCTCTGCTCCCGCTTCCCCGCCCGCCATCAGCCGTCGCAGAGCACTGGCCCGGCGCTCGCCACAGATCTGCTTGGCCACCTCCTGTGCCGCGTATGCCATCCACGCCTCGTCGCCGCCACGGCGCCGACACTCCTCGGCGATCAGCGCCCGGGTGTCGGCCTCACAGCGCGCCGTAAGCTCGGCGACCTGCTCCGGATCGTCCAGGTCGGCCCGTACCGCCACCACCAGGTCAACGGCCTCCTGTACCAGGAGATCCGTACGCCGGGCATACGAACACGGCGGGCACAGGCCTGCCGCCTCCGGCAGCCCACACCCCGTGCACGGCGCCGACTGCCGCCCCCGCACAGCCACCTCCTCCCGCTCACGGCGCCGCGCCACGGCCGCCCGCCGCTCCTCCGCCACGACGGCCGCCCGATCGTGTCGGACCTGGGCTCGGTCTGCTTCCATCACGATGTGCCGACGCAACCGCTGCTCCAAGACGGCTCGCAGCTCGGCAGTGCCAGCACCCGCCAGTTGAGCTGCGGCCTGATCGCGGATCCTGGCCCGCACCGCGCGCCGGTCCGCGATCACCGAGGCACAGGAGAGGCAGTCTCCCCCGGTGTCCAGGCGGATCCCGTCGTCACATCGCCTATCCGAACAGGCCGGCCGTTGCACCAGGCCCCGCCGGATCAGCCACGCGTACGGGCTTTCCACCAGGGCATCGCCGCCGCTCTCCTCCAGCCGGTCGGTAAGCCGGTCGGCCAGCAGGCGGGGCGCCGCCTCCGGCTGCATCAGCATGCCCGCCAGCCGCTTGACCTCCGCCTTCGCGGCCGCCTCAACCTGGTCCTGCTGCCAGCCGGACAGCCGCTTCCACAGCCCGGAAACCGGCCCCAGAGCCACCCGCAGGCCAAGATCAGCCGGAAGGCCCACCCTCCGCTGCTGCTGCGCCTTTTTCCACCCCACGGCCCTTGAGCGGCTATCGGCCACAGCCCAGGCAGCACGCTGCCCATCACGCTCATCGACCGGGGACTCTTTCGGCTGTTCCCCGCGCAGCGGGCCAGCCTCGGCTAGCGGCGGCGGCGACTTGGCAACGTCGGTCTCGCTGTCGTCGGCCTGGTCCTCGCGCATGCACACGTGCTCCGGCCTACGGCCTTCACCCCCGCGGTCTTCGCCGGAAAAGCCATCAGAGAGCGCGAGAGAACCACCAGGAGTAGCGACAGAAGCGTGGAGAGCGTGGTGCTGTGCAGCTGCGGCGAGGTCTGTCGATCCACCGATCTTGTCCTGTCCGGCACCCTCGATCCCAGTCGTCACAAGGGCCTTGCCCGTCTCGCCGGACTCCAGATCTCCGGATGCAGTACCGGCGAGGTCTGAAAACACAGCCTTCGCCACCCGGCGGGCCTCCCGCACGGCCACGCCGTGGGCCTCGGCGACCGGCACCAGGCGCACCCGTGACCGCGCGTGCAGACCCGAGCCGGTCTCCTGGCGCACCACGTCGGCGACGCCGTGCTCCTGGAGCCGCTTGAGCACCTTCGCCCCGGCCGCCGCCGTGCAGCCCAGCAGCCGCGCCACCGTCGTTGCCGGACGCCCCCGCCCGGTGTCCACCGACCCGGGGCACAGCTGCAACCAGCCCGCCGAACCCGTCGTCAGCACCATCAACAGCAGCCCGAGCCGGTCCGTCGCAGCCCCCCGGCCCGCACGACCGGCGAGCAGCCCGGCCGGGACCGCCGCCTTGTCCTTCGGCGCCCACCCCGGACCGAACAGCACCTCGCACAGGCTCAGCAGCACCGCCAGCTCCGAGCGGGACAGCGCCAGGACGTGCCGCCGGTCGCCGGCCCTCTGCGCCCGGTACATCGGGATCACCCAGCACTCCAGGCCCGTCGCGTGCCCGAAGCTGTTGGTCGCGACGTTCGAGCCGAGGAACCCGGCAGCGCGCAGCTCGGGCAGCACGGTGTGCGCGACCGTCGACTGGGAGACCCCCAGCCACCGACCGAGCTCCGCCGCCCAGATCGACGCCTGGTAGTCGTCGGCCACCTTCGCCTTCGCCGTCAACACCACCGACGCCAGCCGCGCGCCGTCCGACGCCTCGGCCAGCGCCGGAGACGACACCAGCGCCCGCACCGCGGCGAGCAGCCGGGCCCGCATCGTCTTCGACAGCTGGAGCGGGTTGCTCAGCTCCAGCGGAGCGACCGGACCGGCCTGCGCCGGGACCGACCGCAGCCGACGCCGCGACGCCCCGCCAGCGAACTCCGTACGAGGACGCGGAAGCACACCGGCCGACGTCGCCACGGCGCTCACCGGACCACCCGGAAGGACGTCAGAACATGATCCATCTGGCGACCATGGACCAGGCCACCTGTGGACCGATTCCGGCGAGCGGCAGCAAGCCTGTGGACGAGCGCGGGGACGGCGGGAGCCGAGGCAGAGAGGTGCACACCTGCTACAGGTGTCGCGATCGAGTCTGGTGTGACATCGGATGTGCGTGAGATCGGGAAAACGTCCCGAGTAGCCGGATGTACCAGACAAACCGGGCTGTGAGATTGCACGAGGCGGGACGTCACGGATGCGCAAAAGCGCATGAAACAGGCATAAGCGGGCTGGCGAAAGCCCGGGCAGTCGTGCAGAATGACGACAGCCTCCTTAGGTGGAAGCAGAAATGGCGAAGCGTCCTTCGGGACGCTTCGGGTTCAGGCAGAACCGAGTTCGAACCGCTCGCAGCCGGTTGGCGCCGGGGCGAGCAGCTCCTCCAAGAGGCCGGCAAGCCTCACGGAGAGCAGATGGGCGCTGGACCTGGTGACGGGCAATCACCAAAGACCAGTCAGCCCGGGGCGGCCAGAAGCCCTGCGATGCAGGCGCCGCCCCCGATGACCTACCTCATCCCAACCCCCTCAGTAGAGGGACGGGGCTCCCTGGGCAGCACGAACACCCCGCCGAAGGGCCAGCCTGCGCCCACGCGCTGCTGGTACCACGGCGGGGTGCTGTGTGTCGGGGGGAGGGTACGGGTACCCTGAGCCATATCGATCACCTGGACTCGCTGAAAGGGTGGTCGGTGGCCTTGGATCCTCGCTACAGGAACCTTGGCCGCGTTGGCCCCCTTCTCGGCTTGCTGAAGGCTGAGGTGATGGGGGCCATCGTCGTTTTTGATCAATGACGGGGCCACGATACTCCTTCGGTTCGACGTTTGAGACCCCTGGGGTTCACGTGTCGCAACGCTCGGATTTGCCTGTCGGGGTGTCAAAAAAAGTCTCTCCTTCCCGAGGTGAAAGCCTTTCAGGCGCACAAACGCCCTGGTGAGTCGGCAAGTTCCCAGGATCCGAACAGATTTTGAGCGCCAGCGGAAGGGCAGTTACACAGAGCCTTCGGTGAATCCCGGAAAGCGGGCCGTGAGTCCCGGCCGCGTCCCGTGGGACGGGAAGCACGCGGCAGGGGGATCGCCATGACGGAAGGTCGGGTGCAGCAGGGGCACTTTCACGCGCGTGGCCCTTCGTCTCGCCAGCGCCGCCAATTGTGGCCAGGCAGGTCATAGCCCGTCAGGCCGGGCGGTAGCAGTCCTTCGTAGCCGAGACACGTACACCACTCGGCATCGTGCCCGCCGTCAACTGCACAGTGGTGGGGTCGGACAGGGCTGTGAACTCCGATTTCGTGCCCGCACCTGCACTGCGGCGTGCCAGTAGACAAGTGATAGGGCCGGATCATGATCTGGCCGCTCTGTGGCCATGCCACGACCCGTCGGTTCTGTGGGTCTGCCTGGAAGCACGAGTTGTCTCTAGGGCTGGGCACTTCTCGGGCAATCGAGAAGTGCGAGGCGGGAGGGGATTTCGGCAGTGAAGATCGAGCTTTGGGCGAGCGGGCCATTTCGCTCTTGATTTGGTTGACCGCAGTGCTGACCACGTCCACTGGGTCCCCGTTGATGACGAACCACTCTCCATGAGCCCGGCGGTCCTGGAAGCGGCGGTGCAAGGCCGCCTCAAGTTCGGAACCGCCGAGGTAGGTATGGAGAACGACCAGCGGCAAGGGCGACATGCTTTGGATAGACGCGAGCCGTCGCGGAACGTTCGAGCTCCTACCGATCTTCACCAGCGGAGAATTGAAGGAACCGACTAGGTATACGTGTTCCGCCCCGGTCACTGTCCACCTCGCAGCTCGCGAAGATGGGCGACGAACTCCTGAGCCTCGGAGGCGTGAGCGTAGTGGGACTTGAGGGCCTGCCCGAGGTCGGCGGCCACCATTGCGAGTGACGGCAAGCTCTTCCGGTCACCGGCGAGAGCCTTCTCGCCGTACGTGAGCGCGGTGTCGAGGTCGCCTTCGCGGGCCGCGACCACACCGAGGGTGACCCGGGCCTCAGCGTTTCGCATGGGCGAGCGCTCCGTGCCGTCGAAGTCGGTGCCAGCCCGGATTACCTGGTTCGCCAGCTGCTCCGCGAGCCGGTTCTCCCCGACCCGGCGCAGCGCATCCATCCGGTAAAAGTCGTACTTGCCCGGGTCAACAACGAAATGATCTTCGATGTTCTCCGGGTACGGAATCCTCTCCAACAGCAGGCGCCCCTTGTCCAGGGCTACCTCGGTCTGCGAGCGATCCCCCAGCCGTGCCCATGCCTTGGCCTGCTGCGCGTAGAGCTGCGCGGCCACGCCCTCGTTCGGCGCGATGGCGATCCCGGCTTCCGCAGCTGCGATGACCCCGCGGTAGTCGCCCCGGGTCAGTGAGAACCAGGCACGCATCTCGTGCGCCCACCCCTGCACGCTCAGTTCACCTGACTCCTGACCGAGCATCAACGCGGCTTGCCGGGTCGCCTCAGCGTCGCGCGGCCTGCCGGAGTCGTACTCGACACAGCCCACCAGGAGGCTGAGTTTCCCGGCGAGCGCGATGATGTCGCGGTGCTGCGCCAAGCTCACCCGTTGGTGCTGAAGGCCAACAACCCGCGCCAGCCAGGCTTTTCCTTCGAGGAGCAGCTGCTCGGCAGGCATGTATGCGTACTCGCAGCACAGCCGGTCGGCAGTGATCCGCAAGGCGTCCAGGGTGGCTACGTCGACGTCCGAGGCGCGCAGCCGGGCAATGATGTCGACGGTGTCCATGCCGCTGACCTGCAAAATCTCGGCTCGCCCGTCACGGCGGCCCCGCTCGGGGAAAAAGGCACCCGTCGTCGTGTTGAAGACCGCGGCGATGACGGACCGGTACTTCGTTGGCTGCGCATCACCGCGCTCCCAGCGCTTCCATTGGCGAAGGAGGTCCTGTTCGCTGACCTCCTGGTCGTCGGGGAGCCGGACCATCAAGGCACGCACCGCGTCGGCCTGCGACCAGTCGCGGGCCGTACGTTCTTCGATCATCCGGCGTGCCCAGTCAGGACGCTCGTCCATTGCGACTCCCCTTCCTTGTACGGTCCAGCGGCGCAGCCTGCGCCCCGACAGGGTGAGGCCCGCAGAGGGGAGGCTGGCTCTGTCGAGCATGGCACGCACTCTTGATCGCGCGGAGGTGACAAGTGGTGGTGACATTCTGAATGTCACCGGCCCATGTCACTTTCCGCAGCCGCGATCCCCGAGCACGGTCATGACCATTGAGTGCCGGGAGTCGCGAGGGGGAGGCAGAGATCAATGCGGACCGTCACCTGTGGAAGGACGCGCACGACGAAGCTCCGCCAACAGGTGCTCCGGAACTCCGTCGTACACGAAGTGGGGTTCATCGTCGTCCGGAGGGCGGAAGCGCCCCGCATGACGAAGCAGGTCCTCTTCGCTGAACGAGATGCTGTTCGCATCGACCAACGACTTCTCGTTGCGCTCCCGGATGCGTTCCCAGCGCACCTCGTGCGGTGCGGGCAGGTAGATCAGTACGGGCTCGCCGCCGGCCTCCATCACGGTTGCCGCCCACAGGGCACGCTCTTCCGGGGTCCAGAATCCGTGGTCGACCACGACCTCGTGTCCGGTCGCCAGGAGCTGCTGTACCTCCAGGGCGATGTCCTTGAGGACAGGCGCCTCTCGAACGAGGAACTCGCCGCGGGGGAAGTCGCGGCCGTAGTGCCCGTAGCGGCGGAACATCTCCTCATCAGGGCAAAGGCGCCGGAATCCGGCTCCTTCCAGTGCGCGGGCGAGGGTGGTCTTGCCAGCACCTTGCAGGCCGGCCATGAGGATCGCGCGAGGCGCAGGCCCCGGCTGTCCGGCCAGGGCTTCGGAGATACGGCGGATCTCGAATCGTCCTTTCAGAGTCAGCGTGTCGTTGCGTTCTGCCCTCAGGAGATCACCGAAGCGGCTCTCCAGACGGTGGACAAAGCCATCGTCCAGGAGCACTGTGTCGCCCGCGGTCACTGGGTGACCTCAGTGAGGGTCCGCCGGGTGCGGCCCGGCGCGCCCAGGTCCACGCCGTACTCCAGCAGTTCCCCGTCGGCGTCCAGGAACTGCGAGGTCAGCACGAGGATCGCCGCAACGGTGTCGGCCTCCAGCTCCAAGAGCTCGAGGTCGCGATGCGTCGCGATGCGGGCCCCTTCCTCATCCGCGCGCTTCACGGCGCTGCGCCCGGTGGCCCGTGCGATTAGGTCGAGCGAGAGCCCGCCCCTGAGGCGCTCGCTTCGAACCAACTCGGGGAGCACCTGGGCGAATTCGGCAGGGATCCAGGACGTGGAGTGGGAGACGATCCCATGAGTGTCACGGTAGACACGGCTGCGACGAATCACGTCGTCACCAGGCGAGATACCCAACACCTGTGCCACGTCCTCCGGGGCATCGACTATGCCTGCCATGTGGCCGGACGACTTCTCTCCGACGCCCCATGCCGACTTTGTCTTGCCGCTCCGGTCGTGACGTTCCGAACCGGAGGCCAGCGAGATGGGACGCGTCATCACCTCGGTGCCGACGCCCGGGATGCCCTGCACGAGCTTCTCTTCCCGCAGCAGCCGCATCGCTCGGTCGGCGGTTGCCGTGCTGACCTCCCACTGCGTGGAAAGAGCCTTGATGCTCGGCAGGAGGTCACCCGGCGAGAGCTCCCCGGAGCTGATCAGCTCGCGGTAGTGGCCCGCGATGCGCGCATACGGCGGCCGGTTGTCGGCTCGGGGTGGCCCTGGCATGTGCCTTCGCCTCCTTCGATTCCCTCTGGTTGCCTCACTATACCGCTTGACACCTGAGGGTACCTGATGCAACCTGATGTAGGTAAGGCTTTGGTGATCCCCCGGGAGCACTGAGTGAGCACCACCGCAAGACCGCAGTAGTCGTCCGCCCCTCGGGGCGGCCGGAGTAGTCCTCAGCTCGCTGAGGGCGCGAGAGCACCATCGAACTCCTCCGGAGCCTGACGGCCGCGACGCCTGTGTGCACGTCGCAGCGCTGTGCGCTGTCTGTCCTACGGGACGCCGGCCTTGTGTCGTGCGGCCCGGAGGGCAGAGAGAGCATCGCGACGCGTTCCCCGCCACTCCGTCCGTGAGGAGTCCAGATGTCCGCTTTAACCCTTGAGCGCACCGCCCGCCCCCGCCGGAGCCGGACCCGCTCCCGCACCGTCAACGCCCGCCCGGCGCTGGCCCTCTCCACCCTCCAGCCCCACCAGTACGACCTGCGCCCCGTCTGCGCATCGCTGGTCTGCCCCGACTGCAAGACATGGGTGCCGATCACCGGCCTCGGGACCAAGACGACCAAGGTCGTGCCGCACGACACCGGCCGCGCGGACAAGGACGTCGCCGTCCGCTGCCGCCTGGGTAGCAACCGCCTGATCACGGTCGACGTCACGGTCCGGAAGTGGCAGGAGCGCTTGGAGGACGGTCACGCGGAGACCGGTTACCGCCGCAAGACAACCGTGCGACGCAAACCCAAGGTCGCGGTCGCCCCGGCCGTCAGCCAGATCGCCGCGCAGAAGCAGACGCCGACGGATGACGAGCGCAGCAACGGCCGGCCCCTGTGGCTGCTGCGCAAGGAACAGTGGGCGGCGACTGCGTCCGCAGTCCGCGACGCCGACACCCGCCGCGCGCAGCTGCCCGCGGGTGCCGCGCCGCTCGGTGCGCCGACGGTGCCGCATACGACGCTGCACCCCGAGCGCCGCGCGAGTTGACCTGCTTCGGACGAACGCCCACGGCCCCGGCCACCCCGAGCGATCGGGGTGGCCGGGGCCGTGGCTGCTCGTACGACAGCCGGCTCCCACCGCAGGAGACTCCCATGTCTATTCCGACTGACCCCCGTACTCCGCAGCAGCGCGTCCGCGACCAGCTGGATGCCGCCCGCCGGCAGCTGACTCGAGAGGGCCTGTCCCGACCGGAGCGTGCGCGAATCGCCGACCGCATCCACACCCTGACCGAGCAGTCGCGCCGCATCAGCGCCTGACTCCGCAGCCTGCGCTGCCCGCCGACGACCGCCCCGCTTCGAGCGGCGTTCGGTCGGCGGCGGAGTGCGCAGGACGCACTCACGCGATGGACCCCCGGGGCGGCTACCCCGGGGGTCCTTTCGCAGGTCCGCCCTTTCCGAGAGGACGACCCACTGATGCACAGCATGGCAGCCCCCGCCCTGGCGGACACCAGGCCGCCACTCCCGATCCGGCCCCAGCCGCACGAGCGCGACGGACGCCAGCCCCAGCAGCCCGGCGGCCGGCCCCACCCGCAGCACACCGCACGGCACGCCACCCTCGCCCGCCTGATCGGAGCCGCAGCATGATCCCCACCCTCATCACCCTGCCCCGCACCGCCGCCGACGAGATCGGCCCCCGCCGCCCGGGCGCGATCTACCAGAACAGCGACGGCCGGTTCGAGGTCCTGGCGCTCATCACCAACCCCCGCGAGGCCGCGCAACTGCTGCGCCGCGCCAGCGCACGGTGGGCGGTCATCGTCCGCGACACCCTGCGTCCCGATGGCCAGCCGTTCGCGGTCGGATCGGTGTGGGCGACGTCTGACTACCTGCTGCGTGAGGGCCGGACCGAGACTGCCTACGCCCCGGCTGCCTGACGATCCGTCACGGTCCCTCTCCCACCCCCGCCAGAGCGATAGGGGGTGGGAGGCGGGCCGTGGCTGGCTGTCCGGCCAGTCAAGGGCGGCGGTCCCGGAGGTTGAGAGCTCCGGGACCGCCAGTACAGGAAGGCAAGTTCCTGTGATCGACAGCATGACACGCACCCGCCCCACCCCGGCAGACCAGGACGCCCACCGCCGTCTCGGGCAGCACCTCCTGGACGTCGTCCGACGACAGGACGCCGCGGTCCCCGCCGGCCGGCGCGCCCCGCGCACCGTCGCGGAGATGCGCGCCCGGCAGATCGCGGCGAGCGGACAGCAGGCCTGCGGTTCCTGCCAGGGCACCGGCGGCCACACCGTCGACACCAGCAGCGGCGGAATCACCAGGCAGGGCTGGATGCGCTGCGGCACCTGCCAGGGAACGGGACACGCCTGATGCGGGCCTGCATGGCGGCGCTCGCCCGCCGCCTGATCCTCGCGGCGGGCGGTCAATGCAGTTGGTGCCACTGCTGGTTCTCGGACTGGAACGGCGGCGTCTGTGACGCCTGCCGGGCCGCCGGGCACTGATGCCGCACCTCATACAGGCGGCCCGGGCAGCCCAGCACCACGCCGTCCGGGCCGCCGCCCTGCTCGGCACCCGACACCCCCGCGCCCGCGTCCTGCTCGCCGCCGCAGCCGTGGCGGCCATCACGGCATGGGAGGCAGGCCATCGGGTCGCCGACCGCCACCCGCGCCACCGACACCACCACGAGGAACCCCCGCGTGCCTGAGGACCTCTACGACCGCTACCAGAAAGCGGCCGCCGCACACCGCCAGCACCACGCCACCTGCACCGCCTGCACGGACACCACCCGCTGCCCGCAGGGACAGCGGCTGTTCGAGAGCTTCACCCGGCTGCAGGACGCCTACCTCAACCGCCAGCGACAGCAACGGCACTGACGAACCGCCAGCCACAGACCACCACCGACACACATGCAACAGCCCCCGGGCGGCCACCCCGGGGGCTGTTGCGCACGGAACTTATGGGAGGCCTCATATGAACCGCTCCGTCATCGCAACCACCCTCCAGGCGACGCGCGCCGCCCAAGCCCCCGCCGCCGGCCTGCCGGTCAACACCCACTGGCGGGCCGCCTCGGTCTGCAAGGACGAGGACCCCGACCTGTTCTTCCCGATCGGCAACACCGGCGCCGCGCTGCTCCAGATCGAGGAGGCGAAGGCCGCGTGCCGTCGCTGCCCGGTCATGGAGCGCTGCTTGCAGTGGGCGCTGGAGAACGGTCAGGAACACGGCGTGTGGGGCGGCACCGACGAGGGCGACCGGCGCCGGATGAAGCGCCGCGTCGCCCGCAAAAACTCCGCTTGACTCCCGCCTCACGGGAGCGGCGAGCAACTTCCGGCCCGCCGCGCAACACCCCCAGGGACCGGCTGTCCGTACGGCGGGCTCCGGTCTATTCGTGCGTCTCCAGCCCGGGAAAATCCTGGGTTCGCTTCCTCCCCGCAGGAGAGCCCATGCGTAGCAGCACCCAGCTCGACACCGCGACGACCGCCGTCACTGCCACCCGGCTGCCGGACTCGCTGTGCACGCATACCCCGAAGTGCCCGACCGCCGCCAGTCCGGACCGGGAGGCCGCGCACGTCGTGGCCGCCCATCCGGAGCAGGGCTGGAGCCTGCTGTGCAACGGCCTCCTGCTCTTCGAGGACACCGGGGAGCTGCTTCCCGACGGCCGGGTCATCGCCCCTCGCCGGCCTCTCGTGGCCACGGCCTGACGGCTGCCCGATCCGCCCGCACCGGCCGCCGAACCCTGGCGGCCGGGTCGGGCGGTGACAGGGAGCCGGACAGTCCAACGGCGGCTCGACGAGTCCGGGCGCACCGGCGTCGTCGCCCCCAGCCGCAGCCCTGATCGCTCCCGCCTCACAGAACTGACCCCGCACACCCCGGCCGCCGCCTCCTCTTCGGGGCGGCGGCCTGATCCGAGAGGAGGCGGCGTGGCCGCCAGCCGAACCCGTAAGAGGCCCACCGTCCGCAAGAAGCCGGCGGCAACCCGTCCGGATGTGCAGCCCACCGCCTCCCCCGCCCCCGGCGTTTCCGAGACCCCGGCCGGGATCACGGAGACGGAGGTGGACTTCGAGGCGCTGGCCCGCGTCGCGGACGCCCGGGACCGGGCCGTCGACGTCATCGACACCGCGCGCGAGCAGGCCGACGCCCTCCAAGCGGAAGCCGAGACGGCGGCCGCGCGCACCGTCGCCGACACGCACAAGCAGGTCACCGTGCTGATGACCGAGGCGCAGACCCGCGCCGCGGACATCACCGCCGACGCCGACCAGGAGGCCACCGCCCAGCGCGCGGCGGCGAAGAATGACCTGGAGGCGGCGCGCGGCGAGGCCGACAGGCTCCTGACGGAAGCCCGCGACCGTGCCGAGACCCTCGTGAAGGAGGCCCGCGCGCAGGTCGCCGACCTGACCGAGCTGGTCACCACCGACCGTGAGGCGACAGGCAAGGCGGTTGCCGAGCTGCGCCGCCTGGCGGAGGCCGACCTCACCGAGATCGGCGCCCTGGTCGACCAGCGCCGCATTGAGGCCGGCGGGATCCTCGCCCGCGCGCAGGAGCAGGCCGACGAACTGGTGGCCGCGGCGCAGCAGGAGGTCGACCAGGCCCGTGAGCGGTTCGCCCAGCTGGGGGTGACGGCGGCTGAGCAGTACGACGGCCGCCGCGCGGAGGCGGCGGCGCTGTACGCGGACGCGGTCAAGGCCGCCGACCACCGACGCCGCGAAGCCGACCGGTACGTTGCCGCCGCGCACACCGAGGCGGAGCAGGCCCGCACCGCGCTGCGCGAGAAGCTGCGCGAGCTCACCGACCAGTTCGACACGGAGGCCGCGACCAAGCGCAAGGCCCTCGTCGACGAGCTCGCCGGGCTCAAGCAGGCGTGCGACAAGCAGCGCGAGCGGCTGCGGGAGGAAGCCAAGATCGTCGCGGCGCAGCTGCGGGAGGCCGCCCAGAAGGAAGCGAGCCGCATCACTACGGAGGCGGAGCGCAAGGCGAAGGGCATCACCGATCGGGCACAGGCGGATGAGTCCCGCGCCCGCCGGCTCCTCGAGGAGGCCCGGGAGGCAAAGCGGGCCAACTCCCGCTGGCGCGGCTGGCAGCAGAACCTCAGCCGCAAGGCATGGACGACCGCCCCGTGGATCGCGCTCGCCGCCGGCGTTGGCCTCGCCGCCTCCGGCGAGTACGAACTGGCCCGCATGGTCGGCATCAACCAGTACGTCGCCCCGCTGCTGCCCGTCAGCATCGACGTCTACTGCGTCACCGCGTTCCGCGCCAAGAAGGACATCCCCTACGCGCTGCTGCTGATGGCGTCGGCGAACGTGACGTACCACCTGTCCGAGCAGGCCCACATCGTCAAGGAAGGCCAGTCGGCACCGTGGCAGCTGACCACGTTCGTCGTACTGATCTTCGTGGCCGTCATCTGGCGCGTCCACGCACTCATGCACGACGACGGTACGGACGGACACGCCGGTACGGCTGCTGCGGGCGGCCGTACCGGTACGGACAGCGGAAACGGAACGCCCGCCCGTACAGGTACACAACGGCGTCCCGACGGTACGGACGGCACGTCGTCCAGCCGTACAGGGGCTGCCAGCCGCGACCTGTACACCGCTCACGGCTCGGTACGGCTGGATGGGACGGGCCTCGGACGGGACGGTACAGACTCTGTACACGCCGCCCCGCACCCGCCGCACGAGGGTGGGACCGAAGTGGCGGTGACCAGGCCGTACGGCGACCGTACAGGTGGCGTACGCACCACCCCCGACGGGGCGGTGCGTACAGGTACAGCGGCTGCGGGACGCACCGGTACGACCAGTGCGGCCGTACAGGCACGCACCGGTGCCGTCAGCGTCCGTACACAGACCGCCGGCGACGGCGTACCGGAGGCCCGTACAGGTACGAGCGCCGCATCCCCTTCGGCAACCGGAACCAGCGGTACGGCGGGTACGGACCGTCTCGGTACGCCTGTACGCACGGACGCTGAACTCCTGCCACTCGTACAGGACCTGCCGCGTGACGCGGACGGCTTCGTCACCCTCTACCAGGCCCGCACCAAGCTCAGCGTCAACCAGCCCCGCGCGGTGCGCCTGCTCTCCCAGGCTGGCTTGCTGCGCCCCGAGGACGCGGACAAGTACCTGACCTGATCCACCGTCCGGCACACAGCAGTGAGGGCCAGCCCATCGGAAGTGGGCTGGCCCTCGCTGCGACTGCCGGAAGCAGTCGACAGCCCCACCAGTACACCAGGAGGGAATCCCCGCCGTGAACAGCAACAACGACCCGAATTATGCACCTCTGCGCGACGTCGCGCAGAGCCCGGAGGCAACCGCCCGGTACCTGGCCGACGTTCAGCGGGTCCTGCTGGACATCGGCAAGAACCTGGAGACCCTCGCGCACGAGACCCGCGTTCACCTGCGCGACACGCACGTGGAGGGCGACCGCTGGTACCACGCCAGGATGCGCGCGATGCCCGTCGAAAAGGCCCTCGGGAACGTGCTCAAGAACCTGAACAACCTCACCGAGGGCCTGGAAAAGAGCGCCTATAAGCGCCGCGCCCACGACGAGACCGTGGTGAATACGGCCAAGGGCAGGAAGGAAAAGGAGCTGGAAAAGCAGCGTAAGAAGAACCCGCCGAGCCTCCAGGCCGCGCCCAATCGACCGCAGCAGGGTGTGCAGGGCCAGAATTCCGGGTATGGTGGTCCCACGTCGATTTACGACCTCGGTAATAGGGAGTCGGCGTGACGCGCCCCCTCAGCAGCGCCGAACGCTCCATTCAAGGGCGGAACAGCTGGCTGCGGGACGAAGAGCGCAGGGCGATCGAAAGTCGCGGGGAAATCGGCCGGATGGAATTCTGGCTCCGCGTTACTCGGTCCGAAATCAGCAGGGAAACCAAGGCCGGACGCGGCGATGTCATCGCCGCTTTCACGCTGGTCTGCCGCCTCTTCAAGCTCGTCCTGGAGAGGCGGCAGGCGGGCGACCCGCGGCTGTTCGACCACCTCATGCAGTACGCGGACACCGTCATCAAGCAGCACGGCCCGCGTAACTGACCGTCACCCACGAAGGCCCCGCTGGGCTCCGGCGGGGCCTCGCGCGCGTAAAACGTGCACACGTGCACGTGCACGCGCATGCACACGAGACCCCACTGTCTGTCAAGTCCCTGGAAGGGAGGTGCCCGTGTCCGACGACCCCGACCGCACCGGCGGCGGAACCCTGGTCCACGGCCCGTGGAGCGGCGATTCCACGTACTCGCTGCCGCCGACGCCGGATTTCATCGACACCATTCCGCCGCCGGAAGACATTCCGGCCGCTCCCCCGGAGACCCCGGAGGAGACGACGATGGAACTGCCGCCGATTCCGGCCGCCCCGGACCCGTCAACGGCGCTGCGTTCCGAAGGAATCGCCGCACCGGAAGCCGGTGAGGACGAAGGCGAATACGAGGAAGGTGAATACGAACAGCCTCGTTCTCTCGCTGACCGTCTCGGTGACTGGCTGGAATTCCGACTAGAAATGGCGCGGGCCAACCATGAAAGCGAAGCGCCTTTCCGTGAGGCTGAAATAGCACGGAAGGCGGCGATGCTGGAGGGCCGCACGGCGCAGGAAGTCGCGATGATGGAGCAGAACGGAAAGCTCCACGCCGCGATGCTGAAAGCGAAGGGCGACAAGGCGGCGGCACGCGGAAAGGCCGATGTCGACCGCGCGAAGTCGTCCGCCTCCGGTCTGGGGGCGGACAAGGGCCGCTCGAAGGCCGGCGGCGGGGGCGGGTCCTTGCGCGGCGGGGGCGGCAGCGGGCCGTCCCACAACAACTCCGGCGCCGGGCCGAACCGGTCCGGGGCCTCGCGCGGCTCCAACTCCGGCGGCCCCGGGGGTCGTTCGGGGTCTGGATCTACCGGAGGCGGTGGAGGCGGCAAGGGCGGCACGAAGGGCTCCCAGTCGGGCTCTGGCGGCCGCGCAGCCGGTTCCGGGCGCAGCGGTCAGCCCGGGGGGCCGAAAGGCCCGCAGACGGGTTCTGGCGGCTCCGGCCGGAACGGCAACTCCCGGGGTGACGGCGCCAGTCAGGCGTCCGGCGCCCGTGCAGAGCGGGCCCGCGGCCGCCAGGAGCGCGCCGGGGCCCGGCAGACCGGGCGGCAGGAGCGGCGCGCCGCCGGTGTCGCGGACCGGAGCAAGGACCGCGACCAGGCCCGCGCCCAGCGGCAGCAGGCGTGGGAGGACCGCCGGGCCAGGAAGGCGCAGCGGGCGGAGGCTCGGGAGGCGAAGCGGGAAGCCGCGGCGTCGGCCGAACCGGGCCGCACCACGTTGGGCAAGGCCATCGGCGAGGAAGCCCAGCGCCGCTTCGACAAGCGCCGCGCCGACGCGAAGGCCGCCAAGGCGGCCGGCACCGAGAGGGTGAACCTGACCAAGGACAAGGGCTCCAAGGCCAGGGGCACCGACGGCAAGGACGCCAAGGACGCCCCTGACGGGGCCTCCAGCGCCGCGAAGGACGGCAAGGCGGGTGATACGCCGGGCACCGACTCAACGGCCGGTGACGGTGCGAGGAAGCGGCGCCGGTTCCGGCTCCGGCGCACCGGCACCACGGGCCGGGCCGGACGGCGCGGACGCACCCGCCGTCGCACCGGTCGCACCGGCCGGACGGGGCGCGATCGTACGGGTCGCACCGGTCGTACGGGGCGCGGGCGTCCGGCGGACAGCCCGTTCGGCCCGGAGGACTCCACCCCCACGGTGGAGTGGCCCGACCGTCCCGCCCGCCCGCCGCGCACCGACGCCAAGGGCGAGGACGACATCGTCGACGCCGACATCGTCCCCGACGGCCCGGCGGCCATGACGACCGGCGTGAGGGACATGCCGCCCGCGCCGGAGCCGCACAACGCACGGCCCGGCACCAGCCGACCGACCAGCACGGAAGGGAGCAGCGTGAGCAGCTCGCAGGTCAGCAGGCCGTCCGGTGGGGGTGGCCTCGCCGCCCAGCACCGCACGGACATCACGTTCGACGAGTACCTGATGGAGATGGCGAACATCGCCGTCCAGGCCGCCTCCGACCAGGAGCGTGCCGAAGCCCTTGCGGAGGCCCTCGACAAGGTTGCCGACGCCCTGCGCGACATGGCCACCGACCTGATCGGCGACCACAACGTCACCACCGAGGTCACCGAGCTGATCTCGGACCTGGCCGACGCCGCGGCCCGGTTGAAGCAGCTCGCCGAACGATGCGCCAGCGAGTGCGGGCTGGCCCTGGAGGCAGCCATGCTCGCGGCCACCATGGTCGCCCGCATCTACGGCCAGGACATGGCAGCGAAGGAAGACGCGGGCCTGAACTACACATCGGCCGCCGCACACCACGACTGAGCAGAAAGGCTCGCTGATGAACGACCTCCCGCCTCCCGGCTACTGGATCGACGCCCCCTATGGCCCCGACAAAGCTCTCGCCCCGACTGACGGCGACAACCGCTACAAGGCCGTCCAGGCCAAGCTCGAGATCCTCGGGCGCGCGCTCGACGACGCCGGGCTCGATCTGGAGGAACTCCTACGCAGCATCAAGAAGAACGCCAAGCGTGCCGAGGACGCGGCCCGCGACGTCGACAACGCCGAACTCGACCCGAAGTTCGTGGAACTGACCAGCAACGTCAGTGTCGCCCTCGGGGGCGCCGGAGTGCAGGTCGAGAAGCTGCATGACACCGCACAGGAGACCGCCAACCTCACCCACGAGACCAAACGCACCCACTCCAAGCTCTACGGCGCGCTCGACGACATCCGCTCAGGCCGACGCGAGAAGACGCCCCGGCCCGGGTTCTTCAACCGCTGACCCCGCTCCCCCACCCACCCCCGTCACGGGCGGCCCCGCAGATGTTGCAGGGCCGCCCGTTCCATTCGCCGAAGGAGATACCGGTGACCACGCCGCGCAGCGTCGCGCTCGAACGCCTCGCCTACACTCTCGCCGCGCCCGTGCTGGCCGTGGCGCCCAACGTCTACCCCGACAGTCCCGTCAACCATGTCGTGCAGCTTGCCGGTGTGGCCGGGGCCGGGGCATGGTTCCTCGCCTGCAAGAGCGATGAGCCCGGTGCCGGGCGCAGGATCTTGCGCTGGTCCCCGCTGGTCCTGGCCGCCGCCGTCGACGTCGCTGCCGGGCACACCGGCGGCTTCGGCCCGTACTGGCTGGACGGGCTGCTCGCCGCTGGATGGGTGGCGGCCGGCTACCTGGTGATGCCGTTCTCCCGGCACACCCGCCGCCGTCACCGTCCCTCCGTCGCGGCCCCGGCCCCGCACCCGGCGCCGGCTGAAGTGCCCGAGCCGTCCCCGGCCGTCCCGGACGACGGAGCCGACCTGCTCACCCGCGACGCGCGGCTGCTGTGGGAGCAGGCCGGGATGCCCGCCCGCACGCACATCGTCAAGGCCACCCGGCACACCGGCATGCAGCACGACATGACGATCCTGCTGCGCGCCTCGGAGCCCGGACGGCCGATCACCGGCCTGTCCGAGGCCGCGGTCGCCGCGCCGTTCGGCGTGCACTCCAGCGACGTGGTCCTGGCGGAGGTCGCCATCCAGCCCGGTCGCCAGGGCGGCCCTGGCTGGATGGAGGCCCGCATCACCCCCGACGCCAACGCCCGGCGGCGCACCAAGCCGACCGCGCAGGAGCGCTGGACGGACCGGGTCGGCGGGTCCAAGGGCGGCGCCCCCGGCTCCGAGCTGGTCCACAAGACCCGCGACGACGAACGCGGGGTGACCTTCTACCGGGCCAAGATGGCCGACTCCACCGAGACCCCGCGCATTGACCTGCCCAAGGTCTGCCGCGCACTGGGCTTGCCAGAGGACGACTCCTGCGTGTTCGTCCTCATCGACGGCTCGGAGTTCCTGATCAGCGTGTTCGATGAGCCGCCGCTGTCGCAGATCTTCCGGGCGACCCGCGAGCTGCTCACCCCGGACGACAAGGGCATGTACGCATGCGGGTTCACCATCACCGGCCAGCCGGTGAAGACGATGGTGTACCAGCACGACAAGAACGCCCCGGCGCACGGTCTGACCCTCGGGGTCAGCCGGTCCGGCAAGACGCAGTTCTTCGCGATCCACATGGCCGCCCAGTCCCTGGACGGGGAGGTCGTGTGGCTGGGCACCGTCCGCAAGGACGAGAAGACCACCGTGCTCGGCCGGTACATCGACCGGCAGGGCTCGAACGCGCTGTGGATGGCCCGCTCGCTGCGGGCGGCGAAGGCGCTGTGCGAGATCAGGGCGGAGATGCCCTGGCCGCACGACGGTCAGCCGCACGACTACAAGCCGGGCGACCCGCGCTGCCCCTACCGGCAGCTCAACGTCTACGGCGATGAGTTCATGACTGCGGCGCAGGACGCGGACTTTGGCGAGTTCATCCAGAAGGATGGCGAGGATCTCACGGTCACCGGCCTGAAGTACGGCATCGGCTTCAACCCCGCCGGACAGAGCCCCTTCGCGCATAACGGGTTCTCCACCGAGATGAAGGACAACCTGCGGCAGAACTCGAGGCCGGTCATCTTCAACATGGGTTCGCCCGGCGCCACCCGCAAGGCGGCGGAGGGCACCATGGAGAACGCCTACGACGTGCCGACCATCCCGGCCCGCTACTCCCGCAGCGAAGGCTCCGCGATCGAGCGGGCCATGCGCGGCGAGGCCGACCCGGAGAACGGCGTCTCCACGGGCGGCGTCGCGGTCATCGTCCTCGACAACGGCCGCGCCGTCCTGATGCGGTCGCTGTACGCGGACTTCGACACCGACCTCTCCGAGCTGTTCCCCGACGAGGTCAACCGGCTCACCGACCACGAGATCAGCGAGCTGGAGAAGCGCGGCCTGTGGTTCGACTGGAACGAGCCCGTGCGGCCCGGCGAGTTCTGGCCCGAGCCCGACGAGGACGACGACGGCGACGGCCGCTCCCGCCGGCGCGGCGGCGGAGGCGGAGGCGGCAAGGGCGGCGGCCGCAGCTCTAGGGGCGGCGCTCGTCGCTCCGAGCAGGTCGCCTCTCCCCGCCAGGCGCTGGAAGCCATCAAGAGCCTCACCGACGCCTGATCACACCCACCCACCCGTCACGGGGCCGGACCGCCCCAGCGCGGCCGGCCCCGCCCCATCCCTTGCGAAGGAGCACCACCACTGTGGCCCTGTCCATCTCCGCCGCCGCGCTGCTGGGCATCATCGTCGTCGTCCTGGTCAAGGGCGGCTACGTCCGCGTCGGCTCCGCGTTGACCTGCACGCTGTTCGGCTTCACCCTCGCTGCAACCGGCCTGGCCCCGACCATCAACAGCGGCCTGGCCTCGCTCGCCGGACTGATCTCCAACTTGTGACCTACGCCTCGGTCCACGGCGGGTCGGGCGTGTAGTTGAGCCCGTCGCAAAAGCGGCAGTCCCACTCCGACGGGATCTCCCACTTGTCGACCCAGAAGCCGACCTGCTTGCCGACGAAGTAGTTGTCCCCGCCGCACCATCCGCACTCGAAGACGAACTCCACCCGATTCCCTCCCCCGCGCCTGTCGGATCGAGGATGCCCGGGGCGCCGGTGCGGTGACTACCCACCCGTCAGACCCAACTCACCTGCTGAACAACGCCGAAGGGCGCCGCCGGACACGACTCCGGCGACGCCCCTCGCCGTTGCGCGCGGCCACTCCCCCACGCGCCTCCCAGCCGTCACGGCCAGGAGGGCGCGCGCCCCTTCCCGCGTGATCGGAGAACCCCGATGGACCCCCTGAACACCACCCAGTCCGGCATGCCCGAGTCCGAGGCCGCGGCCGAAGCCCGTCGTCTGCTCGACGAGTGGGCGGGCAAGCCCGTGCGCCACCACCCCACCGCGTTCCGCGACGACACCGAGCCGCCGGCCTTCGGCACCACCCCGCCCGTGCGGCAGGAGGACCACCGGATCGTCCCGGCCTGGGCGGCTGGAATCGCGGTGGCCTCCATCGGAGTGGGCGCCGGGATCACCGGCATCGGCTGCGGTGCCTGGCTCGTGCTCCAGGGCCTGTCCTCGGTCACGTTGAACGGCGTCCTCATGGTCACCCTGCCGTTCGCGGGCCTGGCCATGGCCGCCACCGCCATCGGCGGCGCGATCAGCAAGGCCCGCGCGGCCGTCACCAAGAACGTCTTCGAGGGTCCGGTCACCCACCACACCGAGATCCACAACAACAGCACCACGCGCGGGGCGTTCTTCGCCCGCACCCGCAACGAGATCCGCTGACCCGCCCACCACCGCCCTCCAGCAGAAGGAGCAGCCACGCCATGACGCACAACGACAAGCCGGTCAACGGCCAGGACAACCCGTCCTTCGTCGACGTCCTCAACCAGACGCCCCCGCCGGTCGACGCGAAGGACTGGCCCCACCCGAAGCGCTTCGCCGGGCTGCGCGCCGCGTGGAAGGCGTCGTGGGAGGAAGGCGGCTTCCTCTACCAGCGGTGGGAGGAGGTCTTCCAGGCCCGGCACGCCAGCTGGCACGAGGTCGCCAACTGGATCAAGGCCGCCGCGCTGGTCGGCGGGCTCAGCCTCATCGTGCTGATGCTGGACGCCGCCGGCGACATCGCCTCCGCCGCGCTCGAGGGCCTGTCCGCCGTCCCGGCCACCAGCAGCAGCGACGGCGGCGGCCTGTGGGGCACAGTCGACCACCCCGTCCACGCTTTCCTCGCCGACCAGGCCGCGCACCTGTCCGTCGCCCCGGCCGCCCTGTACGCGTTCTGGCAGCTGACCGGGCTGCTCGGCCTGGTCGGCGGGTTCTTCGGCAACGCCGGCGCCCGCATCGCCTGGCTGCTGTTCGGGATCGGCAGCCTCGCCATGATCTGGTCCACCGCCCCGGCCGGGGGCCGCGCCGCCGCCACCGGGCTCGCCGCCCTCATGTGGGCCCTAGCCAGCATGTTCGCCCTGCGCGGCCTGACGCTTCGGCCCGTCGTCCACAACCACCCGCCGCAGTACCAGTTCAACCCCGCGCTCCACCTGCACGCCACGATCCCTGCCCCCACCCCGGCGGGCGACGACCTCGGTCCCGACAACATCCACCCGCTCCAGCGCTGACCAGCACCACCACCGCACGCCCACCCGACCCGCTTCGACCGGCTGCGGTCGAGGCCCGCCGCTTCCGCACCGCCCGCTGACCTGACGCCCTGCCTGGTCCTCGCCCGCCCCGCACCCGGGCCGGGCGAGGACCGGACAGGCCGCCCGGCCGCACGTAGCGCCCGCCGACACCAGCACGACGTCGGCGGGGCGCAGCGCTGTCCACCGACCGTTGGAGGAACTGCTCGTGCTCATCCCCCGCCCGCGCCGCCGGATCGGCCGGCCCCGCCCGCAGCGTCCCGGCCCCCGCTACCCGCACCGCCCCGACCGGCTGCCCGACGCCTGGAGCAGGTGATGCCGCGTCTGAGGAAGAAGCGCCGCCGCCGCCGCGAGGTGAACCGGGTGCCGCGCGGCGACGCAGGACTGCCCGAGTACGACCGCAGCACGGTGCCCGAAGGGCTCGTGACCAGGCGGCAGTTACGGGACATGGGCCTGAGCCCCGGCGACAACGAGGGCCCGGTCGCGATCTTGCGCTGCAAGCTGTGCGCCACCCGCCCGCAGTGGTCGTGCACCCACCCCACCCGCGGCTTCCTGCTCCGCGTCGACTTGGCCAAGCCCAAGAGGACGTCGACGCTCGCTCAGGAGTGGGCCCTCGATCAGGCGATGGCCGCCAGGCAGACCTGTGGCCAGTGCCGGAGGCGGTTCTACATCTGCCTCTCGAAGAAGCTCGGCTGCTGCCTGGAGTGCTTCGACGGAACCCCCGTCGACCCCAGCAGCCTTATGACGCTCCCGGCCCCGGCCGTTCACAGGCTGGCCGCGTGAGCCAGGCCCCGTCCCGACCGCGCCGGCCGGGACGGGCCCGCACAACCCGGGCGGCCGCAGCACCGGCAAAGGCCGGCCGCCCGCTCCCTCACCCCGTTTCGAGATCAGGAAACCCAGCATGACGCATCGCCCCGCAGTCTTCGCCGCCCTTCTCGGACTGACCCGCGCCGGGAGCGCCCTCGGTGACTTCTGGGTGCAGAACGATTTCTGCGCTCGGGTGAAGGGCGCCTCCGACGACCACCCGGTCACCTACGAGGACCCGGCCACGAAGGAGAAGACCACCCACGGCACGGCTGACGGCCGCAAGGCGTGCCTGCACCACTGCCTCACCTACACGGCCACGCAGGCGATCGTCGCCGGGGCTGGCGCCCGCGCGCTCGGCATCCGGGTCCACCCGGCCGCCGCCGCGGCCGCGCTCGCCATCTCCTTCGGCACCCACTACGCCGCGGACCGACGCGTCCCGGGCAAGGGCCTGCTGGAGAGGATCGCCACCAAGACCGGGAAAGGCGGCTTCTACAAGCTCGCCGACTTCGGCATGAACGGAGCCTTCCACCTTGACTCGGCCTGGCACCGCGGCTGGGAGACGGTCGCCGCCGTGGTCGCCACCACCAAGGCGACCACCCGATGACCAGCTGCTCCCGCACGCGCTTGGAACGGGTGCGCGCCTCCGTCGGCATCGCCCAGCTCGCCCTCCAGCAGATCGAGGACGACCTGAGCGCCGACGACGTCGACGCCTTCGAGCTCGCCGTGATCCTGCGCGAGCTCCAGGAGGACGTCGACGTCCCCGGCGGCCTCTTCCCCGCCCTCGCGCAGGTGGTCAGTGCCGCCGCGCGGCGGGTGGAGCAGATCGAGCCCGACCGCGATGGTGACGCCTCTTGCCCCCTGCACGAGGCCGCCGCGCTGCTCACCGACAACGCCGGGCAGCGCCTGAACTGGGCTGCCCGCTCCCTCGACCCGCAAGGAGACCCCGAATGACCTCGGTGCTGTACCCGGACCTGCCCGAGAACGGGCTGATCGTGCTGATCGGCGCCTCCGGCGCGGGCAAGTCGACCCTGGCCCGCACCTGGCCGGCCTCCCAGGTCCTCTCCCTCGACGGGCTGCGCGGCACGGTCAGCGACGATCCCGGCGACCAGGGCGCGACCGGCGACGCCGCGGACGTCCTCGCGCTGATTCTGGAGTACCGGATGGCCCGCAAGCTCACCACGGTGATCGACGCCACCAACGTCGAAGAGGGGGTGCGGGCCGACCTGCTGAGGGCCGCCGGGCGGCACGGCATGCCGGCCGCCGCGGTCATCCTCGCCACACCGCTGGACGTCTGCCTGCACCGGCAGCACCCGCGGCCCGACAACCGGCGCGTGCCCGAAAACGTCGTCCGAGCTCAGCACCAGGCGGCAGCCCGGTCACACCAGCAGCTGGCCGCCGAAGGCTTCACCACCATCATCGTCGCCGACACCGCAGGAGTGCCGACCCATGCCTGACACCACCGGCCGCCCCTACGCGCCCGGCAGTCCGCTCGCGTTCCTGCTGGAGATCGCCGCCGACACGTGCGGCCCCGACGAGAACGAACAGCGCGAGGACGCGGAGACCGCCGCCGCCCACCACACCTACGCCGCCTACCCGCAGACCCTCGCGCAGGCCGTGGAAGCCGCGGACTGGCACGGGGCGGCGGCCACGGACAGCGGCGGCCGCCGGGTCGAGCCGTCGGCCGTGGCCTGGCTGGACGGCGGCCTGTGGCTGCACCACACCCTGCGCATCACCGAGCACGAAGGCGCCCACGACGTCCTCACGCTGGTCGTGCCGTGCACCTGCGGCCGCTATACCGGCATCACGCTCGACAGCGAGGAGACGCTGCTCGAACTGCTCGCGGAACTGGCGCCGACGCACGGCCGGTCGGTACACGACGACACCGCGGCCGACTGCCACAGCATCCCGGCCATACCGTCGCTGGCTCACCCCCAGTAGCAGGCGCCCCGCCCGCCGTACCGGAGACGGGCGCGGATACGGCCACACGGGGAGCGGCGCTCGCCCCTCAGCACTTCTCCGTCACGAGGGGCGAGCGCACTTCCCAGCATGCCCGACGTCCGGCACCGCCCGGGCCACACGTGATCACACAGCAAGAGGCGCACCCCCTGAAGCCTGGAAGCACTCGGGGTGCGCCTCTCTCAATCGCCCTCGAAAGGGCAGATCGGAGACCATCATGCCCGTTGACTCCGCCTTACGGCAGCGCTCCCGGATACTCGCGCTCGCTGCCGTCGCGGTGCCTCTGGCGGTCGCTGTCGCCGACGACGTCAGGGTCCGCCGGCATCTGCACGCGGCCCGCCGCGACCCCCTCACCGGACTCGTCGGCCGCGACGCCCTCATGACCCGCACCGCGTACCTGGCACGTGCGCACCGCGGCCTCCTGCACGTCTTGGTCGCCGATGCCGACGGACTGAAGACGGTCAACGACACCCTCGGGCACGCCGCCGGCGACACCCTCATCGCCACCGTCGGCCACCGGCTCGGGGCATGGGCGCAGGCCCGCGGAGGCCTCGCCGCCCGGCTCGGAGGCGACGAGTTCGCCGTCGCAGTGCGGCTCTCTCCGCCCGCGACCCTGCGGGAGGTCACCGCGCTGCGCGAGCTGCTCGCGCAGCCCGTCGACCACGCCGGGCAGATACTCACCCCGGCCGTGTCCATCGGGACCGCGCGCGCCGCCGACCTGCCCCGTGCGGCCGACGCTTCCCGCCTTCTACGCGGCGCGGACATGGCCATGTACCGGGTGAAGACCGGCACACAGCCGCCCGGCTACCTGGCGACCCGCCACGACGCCTACACACCCGCAGTCCACGGGCGCCGCCCCGGCCGCCCCGGCACGCACCTGCCCCTCGCGTGACCCGCCGGGTCCGCAAGACGCCGCTGTGGGAACCGGGCTGCGTCCCGGCTCCCGGCGGCCTGCTGGACTGGCGCGACGCCCGGCACTTCGACCGCTGGCAGAACGTGCCCTGCGTGCTGTGCCACCGGCCGACGCCGATGCGCTCCCACTACGGCGAGCCCGTCCACAAAGTCTGCGCAGAGGACTGGATCAGTACTCACGCCACCGAGGCCCGCCTCGGCAGGTTCGCCTCCGACGTCCAGCCCAAGCGCCAGCGCGACGACGACCACGCCTGACCCGCCCCTTCTTTGGAGAGCTCTGCCATGCCCGGATTCCGATCCGCCCTGCCGGCCTCCGACCGGATCACCTTCCCCTTCACCGCCTCCCCCACCGCCTGCCGGCGCCAGCCAGACCTCTTCTCCCACGAGGCGACCAGCACACCGGCAGCACAGGCCGACATCGAGCAGGCCAAACTGCTGTGCTCCGGCTGCCCGATCGCAGCGGGCTGCCTCAAGTGGGCACTGGCCCACCCGAGCGAGGCGCGCCTGGGCGTGTGGGCAGGCACCACCGCCCGCCACCGCACCCACCTGCGTCAGCGCCTGGCCGACCGGCTCGGCACCGACTGGGTGACCGTCGTCGCCGACCACGACCAGCGGCTGCGCCAGTTGCGCCAGGCCGCCCGGTATACCCCGCTCACGGTCCGCGAAGCCCGCATCGTCCGCCTGGACCGCGACGTCAATGGCCCCCTGCCACGGCGGCCGCGCAGGCTCACGCCGGACGAACAGCGGCTCAACATGAGGCGGCTCCTGGCCGCTGCCGGCGCACCGGCCAGGAAGGCGGGATGACATGGACGCCGTCGCGATAACCCTGGACGGCTTCCTCGACGAAGAGACCGTCCCCGGCAGCCCGCATGAGACGAGCGCACGGTTCCGGCTCGTCGTCTCCCCCACCGACGAGCGCGCGGACGAAATGGTCATGCCCTGCACGGCCACCACCTCCGCGGTCGCGGTCGCCGTGCTGCACGACCTGGTCCCCGGCGACCAGCTCCGCATCACCGGCTACCTTCGCCTGCCTCGCACCCCGGATGAGCCGATGTGGCTGGACGTCACCACGCTCGAGGTGCTGTGGGCAGCACCGCTGTCTGCGCCGGCGGAAGAGCCGGCCGACCTGGGCGGGCAGACCATCGCTGACCTGACCGACCTGTTCGCGGGCCTGGACTTGGTCGACCTCACCCGCACCGTCCTGGACGAGACCAGGCCCGAAGCCCGGGCCCGGGTCATCCAAGCGCTGGACGACATGTTCGGCGACATCGCCCTCCCCGGCGTGGAGGACATCGACCCGTGAGCACCACCAGCACGTAGCAGCCGCCACCTTGGAGCGCCGTGCCCGCCACCGCGCGGGCGTGGTGCTCCCTCCTTCGTCAAGGAGCCACAGATGCCCATCAGCTCACCAGCACCGGAACGAGCCCAGCACTTACTCGCGCAGCTGGAGCGGTTCGGGTCCCGCGAGAACGGGCAGCTCGCCGTCGGCCGACGCCTCCTGGCGGACCACCCCGAACTGCCGCTCACCGGCTTCGCGATCTCCCACAGCATGTGCCCGGAGCCGGGCCGCCCCCGGCACAGCCTGATCCTGCGCGTCGGCGAACACGACACGGCCGGCATCACCGCCTGGGCGCATGCCCTGGGCACCGAGCCGGTCATCGACGGCGCCCGCTACCGGTTGGACACCGCCCTGGACGGCATCGGGATATGGGGGTCGGCCACGATTCCCGAAGACGCCTACGACATGGACCAGGCGGTGTTCATTCCGTCCGGCGACGACGTCAGCTTCACTCACCGGGGCCTGCTTGTGACCGAGTTCGGGGAGGACGGCGACCTGCTCTTCCTCGGCCACCCGCCCGCGCGGGAGGTCCTGGCCACCACGAGCGCCTACTACCGCCACACCTGCGGCCAGCGCCTGCGCCCGTTCGACGGGCACATCCTCGCCGACAGCATCACCCGCGGATGGTGCCGGTTCGTCGCCTACCCCACCCGCGCCGACTGGCGGATCCGCACTGTGCCACCGGACACCCCCGGCGCCCTCCCCGTCACCTGGATGTACGCCCAAGACGGCTACACCCAGGACCTCGACTTCGACCGCTGCCCGGCCTGCGGACGCCCCAGCCGCGGCCTGGACTACCACCCCGAGACCGGGGAGCGCGTACACGGCTGCCCTTCACCGATCTGCCGGCACCAGTGGCCCGTCGTCGACACCCCAAGCTCTGCACCGACTCCGGTGGTTACCGAGCACCGCCAGGGCCGCGACGCCCTCGCCATCCTCTGACCCGCACAGCGTGCACCGTCCCGAGCCCGTCGGGCCGGGACACGCGCCATGACTGAGAGGCGGCCGTGAAAGGGAGAGCACCTGGCGGATCGCTGGGCATCGTCCGCCGAACCCGGTGCCGTCCCGATCACCGCCATGCGGCGCCCCTGCCCATCCCTGCAACCGCATCCCTTCTCCCCGACCCCGACCAGGGCGCCACGACCTGGGCAGCCTGACCACCCCTCACAGACAAACGGGCCCGCTTTCCCTGCTTTCGGGGGAAGACAGGCCCGGAGAGGACCTCTGTGCGATGACCACCATCCCGCCCGCCCCCTCCATCCGCGCCGCCGACGCGGCCGCCCTCCTGCTCGCCGCGCACCCCCATCTCACCGCCGTGTCCGTCGACACCGTCGACGTGCCCGGCCCCGGACGGACCGCCCTCATCCAGACCGAGGACCGGACCACCCTCCAGGCATGGGCCCGCGCCCTCGACACCACCGTCCGGAGCACCGGCCGCAGCAGCTACGGCACGAGCGAACCCCGCCTGCCCGGCTCCCCGGACTGGCTGTGGTGGCGCCTGCTCTACCTCGACACCACCGTCGACCGCATCCCCGTCCGGCTGTGGACGCTCGAGACCAGCGCCCACCCCCGTGTCCTGGCCGCCCACCTCGCCGCCACCATCCCCACCAACAAGAAGGCCACCCATGACTGCTGACACCATCCCGCCGCGCCCGCCGATCGTCGTCCTGTGCGGGTCGACCCGGTTCTGGGACGCGCTCACCGAAGCCGCCCTGTACGAGACGGCGGCCGGCCGGATCGTCCTCGCCCCCGTCGGCAACCCCGCGACCCCGCATCCGCTGTGGGCCGACCCCGCCCGCGCTGACCGGCTCAAGCGCCTCCTGGGCGACCTTCACCTGCGCAAGATCGACCTTGCCGACGACGTCCTGATCGTCAACCCCGGCGGCTACATCGGCGACAGCACCCGCCGCGAGATCGCCTACGCCCAGAGCCTTGGCAAGCCGATCCGCTACACCCACCCGGTACCCGACCACACCTGACCACCCTGCACAGCAAAAGGGCCCCTCCGCTCAGCGGAGGGGCCCTTTTGCGTTTTGAGGCACGAGGTCAGGCTGAGGTGTGCTCTGCCTGACGCACCAGGTCGTCCAGCAGTGCGCTGTACGCGGCCGGCTGCTGTTCGCGCAGGATCTCAAGCCACAGGCGAGCACTCTTTGCGAAGACCGGCGGCTCCATCTTTCGGTGCAAGTGATTGACGACGTAGAAGGCGTCGTCATACGGCAGCTGACGGGGTTGTCCCTGCCCTTCTTCTCCGGTGGACCCTGTTTCGTCAGAGTGCGTCCTCGTGGCACTTACGGGCTCGGGATTAGCGGGCTTGACGCCTTCCGACGCGGACCGTCGCTGGGCTGGTGGCTTGGCCACATCCTGAGCAGGCGTCTCGACGGGTTTGTTGTCCGCGGACAACAAACCCTCACCGGACTGCGAGCCCGCCGGCCGCACCCCGCTCTTGTTGTCCGCGGACAACAAACTCCGGTCAGTCGTGCCTGCTACGGAAGCAGCCGGCGGGGCGACCGCGGCGGGTAGCTCCTGACCGTCAACCTTGTTGTCCGCGGACAACAAAGCGGCGCCTCCCGCAGCACGCAGCGTCTGCAACTGCTGGCGTTCCTCCGCCTTGGCCAGGGCTACTGCTTCCTTTTCCGCTCGCAGATGCTCCAGCAGAGCGGCCGCCCCCAATCCAGGGCTGTCCTTGGCACGCCGGGCGAGCGATCGCCCATCACGCTCAGGGAGCGACCCTGCGCTCAGCATGGCCTGCAGTTCCGCCGGCAGCTCCAGTAGCACCAGTTGGTTGGTCACCCACGAGCGGTCCTTGCCGAGCTGCTCCGCTGCCCGCGTCCGGGCCCCTCGCTCCGACGTCTCGGCACACACAGCCACGAGCTGCTCCACACCACGGGCCCGCTCGATCACGTCGAAGTCTTCCCGCTCGAGGTTCTCCTTGAGCAGGTGGTTGATGAACGCCTCACGGTCTGAGGCCAGATCGTCGCGGACGACGAAGTCCAGCGCCTCCAAACCGACGTGCACAGCGCTCTGGAAGCGCCGCTCACCGTTGACCAGGACATGAGCGGCGTCGCCGATCCGCTCCTCGTGGGCGGGCCAGAGCGCGAGATAGGCGGCCCGGGTCACGGCGACGCACGCGGCCAGCTGGGCGTGGCGCAGTTCCTCGCCGAAGCGCGTCTTGTCCTCGTCGGTGCCGAAGTTGCGGCGCGGGTTGAGGGGAGTGGGGGAGACCTCGTCCAGCCGTAGCCGGACCAGCTCGTAAACGGGGACGTCTCCCTGGGTCACTGCCTTCGCGCGGCCGCGGGCGCTGCGGCCGCGCCGTTCAGTGAAAGAAGAGCCGGTTCCCAGCCGGTCGGCGACGCTCATCCGCTGATCCTCCGTGCGATGGTCCGCATTGCTTCTGCCTGCTCGCAGTAGGGGGCGTGCGCCAGCAGGGGCGCCTTCACCCGGACCGCCTCCCGCTGGTCCTTCAGCTCCGGGACGATGGCCAGCACCGACGGCTCACCGATCTTCTGCCACTCCTCAAGGGACGAAGTCGCCACGTAGCCCTTGCGGCTGTCGTACATGTTGACCACGAAACCGAGCTGGGCAAGGCGGATGTCGAGGTCCTCGATCAGATCCTGGATCTGCTCCTCGAGCATGTCGTAGGCGTCAGCTGACGAGTCCTCCGCCAGCACCGGGATGACGATGCCCGACGAGTCGGCGTCTTCACCGTCCCGGGTGCGGCAGTAGTAGATGGCCGTGTCCATGCTGTAGCCGAGACTCGGAGGGCAGTCCACGACGATGAAGTCGAAGTCGTGCTCCAAGGGCTCCAACGCCTTCTCCAGCGCCGTCTCCTTGATCCGCACAACACGGCTCGTGGCCAGCTTGGCGTCCAGCAGGAAGGCGTCCTTGCAAGCAGGCAGCAGCCAGAGGTGGTCCTCGAAGTCGCCACCCTTTATCGGCACCAGGAGGTCTGCGAGCGCGCCGTCCTTGACCTCCCCGAGCATGTGCTTGGCCAGGCTCGGGCTGTCGATCTCGATGAGCGGATGGCCGAGCTGCTTGGTCAGGTGGCCCTGCGGGTCGAAGTCGATCAGCAGAGTGCGCTGTCCGGACTCCGCCAGAGCCTGAGCGACACCAGCAGACACCGAAGTCTTGCCGACACCGCCCTTCTGATTGCCGAAAATGATGCGCCGCGCCCCTGTGACCCGCTGCGGCTTGGGCCGCGGCGAAGGATGCTCGTCCAGCCACAGCCGGACCGACTGGGCGATGCCCTGGTTGTACGTGATCGAGCGGGACTTGCAGTCCAGCTTGAGTTTGTCGTACAGCCCGGCTGGCAGGTAGGTCGCGAACGAAGTGCCGCCCGTTGTGTCAACGGTGGGGCGGCTCCTGGTCTTTCTCCACGCTTCCACGCCCTGAGTCACGGCGTCCTGGATGTCGCTATCCAGCTCGGCAGCGCGGACCTTGAGCTCTTTCCGGAGCTCAGAAGGCAGTTTGGCTACTACCTTTTCCCGATCACTCGGGTCGTATGGAGCGGTCATGGCGCTACCTTACTTACCTCTGCGTTGCTTGGACAGCAAGGGCCTCATCAACGTCGCTTGTTGTCCGCGGACAACAAGCCAAACCATCCCTGTGCGCTTCGACTTCTCCCACGCTGCTGCACACCGCACGCCACACGTAGGCACACGCCGGGAAGGCCAAAGAACGCGCTGCGATTCGACGCTCCCACGATCGAGTGACACCAGGACAATTCGCTCAGCGAGTTGGCTATGCTCCCCCTCAAACGGCAGCGGCAAGGCCGTGCTCCCTTGAACGCCATCGGCCCACCGGCGTTCATCCACGGGCAGCGAAGGAGCTCAGCTTCACACTGCAACCACGCGCACGATCAACCCGGCTGACGGCCCGATCGCCGTACCGGAGGGCCGACTGGTACGGAGAATCAGGACCTCCCATGCGCAGTGGACGAATCAGCCGACTTGCTGCCCGCCGCCAGCAGTACACCAACGAGACCTACCAGCAGGCCCACAACCTGCTCCGCCCGGGGCGTCCGCCCATCCCGGATGCGGACTGCGTCGAGCAGCGGAACTTCGAGGCCGACCTCTTCTACCAGCTCCTCGAGTCGAACCGGGACTTCACCGCCTATCCCTTCGGCATCCGGCGCGTCAGTCCGCAGCCCGGCACAATCGAGTTGGTCGTCGAAAGTGAGCAGTGCGCCAGGAGGCTGTTGTCATGGCTGCTGCCCTGCTATGAGCCCGACGGCGAAGTCCACGGCCTGCTGGGGCTTCGGATCCGGCAGCGCACGACGAGAGGCGTGGAACTGCACCTTGCCGGCCAGCGCACCTCCGCATGGCTGACCGGCCCGCCCCGCGAGACATGGAAGGGGGCGGAGACCGAAAGCCTCGAACGTGTCGCGGACCGGGGATGGAAGGCACTGTGGCGCGGCCCGGAGCGCTGGTCGGCGGAAGAGATCGCCTTCGAGCATGAATGGAACACGGGGGAGTGGGCGCGGCAGTTCCAGGCGGGAGCGTGGAGCGCCAGCGGCCTGCTGCGCCGTCTCGGGCTCTTCCACACCCTCACTGCGGCCGACGCTGTCACCGGCTACAAGGGGCTAGGCATCAACGGGTACGAAGGCAGCGGCCCGGTGCGCTGGTGCCTGGACATCATCCATCGAGCCGGCATCCGGCGCCGCAAGCAAGCCTTGATCGAAGCGGTCACGGACGCGGAGTTCGGGCTGCCCGTCACCCGAGCTGATCACCTGGATGCCATCTATCCACCGGAGACCATGGAGAACTGGATCCGCCTGGACGACACAGCCCGGACAGGCCTCATCGAACTCCGCTTCACCACCTGCACCTACGAGCAGCTACAAGTGAGTTCTTGCGAGGCCGAGTACCGTGCGATCGCCGAAGCGGTCGAGCGGCGTGTCACCACGGCGACCCAGCGTCTTGGCCCTGGCTGAATGGCTTCTCCACACATCGAGTGGGACGGTCGGCGCTCCCGGGTCCGAAGCGCCGAACGGTCACCTGTCTTCGACCCGCAGTGCCAGCACGGCATCGCCAAGACCGACATCGTGACCACGGTGGCCGGGCAGTTGCTGATTCCGCTGGCGGGTGACCTGGCTCGCGACGATCAGCGCGGCCGGGTCGTCGGTGGTGTGCGCTAGCCCGGGACGAATGGACTCTTGGGCATGGTCGTTGCTCGGCCCTGCGGCGGCTCACCCACTCTGTTCGGGGCGGACGGTTGGTGCGGCCAGGAGGTTGCTGGCTACTTGCCGACCAGGTTCATGTGCTGCTCGTTGTAGCGGTCGCCGTGCACGCCCAGGCGGGCTGCGGCTTGGTCTAGGGCGGCCTTCTCGTCGGCGGACAGTGCCACCTGGGTGGCCTGCGCGTTCTCCTTGAGGCGGGTGATGCGGCGGGTGCCGGGGATGATCGGTACGATCCAGGGTTGCTGGGCCAGCAGCCAGGCCAGCGCCACCTGCCCGGGGGCGGCGTCTTTGGCCTGGGCCAGGGCGGTGACCTGGTCGACCAGGGCCTGATTGGCGGTCCGGTTGGCCGCGCTGAAGAGGGGAATCGTGGTGCGAACGTCGCCCTCCGCGAACCCGGTCCCGGCATCCACCGTCCCGGTCAGGAAACCCTTGCCCAGCGGGCTGAAGGGCACGGACCCGATGCCCAGTTCGGCCAGTGTCGGCAGGACCTCGGGTTCGGGGTCGCGGGTCCACAGCGAGTACTCGCTCTGCACCGCGGTCACCGGGTGCACGGCGTGGGCTCGGCGGATGGTGGCCGCGGCCGCCTCCGAGAGGCCGAAGTGGCGGACCTTGCCCGCCTGCACCAGTTCCCCGACCGCGCCGGCCACCTCCTCAGGCGGCACCTCGGGGTCGACCCGGTGCTGGTAGAACAGGTCGATCGTCTCGATGCGCAGCCGCCGCAGTGAAGCGTCGGCGACCCGCTTGATCTGCTCGGGGCGGCTGTCCAAGCCAGTGGAGGCCCCGTTCTCGATGCGCCAGCCGAACTTCGTCGCGAGCACCACCTGGTCGCGGACCGGCGCGAGGGTTTCCCCAACGAGCTTCTCGTTGACGTAGGGGCCGTAGACCTCGGCGGTGTCGAAGAACGTGACGCCCTGCTCGACAGCGCCGCGCAGGACCGCGATCATCTCGCTGCGGTCGCCGGGGTTGGGGCCGTAGCTCTGCGACATCCCCATGCATCCCATGCCGATGGCCGAGACCTCAAGACCCTGCCCGAGAGTGCGCGTGTGCACGATGGGACTCCTCGCGTCATGTGCCAATTAATGGAGGGTCGGTCGTGGTGCGACACAGGTGCCGCACCACGACCAGTCTGAGCGGGTCAGGGCGTGAGTAGGGCCTTGATGGCGCGGCGCTCGTCCATGGCCTGGTAGCCCTCGGCGACCTGCGACAGCGGGAGCTGGAGGTCGAAGACCTTGCCTGGGTTGATGCGGCCGGACAGGACCCGGTCGATCAGGTCGGGCAGGAACTCCCTGACGGGGGCCGGGCCGCCGCGCAGGCCGACGTGGGAGTGGAACAGCTCGGTGCCGCCGATCTGCACGTCGTGGGGCACGCCGACGAAGCCGATGTTGCCGCCGGGGCGGGTGGCGTGCAGGGCCTGCTGCATGGACTGGGCGCTGCCGACGCACTCCAGTACGCGGTCCGCGCCGATCCCGCCGGTCAGTTCCTTGATCCGGGCCACGCCCTCGTTGCCGCGCTCGGCGACGATGTCGGTGGCGCCGAACTTGCGGGCCAAATTCTGCCGCGATGTGTGGCGGGACATGGCGATGATCCGCTCCGCTCCGAGTTCCCTGGCCGCGATAACCGCGCACAGGCCCACCGCGCCGTCGCCCACCACGGCCACCGTGTCACCGGCTTGGACCTGGGCGGCTACGGCGGCGTACCAGCCGGTGCCCATGACGTCGGAGCACGCCAGCAGGCTGGCGATGTGCTCCTCGGCGGGCAGGTCGGGGGTGGCGACCAGGGTGCCGTCGGCCAGCGGGACGCGGATCTTCTCGGCCTGGCAGCCGCCCGCGCCGACGAACTCGCGGTGCAGGCAGTTGGTCTGGTACCCGTTGCGGCAGTTCGGGCAGGTGTTGTCCGAGGCGAAGAACGAGCCCACGACGAACTGGCCCGGCTTGATGCGAGCGACCTCGGCGCCGACTTCCTCCACGATGCCGACGTACTCGTGCCCGAACGGCACTGGCTCCTCGACCGGGTTGACGCCGCGGTAGCTCCACAGGTCCGAGCCACACACGCTGGTGGCGACCGTGCGGATGACCGCGTCGGTCGGCTTCAGGATCTGCGGGTCGTCACGCTCCTCGAAGCGCACGTCGCCGGGGGCGTAGAGAACTGCTCCGCGCATAGTGAGGCTGCCTTTCTGTGCTGTGCGGAAAGCGGCTCCGTGTCTCTGCCCAGGCAAGAGCCGGCCGAGGAATCGAGGGGCCCGGGGTCAGGGGGTGCGGGTGCTGCGGCGCGGGCCGGCGTACTCGGTGTCGGTGACGTGCTTGAGCCAGTCGACCTCGTCGGTCTCCCACAAGGCGATGTGGACCATGAAGTGGTCGGGCGCGGCACCGTGCCAGTGCTCCTCGCCCGGCGGGGTCCAGACCACGTCGCCGGGGTGGGCTTCGAGGATGTCGCCGCCCCGGGACTGGATCAGGGCGATGCCCTCGACGATGTAGAGGGTCTGACCCAGGCCGTGGGAGTGCCAGGCGGTACGGGCACCGGGGGCGAAACGGACCGCGTTCGCACGGGCCCGGGAAGGCTCCTCACCTCGGTAGATCACATCGGCCCAGGCATCGCCGGTGAACATTTTCTCCGGCAGCTTCAGCGTCGGCTGCTTACTCAAAAGCTCCATGGTCGTTCCTTGTCTCGTGCGAGTGGAGTGGGAGGGGCGGGGTGCCGGGCCAGCAGTCAGGCCGCAAGATCACCGCGTTCCTCGGCGATCTTCTTGAGCTGGGTGACCGCACTCATGGCGGTGGGCCATCCGGAGTAGAACGCCAGGTGGGTGATCGCCTCCGACAGCTCCTCCACACTCAGCCCGTTGTCCATGGCCAGACCGAGGTGGTAGCCGAGCTGTTCACCCCGGTAGAGGGATACCAGCGCGCTGACGGTCACCAGGCTCCGGTCCCGCGGGGAAAGCCCGGGGCGCTGCCAGACATCGTCGAACAGGACCTCGTTGCTGACCTCGACCAGCTTCGGTGCGATGGCGGCCAGTTCCTGGGGAGCGGACATCGTTGGCATCGGGTGACTCCTTGATCAATCGGGAAGAACCGGTCAGCGCCACTGTGTGGCGCGGGCCGCCTGCGTGCGACCGCCCGACGCGTACCGCGGCCGGACCAGTACGGCGTAAGCGGCCCCGGTATCGAGGAAACCGGAGACCTGGTGTGCCCCATCACCACCGCGGCACCTGGAGGGCAAGGGGTCGCAGTGGTGGGGGGTGTGGTCAGGCAGCGTAGGAGGCGAGCAGTTCGTTGTACTGCTTGGCGGCGGTGGCCAGGTCTTCGTCGGAGAGGCCGAAGGCGGTTCCGTACACCTTGAACATCGGCTGCTGGAAGTCGAGCTGGCACAGGCGCAGGGTCGCCTCCCAGTTGTTGAGGAGGGTCTCGATGGTGGTCTTGTTCGCGCCTTCGGGGGTGTAGTGGTCGGCGGGGACGCCGGTGGTGACGGCGACGACGGCCTTCTTGCCGGCCAGTTGCGAGGCGGATCCGTCGATGGTGAAGGCCCAGCCGAGGGTGAAGACCGTGTCCTGCCAGTGCTTGAACAGCGGGGTGGTGTTGTACCAGAACACCGGGTGCTGGAAGACGATCACATCATGCTCGGCCAGCAGCGCCTGCTCGGCTGGGACGTCGATCCGGAAGTCGGGGTAGGTGGCATAGAGGTCGTGCACGGTGACATGGGGCAGATCGCGGACGGCGTCCACGAGCGCCGCGTTGGCCTTCGACTGCGACAGGTCCGGATGGCCTACGACAAGGAGAACCTTGGACATGATGAGGAACCTTTTCAGTGATCAGTGAAATGGGTGAACGGATGCGGGTTGGTCAAGTGCGACGGGCCAGGGACTTCGCCGGGGCGTCAGTCCCTCGCGAGGTCCAGGCGCGTGAGCTGATCCGGGCGCAGGGGCGCCGGCGGTCAGCGATCGATGCTGGCCATGTTGACCTCGTCGTGGCGTTCGCCCGCAGCCGGTGTGAGGTTGTTGAGGCGGTCGAGCTGCGCGGCGCTGAGTTCTACGGCGTCGGCGGCGGTGTTCTCCTCGACGCGCGTAACCCGCCGGGTGCCGGGGATGGGGGCGATGTCGTCGCCACGGGTCAGCAGCCATGCCAGCGCGGTCTGGGCCGGGGTGGCGCCGATCTCGGCGCCGATGGCCTGTACCTCGTCGACGATGCGCAGGTTGCGCTGGAAGTTCTCGCCGGTGAAGCGCGGGTTGGTCTTGCGCCAGTCGTCGTCGGTGAAGTCGTCGACGGTGCGGATCTGCCCGGTCAGCAGGCCGTGGCCGAGCGGGGAGTAGGGAACGAATCCGATGCCGAGCTCGCGCAGCAGCGGGAGGATCTCGGCCTCGACGTCGCGGGTCCACAGCGAGTATTCGGTCTGCAGCGCGGCCACTGGATGCACGGCGTGCGCCCGGCGGATCGTCTCGGGACCGGCCTCGGAGAGGCCGATGTGGCGTACCTTGCCCTCGGCGACCAGCTCGGCCAGCGCGCCGATGGTCGCCTCGACGGGTGTGTTCGGGTCGACGCGGTGCTGGTAGTAGAGGTCGATGTGGTCGGTGCCGAGCCGCTTGAGCGAGCCTTCGACCGCGGCCTTCACGTTTTCGGGGCTGCTGTCGATCACGCCGGGGCCGTCGCCGGCGTGGGAGACGAGCCCGAACTTCGTCGCCACGACGACGTCGTCCCGCTGGCCCTTGATGGCCTTGCCGACGAGTTCCTCGCTGTGGAAGGGGCCGTAGATCTCGGCGGTGTCGATGTGGGTGACCCCGAGGTCCAGCGCACGGTGGATGGTACGGATCGACTCGGCGTCGTCGAGCCCTCCGCCCGTGGTGTAGGTGCCGGCCATGGTCATGGCTCCCAGCCCGATGCGGGAGACATCGAGCCCGCCCAGTGATACGTGCTTCATCAGACACTCCTTGTCGTGACGGCCGTCAGGCCGGTCGGTGGTCATGGTCTGGGGGTGCGCCACCAACTGGTGGGCCGCGCGGCGCCGGCGCGGGCGACGTTGCCAGGTGGCGGATCAGCGCCGTAGGCGCACCCGGCGGCTTCCGGCCTCGGCCGGGGCATGGTGCTCAGGCGTGGGTGTCGTCGTAGGCCAGGCTGTCGCCCAGTTCGCGGGAGGCTTCGGCCTGGGCGAGGAGTTCCTTCGCCTTGGCCTCGGCGGCCTCGATGGCGTCCGCACCGGCGACGAAGCGCAGCAGCGGCTTGTCCTGTCCGGCGATGGTGAGCAGGGCGCGGGCGAGCTTGGCGGGGTCGCCGGGCTGCTTGCCGTTCATGCTCTTCATGCCCTCGATCCGGGGGGCGGTGCGCGGGGCGTAGTCGTCGATGGACAGCTTGGGCCAGTTGGTGGAGCCGTCCACGAGGAGTTCGGTGCGGAAGTAGCCGGGCTCCACGATCGTGGTGTGGATGTTGTACGGCTCGACGTCGTAGCGCAGGGACTCCATCCAGCCCTCTTCGGCGAACTTGGAGGCGGCGTAGGCGGAGGTGAACTCCATACCGACCAGCCCGGCGGTCGAGGTGATGGTGATGACGTGGCCGGCACGCTGCTTGCGCAGGATGGGCAGGACGGCGCGGGTGACGTTCATCGGGCCGAAGAGGTTGGTCTCGAACTGCTGGCGCATCTGCGCGGGCGAGATCTCCTCGAAGTAGCCGGTGAAGAGGTTCCCGGCGTTGTTGATCAGGACGTCGATGCGGCCGAAGCGGTCGACGGCTGCCTGCGCGGCGGCCTCGGCGTCCTCCAGGCTGGTTACGTCGAGCCTGGTGACCAGCAGATTGTCCTGGGGCCCGCCGAGGGTCTTCTCGACTTCTTCGGGGCGGCGGCCGGTGGCGACGACCCGGTGGCCTGCGGCGAGGGCCTCGCGGGCGATGTCCGTGCCCAGACCGCGTCCGGCACCGGTGACGAAGATGACCTTGCTCATGGGGGGTTTCCTTTCTGGCGCCGTGATCCGGCTCCCGCTAGCTGCGGGGGAGGTTCGTGATGCAAGCGGCGCCGACAGCGCCACGGAGGGGGCTGGGACCGGCGGCACAAGCACCGTCCGTCCGGACGGTTCACACCGCCGTGGGCGGTGCACCACCAACAAAACCGCTTGTCACGCGCGTGTGGGAGTCCCTGCTGAGGGGGTCACTGACAGGGCCCCCCAACCCGGCGGAAGCACTCGTAGAGTGAAAGGCATGGCAGGCAGAAACGACCCACAAGGCACCAACCGCGACATCCGCGATGATTTCCGTGCGGAGATCCGGGAATTCCTCGGCACGCGCCGGGCCAGGGTCACCCCCGAACAAGCCGGACTGCCCCTGTACGGCGGAGAGCGCCGACGGGTCACCGGGTTGCGTCGCGAGGAGGTCGCCCTCCTCGCGGGCATCTCCAGCGAGTACTACACCCGGCTGGAGCGCGGCAACGCCACCGGAGTCTCCGAAAGCGTCATCGAAGGCATCGCACAGGCACTCCAGCTCGACGAGGCCGAACGCATCCACCTGCTCGATCTCCTGCGCGGCGCCGGCACGACCCGCCCGCCACGCCGCCGTCCGGCCCAGCAGCGCGTACGGCCCACGGTGCAGCGCGTCCTCGACTCGATGGCCGGCACACCTGCGTTCATCCTCAGCGGACGCGGGGACATCCTGGCCGCCAACCACCTCGGGCGCGTCCTGTTCTCTCCCATCTACGCCGATCCTGCACGGCCGCCGAACAACGCCCGGTTTGTCTTCCTCAGCCCGCACGCGACCGAGTTCTTCCGCCACTGGGACGAAGTCGCCAATGACACGGTCGCCATGCTGCGCGCCGAAGCCGGCCGCGACCTCTACGACCGACGGCTGACGGACCTGATCGGGGAACTGTCCACCCGCAGCGAGGAATTCCGTCGCCGCTGGGCGGCCCACAACGTCCGCATGCACACCACCGGCGTGAAACTCCTCCATCACCCGGTCGTCGGCGACCTTGACCTGCCCTTCGAGACCTTCCCGCTCCCCGACGGCCCCAGTCAGTTCCTCCTCACCTACACCCCCGAGCCCCACTCACCCACCCAGGACGCCCTGAACCTGCTCGCCAGCTGGGCCGCGACCAACGACGACATCGAGCGGACCGCGCCGGCCACCGACTCCCAGCCCGCCGACTCGGCCGAGACACCCGACTGATCCACGAGCGGCGCGAGTCGATCTGCGGCAACTTTTGCTGCGTAGCGGCACCATCAGTTACCGATATCGAGGCCAGGACAGCGCAGCCGTCTACGCGTGGCTCTGTCGGTGAGTCCACCAAGAGATACGCAGCCAGCTACGCGAGACCGCTGGGGTGACGCTGCACTCCAGCTCGCGGCACCGTGGACAAACGGACAACTGCCAACCCCCGCCATAACTTCGGCTCCGCTACCCAGCCGGGCGGCAGGGCGGGGTCGGCGGCCGGGGTGGTCAGCATCGGTTGTGGCAGGTGCCACGTCACTGGAGATCTCTTCCACCGGACGGCCATGCCGTCTCGATTGCGCCACGAACGGCCGGACACAGGCGCGGCGGTTGCGCTGACCGGTTAGGCGCGGGTGCTGGTGTGGCGGGCGGTCAGTCCCCAGCCTTGCAGAACGGGTGTCATGCACCACTGGCAGAGGGGGCTGCCGCCGTGGCCGTACTTGTGGGTCTTGCGCTGGCATGCGGCACAGGGGCCGACCTGGCTGCCCAGGCAGACGAACGCGGACGGGTCAGGGTCTGCGAGGGGAGGCGCTGGTGGGAGAGTGCCCATTGGAGGCGGTGTCCTTGCGGCAGGGGACGGTGGGGGAGGGCTGGTGTGGTGCCGCGGGGTAAGGCGGGGATGTCGAGCTGGGTGTCGGGGCGGCAGTGGGTGCAGGGCCGCAGGCCGTCGGTGAGGAGGCGGCGTGCTTCGTCACGGTCGACGGGACGGCGCCGCTTGCCCGCCATATGGCAGTCACCGGTGTGGACCTGGATCGGCGGGCGTCCGGTGCCGATGCCCAGCTCGACCGTCCATTGCGGGGGCTCGGGGCGGCGGCGCCGGCCCTGCTCGGTTTCTGCCTGCCGCTGTTGCACGGCGGCGATCTTCGCATCGATGCGGCCCAGCCACAGGGTGTGCCACACCCGCAGCGTCTCCAGGCGGGGCAGGTCCTCCGGCAGGTCATCGAACACACATCCGATTCTAGGGGAATGTGTCTGCCGTCTCCATCGGGACCTGACACCGTGCTGACGGGTCAGGGCCCGGTGAGGATGTCGTGGGTGCCGATCCGGCGCCACACGATGTGCTGCTCGCCGCGGACTATCTCCTCCCCGTAGGACCACGTGGCGCGGCCGTTGCCGTCCCAGGTCAGCTCGAAGACACCGTGAGCGCGCTGGACGCCCTTCACGCGGAGGCCAGCGCGGAAACGGCCGGTGCGCAGGTCGTCGACGAAGGCGACCACGGCCTGGCGGAAGCGGCGACGCTGTTCGGGGGTGAGGCGGTGATGGTCGGCGGTGAAGCGGGGCGTGGACTCGTAGGTGGGCACGTCGGTTCTCCAGGAAGCACGAAGCCCCCGGCTGTCGCCGGGGGCAGTGGGTGTCTCTCTTGGGTGGAAGGGAGTCGGTGACGTGGTGCGGGCTGATACGTCTTTGGCCATCGGTGGGGGAGCGGTACGTAGATGTGCGCTCGTTGACGGTGGAGTCGTCTGCTGGTGCTTTCCGTGGCATGTGAGGTGGGTGCGACTGGGGGCCGCGCAGCATTTGCATGGCCTTGGTGGTGTCCGCCGGGCGGGCACGGCGTCGCCGCGTACGCCCGCCCGACGGGTTCGGCGGTGAAGGTCCGGTGAACTCTCCCGCCGTACGGGATCGCGCTTTTCCGCAGGTCAGACCCGTTGTCCCCTGTGGGAATGCTGAGTGTCGCGAAGGTTCAGAGGCGTAACGCCTGGCGCTACTACGTGCGCGGAGTCGCATTCGGGGACGGCCGCCGCCCGGCCAGCCAGTCCCTCAAGGCCGCCCAGGAGATGGCCGGTCTCCCGCCCGGGAGGTGGTTGGGGCGCGGTCTGGACGCGCTCGGGCTCACCGAGGGCGCGGAGGCGTCCGAGCGCCAGATGGAGCTGGTCTTCGGGCAGGGCCGGCACCCGGACGCCGACCGCATCGAGCGCGGCCTCCTGGACGACGGCGTCGATGCGGCGACCGCGCGACGGGCGACCGTGCTCGGGCAGCCGATCGAAGAGATCGAGGCCCGCAAGCAGACCCCGCTGCTCGCCATCGACTTCACCTTCCGCCCGCAGGCTTCCCTGCACGTGCTGTGGGCGCTGGGAGACGACAGGATCCGCCGGACTATCGAGCGGGCCCACGAGAGGGCCATCGCCAGGGCGCTGCGCTGGCTCGAGGACGACGTCGCGGAGACCCGGTGGTCCTCCGGCCGCGGCCACGCGAAGACGCCGGCCTTGGTGGTCGCGGCGTTCCGGCACTTCGACAATCGCGACGGATTCCCGCTCCTGCACGACCACTGCCTGGTCCTCAACCGCGTGCAGCGCCTGGACGACAACGGCGAGCCGAAGTGGGGCGCGCTGGACACCCGCCGTCTCTACCGCCATGTGGTGGCGGCCGGGACGCTCTACACCCTCGCGATGACGACCGAGGTGTGTGAGGAGCTGGGACTGGCGACCGTGCCCCGGGAGGTGACGCCGGGCCTGCGCCCGGTGATGGAGATAGCCGGTGTCGACTCCGAGCTCATCGACTGGACCTCCACTCGCCGCCAGCGGATCGAGGACGCCCTCGAGGGTCTGACCTACAGGTACGCGCAGAAGCACGGGCGGCTGCCCGGCGAAAAGGCCCGGCACGGCCTCGGGTGGTGGGCGGCGCAGGACACCCGCCCCGAGAAGAAGACCCCGCGCCCGCTGGAGTACCTGCTCGCGTGGTGGAAGGCGTCCGCGCTCTTGAAGTTCGGCGAGCGGGTGGTCGACGGGCTCCTGCACCGCTGTCGCGCGGCGGGTGCGGCGATCCGGGCGCGGGTGGACCCGGTGGTCGACGCCGCGTTAGCCGCCGTCGACGTCGCCGCGGTCGTCTTTACCGTGCGCGGCAAGTTCGCCCGCCGCCACGTCCTGGCCGAAGCGCGCCGGCACCTGCTGGAGACCCTGCGCGGCCGCGAGTTCACGCGCGGCCTGGACGACTACATCGCGAACCGCGCCTTGGCCGACCACGGCCGCCAGACCACCGCTGTCCAGCCCGGCCGCCGGGCCCCCGCCGCCGACCAGATCTTCTACACCGCCGACTTCCCCGAGCCCGACCCCTGGTGGATCGCCGGCACCGACGGCAAGCCGCCCCGGGAGTCGTCTCGCTACGAGCGGGCCCGGGTCGCCAGCCTCGCCGTACGCAACGCGATCCGTGCTGCTCGCACCGCGGCCGCCGGGCAGGCAGTCGCTCCGGCCGCGACGTCGGCCGCCGCGCACACCTACGACCAGCGCCACGACCAGGCGTCAGAGCCGCCGCGCGCCGTCGACCACCCCGGCCGGGACGCCGCCCTCACCCCGGCGCAGCGGGCCGACGCCGTCCACGCCCATCAGCGGGCCGCGATGCCCGAGGAGTACCTCGGTGGCCGTACGACCGACGCGGCGACGTGGCTGCGCACGCCGAAGAACCTGGAGCGGCTCGCCGCCTTCACCCGCGCCGCCGACGCCCGCCGCCGCGCCTACGAGGACAAGAAGTCCCCGGTCGCGCCCGATGCCCCCGCCGACGGCCATCGCCAGGAGCACGAGCAGCAGCACCAGCAGCCCGGTCACGGCCAGAGTCCCGGGCCCCGGCCGTGACCGCCCGGCGGGACGCAGCTCGAAGCAACCGCGCCAGCACCTGGCACGCACCCGGCGCCTCGGCCCCGGAGGCATCGGGGCGCGGCGAGAGTACGGGGACCGCCCCCGTGAACGAGGAGGAACCATGGTCGACCTGATCCTGATACAGCTCTCGCCGGAGCAGCGGGAGCGCCTGGAGCACCTTGCCGACGCCAGCCGGCTGCGGACGGCGCTGTACTCGTCGCCGAAGCCGCGGCCGGTCCGGCGCCGCTCCCGGCAGTACCCCGGCGGCCGGCCGAACCCGTGGCGCGCAGCGAGCCTGCGCCGCCACTCTCCACCGCGCACCCGGTGGGCGCGATGGACGATGTGAGCCCGGAGGGTGGAGCCCACCGTGGGGATCCACCCGGTGGGAGTGGAGCCCATCGCGGAGCGCACCGGGTGGGAGTGGACTCCACCGCGACATCGGGTGGACTCCGCTCCGGCGGGTCCGGCCGGTGAGGTGTGCGGGACTCCCGGCATCCGGTGCGCGCACGCGATGTCGGCGGTGCACTTCATCGTGCGCACCGGCGATGACGTTCACTCCCGGCCGACGCACCGTGCGCATCACGGTGAAGCCCGGCGGTGCGCACCGCACCGCGATGCAGACACTCACGGTGACGGTGCGCAGGGCTGGTGCGGTCGGTGCGGACCCCTTATCGAGATGTGCCGCACCGGATGTTGCACCCCTTGTCGAGTTGAGAATCAACCCTTGTCGACATCGGATCTGCCAGCGTTTCCCCTAGACAGGGTTCGCTACCGCCCGCATCGTCCCCCTATTTTGGCGCGATGCTGTGCATCCGGGGGAGAACTCTCCCTCCCTCGCCCGCTCTTGAGTCCCTCACGCTGGGTGAACGGGTGCGTGGTGTGGTGCGCACCCCGCATCACGATGCGCACCGCCTGGCGGGAGTGCACGGCATCGTGCGCACCGGGTGCGGGAGTGAACCGCACCGGATGCGCACCATCGGGTGGGGGAGTGCGCTGCATCGCGCACAACTCATCGCGCCGCGCGCACCGGTGCGCACCGGTGGACGCCAGTGCTCCTGCGGACTCGGGTCTCCGGTGCGCGTGGCGCGCGGCCGTGCCCGGCGCGGTGGCTCTACGATCCGCCCGTGGGACAGACCCCGGCACAGAAGGCCGCGAAGGCGGCACGCGGGCAGCAGCCGAAGAAGAGGCCCGGCAAGGCGCAGCGCGAGGCGATCAAGCAGGCGCAGGCGGCGAAGAAGAAGGCGGTCGGCGGGAAGCCGGCCGCGAAGAAGACCGCGGCGAAGAAGGCGGTTCCGCTGCCGCGCGGCTCGGTCCGGGCCGCGTATCCGGGCACCTGCCCGGCCTGCTTCAAGGACTACGACAAGGGCGCGGTCATCACGAAGGCGGGGGAGGCCTGGGGACACCCCGGCTGCGCTCCGCGCCAGCTGTCGGCGGCGGAGCGGGAGTTCGAGCGGAACAAGGCCAGGATCGAGAGCGGGCAGACGTTCCGCTCCCGCAAGCCCTCGGACTGGCGGCTGGGATCCTCGCCTTCCAACACCCGCCCAGCCCGCTGAGCTGCCACCGGGCGGTGTGGCGTCGGCCACGGGCGAACCGTCCGGTCAAGGGGTGGTCAAGGGGCATAACGGACACCGCGGGCCGGAGTGAACAGGTCGCGGACAAGGGGTGATCCCGCAGGGTGGCATCCGTCCCGCGCGTGCCGGATACGCGTGGGACGGACCGACAGCCGCCCTCCCCGGCCCTGGTGCCGGAGAAACGCGAGGACACCGTGCCCACGCCGCCCGTGCCCAGCCCCGTCGCCACTTCCCGCCGCCGTACCCGTCCAGGACCGGGGAGCGCCGGACACCGCCCTGCCCCTGCTGCCCGGCCCGGCCGTGGCCGCCTGGAGTGCTGGGCAAGCCCGGGTGAGCTCCTGCCGTCGGCGCTTACGGTCCCCCTTCCGATGCCACTTCCGTGCCCGGCACCCGCGCACTCCGTATTTCCCCAGGTCACCACGGCTTTCGGGGACGCTCCCGGATTGTCACAACCCTCTTCTCTTCCCTATGACCTGAGTTGGTTGTCGGTGGTAGGGGAGATCATCGGGTCCGGGGGTCCGGGACCCTCCGCGGCCGGGGGTCGGCGCCCGGACGGTGGCCGGTCGCGTGCGGCGGGAGGGCGGGCCTGATGGCGGGCAAGCGCAAGGAGAACGAGGCGGGATCGTCGAACGGCCTGCGTAGCGACGTGCTGTGCGTGCTCGGTGTGCTCAAGATCGCGACTGCGGACCAGATCCAGCGGCTGGCCTCGCCGCACCTGACCTACCGGCACACCTTGAAGAAGACGGCCGCCTTGCGGAAGGAGGCACGCACCGCCTCCCACCGAGGCGCGGTGAACGACCTGCGGCGTCACGGCCTGGCGGTCGACGGTGGCCGCACCCGGGGCGGGGAAGAGGTCCGGCTGCTCACCGCGGCCGGGCTGGCCGCCGCCGCGATCGACCTGGACCGTGAGCCGGAGGAGATGGGCGGCATGCCCAAGAGCGGGGGCCGCTCCGGCGCCTCGCACGCAATGACGGTGACCGAGACGGTCATCGCGCTGATCCGCCCGAAGCCCGACCTGGGTCTGATCGCGGGAGAGCCGGCGGAAGCGGTCGCCGCCGCGCAGGCCGCCGTCGACGCACCCGGCGGGATCGGCACCCTCACCTCCTACGCCACCGAGGTCGCACTTCCGGTGAAGGGCACCTGGAAGAACCCCGCGATCGGCAGTGCCCGCGCCGACGTCGTCCTGACCGCGCCGGGTGCCGGGGTGCCGCTGCTGTTCATAGAGGTCGACAACTGCACCGAGGAAGCGGTGCTGATCGCCGGGAAGTTCGACAAGTACATGAGGTTCTTCCACCGGAAGGAGAAGGACACCGACGGCATCGAGAAGCCGATGTGGCGCACCCGCTGGTCCGCACCACGCACGGATGAGCATGCACACCCGCCGGTGCTGCTCGTCTTCCACCAGGTCGGCAAGCGCTCCCCCGAGAGGCAGATGGAACACGTCGCTGACCTCACCCGTCCGCACTGGCATGGCCGATGGGACCGCGAGGACGGCTTCCGCTCCTACCAGGGCCGCATCCCGATCTTGGCGACCACGCTGGAGCTGCTGCGCGAGCACGGTCCGGCCGGGCCCGCCTTCCAGCGGTTCGGCCGTGACCACCGCGAGCCGCTACTGGACGCGATCGGCAACCCCCGCCGGGAAGCCGCCCTCGCCCGCCGTCGCCAAGAAGCCCGGGAATTCCAGCAGCGCCGCGAGGCGCAGGAAACCGCGGAACGAGAAGCCCGGCGTCCCGTGTGCGCGGACTGCGGGAACAAGTTCAGCGACGACCGATGGACGGCGGTCGACCTACGGGACTGGGGGCAGCCGCGCGAGTCGCACCCGCATCTGTGCGAGGACTGCCAGAGCCGGGCGGTTGCAGCCCAGTGGCAGGCCAAGGCAGAAGAACGCGGGCGCCAGGAGCAGGAGCGCCTTCGCCAGGATGTGGAAGCCGAGCAGGCCGCACGGAAGGCCGGCGGCTGGCTCGGACGCTGGCGCACCTGACCCGGTCGGTCCTTCCGCCAGCGGCGCGGGCCAGCCCGATGTGCTCCTGGCCAGCCCGCGTTGTCGGTGGCGGCTGCGACGCTGGACGGATGAACGGAGACGAGCAGCTGCGCCACGGCCGGGTCTACGGCCACGACCACGACGGCCCCAACCCCGGCCCGCTCGCGCACCGGACCTACGCCGAACTGGTCGGCGGACCGCTGGACGGCCTGCTGCTGGACATCCACGGATGGCGGACCGTGGAAGTCGACGACGGGGTGGCCCTGTCCACCGAGCTCGGGCAGTTCCCCGGCGGCCGGTCGCTGTACGACCCGCGCCCCGTCGAGGCGCGTACGCCGGGCCCGGGTGTCAGCTGCCGCTTCTACCACTCCGGCGACACGCCCTGACCACAGCCCCGACCATCAGGCCGACCACGGCAGGTCAGCGCGCTGCTCACCCGCCACCGCCACCGGCTCACTACGGCCTGCCCTCGGTCAGCTGACTGGCGGTGTTCTCGATCCACGGCAGCGTCCACTCGACTCCGGCCTGCCAGCCGGGTTCCGCGCCGGCGGTCCGGCCTTCGGCGTCGGCGCGGATGCTGGCCGCGAGGGTGCGCAGGTCCTTCTGTAGTCCTTGCCGCCGGGCCGTGTCCACGGCCTGCCGCATTTCGTCAGTAATGTCACCGGGTCGGAGCTCGCTCATCGCCCCACCTTGGACGACCGCCCCCACCGATGGCCAGACCGACCACACCCCAGACCACGCTGCCGCCAACCCCGACCATGACCCGGACCACGGCTGGTCAGCGGGACGTTGCCGCCCGCCGTGCTACGCGCCGGGCTCCTGGCGCAGATCCAGGAAGCAGCGCAGCCGTACACCGGGCTCTCCGGGCTCGCGGACCGTACGGTCCGCCGGTGCGATCGCGCACCGCGCGGCGAGTAGCTCCTGAACCGCGAGCGCGGTTGCATCATCGGCGGCCGCGACCTCCACCACAGCCAGGCCCGGCTCTGCCACGTGCGCGTCAGTGATCTCCCTCATGCCTGGCACTACGCGCCGCGAGCCGCAGAAGTTCTCCTATCCCGACGTCTTCACCCGACCGAGTAGGGCCCCGGGTTGCACTGTGTGTTGCGGTAGACGTTGCGCAGGTCTTCACAGCGTCCTGGAGTCCGCCCAGGTCACCACGGGCGTACGGCGTGGTCGGGCCGCTGACATCCCCGTTGCGACCCCCTTCGCCTATGCCCTGGCTGGAGTTGAGGAGTGGGAGGGGCGGGATAGGCGGAGCGGACGCAGCCGGGTATCGGGGCGCGCTCGCCGGTGTTGCGCGCCGGGCAGAGCGGCCGCGCCCAGGCCGCCGACGGCGCGGCGGCCGGGGTCAGGAGTCGTCGGGGGCGGAGTCGGTGATGTGGTCGAAGCCACGGAGTAGAGGCGTCAACTCCTGCCCGGCTCCGCACAGCGTGCACAGCCGGGTGCCCGGGTGCTCTGCCGCGTCCGACGGACGTCGGGGCGTCATGCCGATCGCGTAGGCGACGTCCTCGGACAGGCCCTCGTAGGGCAGGCCAGCCTTTTCCACGATCCCGGCGAGGACCCCGGGCTTGGCGTAGTAGGCGCAGTCGGTCAGCCCGGCCTCCAGGCGAGCCAGACGGCGCAGGAAGCGTCCCATGTGGACCGGACCACCACCGCGCATTGCCTTCCACGAGTGCGCGTACCGGTTCGCCCAGTCCTGCAGGTGACTCGCCTCGCCGTCGAAACAGGCTGCGGCGTCCAGCTTGCCGCGATGGCTGGCGCCCATCCACCGGAGCCGCCGGAGCCGGTGGTGCCGGTGGTGCCGGGCGGCGGAGGGACGGTAGTACACCCAGAGCTCCGCGCCGCTGCCGCCTGAGTCGACCACCACCGGCCTGGGCACCAGGTCCCACGCCTTCCGATGGCGGCCGCGGCCTTGTCGATCTTGCTGGCCGGTCGTCCGGTCATCAGCTGCACGTGGCCGAGTCAGTCGTCGCCGTGCCCCAGCCGAACGGGTAGTGCGGGGTGAGCTCTTCACGGGCGAGCCATCGGTAGCCGACGCCGCTGCCCTCGATGTCGTACGGGACCTCGAAGATCTCCCCGATCCGTTCCTGGTTCGGGTTGGACGTCGTCGTGGCCGGGTCCCGCTGCTCGGGGCGCGGCAGCTGGCCGGCCTGGGCGGGGAACGTGACGGGCAGGCGCCCGGAGGGGTTGACCCGGCCGAACAGCACTCCGGCGATCGCTTCCGCGCCGCCGGAGCCCGGGTAGAACGCGGCGATGACAGCCGCGACGTTCGACGCCCACGGCACGCTGACGGCGCCGCCGGACTCGATGACGACGACGGTCCGCGAGTTCGCGGCGGCCACCCGCGCGATGAGGTCCTCCTGCCCGTCGGGGAGTCCGACACCCTGCCGGTCGAGGCCCTCCGCGCGCCACTCCTCGGCGAGTATCACGACGAGGTCCGCGCCATCGGCGGCGGTGACCGCGGCGTCGTGGTCGGTGCCGTCGAGGAAGTCCACGCGCCTGGCACCCCCCTCGGCCCGGATGGCGTCCAAGGGGGAGGAGGGGTGGTAGACGCGATCGGACCAGACTCGGTCCAGGCCGGAGGGCTCGACCAGGCTTCCCTCGGGCGTGACGGCGGAGGACCCGCCTCCGGCGAGCACGCCGATATCGGCGTGGCGGCCGATGACCACGATGCGGTCGAGCCCCTGTGCTGCGGGGAGGGTGTCGGCCTCGTTCTTGAGCAGGACGAGGCCGCGCTCCGAGGCCCTCTGGGCGATGCGGCGGCCCGCGGCGAGGTCGATCAGACCGCCGGGCGTAGGCGGGTTGTCGATGACGCCGAGCCGGAACAGGGTCCTCAACTGCCGGTGGATCATGTCGTCGATGCGCTCGGGCGGGACGCGGCCCTCGTGCAGATCGGCGCGCAGCGGTTCGCCGAAATAGTGCTCGGTATCGAAGTCGGCGCCGGACTGCACGTCCAGACCGGCGAGTGCAGCCTTTTCGGTGCTGTGGGTGGCGCCCCAGTCGGACATGACCCATCCCTCGAAGCGCCACTCGCCCTTGAGGACACCGTTGATGAGGTGTGCGTTCTCCCCGGCGTAGTGGCCGTTGACGAGGTTGTAGCCGGGCATGACCGACCCGGGCCGGCCCTCCTCGATCGCGATCTGGAACGCGAGCAGGTCGGACTCTCGGTGGGCGGCCTCCTCGATGCGGGAGTCCGCCATCACCCGGCCGGTCTCCTGCCCGTTGAGGGAGAAGTGCTTGACCGTGGACACCACCCCCTCGGCCTGGATCGCCGCGACAGACGCGCCGATGAGCCTGCCGGTGAGGAGCGGATCCTCGCTGACGTACTCGAAGTTGCGGCCGCCGGTGGCCTCCCGGACCAGGTTCGCGCCGCCGGCGAGCAGCACCGCGAAGCCCTGCGCCCGCGCCTGCCGGCCGAGGAGCCGCCCGGTCTCGCGGGCGGTCTCGATGTCGAACGTCGCGCCGAGCAGCAGTGAGGACGGGAGCGCGGTGGCCTCGTCGCCCTCGCGGACACCGCCGGGGTTGACCACGCCGAGGCTGGCGTCGGACTGCTGGATGCCCGGGATGCCGAGCCGCTCGATCGGCGGGTAGAAAGCCGCCGAGCCCAGCGCCCCGTCCGGGATCGGCGGGCGGCCGGGGATCGGGACCGCGATCGGCCCGGAGAGCCAGGCGAACTTCTCGTCCTCGGTCATCGCGGTGACGACGAGCCGAGCGCGCTCGTCCGGGGTCAGCCGCCGGTCCTGCCACGGGTGTGCTGGTTCGCTGTGCATCTGCTTCGTCACGGTGCTTCTCCTTCGCGTGAGTGCGGACCTACCGGAGGTTCCTTCGGGGTGTGGTGCGCGGCATGGACTCGGGTCACCCGCGGTAGGCGGGGAAAGCGTGGCGCCGTCCGGCGACGGTGATGAGGAGCGCGACGGCCAGGAGCACGAGGGTTCCCCAGGCCAGGAACGAGGCTCCGAGGCCGCCGAGGAGGAGTCCGCCCACGAGCCCGCCACCGGCGATGCCGATGTTCCAGACGGTCACGATGACCGGCTGGACGGAGTCCACGGCGTCACCGGCCGTGTTGGAGGCGGCGGTCTGCAGCAGGCTCGCGGCTCCGCCGAAGGCGAGTCCCCACAGCGCGGCGCTGAGGAAGACGACGACGGGAAGGGAGACCAGCAGGCCGAGTGCGAGCACCGCCAGCGCGAAAAGCCCGGTACTGCTGATCATGAGAAGCCGCAGGTGGCGGTCGATGAGGACGCCTGTGATCCAGATGCTGACCAGAGAGGCGACGCCGAAGACGAGCAACACGGCGCTGACGCTGCCGTCCAGGCCGACGGGCGAGAGGAAGGAGGCGATGTAGGTGTAGAGCACGTTGTGCGCCATCACGTACAGGAAGACGACGGCGAGGACCGGGACCACGCCGGGGATAGTGAAGACCCGGCCGACGGGGGTGCGCTCCCCCTTGGCCTGGCCGGGGAAGTTCGGCACGGCCGCGAGCACCCAGACGATCACCAGAGCTGCGAGCAGCGTCATCACTCCGAAGGTGGCGCGCCATCCGATCAGGTCGGCGAGGAGCGTTCCGACGGGGGTGCCGATCGCGAGCGCGATCGGGGTGCCCGCCAGCGCGATGGTCAGGGCCTTGCCCTGCTGGCGCGGTGCCGCCATGCGCCGGGCGTAGGGCGCGATGATCGCCCACAGCACGCCCGCGAACAGTCCGGCGACGAACCGGGCCGCGAGGGCGAGGACGAAGTAGCCGGACAGGGCTGTGACGACACTGGTCACGGCATATCCGGCCAGCGCCAGGAGCAGGAGCCGCCTGCGCGGCCACCCCATCGTCGCGCTGATCAGCGGGATGGCGCCGACGATGGATCCGATCGCGAAGACGGTCACTGTCTGGCCCGCGGCCGACTCCGAGATCCGTAGGTCGCCGCTGATCGCCGGCAGGATTCCCGCCGGCATCGTCTCCAACATGATCGTGATGAAGCCGCTGGCCGCGAGGGCGAGCAGACCGCTGAGCGGAAGCCGCCCCGGCTGGTCAACGGGGGCGGGCGCCTGTTGTACTTGAGTCATAACCTTACCGTGCATGGTTGACATTGATGTCAAGGTCAAACCCTGAGCCGCAGACGGGAAGTGAGGACGGCCACATGCGCATCGGAGAGCTCGCGAAGCTGACGGACACACCCGCGCGGTCACTGCGCTACTACGAGGCGCAGGGGCTGATCGAACCGCGGCGGCTACCCAACGGATACCGCGAGTACGACGACTACCTGGTGGGCCGGGTCACCCAGATCCGCGGGCTGATCGACAGCGGCATTCCCACCCGGATCATCAAGCAGATGCTGCCGTGCCTCGGCAGCCCTTTGAAGATCGTCGTTGATGACGCCGAACCGGAACTGCTCGAACTCCTAGCCGTCGAGCGCGACCGGATGACGCACCGCATCGACTGCCTCACCCGGAACCGGGACGCCATCGACAGCTACATCGGCGCCGTCAACGAAGCGACTTCGACACGGTCCGCCGCCGGCGCCGCGTAGCCACCCAGTCATCGCAACGGACCCGGCCGATCGCGGCCACGTCCAGGTAGCCGACCCTGCGTGACGGTATCCGAGGGCCTTCGTGTACCCGTGGGATTTCCTTGACGGGGAAGAACAGGTCGTGCGGTGCCGGCCTGCCCAGCGGATGCGTGGCCGGTCGTCTGGCTACGCCGAGAACTCCTCGGACGACCGCTGGATCCGGTCGATCAGATGGTGCTGCCGTACGGCGTCGGCGAACGTGGTCGCCTCGGTGGTGCCGTTCGCCTTGTCGCGGGCGAACGCGGCGTACAGGTGGGCCAGGTCCTGCACGCTCTCGTCGAGTGAGGCGTCCGAGAGGGACCGGTATTCCTCGGGAACGGGCAGCACCGCGAGCGCGGCCGTGCCGCTGTCTCCGTTGATGCCGTGGACGGTGTTGTCCTCGGTGTTCTCGAAGGCGCGTTCGTTGGTGAGCCGCAGGACGCCCTCGGTGCCGGTGATGTCGATCTGCAGGCCCGTCGGGAACTTCTGAGCGCCTTCCAACTGGACCGAGAACAGACCGCCGTTCTCCAGGGTGCCGATGGCCATGACCTCGTCGGGCTTGGCGGACCGCACGGTCCTGCCGGTCTGGTGAGGTCCGGGAACTGGGTCTCGGTGAGTGCGGTGAGGTTCTTGGGGGGCCCGACGATCTGGAACAGCACGTCGAGGAAGTGTCCGCCGTAGATGGAGAGCACGTGGGTGAAGGCGTCGACGTCGAAGGTCCAGGCGGTCTTCTCCGGCATGACGGGCGGGAAGGCGTCCACGCCGACCGAGATGCGGGCGGCACGTACCTCCCCCACGTATCCGTGCGCCACAAGGTCCTGTGCGTATCGGGCGGCGGGTCCCTGGCGGCGCTGGAGGCCGACGACGTGCCGCACGCCCCTTGCCTCGGCCACTCCGAGTCCGACGTGCGGGTGGTGAGCGGCCACTCGCTGTAGACGTCCTTCCCGGCCTCTATGGCAGCCTTCACGAGCGGCACGCGCGACGAGGTCGGGGTCAGCACCGCCACCAGGTCGACGTCTGGGTCCCTGATCAGGTCGTGGGGGTCATCGAAGGCGCGCGGGATGCCGAATTTCTCGGCCGCTTGTTGTGCTGATTCCTTCCGGCGCGCCGATACGGCGACCACCTCGAACTCCGGGAGGGTCCGCAACGCCGGGATGTGTCCGTAGCTGGCCCATAAGCCGGTCCCGATGATCCCGACCCGGATTGGCTGCGCGCTCATGCTCTGCTCCTTCTCTGGTTCGCTCGACCCCTGTTCGCGGTCGCGACGCCCTGGAAGATCAGGTCAAACGTTGACACTGGTAGAAGGTCAATCGGGAAGCCGTACGTGTCCTGCCGAGAGACGGGTCACCCCCGCCCGGCTTGACCCTGACATAAATGTCAACCTTGCATCGTGGGGTCATGGCACACGGTCAGGTCATCGTGCCCCGGCCATGAACGGGTACGCGACCGGTCCGGATATCCGATCCGAAGGGACCACCCCCATGAGCAAGGCAACCGACACCCGTCCGGCAGAGGCTTCAGGCACCTTCCGTCTCGGCGGCGACCTCGAGATCAACCGCCTCGGCTACGGCACGATGCAGCTGACCGGCAAGGGCGTCTGGGGCGGGCCGAAGGACCACAAGGAAGCCGTGCGTGTGCTCAGGCGGGCCGTCGAGCTCGGCGTGAACTTCTTCGACACCGCCGACAGCTACGGCCCCGACGTCGCCGAGCCCCTCCTGCGCGAGGCCCTGCACCCCTACGCCGACGACATCGTCATCGCCACGAAGGCCGGCCTCACCCGCCAGGGCCCCGATCTCTGGACGCCCGTCGGCCGCCCCGCCTACCTCCGCCAGCAGGCCGAGCTGAGCCTGCGCCGCCTCGGGGTGGAGCGCATAGACCTGTTCCAGCTCCACCGCATCGACCCCGACACCCCGCTCGAGGACCAGATCGGCGAACTGAAGAACCTCCAGGACGAAGGCAAGATCCGCCACATCGGCCTCAGCGAGGTCACCGTCGCCGAGGTCCAGGCAGCGCAGGAGATCGCGCCGATCGTCTCCGTGCAGAACCTCTACAACCTCACCAACCGCTCGTCGGAGGAACTGCTCGACTGGTCGGCAGAGCAGGGCATCGGCTTCATCCCCTGGTTCCCGCTCGCCACCGGACAGCTCACCGGCGAAGGCAGCCCGCTCACCGAACTCGCCCAGCAGCACGACGCCTCACCGTCACAGCTCGCTCTCGCCTGGCTCCTCAAGCGCTCCCCGGTCATGCTCCCCATCCCGGGCACATCGAGCGTCGCGCACCTGGAAGACAACCTCGCCGGCGCGACCATCGAGCTCACCGACGACGAGTTCGAAGCACTGTCGAAGGCCGGCGCCTGAACCGGCGCTCCAGCCAGCATCCCGGCAGACGCAGGACATGAATCCGTCCTGTACTCGGCGCCCCTTCGCGCCCGCCGCCGGAGCCCAGCGTCCGGATGACGTCGGACGCGCGCACACCGGGGGCCGCGCGCAAGACCGCAGCCGCTCCTCCTGCCCCAAGACCAGCCTGATCAGCTACCCCGGCTGCTAGCGGCCTCCTCTGCCTCCCCAGGGCGCACCCATTGCGCCGGCCTGCTCGCCTTGGCCCGCCCGCAACAATCCTCTGAACGGAGTTCACATCATGACCGTCACCAACCGACTCAGCGTCATCCGGCAATCGCCTGCCTACTGGCGCGTCGTCATCGACAATCCCCCGTTCAACCTCTTCGACCCGGAGATGTTCGCGGAACTGAATGTCCTGATGGACGAGATCGAGCGCGACACCGATCTCAAGATCGTCGTGTTCGAGAGCGGAGATGAGGACTTCTTCGTCAACCACCACGACCTTGAGCGCGGCCACGGGGCGGCGGACCAGCCGGGCGGGGCGTCGTTCGACCACTGGCCGACCTTCGTGACCCGACTCGCGCAGTCCTCCGTGATCAGCGTGGCCAAGGTGCGCGGCCGCGCACGGGCCCAGGGGTTCGAGTTCGCCCTTGCCATGGACATGCGCTTCGCATCGAAGGAGAGGGCGGTGTTCTCGCTGATCGAGGTCGCGGGCTCCTCCATCCCGGGCGGCGGCGGCGTCGAATGGCTCGCCGCCCTGATCGGACGTTCGAGGACCCTCGAGGTCGTCCTGGGCGCGGACGACTTCGACGCGGATATCGCCGAACGCTACGGCTGGGTCAACCGATCTGTTCCCGATGGTGAACTCGACGCGTTCGTCGACGCCTTTGCCGAGCGCGTGAGCGGTTTCGAGAAGCGTGCGCTGGAGACCGGCAAGAAGCTGGTCAACGCGCGCGCCGGCGTCCCCTCGGAAGGGGATCTCTGGGTCTCGAACCATGTGCTTGCCGGGGTGGACGCCTGGCCCGAAGCGCAGGCGATGATGCCGAAGCTGAACGCCGCCGGTTTCAGCAAGGACAGGGACTTCGAGTTGAACATGGCCGAGCGTCTGGGCGATCTTCCTTCCGCATGACCGGAACCCGGGCGACCAGGCGGAGTGCGCGGCAGGCCCGCGAGCGGTGATGTGTTGATTGCGGTTCGGGGCGGCGGTAGGCCAAGCAGCGGCGCTTCCCACTGCCTGGCCGCCGTGAGGGCCAAGCTGTCTGCCGTGTCCGCCCGATCCGCGGCCGCTGGAAGCCTATGCCGCGCACGTTGAGGACCCTATTTCGGCGCCGGCACAGCGTGGTTCCGTGACAATGAACGGCCCTGTTCCGTCTGCGTTCCGTCCCGTGCCTTGAGCCGGGACGGGAGCTCGGGGCCGGGGCCGGCAGGGCACGCGAGGGAATCCTTGCGACGCATGCAGCTATGGGGACGCCTGGTCTCCTTCTTCAGGAGGGGAGGGCGGCCTGGAGCGTGGCGTACACCGGCACGATGTCGTCCAGGCCGACGAGGCGCATGAGCCGTTGCACGGACGCGGAAACGTTGGCCAGGCGGAGCCAGCCGCCGCTGTCCTGCGCGGCACGGTGGGCGTAGAGGAGGAAGGAGATGCCGCTGCAGTCCATGAACGTGACGTGTGCGAAGTCGATGACCGTGCAGGGCGCGCATTTCTCGCCTGCACCGTTGTCGAACGCCCAGCCCACGAAGGGCACGCTGCTGCGGTCGATCTCCCCGATCAATGTCAGGACGTGCACGCCGGCAGGGGTGGTGTGCTGGGAGACGGCCAGGGGGGACACGTGCATGGGACCACCTCGTTCTTCCTCCGGAGATCCACGAAACGGAGTCGGTGTCCTCCCCCACGCAAGCGCATGAGCGGTTGCAGCGTCAACAAAATCCGGGTTCGTATACCGCACCGCACCGCACCGCTCCAGGGGAAGGCGGAGCCGGTGAACCGGGCCGTAGGGTCCTCACCTTGCGGGGGCGTTCTCCGTTGATCAAGGACGCGAGGGCTGCCCGACGATGACGCGTCTGCTGGGTGGCCAGGCCGGAAGCACGGTGGCCAGCGCCCGCGGCCAACAGCACCCGTGCAACCCGGCTGGTGGCCGAAGCAGCCGTCGACCGCGTCCCCGACAAGGCCAGCCCCGCCGCCATCGGCCACGCTTCGTGATCCCACGCGCTCGAGTGCAGCTGGCCGGGGTGTGGCTGGGGTCCGGTGGTTGGAGGTGCAGATTCCGCTGCTTCACCGGGCCCCAGCTATGGGGTCTGGTGCCCGGGAAGATGGTCGTTACACGGTTTGTCGGAAGGGATGTGGCGTGGCGGGACATGGCTGTGGGCCCCCGGACTGCCTCCGGGGGCCCACCGGCCAACTGCTGTTGGCCGGGTTACCAGCGATACCAGCGGCCCTTGCGGCCGCCGGTGCCTGCGCTGCGCATGACGAAGCCCAGCAGCCAGACGACCAGCACGATGACAGCGATCCACCACAGTGCCTTCAGCGCGAAGCCCGCGCCGAAGAGGATCAGAGCCAGAAGCAGAACGAGAAGCAGGGGAACCATAGTTATCAACCTCCGCTGCTCCTGGTGCCCGGCGAATCGAAGAGCACACGGCTGATTCACCTGGTTTCTTCACTGCTCTTGCGGGCACCGGAACCGGCCTTGAGGGGCCGGACAAACGGGAGGCGGCGGGCGGTCCCCACGCGCGACGATGGGGCATGCGCCCCGACGGCTGGCATCTCACCCAGGACCTCGACGCGTTCCTCGACCGCGCCGGGGACTTCCTGCGTACCCGCCCGGCCCTGCACACGGTCCCGCTGACCGTGACCGAGGGCCTGCGTCGCAGGGGCCTGCGCGTGTACGGGGAGAAGGAGTACGGCGCTGGCAGGGCGACCTCTGCGAGTCGTCGTTCGGCGCAAAGATCAACGCTCCGCACGTCGGCATGCTGACTACGGCGTACAACGACGACGGGCGACCGCTGATCGTCGGCGTGGTGGAGGAGGGCGAGGTCGTCTGCCGCTGGGACGCCGAGACAGGGGAGGAGATAGGCCCGCCGATTCCGGCCGAGGGGGAATTCGTGAGGATCGCGACGGCGACCGTGTCGGGTCTGATACGGCTGTTCACCGCAGACCAGGACATGGTGCGCCAGTGGGACTTGCTGTCCGGCGAATCGTTCAAACAAACGTTCATCGGATCTTATGTCTCCGCGGCGTCTCTGCCGGACGGAAGCGCTCTCCTCGCGGCCGGGACGAAAGGCGGGAAGCTGACCACCCACCACCTGGTCTGAGCGCCGAGGGCCCCAACTGGCCGGGTGGCAAGTCGAGGCCGTCGGAATTTGCTTCGGCCCGTCCGACTGGCGATGCCGCCGCCAGGCACGATCGCAGACCAGTTTCTACTGCCGACCGGCCGCAGCCGGACATGAAGATCACGATCTACAGCTGGAGTACTAGTCGGCGGGGATGCAGAGGACGGCAGGCCCGGGTTCGCTGTGACGGCGGCGCCGGCCGGGGTGCTGGTGAGGTGGACCGCCTCGGATGCGTTCACCTCGCTGGCGAAAGACCAGCCCCGAGCCTCGGGCGACAGCATGCAGGCGGCCGTGCAGGCCGCGGTCTCGGGACTGCTGGTCCAGCTCGGACACACCGTCACAGAACCAGCAGACGGCGGTGACCTCCTGGTCCTGGCGGACAAACAGGTAATCCCCTGAGCTCACGCCCCCGCCCAGTCCAGTCCGAGGGCTGCGAGTGCGGCGAGGCGTTCGGCGGTGAGCTTCCCCCGCCTGGAACGGCTGTTGGAGAGAAATACCCCCAGTTTCACCAGGTGCTCGACACCGTCGATCACCACGGTCTCTTCGTGGGCTCTGGGGACTGTCACAGAGCCTGTGCGAGCCCGGTACTGCGCCAGAGCCGCAACCCCCCGCTCGAATGCGTCAGAGCCGCCCTTGCGGGCCTTCACGGCCGTCTCGGGCTGCGCGGGCCGCGGGGTGAACCCGAGCCGCTCCAACCGTTCGCGCTGGCCGTCCATCAGCCCGTGCCACACCGCGTGTTCCTGCTGCCGCGCGGCCCACCGCCCGACATCGAGCCCGTGCACCGTGGTCCCCGGCAGGATCTGCGTGTCCTGCTCGTCGCGCAGCAGCTCCCGCACCGCCGCGTAGTGCCGCTGCCACTCCGCCGGCCACACCGGGTTCCAATCCGGATCGATCTCCGCCAACGCCGCCGCCCGCTCCGGATACCCCGCCAACGCCCCCGGCCTCCGCAAATTCGACAACCAAGTACCCAAAGGCCTGTCCAGAGCCACGGCCGTACGCGGAGCACACAACGTCCAATGCTGCTCGTAGTAGACCCCCGCCGCCGCCAGATTCTCCTGAAACCCGGCATCCGCGACCGACCACACCATGCCCAGCTGCTCGAGCCGCTCCGCACGCGTAGACGACAACTGCCCCGCCCCGTACGCCCGCCGCTGTTCTGCCACCCACTGCCCCAGCGGCGCCGCGCCCTCGCGGTGCTCGTAGGGAACCAGGGCGCTGCCGGTCCGCTCGACATACCCGCGCAGCGCCGCCCACCCCCGAGCCCAGTCCTGCCGCTCCGTATCGATCACGTTGAACGACACCCAGTTCGCGACCATCACCGGATCCCTCGGAGCAGCAAACCGCAACAGCAGACGCGATTCCTCCTCACCCTCCTCAGGCGGAGTACCGATATCCATGGACGGCTGAACAGCCTCCTTCTGCGGCTCCTGAGGAATGGCCAGCAACTCGACAGCCTCCTCATCATGAGCACGCAATCCCTCAAGCACCCGAATCAACGGGCGATACGAACCGGAAGTGAACATGTCCTCAGGCGCCTCGCCGGACTTCAGGAAAACCGGAACGATGAGCGAAGCCACTTTCCCCTCACCAGGCTTCTGCCGCAGCGCCCGACCGATCGCCTGAACAATGTCATGCGGCGCACCCTTCGGATCAATGAAAGCGACCGAATCCACCGCCCGAATATCAACACCCTCACCAAGAACACGACAATTCGAAAGAACAGCCCGCCGCGCCGTACTCCCGAAACCCGAAAGCACTTCCTGACGATGTTCCGGAGCGTGCTCACCGGAAAGCCAGTCAGCCCAGATCCGCGACGGATATTTACCAGGCTGACTCGCATGAAGCCGCACAGCCACCGACTTCAAACCCTCCGCGAAAGCCTGAGACTCCACAGTCCGATGATGAAACGTAATCGTGGTCTGCAAACCGTGGTCCGCCATCGTCCGCAACAACGCCGCCTGAAGCGCCCCCATCCGCTCCCCCCGCACCTCCTCCTCACGCGCCTCAGGCCCCCGCAGCCGCGCCGGAGTCACCACAGGGTCCGTGAGCTCAGCCACGATCAGCTGATAGCGCGCCAGCAGCCCCCGCGACACCGCCGACGCCAAGGACAGCTTGTACAGGACCGGCCCGAAGATCCCCTCATCGTCCATCGAGGCCGCGAACTCAGCCGGAAGCGCATCCCGCACACCCTCCCGCACCTCCCAATGCGCCAGCCGCTCCTGCCAGATCCGCGGCGTCGCCGTCAGATACAACCGCCGCGCCGCCGGAATCACGTCCTGGTCATGAACCATGGCCCATTTCTTACCGAGCGAACCGGACGTGCGGTGCGCCTCATCGACCACCACCAAATCCAGCGGATTTAGTTCCTGCCCGTACGCACCCTCGAAAGCCTCGGCCAGCACACCGATACTCGCGTACGTACCGAACATCGTCACCGGGCCTTTCCCGTGCCACAGCGAAAGCCGCACAGGATTCGTCGTCGCCCGAACCCTCAGATTCCACAGATCGGGATCATCCTCCAGCGAACACACCGCCACCGCATCACCGTTATGGCCCGCAGCCCGCCACGCCTTGACCGTCTGCGTGAGCAGTTCCAAAGTCGGTACCAGAACGAGAACACGCCCACGAGGAACGAGACGCTTGGCGGACACCGCAGCAATGATGGTCTTCCCCGTTCCGCACGCGGCGTGCACCTGCCCGCGCAGACCGTCGGACGGGATCCCTCCCGGCGGGACATCCAGACCGCGCACAATGGCGTCAACAGCCTCGATCTGGTGGTCACGCAGTTTCACGGCCACATTCGGTTCCCTTCACGAAATGGCGGGACTGAGTGGGAGGGACCCTGTCCGGTCCGGCGACCCCATGTGGTGATGCCTAGACCCAAACCCTACACACTGCATCACATCGGCCCGGAACGTTCGAGAAGATTGGCCCCATCAGATCGCACGCTCCTCGATCAGATGGGGCGTCGCGGTTCGACCAGTCGAGGAAGATAGGCTCCCGCCATGACTGCGGAATGGTACGTCCTGATCGAAGAGGACACCCTAACAATCGAGCACCCCGATGGCGTGGATGTGCATCTGCACCGATGGATGCTCGTCGGCACGCATCACATCGGCCAGGATCAGGCGGAGGCGGTCGCAGCGGCCGAGGATGCGGCTCTGCACTACATACCGGGCATACTGGCCGGGCGTGCGCGGCCGGGGGATGAGCCGGCCCGGCATGTTTTCCTCGCTCAAGACGGTGCGTGGGTAGTGCTTGTGAGGCAGCGTCACCGGGAGTGCCACATACGGGTGACCACGGCCCGGCTTGTGCATTCGCAGGAAGAGAAGGAAGCCCCGCGAAAAAGCCTGAAGGAAAAGTTCCACAGTCTATTGGAAGAGCCGCCGCCCCCTGCGAAGCCCTGGACGTGGACGCCACCAGACAAGCGCGAACAAGACTGACCCGAGACCCCCTGGTGCCGCCAGCCCCGAGCCGCGCAACACGTGGCCCGAAAGCCCCGCACACAGTGCGAGACCGCCCACAGAAGCCTCGTTCCAGGAGTGCAGTGGAGCCGCCAGCATTCCCGGGGCGCGATGCCTCACCCCTTGCTGCCCGGCGGAGCCGGTAGGGCGGGAGCGCAGCGGACGCCCGGATTCCCGCTTGCGGGAATCTCGCCTCTTCGCGCTTGCGCGAAGAGGTTCGCTCTAGAATTCCGTTTACGGAATTCATTCCCGCGTTTACGCGGGAATTCCGAATTGCGCTTGCGCAATTCGTGCTCTATGCCCCCGGCTTGCCGGGGGCATTACCCGCGGTGCGGGTAAT
>NZ_JBEOVB010000039.1:0-68332 GCF_040295245.1 Streptomyces sp. NPDC002884 | reverse complement strand
TTATCGCCCCGCGTTTTTCCCAACAGGTGTGTGGCGTGGTTTCGGAAGCTTCCGAAACCGGCCCTCACCTGCGACTCTCACGAGTCGGGACGACAGGATTTGAACCTGCGACCCCTTGACCCCCAGTCAAGTGCGCTACCAAGCTGCGCCACGTCCCGAGGCGTTGCCGCTGCGGTGAGCTGCGGGAACGCGCAGGCAGAGCTTACCGTACGGGGGTGGGTGCGGCGGTCGGCGCCTGGTGGGCGGCCGGCTCCGGCAGACGGCTCGCGCGGCGGACCGGGACCAGCAGGGCGGCGAGGGCGGCGCCCAGGCAGAGCACCGCGAGCAGGGTGAAGCCGTGGGTGTAGCCGGAGCCGTAGGGCAGGCCCGACGGCTGGAGGCGGCCGGTGACCAGGACGCTGGTGACGGCGGCGCCGATGGACCCGCCGATGGTGCGGATGTTGGCGTTCATACCGGTGGCGGCGCCGGTCTGGCCGGCGGGCACGCTGCCGACGATCAGGTTGGCCATCGACGCGAAGGCCAGGCCGATGCCGAGGCCGAACACGCCGGCCACGAAGGCGACCTGCCACCGTTCGTCGTGCCAGAGGGCGAGGAAGCCCAGGGCGAGCGCACCGAGCGCGGCCCCGGTCGTGAGCAGTGCCTTGGCGCCCACCCGGGGCTCGAGCCGGCCGCTGAGCACGCCGGAGACGAACATCGCGAGCAGCATCGGCAGCATGAGGAGCCCGGAGGCGGTGACGCTCGCGCCGAAGCCGTACCCGGCGGTGCTCGGGGTCTGGACGAACCCGGGCAGGAAGGACCAGATCGCGTACATGCCCGCGCCGAACAGCAGGGCGGCGAGGTTGGTGGTCCACACGGCCGGCAGGCGCATGATGCGCAGGTCGATCAGCGGGCTGCGGGAGCGGGCCTCGGTGAACAGCCAGAGCGCGAACAGCGCGACGGCGACGGCGAACAGGCCGATCACCCGGGCCGAACCCCAGCCCCAGCTGGCCGCCTGACTGAGCGGCAGCAGCAGGGCGACCAACCAGCCGGACAGCAGTACGGCGCCTAGCCAGCTGACCTTGCCCTCCGCCCGGTCGGGCGACTCGGGCACATAGCGCACGGCGATCAGCGTGGCGGCCGCGACGATGCCGACGGGGATCCAGAACAGCCAGCGGTAGTCGAGCGCGGAGACGATCGGTCCGGCCGCGACCATGCCGACGCCACCGCCGGCGGCGATCACGGCGGACAGGTTGCTGATGCTGCCGGGCACCCGGGACGGGGCGAACTCGTCCCTGATGATGCCGAAGGAGAGCGGGAACAGCGCGCCGCCGATGCCCTGGACGACCCGGGCGAGGATCAGGACGCCGATGTTCGGCGCGAGCGCGGCGAGCAGACAGCCGGCCAGGACGGCGAGCAGGACCCCGACCAAGGTGCGCTTCTTGCCGACCAGGTCGCCGACCCGGCCGAGGATCGGTGTGAAGACGGACGCGGACAGCAGATACGCGGTCATCACCCAGGTCGCGGTGGACTGCGAGGTGTGCAGCGCGTGCTGCACGGTCGGCAGGGCCGGTGCTATCAGGGACTGGAGCATGGAGAACACGCCCGCACCGGTCGCGAGGACCGCGAAGGTGAGGCGGGTGGACTTGCGGGGCATGACAAGCCTCTCGGAGGAACCCGGAAAGAGGGGAAGAGGCCTCGGACTGTTAAAGTGGAGGCACCCCTCCACTGTATCGGAGGTACCCCTCCGGTTCAACCGAGTCCCGCCCAGGAGGCAGCAGTGCCGGCTCAGCAGTTCCCCGTCAGCGAGATCGTCGCGGCCCAGCGGCCCGGCCGTAAGGACGCGGCCCGCAACTACGACGCGCTGCTGGCCGCCGCCCGTGAGGCGTTCGCCGAGCACGGCTCCGAGGCGTCCCTGGAGGACGTCGCCCGGCGCGCGGGCGTCGGCATCGGCACGCTGTACCGGAACTTCCCGACCCGCCGGGCACTGTTCGAGAGCGTGTACGCGGACGAGGTCAACGCGCTGTGCCGGTCGGCCGTGGAGTTCGCCGGCCTGGAGCCGTGGGCGGCGCTCACCGCCTGGCTCGAACGGTTCGCCGGCTACATGGTCACCAAGCGGGCGGTGCGCGAGGCGCTGGAGGACGAGTCGGAGATCTTCCAGGCCTGCCGTGAATCGATGTACGCGGCGGGCGGCCCGCTGTTCGAGCGGGCCCAGCGGGCCGGGGCGGCCCGCGTGGACATGGACTTCGGCGATCTGCTGCGGCTGGTCGCCGGGGTCACCGCGACGGCCTTCGTGGACGACGCCCAGCGCGACCGCGTCCTGGCCATCGCGCTGGACGGGGTGCGCGCCGGGCGTTGACCGGGAGGGTCAGCCGGACAGCGGGTGCTGCGGGGCGAGCAGGTCCGCGATCCGTTCGGTGATCGTCTGGGCGGTGTTGCCCTCGGGGGCGTCCGGGCCCACCGTCGTGGACACCGCGATGGACAGCCGCTGGTGCGGCTCGTACGCCATCACCGCCGCGTAGCCGAAGAAGGACGGGTTCTGCACGACCCAGCCGTTCTTGACGACGACGCCGATGCCGAAGTGGAAGTCCTCGGTCATGGGCAGGCAGACCGTGGCGGGGCAGTTCGCGGTGGGATGCCCGAGGCCGACCGTGCCCGGGTCCAGCTGGGTGCGGAAGGAGCGCTTCGAGAGCAGTTCGCCCGAGCCGATGGCCTGCCCGGAGCGGGCCAGGTCGCAGATGTCCTGGGTCAGGATGGCGCCGGGGGCCGTGGTCCAGGAGGGGTTCCAGTAGGTGGACTCCTCGTAGGTCCCGCGTTCGTCGTCATAGGCGTGCAGCACGGGCGGCGGGATGAGCGCGTTGTCGTTGCTGCGGGTGTTGCGCAGCTTCAGGGGCTTCATGACGCGCTCGCGCAGGAGGCGGTCGAGCGGGGTGCCGGAGATCTCCTCCAGGGCGCGGCCGAGGAGGACGAAGTTGGCGTGCGAGTAGCTCCAGTTGGTGCCCGGCCGGTACCACAGGGGGTGGCTGAGGGAGATCCCGACGACCTCCTCGGGGGACCAGTGCTGCCAGGGGTCGGCGTAGAGCTTCTTCAGAAAGAGCGGGTCGGTGACGTAGTCGTGCAGGCCCGACGTCGAGTCGCCGAGCATCCGCAGGGTGATCTCGTCGCCGTGCGGCAGGTCGGGCAGCCAGCGGGAGACCGGGTCGTCGAGGCGCGCCTTGTGCTCCTGGACGAGCTGGAGGAGCACCGTGCCCATGAAGGCGATGCCGACCGAGCCGGTCCGGAAGTGCATGGCGGGGGTGGCGGGCACGTCCGTGAGGGAGTCGCCGTCCGCGCCGGTGACGAGTTCACGCCCGCCCACCGTGACCTTGACCAGGGCGGCCTTGAGACCGAGTTCCTTGCGGGCCGCGCGGACGAGGGCGAGGACCTCGCGCGCCTGGCCCCTCGGTTTCTGGGTGGCGGCGCAGGCCCGGTCGTGGTGACCGGGGTGGATGGTCGCGGCCACGGCGGCCGTCTGGACGGTCGAGGCGAGGAGAGCGGCGGCGCACAGGAGCGCCGTACGGGTACGCGTCATATGGGCACTATGGGCTGATTGTCACATCGGTTGCGGGGACAACACTCCGTACGTCGTCGCCCCGAACCCGTACGGCCCCCGGCACGTCCGCGCGGCCCCGCCCGGCCGCCCCACCCTGCCGACCCGTTCGGCCGACAGCCCCTTCGGGCCGGCCGCCGACCGCCGGCCGCCGAGATCGGGGTCGACGGATGTCTTCAACTCTTCGGCGGACAGGGCTACATGCTGGAGTACCCGATCGCCCGGCCGTGCGCGGACGCGTGCATCGACAGGGGCGGCGGGGACACGGAGGCGCTGCGACAGGAGGGACGGTGGGGCATGGAGGAGGACTTCTCCGGCCGGCAGGGGGTGGCGTTCGTCGCGGGCGGGACGGGCGGCATCGGCTCGGCGGTCGTACGGACGCTGGCGGCCCGCGGCAGCTCGGTGGTGTTCACCTACCGGGCCCGGCGGGAGGCGGCCGAGGCCCTCGCCGACGGGGCGAAGGGACTCGTGCCGCTCCCCCTGGACCTGACCGACGAGACGGCCACGGCCCGGGCGGTGACCGCGACCGCCGAGGCGTACGGCGGCATCCACACGCTCGTGTACGCGGCCGGTCCGCATGTGCCGATGCGGCATCTGAGCCGGGTGACCCCGGGCGAGTACCGGGCCCAACTCGAGGCGGACGCGGTGGCGTTCTTCAATCTCGCCCATCCGGCGCTGCCCGTGCTGCGCCGGAGCCGGGGCAGCGTCGTCGCGGTGACCACCGTCGCCACCCGGCGCTTCCCGGTACGCGACGGGCTGTCCTCGGGGGCGAAGGGAGCGGTCGAGGCGGTCGCCCGCGCCCTGGCCGCCGAGGAGGGGCGTTACGGGGTCCGCGTCAACTGCGTCGCACCCGGCATGCTCACCGACGGCATCGCGGGCCGGCTGATCGAGTCGGGCGAACTGGACGACGAGGCGCTCGCCGTCACCCGGCGGAACATCCCGCTGCGCCGGTTCGGCCGGGCGGCGGACATCGCGGAGGCGGTGGCCTTCCTCGCCTCGGACCGGGCCGGGTTCATCACGGGCCAGGCGCTGGGGGTGGACGGGGGCTACAGCGTGTGAGCGGTCCGGACTCCCCCGCGCCCTGCCACCGGAGGGGGCGGGTGACCACGCAGTCAAGCCGGTCGACGACCTCCCGAGGACCGGCTCGACTCCGCAGTCATTCCAGTCTTCGTGGCGGGTCGGCCCGCGTCAAGGCCCGTCTCACAAGGCGACTCGGGCACCGTCCTCAGCACAAGCCTTTCCCGGTCACTCCAGGAACGACACACAGAATTTTCCCCGCCGCCCGGCCGGCGCCGGGAATGTGCGTGGCGATTCGGACAAGCGGTCCAGAGGAACCCATTTCCTGCGTTCGTTCATGTTTCTACCGTGTGAGTGGAGGGTGAACGAGGCCTGGCCCGAAAGGAATTCATCCGATTTCCTACGCCCTGGCCCTCCACCCATGACTGACCGAATCATTGCGGCTGGATACCGCCCGATCGTTCGAACGTTGACCAGTGAGTAATAAGCGCACTACCTTTCAACGCGTTTCGAGCACGCGCTTTAGAACGGCGTTCCGCGGTGGATCTCTGCCCGCGGGAATCCGGTGAGCCGCCATTGCTGTCCCGAACCCCCCACCGTGCAGTCTCACCCTTGATTCGGAGAATCATGACGTCTGCTGTGCGTTCCGAGGACATGATCATCGGCATCACTCCTTTCGGCGAACCCGATGCCGGGCTCGCCCTGGCGATCAACCGGGCCGGCGGGCTCGGCGTGCTCGACCTGGGATCCGGTGACCGAAGAACCCGCGAAGCCCTGTCCCGTCTGCGCCGCGCGTCCCCGGGCGGCTTCGGGGTCCGGGTCGGCCCATCCTGCCGGCTGACCCCCGCCGACCTGGAGCCCGGCGACCCGCACACGGTGGTCCTCACCACGGAGACGGCACGGCCCGCGAGGACCGCCGAGACCGCCGAGACCACGGAGACCGCCGAGACATCGGACACCACGGAGACCACGGAGGCCGACGAGGCGCCCTGGTCGATCGCCCGCCTCTCGACGCGGTACCGCGTACTGGTCGAGGTCACCGACCTGGCGGGCGCGCGGGCCGCGTTACGCGCCGGGGCGCACGGCCTGATCGCCCGCGGCGCCGAGAGCGGTGGCCGGATCGGCGAACTGGGCACCTTCGTCCTGCTCCAGCAGCTCCTCGCCGCCCCCGAGGTGACCTCACCGGTGTGGGCGTGCGGCGGGATCGGCCCGCGCACGGCCGCCGCCGCGGTGGCCGGCGGCGCGGCGGGCGTCGTCCTGGACAGCCAGCTCGCGCTGCTCGCCGAGTCGGCGCTGCCCGAACCCGCCGCCGCGGCGCTGCGCACCCTGGACGGCTCGGAGACCGTCGTCCTCGCCGGACACCGGGTCCTGCTGCGACGCGGCCCGGACGCCCCGCGGCTCGCCGAGGGCGCGGAACCGCACGAGGTGGCGGCGCTGCTGGGCGCGCAGGACCCCCACGGACAGCTGCTCCCGGTGGGCCAGGACGGCTTCCTCGCCGCACGGTTCGCCGAGCGCTGGGGTGATGTGCGGCGGACCCTGCGGGCGCTGCGGGAGGCGGTCCTGGACGCCGTACGCGACGACACGGCCGTACGGGCGCTGCGGGACGGGTCACCGATGAGCCGGGCGCTCGGCACCCGGCTCCCGCTCGCCCAGGGACCGATGACCAGGGTGAGCGACGGCGCCGCGTTCGCCGCCGCCGTGGCGGCCGACGGGGCGCTGCCCTTCCTCGCCCTGGCGTTGGCGGACGGCGCGCGGACACGGGCGATGCTCGCCGAGACCCGGGACGCGGTGGCCGGCCGGCCCTGGGGAGTGGGTGTGCTCGGCTTCGCCCCGGAGGACGTGCGCGCCGCACAGCTGGAGGCCGTACGGGAACTGCGGCCGACGCACGCGATCATCGCGGGCGGACGGCCGTCCCAGGCGCAGGCGCTGGAGCGGGACGGCATCCGGACCTTCCTGCACGTGCCGTCGCCGGGGCTGCTGCGGCAGTTCCTGGAGGCCGGGGCCCGCCGGTTCGTGTTCGAGGGCTCGGAGTGCGGCGGGCACGTCGGGCCGCGCGGCAGTTTCCCGCTCTGGGAGGCCCAGCTGGCGGTCCTGGAGGACTGGTCGCAGGGTCACGGGGCAGAGGACGTCGAGGTGTTCTTCGCGGGCGGGATCCACGACGAACGGTCGGCGGCGATGGTCGCCGCGCTCGCCGCGCCGCTGACCGCGCGCGGAGCGGCCGTCGGCATGCTGATGGGCACCGCGTACCTGTTCACCGACGAGGCCGTGTCCCACGGCGCGATCCGGCCGCTCTTCCAGCGGCAGGTCATGGCCGCCGAGCGCACCACGCTCCTGGAGTCGGCGCCGGGGCACGCCACCCGCTGCGTGCCGAGCCCGTTCGCCGCCGGCTACCGCGACGAGGAGGCCCGGCTGCGGGCCGAGGGCGCCGGGGACCGGCGGATCTGGGAGGCCCTGGAGCGGCTCAACGTCGGCCGGCTGCGCATCGCGAGCAAGGGCGTGACCCGGGACGACGACGGCTCCCTCACCCCCGTGGACGAGCGACGCCAGCTCGCCGAGGGGATGTTCATGGCCGGGGAGGTGGCCGTGCTGCGCTCGGCGACCACCACGGTCGCGGCGCTGCACGCGTCGGTGACGACCGGCGCGATCGAGCATCTCACCCTGCGCGCGGCCGAGTCGGGCCGGGAGCGGACGGTCCGGGAGCCGGCCGCCCCGGCCCCGCTCGACATCGCCGTCGTCGGCATGGCGTGCATGTTCCCGCAGGCACCCGACCTGCCCACCTTCTGGGCGAACGTGGTCGGGGGCGTGGACGCGGTCGGCGAGGTCCCGGCCGACCGCTGGGACCCGGCCGTCCACCACGGCGTATCGACCCCGTCCAAGTGGGGCGGCTTCCTGCCCCGCATCCCCTTCGACCCCCTGCGGTACGGCATCCCGCCCACGTCGCTCGGCAGCGTCGAGCCGGTGCAGCTGCTGTCGCTGGAGGCGGCCCGGCGCGCCCTGGAGGACGCCGGATACGGCGAAGGGGAGCGGGAGTTCGACCGCTCCCGCACCTCGGTGGTGTTCGGCGCGGAGGCGGGCAGCGACCTGTCGAACGCGGCCACGCTGCGGGCGGTCCTGCCCTCCTACCACGGCAGCGTCCCGGCGGGCCTCGACGACCAGCTCCCGCAGCTCACCGAGGACTCCTTCCCCGGCATGCTCGCCAACGTCATCTCCGGACGGATCGCCAACCGGCTCGACCTCGGGGGCGCCAACTACACCGTCGACGCCGCCTGCGCCTCCTCGCTCGCCGCGGTGGACGTCGCGTGCAAGGAACTCGTCGGAGGCACCTCCGACGTGGTGCTCTGCGGCGGCGCCGACCTGCACAACGGCATCAACGACTACGTCCTCTTCTCCTCCGTGCACGCCCTGTCCCCCACCGGCCGTTCCCGCGCCTTCGACGGTTCGGCGGACGGCATCGCGCTGGGCGAGGGCGTGGCCTGCGTCGTCCTCAAGCGGCTCGCGGACGCCGAACGCGACGGCGACCGGATCTACGGAGTGATCAAAGGCCTCGGCTCCTCCAGCGACGGCCGCTCGCTCGGCCTCACCGCGCCCAGGCCCGAGGGCCAGCGCTCGGCCCTGGAGCGCGCCTACCGCAACGCGGGCGTCTCCCCGGCCGACGTCGGGCTCGTCGAGGCGCACGGCACCGGGACGGTGGTCGGCGACCGTACCGAACTGCGCATCCTCAGCGAGGTGTTCGCGCAGGCCGGGGCGCGGCCGGGCGGCTGTGCGATCGGCTCGGTGAAGTCGCAGATCGGCCACACCAAGTGCGCCGCCGGCCTGGCCGGCCTGATCAAGACCCTGCTGGCCCTGCACACGGGCGTCAGGCCGCCCACGCTGCACGTCGAGGCGCCCAACGCGGCCTGGGACCCGAAGAGCAGCCCCTTCGCGTTCCACGCGCGGGCCCGGCCCTGGGCGGCGCCCGCCGGGGAACGGGTCGCCGGGGTCAGCGCGTTCGGCTTCGGTGGCACCAACTTCCATGTGGTGCTGAGTGCCTACGCCGGCGGCGTGCCGCCGGTGCGGGGCGCGGACGCCTGGCCGGCCGAACTGTTCGTCTTCCGCGGACGGGACGCCGCCGCGGCCGGCCGTGCCGTGGACGAACTCCTCGCAGCCGCGCAGGCGGAGGGCCGGCCGTGGCGTCTGCGGGACCTGGCGCTCGGCGCCGCGCGGCGGTCGGACGCGAGCGGTGAACCGGCGCAGGTCGCTCTCGTGGCGACGGACGTGGACGACCTGGTCGGCAAGTTGCGACGGGTGTCGGCCGATCCGGCCGGGCACGACCCGGCGCGGGGGATCCACCGGCCCGGACCGGACTCCCCGCGGGACGGCCTCGGGGACTCCAAGGTCGCCTTCCTCTTCCCCGGCCAGGGCAGCCAGCGCACCGGCATGCTCGCCGACCTGTTCGTCACCTTCCCCGAGCTGCGGCCCTACCTGGAGCTCGGCCGCGCCCACGCCGACACCCTGTACCCGCCGACCGCCTTCGACGACGCGGTACGCGACCGTCAGCAGGCCGCGCTGACCGACACCCGGGTGGCGCAGCCGGCCCTCGGCGTCGCCGGGCTCGCCGCGCACGCCGTGCTCACCGCGGCCGGCGTACGGCCGGACATGGCCGCCGGGCACAGCTACGGCGAACTGGTCGCCCTCTGCGCGGCCGGCGCGCTGAGCCCCGAGACACTGCTGGACCTGAGCGCGGAACGGGCCGCGGCGATCCTCGAAGCCGCCGGGGCCGCCGCAGCGACCGGGGCGGCCGGAGCGGCTGGATCCGCCGGTGGCGATCCCGGGGCCATGGCCGCCGTCGCGGCCGGTGCCGACAAGGTGGCACGGGCGCTGGAGGCGACCCGGGCGCCGGACTTCGTGGTCGTCGCCAACCGCAACTCGCCCGAGCAGACGGTGATCTCGGGGCCCACGGACGCCGTCGCCGAGACCGTACGTCTGCTGCGCGAGGCGGGTCTCGGGGCCAAGCGCATCCCCGTGGCCTGCGCCTTCCACAGCCCGCTGGTCGCCGGCGCCGCCGACCGGTTCGCCGAGGCGCTCGCGGCCCGTCCGGTGCACGCGCCCGAGTTCCCGGTGTGGTCCAACCGCACGGCCGCGCCGTACCCCGCCGACGCGGACGGGGTGCGGGCCGGACTCGCCGCCCAGATCGCCGCCCCGGTCGCCTTCGCCGAGCAGATCGAGGCGATGTACGCGGCGGGCGCGCGGATCTTCGTCGAAGCGGGTCCCGGATCGGTGCTGACCCGGCTGGTCGGGCAGATCCTCGGCGACCGCCCGCACCGCACGGTGGCCTGCGAGCCCCGCCCCGGCGGGGGGCTGCACGACTGGCTCGACGCCCTGGCCCGGCTCGCCGTCGCGGGCCCGCCGGTACGCGCCGGGTGGCTGCTGCGCGGCCGGGACGCGGTCGACGCGCTGCGGACCCCCGTGCCGAAGCGGCCCGGCTGGACGGTCGACGGACAGCTCGTCCGCACCGCCGCCGGCGCCCTCCTTCCCGGTGCGCTCGCACCGGCCCGACGAGTCGTGGAACCCCCCGAGAGGACCGTGGCGACTGTGCCGACGAACCCCCCGCACGGCGTCCCGTCCGACCGGGACGCACTCGTCTCCGAATTCCTGCGCACCAGCCGGGAGATGATCGCCGCCCAACGGGACGTACTGCTCACCTACTTCGGCGCCACCGCGGGCGCGCTGCCCGCACCGCCCGTGACGGCGGTACCGCAGGTGATCCAGGCGGTGCCCCGACTCCCCGCGGCGGAACCGGCGGTGGCCGCCGTGGCGGCGGAGCCGAGCCGGGATGCCGTTCCGCCCCGGGCCACCGGGCCCGTCGACGTCCAGCAGGTCGTGCTGGAGATCATCAGCGAGCGCACCGGCTACCCCGTCGACATGATCGAGCCCGACCTCGACCTCGAGGCCGACCTCAGCATCGACTCCATCAAGCGGGCGGAGATCGCGGGCGAGCTGGCCAAGCGCCTGGGCGCCGGGGCGGGCGCGGACCTCGCGTCGATGGACGACGACGAGCTGGAGGAGCTGACGAAGGCGCGCACGGCCGCCGCGGTGACCGACTGGCTGACCGCCCGACTGGGCGGACCGGCCGCCCCCGTGCCCGCCGCCGAGGCCGAGACCGAGCACGAGGCCGAGCCCGAGGCCGAGGCGATGGCGCCGGCCGCGGTGCCCGGCACGCCCGCGGTGGCCCCGCAGGAGGTGACCGGCGTGCCGCCCGGACGGCACGTGCTGCGGCCGGTCCTGCTCGACGCGGGGCCCGGCGCAGCCGTCGCCCCCGCCACCGTGCTCTCCGGCACCCGCTGGACCCTTCTGGGGGAGGCCCCCGAAGCGGCGGCGCGTCTGGCGTCCCACGGCGCGGTCGTCGCCGTACGGGCCCGGGACCACGTCCTGACCGAGGCCGACGGGCCGGTGGACGGCGTGCTGTACCTCGGCGCCCTCGACGGCGCCGACGACAGCCCCGTCCTGCCGGACGCCTTCCCCGTCCTGCAGGCGGCCCTGGCGCGCGGCCCGCGCTGGCTGCTGGCCGTGCGGGCGGACGGTGCGACACCCGACACCCGGACCGCCGGGCTGCGCGGCCTGTTCCGGACGGTGGCGCGCGAGTACCCGGAGCTGGTCGCCCGGGTCGTCGACCTCTCCGACGCCTCCCCGTCCGCCGTCGCGGACGCCGTGGTCGCGGAGGCCGTCGCGCCGGACCGCACCCCCGTCGTGTGGCGCACGGCGGCCGGCCGGCACGGTTTCGAGCTGGTGGAGGCGCCGCTCGGCGCGCTCGGCACCACGGGCGCCGGACCGGCCGGGGACGGGGCCGCCGAGGCGGCGGCGCTCGGACTGGACCGGGACTCGGTGGTCCTGCTCGCGGGCGGCGCGCGGGGCATCACCGCGCAGTTCGCCGTGGCGCTCGCCCGTGCCGCCCGCTGCCGTCTGGAGCTGCTCGGCCGGACCCCCGCGCCGGACGGCCCCGAGGACGCGGACACCGCGGCCGCCCGCACCCCGGCCGAGCTGCGTGCGGCGCTCGCCGCGCGCGGCGGCTCGAAGCCCGCGCAGATCAACCGCGCCGCCGAACTCCTGCTGGCCCAGCGGGAGATCACCGCCACCCTCGCCGAACTCACGGCGCTCGGCGGCCGGGCCCGCTACCGCTCCGTCGACTTCCGGGAACCGGGGGCGGTGCTCCAGGCGGTGAAGGAGATCCACGCCGAGCACGGCCGGCTCGACGGCGTGGTGCACGCGGCCGGGGTGATCGAGGACCGGCTCGTCGCGGAGAAGTCCGCCGAGTCCTTCCAGCGCGTCTACGGCACCAAGGCGACCGGCGCGGACGCTTTGCTCACCGCGCTGGAGGAACTCCCCGCAGCGCCGGCGTTCACGGTGCTGTTCGGCTCGATCTCGGCCGTCCTGGGCAACCGGGGCCAGGTGGACTACGCGGCCGCCAACGACGCGCTGGAGACCCTCGGCGCGGCCTTCGCCTCCCGTACCGGGCACCGCGCGGTGACCGTGCACTGGGGGCCCTGGGCGCCCGCGGCGGGGCACGCCGGCATGGTGGGGGTGGAGCTGGCCCGGGAGTACGCCCGGCGCGGCATCCGGCTGATCGATCCCGAGGAGGGGACCGCGGCGCTGCTGCGGGAGCTGGCCTGGGGCGAGGAGTCCGCCACGGCCGTCGTCCACACCGCGTCGGGCTGGTGAGGAGGGCCGTGACCGCACGTCACGTGCCGGTCGCCATCGTCGGCATGGCGGTGCTGCTGCCCGGCGCCGCAGACCTGGAGGCGTACTGGCGGAACCTGCGGGACGGCGTGGACGCGATCGGTGAGGTGCCCGAGGGGCGCTGGGACGCCGAGTACTACCGCCCCGGCACGGCCTCCGACCCGGCCGTCGCGGACCGGGTGTATGCGCGGCGGGGCGGGTTCGTGGACGGGCTGGCGGAGGTGGAGGTCACCCGGTTCGGGATCATGCCGCACTCGGTGGCCGGGACCGAGCCGGACCAGCTGATCGCCCTGCAGGTGGCCTCGGCCGCCCTCGACGACGCGGGCGGCCCCGACCGGCTCACCGACCGGGGGCGGGTCGGCGTCGTCCTCGGCCGGGGCGGCTATCTCACCCCCGGCCTGGTCCGGCTCGACCAACGGGTCCGGACGGCCGGCCAACTCGTGCGCACGCTGGGCGAGTTGCTTCCTGACCTGACGTCCGACCAACTCGGCCGTGTGCGGGCGGCGTTCACCGAGCGGCTCGGTCCGGACAGTCCCGAGTCGGCGATCGGCCTGGTGCCCAATCTCGCCGCCTCCCGGATCGCCAACCGGCTGGACCTGCGCGGTCCCGCCTACACCGTGGACGCGGCCTGCGCGTCCTCGCTGGTCGCCGTGGACCAGGCGGTGGGCGAACTCGGCTCCGGGCGCTGCGACCTGATGCTCGCGGGAGGCGTCCACCACTGCCACGACATCACCCTGTGGAGCGTCTTCTCCCAGCTCCGCGCCCTCTCCCCCAGCCAGCGCAGCCGCCCCTTCCACCGGGACGCCGACGGCCTCCTGATCGGCGAGGGGACGGGCGTCGTCGTCCTCAAGCGGCTGGCCGACGCCGAGCGCGACGGCGACCGGATCTACGCGGTGATCCGGGGCACCGGGGTGGCCAGTGACGGCCGGGCCGCCGGGCTGGTCAACCCCGATCCGGGCGGTCAGGCGCAGGCCGTCCGGCAGGCGTGGCGGGCCGCCGGACTCGACCCGGCCGAGCCCGGTTCGATCGGGCTGCTGGAGGCGCACGGCACCGCGACCCCGGCGGGCGACGAAGCCGAACTGGCCACGCTCGCCGAGGTGTTCGGCCCCGGCGAGGGTGAAGCGGTGCTGGGTTCGGTCAAGTCGATGATCGGGCACACCATGCCCGCCGCCGGGGTCGCCGGCCTCGTCAAGGCCGCGCTCGCGGTCCACCACCGCACGCTGCTCCCGACGTTGCACTGCGACGACCCGCACCCCGCCCTGGCCCGCACCCGGTTCCGCACCCTGGAGAAGGCCGCCGACTGGGAGACCACCGAGCGGCAGCCCGTGCGCCGGGCCGCCGTCAACGCGTTCGGCTTCGGCGGGATCAACGCGCACGTGGTGCTGGAGGAGGCGCCGGGGGCCCGCGGATCCCGCGCGACCGCACCGCCCCGTCCGGTCCTGGCGGTCGCCGAACCCGAGCGGATCCTGCTGCTCGCCGCCGGCTCCCCCGCGCGGCTCGCCGCCCTCCTGGACGCCGACGACGACACCGTACGGGCCGCCGGACTCGCCCCCTCGCAGCCGCACCCGGACGCGGGACCCGCCCGCCTCGGCATCGTCGACCCGACCGCGAAGCGGCTGGCTCTGGCCCGCCGCACGGTCGCCAAGCAGCGTGCCTGGCACGGCCGCAGCGACGTCTGGTTCCGGCCGAGCCCCCTGCTGGGCGCCGACCGGGGCGGTCCGGCGTTCCTGTTCCCCGGTCTGGAGGGCGACTTCACTCCGCAGGTCGACGACGTGGCCGCCCACTTCGGTCTGCCCGCCCCCTCCGTCGCCGGGGACCGGCCCGGTGACGTGGGCCGCCACGGTTTCGATGTCGTCGCCGTCGGCCGGCTGCTCGACGCGGCGCTGCGCCGCAGCGGGATAGTGCCGGACGCGGTCGCCGGGCACAGCGTGGGCGAGTGGACGGCGATGGCGACCGCCGGGCTGTACTCCGGGGACGAGGTCGACGCGTTCATGGCGGGCTTCGACCCCGACTCGGTGACGGTCGCGGGGCTGGCCTTCGGCGCGATCGGCGCGTCCGCCGAGCGGGTCCTGGCCGCCCTGCGGGACGGCGGCCGGACCACGGCGGGACTGGTGCTCTCCCACGACAACGCGCCCGGCCAGTCGATGGTGTGCGGTCCGCAGGCGGCGGTGGAGGACTTCGTGCGCGCCTTCCGCGCCCAGGGCGTCCTCAGCCAGGTGCTGCCGTTCCGGTCGGGCTTCCACACCCCGATGCTGGAACCGCATCTCGGCCCGATCAAGGAGGCCGCCGAACGGTTCCGGCTGTACCCGCCGCACACCCCCCTCTGGTCGGGGACGACGGCCGCGCCCTTCCCCGGGGACGAGGCGGGGATACGGTCCCTGTTCGTCCGCCATCTGCTGGAACCCGTCCGCTTCCGGCAGCTGACCGAGGCCCTGTACGCGGCCGGACGCCGGGTGTTCGTCCAGGTCGGTCCCGGTCAGCTCGGCTCCCTCGTCGGGGACACCCTGGGCGGCCGGGACCACCTGGTCGTCCCCGCCAACTCCCCCCACCGCACGGGCCTCGCCCAGCTCCGCCGGGTGGCCACCGCGCTGTGGACGGCGGGGGCGGCGGTGGCCCCCTCCCTGGTGTCCTCCCCCGCGTCCTCCCTCGCGTCCTCCCCGTCGCCGGCCGCCGCCGCACGGGCGGCACGGCCGCCGGTACGGCTGGACCTGGGCGGCGCCCTGGTGTCCCTCGCGCCGCAGCGGCTCACCGCGCTGCGGGCCGAGCTGCGCACCCCGGGCCGCGCGGCGGGCCCCGCCGGTCCGTCGCCGCTGGACGCCCTCGTCGGGGGTTCACCGATGGCCGCCGAACTGTCCGCCCTGCTCCACGAGACGGCGGACACGGCGGCCGCCCTCATGACCGCGAGGGCCACGGCTCCCGCGGCCGCCCGGCGGACGGGCCCCTGGCACAGCAGCGTCCATGTCTCCCCCGACACCATGCCCTACCTGCTGGACCACTGCTTCTTCCCGCAGCGGCCCGGCTGGCCCGAGGTCGCCGACCGGTGGCCGGTCGTCCCGGCGACGACGATCGTCCGGCACATCGTGGACGCGGCGGTGGAGGCGGCCCGGGAGTCGGCTCCGGGCCGGGTGGCCGTCGCCGTGCACGGCGCGCGGTTCGAGGAGTGGCTCACCGCCACTCCCGCCGTCGACGTGCCGGTGACCGTGACGCCCGAGGGCCCCGACCGGCTGGCCGTCTCCTTCGGCCCCCGGGCCCGGGCCACCGTCGAACTCGCCGCCGCCCACCGGCCGCCCCCCGCCGCGTGGCCCGTCGACCCCGGCTCCGAGCGCGCCCCCGAACACACCGCCGCCCAGCTCTACGACGAGCGCTGGATGTTCCACGGCCCGGCCTTCCGGGGCGTCACCGAACTCACCGCGATCGGCGACCGCCATGTACGCGGGGTGATCACCACCCCGTCCGCACCCGGGGCGCTGCTGGACAACGTCGGTCAGATCCTGGGCTACTGGATCATGGCGACCCGCACCGAGCGCACCGTCGTGTTCCCGGTCGGGATGCGGGAGATGCGCTTCCACGGACCGCATCCCGCGCCGGGCACCGAGGTGGGGTGCCTGGTGCGGATCACCTCGCTCACCGACGCCTTCCTGGAGGCCGACGTCCAGCTGACGGCCGGGGGCACGGTGTGGGCGGAGTTGTCCGGCTGGCAGGACCGCCGGTTCGACAACGACCCGAAGACCCGGCCCGTCGAGCGCTTCCCGGAACACCACACCCTGTCCGAGACCCGTCCGGGCGGCTGGCAGTTGCTGCACGAGCGCTGGCCCGACCTGGCGTCCCGCGAGCTGATCATGCGCAACTCCCTGGGCGGCGCGGAGCGTTCGCAGTACGCGCGGCACGCCCCGCGCGGGCGCCGGCAGTGGCTGCTCGGCCGGATCGCGGTGAAGGACGCGGTACGGCGGTGGCTGTGGGACCAGGGCGAGGGCCCGGTCTTCCCGGCCGAGCTGCGGGTGCGCAACGACGAGGCCGGCCGGCCGTACGTCACCGGGGTGCACGGCCGCGACCTGCCTCCGCTGGACGTCTCGCTGGCCCACTGCGCGGAGGCGGGCGTCGCGATCGTCCGGCCGCACACGCCGGGCCCCGGCCCCGGGATCGACATCGAGGAGGTCACCGACCGCACCCCGCAGACCCTCGCCGCCGCCCTCGGCGAGGACGAACTACGGCTGCTGCGCGCCCTGTCGGCCGGCTCCGGCGGCTCCGAGGCCCTGTGGTTCACCCGGTTCTGGGCCGCGAAGGAGGCCGTCGCCAAGGCGGAGGGCACCGGATTCGACGGCAGGCCACGGGACTTCACGGTGCTCGACGCGACACCCGCAGGCGACCGGCTGACCGTCGCGGGCCGACTGGAACGCGCCTACGCCGTGCACTGCGCACCGGCCGCCAACCCGCCCCGGCTGCCCGACCGTTCGTACGTGGTGGCCTGGACGACGGGACACCCGACCGCAGAGGAGTACGACGCCCGATGACACCCCCCACCCCCCGCACCCCCGTCACCGCCGACGAGACGGCCGTCCTGGCCGACCTCACCGGCATGCTCACCCGGCTCCTCGAGGACGAGTACGGCCTCGACGACATCGAGATCGGCATGGAGACCACCTTCAACCGCGACCTGGAGCTGGAGAGCATCGATCTGGTCACCCTGGCCGGTCTGCTCCAGGAGCGGTACGGCGACCGGGTCAACTTCGCCGAGTTCCTGGCCGGCATGGAGTTCGACGAGATCATCGAACTGACCGTCGGACGGCTCGTCGAGTACGTCGTGACGAGTCTGAAGGCCGCGGAGGCGAGCTGAGTCATGGCGATGGTCGACACCGGCTCCGTCCGGTTGCACGTACAGCGGCTCGGCCCCCGGCAGGGCCGGCCGGCCACCGCCACCGTGGTGCTGGTGCACGGTCTGCTCACCGACAGCCTGGCCAGCTACTACTTCACCGTCGCCCCGGCGTTCGCGGCCGCGGGCCTCGACGTCGTCATGTACGACCTGCGGGGACACGGCCGCAGCGAGCGCCCCGCCCGGGGCTACACGCTGGACGACAACGTCGACGACCTGGAGGCGCTGCTCGACCGGCTGGCGGTCACCGGTCCGGTGCATCTGGTCGGCAACTCCTACGGCGGCACGATCGCGTTCGGCTACGCGGCCCGGCACCCCGAACGGGCGGCGAGCGTCACCCTCGTCGAGTCCGAACCGGCCACCGCCGCCTGGGCGGCGAAGCTCGGCGGGATCCTGGATCGGGTCGTGACCCAGCTCGCCCACAACGAGTCCGACGCGATCGCCTGGATCACCGCCCACCGCGGCCACAACACGGCCCGCCTGGCCAAGGGCGCGGCCCGGCTCGCCCGGGAGACCACCCTCGGACGGGACATCCCGGCCAGCCGGGTGCTGACGGACCATCAGCTGGCCGCGGTGCGCTGCCCGGTGCTCGGCCTGTACGGCGGCGACTCCGATCTGGCCGAACTCGCGCCCTGGCTCCGGGCGGTGCTGCCGGACTGCCGGACCGTGGTGATCCCGGGGCATGAGCACTCGGTCCTCGTGGAGGCCTCCGGGACGGTCGGCGGGCACATCCTGACCCTCGTCGACGAGGCCGGGCGGGTGGCGGCGGAGGCGGCCGGATGAGCCGGTTCCTGTTCGTCGTACCGCCGTTGGTGGGTCACCTCAATCCGGCGGTCGGGGTCGCCGCCGAACTCACCGCGCGGGGCCACCAGGTGGCCTGGGCCTGCGCCGACCCGGAGCTGGTCGGCCGGCTGGCGGGCCCCGGCGCCGGGACGGTGTACGCCTGCGGCGGCGCGCCGCCCGGTGAGCGGCCCGCCGACCTGCGTGGTCCCGAGGCGCTGAGGTTTCTGTGGGAGTGGTACCTGCTGCCGCTCGCCGAGGCGATGGCGCCGGGTGTGCGGGCGGCCGTCGAGGCGTTCCGGCCGGACGTCGTCGTCGCCGACCAGCAGGCCTTCGCCGGCGCGCTGGTCGCGGAGCGGCTGGGTCTGCCGTGGGCCACCTCGGCGACCACCTCGGCCGAGTTCACGGACCCCCTCGCCGGACTGCCCAAGGTCGGGGAGTGGCTGGACGGGCGGCTGGCCGCGCTGCGGTCCGCGATCGGCGATCCGGCGGGCGACGCCGACCCCCGTTTCTCGCCGCACCTCGTCCTGGCCTTCAGCACCCCGGAGTTGGCGGGCGACGCCCGCGGGGACGTCCGCTGGGTGGGCCCGTCCATCACGGCCCGGCCCTCCACCGCCGCCTTCCCCTGGGAGTGGCTCGACGGTGGCCGTGCCACCGTGCTGGTCACGCTCGGCACCGCGAACGCCGACGTCGGCGGACGGTTCCTCGGAGTCTGCCGGGACGTGCTGCGGGAGCGGGCCGACCGGGTGCAGGGCGTGATCGTCGATCCCGGCGGCACGCTGGAGCCGCGGGGCGACGACAAGGACCTGCTGATCCTGCCGTACGTGCCCCAGCTCGCCCTGCTGGAGCGGCTGGAGAAGGGTGCCGGCGCGCTGGTCTGCCACGCCGGGCACAACAGCGTGTGCGAGGCCCTGTGGCACGGCGTCCCCCTGGTCGTGGCCCCGATCCGCGACGACCAGCCGGTCGTGGCCGGGCAGGTCACCGACGCGGGGGCCGGGGTACGGGTGCGGTTCGGCCGGGTCACCCCGCGGCAGCTGGGCGCGGCGATCGACTCCGTCCTGCACGAACCCGGACACCGCGCCGCCGCCGACCGGATCCGTACGGCATTCCGCGCCGCGGGCGGTCCGTCCGCCGCGGCGACCCATCTCGAAGGCCTGGCAGGGGAGTTCAGATGAGCGAAGAGAGCAGGCCCGCCCAGCGGATCGCCGAGGCGCGGCCCGCCTACCGGGCGGACATCGCCGCCGGCCAGGACCGCCTGTTCGAGCCCCGCCGCACCACCTGCCCCTGGTGCGGCTCGGCGGCGCTGACCACCCGGCTGCGCACCACCGATCTGCTCCAGCACAAGCCGGGCCGCTTCGTCCTGGACCGCTGCGGGGACTGCGGACACATCTTCCAGAACCCGCGACTGAGCGCCGAGGGACTGGAGTTCTACTACCGGGACTTCTACGACGGGCTGGGCGAGAAGAAGCTCGGGGACACCTTCGGGGGCCGGACGAAGATGTACCGGGGACGGGCCGGGTCGATGCTGCCGCACGACCCCGCGCCGAAGACCTGGCTGGACGTCGGCACCGGGCACGGTCACTTCTGCGCGGCCGCCCGGGAGGTACTGCCCGGGACGACGTTCGACGGGCTGGACTTCACCGACGGCGTCGAACTCGCCGAGCGGGAGGGCCGGGTGGAGCACGGCTACCGGGGCGCGTTCCCCGACCTGGCGGCCGAACTCGCCGCCCGTTACGACGTGGTGAGCATGTTCCACTACCTGGAGCACAGCACCGACCCCGACCGCGAGCTGCGCGCCGCACACGAGACGGTGCGCCCCGGCGGCCATCTCCTCATCGAGGTGCCGGACCCCGAGAGCCGCTACGCGCGCCTGCTGGGCCGCTGGTGGCTGCCCTGGCTCCAGCCGCAGCATCTGCACTTCGTGCCGGTGGCCAATCTGCGGGAACGGCTCACGCGGCTGGGCTTCACCGTGGTGGCGGAGCAGCACGCCGAGCCGCACGACCCGGTCGACCTGCTGGCCGCCGTATGGCTGGCGCTGGACCACGCGGCGCCGCGCGAGGACGCGCCGTGGCTGCCCGAGGCGCCGGGCGCGCTGCGCCGCACGCTGCGCGGGGCGCTGCTGGTCGCCGGGATCCCGGCGCTGATCGTGGGCACCCTGCTCGACCGGTTCGCGGTACGTCCGCTCGCGCACCGGCTCGGCGTGTCCAACGCGTACCGGATCGTGGCCCGGCGGGACTGAGGGACCGGTGCGCGCGCGGGTCCCGTCGTGCTAGCTTCGCCCCGTTCTCTTCATCAGGAATCCTGACGATCGACGGCACGGCTCGACGAACGGAACCCGCAATGTCCATCCTGGCCAGACCGGCGGTGGCCGCCTTCGCCGCCAAGACGATGCAGGGCCTCACCAAGCTGGCGAGCCGCCGGACCTCGGGTGCCGGGTCGGCCGCCGCCTGGCAGGCCCGCTTCCCCGAATACCCGCGTGACGTGAGCGAGTTGACGGTCCCGACCTCCGTGGCCCCCGCTCCTGTCACGGTGTACGCGCCCCCGGCCGGAACGGCGACACGGCCGCCCGTGCACGTCAACTTCCACGGCGGCGGCTACATCATGTCGATGCCCGAGGTCGACGACGGGCTCTGCCGCGTCCTCGCCGCCGAGGCGGGGGTGGTCGTGGTCAACGTCAAGTACGTCGTGGCCCCGCAGCACCCGTTCCCCGCCGCGACCACCCAGGCCTACGACATCGTCCGCTGGGTCGCGGGGCACGGCGCGGAGCACGGCTGGGACGGCCGGCGCCTCACCGTGGGCGGACAGAGCGCGGGCGGCGGACTCGCGGCGGCCGTGGCCCGGCAGTCCCTGGAGCAGGGCGGCCCGTCGATCGCGCTCCAGGTGCTGCACTATCCCCCGCTGGACCTGGCCACCAGCGCCAGGGACAAGAAGGCCGCCGTCGCCCGGCCGATGCTGCGGCCCTGGCTCGGGGACATCTTCGACTCGTCCTACGTACCGGATCCCCGTGAGCGCGCCCACCGGTTCGTGTCGCCCGCCCACGCCTCCGACACCGCCGGCCTCGAAGGCATCGCCCCGGCGCTGGTGATCACGGCCGAGTACGACCTGCTCAGGAACGAGGCGGTGCGGTACGCGGAGCGGCTCGACGAGGCCGGCGCCCTCGTCGAGCACCACGACATCGCCGGCGCCGACCACGGCTACGACACCAAGGACGACGAAAGGGCGCGTACCGCCTACGCGCTGATCGCCCGTCACCTCCGCCAGGCGACCGGCTCCGGCGCCTCGCAGGCCTCTTGAGGCGTTGAGGAGGGGGGAGAGATGCGGGAGGGGCGGGAGGGGCGGGAGGGCGCGTCCGCCGCACCGGACGCCACCCGGGTGGCCCGCGGGCGTCGTCCGCCGCACCGGCGCGCCCGGCCACCCGCCCCTCCCCGGGTCGTCGCCCGGGAAGCCACCGTCCCCTATCCAGCGGCCGCCGGCAGGGCGACGCCCAGCTTCTCGGCGCGCTCGGTCAGGTCGCGCCACACCTTGGGCGCCACCGGTACGCCCTTCTCCCCGCGGCCGGCGGCCACGGCGGCACTGCGCTCGCCGGGGTAGAACACGCCCTGCGCGCCGTCCGCGGCCGGCAGGCCCTTGAGCGTGTCCAGCGTGGCGTCCACCGACTCGGTGAAGGCGTCCGTGCCCCCGAAGGCGGCCGGGTCGACGGCGATGAGCAGGGCGTTCTGGCGGTGCTTGCGGCCGGCCGGGTCGTCCGAGTGGAACGCCGCGAAGATCGGCGCCCCCACCAGCACGCTGGTCAGCAGCTCGAAGGCGAGGGACATGCCGGAGCCCTTGGCCCCGCCGAGCGGCAGCGGCATGACCGCCTTCTCGGGGTCGGTGGTCGGGGTGCCGTCCTCGGTGGCGGCCGCGCCCTCGGGCAGCGGGGTGCCGCTCGCCCTGGCCTGCCGGATCTTGCCGAGGGCGATGGTGGCGGTGGCCATGTCGAGCAGCAGCGGCGCGTGCGCCGACGAGGAGTCGGTCGGGACGGCGATGGCGAGCGGACTGGTGGCGACCGCCGCTCCCTTGACTCCGGTGTAGCCCATGTTCGGCATCCCGGCGACGAAGCCGATGCCGACCAGGCCCTGCTCGGCGATCTTCGACACGTAGTAGCCGATCGCGCCGGTGTGCACCGTGCGGCGTACGCCCACCGCGGCGATGCCGGTCGTCCTCGCCCTGGACACGGCCTCGTCGGCCGCCGCGCTGAGGGCCACCGGGCCGGGGGCCCGATCGGCGTCCAGGACGGCGGCGGCCGGGGCGGCGGACTCGAGCGTGATCCGGGCGTCGGCGTTGGCGACGCCCTTCTCCAGCAGGTCCAGATAGGCGGGGACCCGGGCGATGCCGTGCGAGTCGACGCCGCGCAGCGCGGCCCAGACGAACACGTCGGCGGTGGTGCGGGCGTGTGCGGCGCTCAGGCCGCCCTTCTCGAGGAGGGCCGCGGAGAAGGTGCGCAGGTCCTCTGCGGGCACCAGGATCTTCGTAGCTGGGGTGGACATGGTGACGGTGCCTCCTGGTTCAGCGGGTGACGAGGACGTCGACGACGGCGGTGGTGCCCTCCGCCACGGCCTTGAGGGCGCGCTCGAGGGCGGGCCCGAGCGCCTGTGCGGTGTCGACGGTCTCGGTGTGCATGCCGAACGGCTCGGCGAACTGCGCCAGTCGGGGCAGACGGTGCAGATCGGTGCCGAGCCATTCACCGGTCTCGGCGGCCGCTCCGTCGGGATAGAACCTGCGGTGGTTGAGGTTCATCGACTTGTAGACCCGGTTGTTGAACACCACGATGAGCAGCGGGAGTTCGTACGCCTTGCTCGCGTCGTACGAGGGGACGACCGGGTTGTAGGTGAAGGCGCCGTCGCCGATGGTGAGGACCACCGGCCGTTCCCCCGCGGCGAGTTTGACGCCGAGCGCGACCGCGATGCCCTGGCCGAGGCCGCCCTGCACATAGAAGTACGAGTCGGGGTCGGCCGTGCGCAGATGCCGCTTGACGACACGGCTGTGGGTGATGGTCTCGTCGACGACGATGCCGTCCGAGCCGTGGAGCAGCTCGCGCAGTGTGGCGGCGACCAGCACCGGGTCGACGCCCTCGGTCCGCTGCCGCGCCCCGGTCCCGGCCCCGGTCCTGGCCCTGGTCTCGGCGTCGGCGATGGCGGCCTGCTCGGCGGCGTGCCGCTCGTCCTGGGCGGTGCGCCGTACGGCGACGGCGGCCTCGTCGAGATCCTTCGCCCGCTTGGCGAGCTGGCGCAGGGTGTTGGCGACGTTGCCCTCCAAGTACTTGTCCGCGAACAGGACCTGGTAGACGACGTGCGGACGCTGCGGCACCTCGTCGATGACGACGACCTGCGCCTTGGAGGGACGGCGCGACGGCGGGTAGAACGGGGCCCGGCAGTTGACGAGGAGGATGAGGTCCGCCTCGTCCATCCACGGGCCGATGTCACTGCCCGCGTGCAGCGGGTGGGTGCGCGGGAAGTTGCCGCACACCGCCGAGTCCGGCTCGACGACCGGGATGTTCCAGGCCTCGGCGAAGGCGACGAGGGCCTCGAAGCCACCCGCCTCGCGGCCGGCGGTCTCGGTGACGACGACCGGGTTCCTCGCCTCGCGGATCAGCCGGGCGACCGGATCGACCTCCTCGGGCGAGCTGTGCGTGGAGCCCGGCGGCACGATGGGCTTGGCCTCACGGCCGTCCCATTCCTCCAGCAGGATCTCCAGCGGGACGTTCAGGTACGCCGGCCCCGCCGGGGCCCGCCAGGCGAGCTCGGCCGCCCGCGTGACCATGGTGGGCAGCGTGTGGACGCTGGCGGCCTCGGTGGACCACTTGGTGAACGGGGTCGCGACGCCGTGCGGGCCGCCCACGATGGACAGGTTCCGGTACCACTGGCCGCCCGGATCCTGTCCGGGGCCGTCGCCGTAGGTGGTCGACTCGGAGGAGCTGACCACCATCGGGACGCCGGCGAGCAGCGCCCCGTGGACGGCCATCGAGCCCTGGAGCAGGCCGGGCGCCGCGTGCAGCAGCACCCCCTGCGGCCGGCGGCTGACCAGGCCGTAGCCGGTGGCCATGCCCACGGCGACGGTCTCGTGGGTCAGGTCGAGGTACCGCGGGCAGGGCAGCCCGTCCCGGTGGCGCCGGGCGAGGGACTCCCACACCGGGGCCCACTCGGACCCGGACGAGCAGAACAGGTAGTCGGCGCCGACGGCGTTGAAGGCGGTCACGAGAGCGTCTCCGCCGTCGGCGCCCGGTGAGGTGGTGGTGTCGGTCATCTCTCGTGTTTCCTCAGCCCTCGATCGGCCAGTTCAGGACCTCGGAGATACCGCGGCCCATGATCCACTCCAGCTCCTCGGGCGTGAAGTCCCAGTGCTTGGTGAACTGCTCGATGGTGTCGGTGTAGGTGATGCCGTGGCCCAGCAGACGGGTGATGTCGGTGCCGTAGAAGCAGCGCTGCGGGCCCATCTTGTCGACCATCTCGCGCACGTACTTCTGGATGTTGTTGTTCGGGAACGGCTGCGTCGAGTAGCCGGGCAGCGCCGACACCTTGACGTAGATGTTCGGGTGGGCCGCGAGCTCCGCGGTCTCCGCGACCCAGTATCCGATCGCGTCGTCGACGCAGCGGGCCATGATGCCCATGTGGTCGATGATGATCTTCAGCTCGGGGTGCCTGGCGGCGATCTCGCCGAGCTCGCGCTTCCAGATCGGGGCGTGGACCATGGTGGGGATGCCGAGCTCCGCGGCGACGGGCCAGTACCAGTCGTTGGTGCCGTCGATCATCCAGTTGCGGTCCTGCGGGCGGTGGAAGGTCAGTCGCGTGCCCTTGATGTGCGGGTTCTGCGCGAAGTCCTTCAGCAGGGCCTTGCCCTCCTCGGGCTTGTTCTGCGGGATGCGGGCCATGATGCCGAAGCGGTCCGGGTGCGCCTCACAGGCTTCGAGGGCGTAGTCGATGCGGTCGCCCTCCCAGGACGGCGGCAGGATCAGCGCGCGGTTCACGCCGGCCTCGTCCATCAGCTCGAGGGCCTCCTCGTAGGAGAAGGGGTCCTCGCGGTGGCCGTTGAGGCGGATCCGCTCCCGGGCGCCCGGGACCCAGGGGCGGTCCGGGGTCTCTTCCAGCCAGATGTGGATCTGCGTGTCGACGACGAACATGTCCCGTACTTCTTTCTCTCGGTAGGGCACGTGGTGAGGCGTTGCGGAGGGAACGCTAGGCGGCCGGAAAGGCCTTGCGGAGCCCCTGGGAGCGCAAGCTGTTGTTGCGTGAAAGTGCGCTGTTCGCAGGGCACTTTCAGGTTGCGCGCGCGGTCGCCGAAAGCGGTTTCCGGGCCCGTTTCGCGGTCGTCTTCCGCAACCTGTTTCTCAACGTGTTCCGCAACCTGTTCCGCAACCTGTTCCGCAACGTGTTTCTCAGTCGCTGCCGGAAGCGCGGGCGAAAACGGCTTCGACGATGTGCTCGGCGATCGCCATGGAGGCCGTGGCGGCCGGCGAGGGCGCGTTGCGGACGGCCGTGACCCGGCCCACCCGGTGGATACGGAAGTCGTCCACCAGGGTGCCGTCCCGGTCCAGGGCCTGGGCGCGGACGCCCGCCCCGCCGCGTACGACGTCCTGGACGCCGACCGCGGGGACGTACAGCTTGGCGTCCTTCATGAAGGCCTTCGCCGAGAACGACCCGCGGTACTCCTTGATGCCCGTACGCCAGTGCTGGGCCGCCATCCTCCAGACGCCGGGATAGGCGGCGAGGCCGAGCAGGTCCTTCGGGGAAATCCGGGTGCGGGTGTACCCCTCCCTGGCCAGCGCCAGGACCGCGTTGGGGCCGACCTCCACCGAGCCGTCGACGCGGGGCGTGAAGTGGACGCCGAGGAACGGGTAACGGGGGTCGGGCACCGGGTAGATCAGACCCCGCACCAGATCGGCCCTGTCCGGCCTGAGCAGCATGTACTCGCCCCGGAACGGGACGATCCGCGGGTCGGGCCGGTCCCGCGCGAGCCCCGCCACGGAATCGGAGTGCAGCCCCGCGCACAGGATCAGCCGGTCCACGCGCACCCGTTCCGCTCCGCAGGCCACCTCGATGCCCTGGGGCACCTCGGTGACGGAGGTGACCGGGAAGCCCGTCCGCACCTCTCCCCCGGAGCCGACGACGTCGTCGGCGAAGGCCCGGGCGATCGCCGGATAGTCGGTGATCGCGGTGCGCGGGGAGTAGAGGGCCGCGACTCCGCCGGCGTTCGGCTCGATCTCCCGGATCTCCTCGCGGGAGACCTTCCGCAGATCGGGCACATGGTTGTTCCTGGCCCGGTCGTAGAGGGCGTTCATCCGGCCGAGCTCGTCCTCGCGGACCGCCACGACCAGCTTGCCGATCTCGCGGTACGGCAGCTCACGGTCCTGGCAGTACGCGCGCAGCAGCGCCACGCCCCGTACCGTCAGCTCGGCCTTGAGACTGCCGGGCGTGTAGTAGATGCCGGCGTGCACGACGCCCGAGTTGTGGCCGGTCTGGTGGAGCGCGACCTCCCGCTCCTTCTCGAAGACCACGACCCGGGTGCCGGGCCTGCTCAGGGCGATCTCGCGGGCCGTGGCCAGTCCCACGATGCCGCCCCCGACGATGCCGATCGTCTCGTCAGCCATCGAACGCCTCCTTGTCTCTCGTCGCGTCTCCCGATCGTCAGCCGCCGAAGTGCACGGCGACAGTCTTGACGCGCGTGGAAAAGCGCAGGACTTCCTCGCCCTGCTCCTTGTAGGCCGTACCGGAGTCGTGGAACCCGCCGAAGGGCAGGTGGACGTCCCAGCCGGTGGTGGTGGAATTGACCGCGACCTGTCCGCACTCGGCCTCGTCGGCGAAGCGGTGGGCGTGGGCGAGGTCGCGGGTGAAGACGGCGGCGGCGAGGCCGAAGCCCGAGTCGTTGACCGCCTCGACGGCCGCGTCGAAGCCGTCGACCGCGCGCAGGACGAGAACCGGCCCGAAGACCTCGTCCCGCCAGATCGCCGTCTCGGGGGTGACGTCCCCGAGCACCGTCGGCTGCACGTAGCAGCCGTGGGCGCGCTCGCCCTCGGTGTCCGCGTGGCCGCCGGTGAGGACCGTGGCGCCCTGCTCGACCGCCCCGGCCAGGTCGGCGAGGACGCTGTCGCGCTGCTTGGCACTGGACAGCGGGCACAGCGTGGTGGCCGGGTCGTGGCCCGGGCCGACCTTCAGCCGCTCGACCTCGGCGACCAGCAGCCGGGTGAACTCCTCGTACACCGGCCGCTCGACGACGACCCGGCTGGTGGCGGTGCAGCGCTGGCCCGCCTGCCCGAACGAGGCCGCCACGACGGCTTTCGCGGCGGCCGGCAGATCGGCGTCCTTCAGTACCACCGAGGCATTCTTGCCGCCCAACTCGCCCTGGAAACGGACGTTGCGGTCGGCGAGGCGGCGACGGATACGGTTGCCGACGGCGTTGGAGCCGGTGAAGGTGATGCCAACGATCCGCGGGTCGTCGAGGAGCGCCTCCTCGATCTCCGCGGTCCGGCCGGTCACGACGTTCAGCACGCCCGCGGGCAGTCCGGCGTCGTGCAGGGCACGGGCGAAGTGCAGCCCGGAGACCGGGGTCTCGGTGGCCGGCTTGAACACGGCCGCGTTGCCGGTCGCGAGCAGCGGGGCGAGCTTGCGGGCGGGCGTGATCAGCGGGTCGTTCCACGGGCTGATCACCAGGATCACGCCGATCGGCTCGCGCTGGGTGTGGGTGCGGTGGTTCGGCCGTACGTCGTGCAGGAGGGTGCCGTAGCCCTGGCGGGCGAGACCGGCGTAGTACTCCAGGAAGTCGGCGGCCTTGAGGGTCTCGCCGGTCGCCTCGGTGAGGGTCTTGCCGTTCTCCGCCGTCACGTCGGCGGCGATCTCCTCGACCCGTTCGCGGATCAGCCGGGCCGCGTCGGTGAAGACCCGGGCCCGCTCGAAGGGGCTGGTGCGCTTCCAGACGGCGAAACCCCGCTCGGCGTGGTCGAAGGCGCGGGTGACGTCCTTGGCCGTGAGGGCCGGAACGCGGGCGACGGGGGTGCGGAGGTCGGCGGGGTCGAGGACGTCGATCCAGTCGGCGCTCGCCACCCACTCCCCGCCCACGAGGGTCTCCAGGGTACGCATGTCGGGTCACTTCCTTTGTCGGCCAGGGTGCGGACTGTGACAACACACCACGTCAGGGCGGTGCCGCCAGCTCTGTGGCAGCAGGCATTGGTTGCGCCGCGCGCGGGTGGGCGCGGGCCTGATCCATGCTGGAATCGGCGGGCCGGAGGCCTGACAGCGGCCTCCGCCCACCCGCCGAGGAGAACCGGACATGTCCTACGCCGTCGTCGCCCACTACCGCTGCGCCCCCGCCGACGGGGCGAGCGTCCGCGCCGCGCTGCTCCAGGTCCGCGAGCACACCCGTGCCGAGCCGGCGAACGAGGGATACGAGGTGCACGCGGTCGAGGGGGAGCCCGGCGGTTTCCTGCTGTACGAGCGGTACGCCGACCGGGCCGGGTTCGAGGCGCACAAGGCGGCCGAGCACTTCCGGAAGCTGATCGTGGCGACCGTGTGGCCGCTGCTGACGGAGCGGACGGTCACCTTCGCCGAGACGCTGTGAGGCGCGCGGCCTGATCCGCAGGACACGCCTCAGGGCCGGGCGACTCCCCCGAGTCGCCCGGCCCTTGCGCGCCGCCGTCAGAACTCGTTGCCCCACACGTACCGGGCGACGGTCTCCACCAGCACGATCTTCCTGCGCTGCTCCTCCGTGGTCAGCAGCGGCCGGCTCGCCACGTCGGCGAACCCCCGGGACGGCGACACGGCCGCGTCCTCGAGGTCCTTGACCGCGCCGACGGCGTCGATGCGGGCCATCACCGTGTCGATGTCCTCGAGTTCGGGCACGGTCGCGTCGACCACGCCCAGACAGACGTCCCGGTCCTCAGGCAGCGCCCGGACGAGGTCCAGCTCGGCGTCGGTGCCCTGGTCGAAGGGCAGGATCCAGCGGTCGGCCGGTATTGCGCCGTACAGCCGCTCGACGCGCGCCCGGTCCACGGCCCCGGGGGCGGCGAAACCGGGGGCGACCCCGATCCGTACGCCTTCGGGACGCTCGTCGAGGCGTACCGCGAGGGCCTCGACGGCGAGGGCGTCCTCGAAGGACAGCGCGCCCGGATCGGACGGGTCCGTCGCCACCTGGCCGAGCAGCAGCGGGTTGCTGAGCTGGATCAGGCGTACGCCCTTCGACACCAGCAGCTCGATCTCGGCCTGGACGATCTCCGCGAGGGCCTCGCCCAGTTCGCGTGCGGAGGACACCCCGAGGCCGGGCCGGTAGGTGGTCGCGGCGAGGTAGGCCGGGGAGGGCAGCGAGGCCTTCGGCGCGATCACCGTCAGCGCCGTGAGCCGGTCGGCCCAGTCGGCGAGCAGCGGGCCGTTCGCCTTGGGCAGGGACTCGGCGACCCAGCCGGCCAGGCCGTCCGCACCGACCTCGCCGGTTCGGCGGAACCCGGTCACGGCGTCGAGGACGGCGCCCCGGAAGTCCTCGCGGGGGAAGTCGCCGTCGGTGACGACGGTCGAGCGGAGCCTGCGCTGGAAGACGACCGCTTCCTCGACCGCCGTGCGTTCGGCGGCCGCCCGTGCCCCGGGGTCGCCGGCCGCGCGGGCGGCGACCAGCTCGGCGGGACGGACCAGGCTGCCGTGGTGGTCGATGCGGTAGTTGAAGGTGTCCGCCATGGGTCACACGTCCTTTCCGGGCCCGGCCGGACCGCCGGAGACGCCCCAGGCGGCGAACTCCAGCTCGTAGCCGAGGGCGGCGAGCACCTCGTCGGCGATGGTCTGGTCCTCGTCCGCGGTGCCGCCGGCGATGCCGAGGCCGCCGATGATCTCGCCGTCCTTCTTGATGGTGACGCTGCCCTCGGTGGCCATGATCGGCAGCGCCGCGCCCGGGAGCTGGGAGAGCTGGGCGAAGAAGACGGGCTGGCTCTCCTGCCACTTCTTCAGCATCTTGCCGGGCCGCTGCATGACGGCCGCGGTGTAGGCCTTGGCGCGGGCGATGTCCGGGGTGAGGGGGCGGGCCCCGTCCGGGCGGCGGATGGCGATGGGGAAGCCGCCGGCGTCCACGACGGCGACGCTCACCGCCTTGCCCAGGGCCCGGGCCCGCTCGGTGGCGGCCTCGATGATCTCCTCGGCGGCGGCCAGGGTCAGGCTGCTCATACTGCTTCCTTCGGTGCGGTGAGGGTGCGGCGCAGACGGGCTACGGCCTCGTTGTAGGCCCGGGGCGTCTCCCAGTACATGGAGTGCGGGGCGCCCGGGACGATCTCCAGGTGCGATCCGGCGAGCAGTTCGTGGGCGCGGGTGACCGTCCTGACGCTCAGTACGGCGTCGTTCTCGCCCGCGAGGAAGGCGACCTCGACGCCCGACGCCTCGATCTCCTCCAGGGAGGGGCCGTCGGTGTCGAGGTTGCGCAGGTCCTGCATCCTGGCGACGTTGAAGGTGCCCATCTGCTGGAACAGGAACGTGAGGTCGGCGCGCTCCGACTGGAAGGGCTTGGTCAACAGCCGGTCGATGACGGGGAGTTTGACGGCCTCGGCGCGGTCGGCGGCGGCCAGCTCCTTCAGCTCCGGGTGGCTGATGCCGCCCAGCGAGTGGCCGAGGACCACGGCGGAGACACGCTCGGGGCGCAGCAGTCCGGCGCGCAGGGCGGCGACGGAGCCGATGGACTGACCGACCAGCATGACGTCGGTCAGGTCCTCCTGGTCGAGGACGGCGACGACGTCACCGGGGAAGTCCTGGCCGTCGAACTCGGGCATGGACGAGTCGGAGTTGCCGAAGCCGCGGAGGTCGACGGTGACCACGGTGAACTCGTCGCGCAGCGCGGCGACCTGCTGCCACCAGGCGGCGTGGTGGCCGCCGCTGCCGTGCACGAACAGGATCGCCGGACCACTGCCGTGGCGCTCGTAGTAGAGGGAGGTGCCGTCGGAGTCGGCGAGAGGCATGGGAGGGAACTCCTAAGCGAGGGCGATCAGTTGGGGCGCTTGGCGTGGTAGACGAGCTCGATCATGGTGTGGTCGGGGTCGTGGATGTAGCAGAACTTCGACTGGTTCTCCGGGCGTTGGACGGGCCGGGTGTGCCGGATGCCCAGCTCACCGAGGTGCGCCAGGAAGTCGTCCCAGTCGTCGACCTCGACGGCGAAGTGGTAGGGCGCCATGCGCTCCATCTCCTCGACCGGGGTGAAGTGCAGGTCGAAGTTGCCACGGGTCATCAGTACGACCCGGGTGTTGGACTTGGGCATGATCCGCTTCATGCCGAAGACCTTCGTGTACCACTCGGCGGTGCGGTCGGGGTCGGTGGTGGGGAAGTTGACGTGGTGGATGTAGCGGGGTTCCGCGCTCATGACTGGTGGTTCCCTTCGAGGTGAACGGGGTTGGACAGCACACCGATGCCGCTGATCTCGATCTCCACGGTGTCCCCGGGCTCGATCCCGCAGGTCGACTCGGCGCCCATCCACAGCACGTCCCCGGGCCGCATGGTGATGTGCTTGGTGATCTCGACGATGAAGTCGAAGGGGTCGAAGACCATGTCGCCGGTGGGGAACGAGGCCTGCTCCGCGCCGTTGACCCGCAGGGTTGTCGTCTGCGCCAGGGCGTCGACGTCGGTCTCGATCCACGGCCCCATCGGCTTGAAGGTGTCGCTGTTCTTGCTGCGCCAGAAGGTGCGGTCGCGGTGCTGCCAGGTGCGGGCGCTGACGTCGTTGCCGATGGTCCAGCCGAAGACGGCGTCGCGGGCCTGCTCGTACGAGGCGTGCCGGACGGTCCGGCCGATGACGGCGACGAGTTCGGGCTCGGCCTCGAACCGCCCCTCGGCCTCGGCCGGCCTCACGATCGGCGAACGGTGGCCGGTGAGCGCGTTGTTGGCGCGGTAGCCGACCTCCGGGCGGTCCGGCAGGACGGCGGCCGGGTTGCCGAGCCGGGCCGCGTGCTCGATGTGCCGGGGGTAGTTCAGGCCGACCGCGTAGAAGACGGGCGGGACGACGGGCGGCAGCCAGTCGGCCGTTTCGCGGCGGACGGTTCCGACGACTTCGGGATCCGGCCGGCCGGCGTCGCCTTCCAGGGGGGAGCCGGACAGCAGCTCGACGTCCGTCTCCCCCACCCGGCCCCACCGCGCCCGTCCGTCGACCGAGAGCCGTGCGTACCTCATGGCGCCAGCCGGTGGGAGACGCGCTTGGTGACCAGGTAGGCGTCCAGCGCCTCGGGCCCGCCCTCCCGGCCGTAACCGCTGTCCTTCACGCCGCCGGAAGGCGCCTCGTGGACGGAGCCGCCGCAGTGGTTGAGGGAGAGGATCCCGGCCTCCAGCTCGGCGGAGAGCTTCTCGGCGGTCGCGGCGGAGTCGGTGAAGCCGTAGGCGGCGAGGCCGTACGGCAGCGCGTTCGCGGCCCGGAGGGCCTCGTCGAGGTCGCTGAACGGCACGATCGGCGCGATCGGCCCGAACGGCTCCTCGTGCAGCAGCTCCGCGTCCTCGGGTACGTCGGTCAGGACGGTCGGCGCGAAGAAGTACCCGGGCCGGTCGGGCCGTTCGCCGCCGGTGAGGACCTTGGCGCCGCGCGCGACGGCGTCGGCGACGAGCCGTTCCAGGGACTTCAGCCGGCGTTCGTTGGCCAGCGGGCCCATGGTCGTGCCCGGCTCGCGACCGTCACCGACGACCACCGCCTCGGCGGCCTTCACGAACTCGGCGGTGAACTCCCCCACGAGGCTCTCGTGGACGAGGAAGCGGCTCGGCGAGGTGCAGACCTGGCCGGCGTTGACGAACTTCGCCCGGGCCGCCTTGCGGGCGGCCCGCACCGGGTCGGCGTCCGCGCAGACGATCACGGGGGCATGGCCGCCGAGTTCCATCAGCGACGGCTTCATGACCTGGCCCGCCTGTGCGGCCAGCAGTTTTCCGACCGGCACCGAGCCGGTGAAGGCGACCAGGCGGACCACCGGGGAGGCGATCAGGTGGGCGGAGACCTCGGCGGGTTCACCGAAGACGAGGTTCAGCACTCCGGCCGGAAGTCCCGCGTCGGTGAAGCAGCGCACCAGTTCCATGGCGGTCGCCGGGGTCTCCTCGGAGGCCTTGATGACGATCGAGCAGCCGGCGGCGAGCGCGGCGGAGATCTTGCGCATCGGGCCGCCCGCCGGGAAGTTCCACGGGACGAAGGCGGCGACCGGACCGATCGGCTCACGGCGGACGGTCAGTACCGTGCCCGGCTCGGCCGGGATGATCCGGCCGTAGGCGCGACGGGCGTCGTCGGCGTGCCAGCGCAGGGTGCCGGCCACCCGGCGGGCCTCGCCGGTCGCCTCCGCGAGCGGCTTGCCCTGCTCCAGGGTCATGATCCGCCCGACCTCGGCGGCTCGCTCGGTCAGCAGGCCGGCGGCGGCGTGCAGGATGTCGGTGCGCTCGGCCACGGGCGTCGCGCGCCACACCTTGAAGCCCGCCGCGGCGGCTTCGAGCGCGCGGTCCAGGTCGGCGGGGGTGGCCAGGGGTACTTCGCCGATCACCTCCTCGGTGGCCGGGTTCACGATCGGGGCGGTACGTCCGGTGCCGCCCTGGCACCACTCGCCCGCGATGTGGAGGCGGACGGCGGGGTAGCCGTGGTCGGTGGTCATGGGTGGGTGCCCTCTCAGGCTGGAGAGTCGATGAGGCCGGAACGGCTCAGGAAGCGGTTGCGGCGTCCTGGTCGCGGTTCGTGCGCAGCGCCCAGATGTGGTGCGGCGGAGTGGTCTCGTGGACGCGGGTCTCGTAGGTGTCGTCGACGCGGTCCATGTCGGCGGCGTACTCGACGCGGCCCCCGCACGGCGCGTGCAGGAAGCGGAAGACGTTCGAGCCGACGGTGTGGCGGCCGAGCCTGCGGGCCTCCCGCCAGCCCTTCTCGATCATGTGGTTGCCGCCCTCGACGACGTCGTCGAAGCCGGGCACCTCGTAGGCGATGTGGTTGACGCCGACCCGGTCCGGACGGTGGCACAGCAGCATGGTGTGCTGGTCGTCGTCGCCCGGGGCCTGCATGAAGACACCCATCGGCTCCACGATGTCGGTCGGCCGGAAGCCGAGGACGTCGGTGTAGAAGGCGACCGCCTCGTCCTTGTCCGCCTTGGCGATGTTCAGCGCCACATGGCACATGCGCAGCGGGTACGCCCGTGTGAGCGGCTCCAGGGCGGTGTTCCACCGGTGGACGCTGCCCGTCGCGTTGGCGGGACGGGGATCGACGGCGACCGGCTTCGGCCGGGCGAGGGTGAGGCCCACGCCGAAGCCGCTGAGGTCGACGGTGTGGAAGACGCCGTCGGCGCTCTCCCGCACCGCTCGCCGCCGGCCGGCTGCCTCGGCCAGGCGGGTCAGCTCCTCCCGCGTGTCGACGCCCCAGACGACCTCGCGCAGGGTCGGCCCGTCCTCCACCGGCGGGGGCAGCAGGGGGTTCGGGTCGGTGTCGAGGTGGAGGGTCTGCCCGGTGAGGGTCTCGAACACGGCGTGTTCCTCGGTCCGCTCCACCAGGAACAGACCGAAGTCCTCGAAGAACCGGACGCATTCGTCGAGGTCGTCGATGCCGTAGGTGACCGATTCGATTCTCTGGATTCCCATGGATTCCTCGTTTCCGGGTCGCCAGGTGAGCGTAGGTTTGGGGTGGCCGGGGCCTCAATGGCCCCGGCTCTACCAAATACGCAACTCTTGGTTGCGCCTGCCGTTGCGCCTGCCGTCGGGGCTACCGGATCGCGGGAATCGGGTTCTGCGAGAACCATTCGGAGAGAAAGTCCAGGAACACGCTGATCTTGCGCGGGGTGTCCTGTCCGGGGCCGTAGATGGCGTACAGCGGGCGGTCGGGTACGGCGAGTTCCGGCAGCAGCACCTTGAGGGCGCCGGAGACGAGGTCGTCGTAGGCCGGGCGCTGCGGGAGCAGGGCGATGCCCCGGCCGTGCACGGCCGCCTTCTGGAGGGCCAGGTAGGAGTTGGACGAGAAGGCGATGTTGCGGATCTTGTGCAGGGTGCTGGCGTGGCCGTGCCCGATGCGCCAGACCGGGTCGTTGACGTGCACGAGGCAGTCGTGGCCCGCGATGTCGTTGGGATGCGCGAGACCGCCGTGCCGTTCGATGTAGTCCGCCGAGCCGCACAGCACGAACGGCAGGGAGGAGATCTTCTTCAGGCGGACGCTGGAATCACGGAGGTCGCGTGTGTGGAAAGCCACGTCGAATCCGCTGTCCAGGAAATCGTAGGTGCGGTCGGACATACCGCCGAGTTCGAATCGGACCTGAATCTTCGGGTGCGCCGCGGAAAAGGCGGCTATCGCGTCACCCAGGTCCAGGCTGCCTATCCATTTCGGACAGATGATGCTGAGGGTGCCTTCGGCCCGGTCGTGCGAGTCGGCGAGTGCCGCGTCCTGCGCGTCGATCTCGTCGAGGATGCGGGCGGCGAATTCCGCGTACCTCAGTCCCGGCTCGGTGAGGCTCACCGAGCGGGCGGTGCGGTTGACCAGGCGGACCCCCACCTGCCGTTCCAGCTCGGCCACGTGCCGTGACACCAGTGACCCGGAGGAGCCGAGTTTCTTGGCGGCTCCGTTGAAGCTTCCGGCCTGAGCGACAGTGACGAAACTGTGCATCAGCAGCAAGCGGTCCATGTTTCCTCCGATTGCGGCTCCCGCCCGCGGCATCGAGAACGGGAGCATTCCTGCGGCTCGGAACAACCGGGGCGCAGGCAGGCACCGCTTCCCGGTGGGGCCCTCACTTCGGGCAGTACTGGGGTGCCTCGCTCAGGTTGTCCTCGGTCACCAACAGAAGAGGAATGTTGGCAATCTTGTCAACCTTTTGCTCGTCAAGGAGCCCGACGGCGTTCTTCACGGCCGTCTCTCCGATCGTCTTCGCCGAGTTCGCGACGGTGGCCGAGAACTCGCCGCTCTTGACGGCGGCCAGGCCCTCGTCGGTCCCGTTCACGGTGACGATCTTGACGTCCTTCGCGCCGGCGGCGTCGAACGCCTTGCGCACCGCGAAGGCCATCTCCTCGTTGGCGACGAACGCGTAGTCCAGGTCGGGATTGGCCTGGATCATGTTCTCCGCCACGTCCTGGGCCTTTGCGGGATTGAACATACCCGGCTGGTTGGCGACGACCTCGGCCGTGGCCGGCAGAGCGCCCTTGAAGCCGCCCACGAGCAGGTCCGAGGCCGCGCCCGGAGCCCCGGCCACGATGCCGACCTGCACCGGCTTCGTGCCCGCGTCCTGGGCGACCCAGCCCGCGTCGAGGCTGCCGACCTTCTTCAGGTCGACGACGGCCGCGCCGAGAATGTCGGCGGCGTCGCCGGTGGACACGGAGGTCAGATAGATCGGTATGCCCGAGGCCTTCGCCTTGGCGATGTCGCCCTTGAGCGCGTCGACGTTGACCGTCTGCACGATCAGCGCGCTCACGTCGCGGGAGATCATGTCCTCGATGTTGGACAGCTCGGTCCCGGCGTTCTGGTGGGAGTTGGCCGTGTAGACCTTCGCGCCCGCGGTCTTCGCCTGACCTTCGACGGCTTTCTGGAGACAGCTGTGGAAGTTGGTGTCGCCACCGTTGACGAAGCCGAGGGAGACGCTGTCGGAACTGCCGCTGCCGCTGTCGCCGTTGCCGCAGCCGGTCAGCACCAGGGTGGAGCCGGTGACGGTGGCGAACAGGGCCCTGCGTGTACGCGCGGAGAGTCTCATGGTGAAACGCCTTTCGTGAGGCAGGAACGGGAGGGAAGGTCAGTGGCGGGCCGAGCCCGAGCGGGCCTTGTGCATCTCGTTGGCGATGGCCGCCACGAGCAGCACGGCGCCGACGGAGACCGGCTGGTAGTTGCTGGAGAAGTCCAGGAGGTTCAGCGCGTTGGCCACCACACCGAGCAGCACCAGGCCGAGGGCGGTGCCGATGACCGTGCCGTGCCCGCCGGCCAGCGAGGTGCCGCCGATGACCACCGCGGCGACCACGGCCAGTTGGAGCGAGAGGCCCGCGGTGCCGCCGGGGCTGGAGGAGCCGAGGCGGGACAGCAGCATCAGGCCGGCGAGTCCGGAGAGGGTGCCGGTGAGGCCGTACAGGGTGAGCTTGCGGGCCGTGACGTTGATGCCGCTGAGGCGGGCCACGTGCTCGTTGCCGCCGATGGCGAAGGCGTCCCGGCCGAACACCGTGAACCGCATGACGAGCGCCGTCACGATCAGCACCAGGACGGCGACGATCAGCAGGTACGGCACGCCGAGCACCTTGTCGTTGCCGAGGGCGAACATACGGGTGCCGATGGAGATGGTGGAGCCGTCGTGGACCAGGAGCGCGACGCCGTCGAGCAGGGTGGCCGAGGCCAGCGTCACGACGAACGGCGCCACGTTGGTGAAGGTCACCACCAGCCCGTTGACGAGACCGATGGCGGTGCCGAGCAGCAGCGCGACGACCACGGCGTAGCCGGTGGGCTGGCCGTCGGCGAGCAGTTTCGCCGAGACGGCGGCCGTGACGGCGACGTTGCTGCCCATGGAGAAGTCCATGCCGCCCGCGGTCATCAACAAGGTGAGTCCCGCGGCGAGTACGGCGTTGACGCTCACCTGGCTGAGGATGTTGACGATGTTGCGGTCGGTGGCGAACGTCTCGCTCTGCACGGCGGTGAACACCACGACGAGGACGAGCACGGCGATCAGACCGGCGTGCGGCAGATCGCGCACCTTGCCCGGGGAGAGACGGGACGCCGGCGCCTCGGGCGGGCCGGACACGCCGGGGGCATCGGAAAGAGTCTTGACGCTCACTGCGGTTGACCTCCGAGGGCCGTGGCGACGAGTTCGTCGCGGGTGATGGCGGTGATGTCGTGCTCGGCGACCGTGCGGCCGGCGCTCACGACGACGACCCGGTCGGCCAGTCGCATGACCTCCTCGGCGGAGGAGGAGGCGAGCAGTACGGCCACTCCCCGAGAGGCGAGATCGTCGAGGAGGGTGTGGATGTCGGCCATGGCGGCGATGTCCACGCCGTTGGTGGGGTCCTCCAGGAAGCACGCGGCCGGTGAGGTCTCCAGCCACTTCCCGAGCAGCACCTTCTGCTGGTTGCCGCCCGACAGCGCGCTCACCGGCGGGTTCCCCGCCAGTGCCCTGACTCCGTAGCTGTGACGCAACGGGGCGGCCCGGCGGGCGAGTTGGCCGCGGTGGTGCAGACGACGGCGCGCGAACCGGTCGTCGGCGAGCATCAGGTTCTCGTCCAGCGACATGCCCGGGACCAGGCCCAGGGAACGGCGGTCGCCGGTGACACAGCGCAGCCCGCTGGCGAGCGAGGCCGGGACCCGGCCGAAGGGCACGGCCCGGCCGTCGACGTGCAGATCGCCGGTCTCCGGGCGCTGCCGCCCGGACAGCAGGTCGAACAGCCGGGACTGGGCGTCCCCGGCGGGCCCCAGGACGGCGACGATCTCGCCCCTGCGCACCTCGACGGTGAAGTCCCGGATGGCCCGTCCCTGACTCAACCCCCTTACCGCCAGGCCGACTTCGTCCTTCGGCGTGGGGCGTTCGGGGCGGGTGGAGACGACGTCGCGGCCGACCATGGCACGCACCAGTCCCGCGTCGTCCAGCTCGGCGGCGGGCGCGCTCGTCACCACGGCCCCGTCCCGCAGGACGGTGAGCCGGTCGGCGACGGCCATGACCTCGTCGATGTAGTGCGAGATGTAGACGACGGCGACGCCCTCGTCGCGCAGGGTGCGCACCAGGGCGCGGATCCGGTGGGCGTCCTTGGCGCTCAGACACGCGGTCGGCTCGTCCAGGATCAGCACGCGGCCGCCGCGCCGGACCTCGCGGGCCACCTCCACCATGGTCTGCTCGGCGACGGTGAGCGAACCGGCGGCGCGCTCCACGTCGATGGCGATCCCCAGGGCGGCGAGGGCCGAGCGGGCCTCCTCCCTGACCGCCTTCCACCGCACGGCGCGCGCCCGCGTGGGCAGGTCGCCCAGCAGGATGTTCTCGGCGACGCTCAGGCCCATCGCCAGTTCGCGGCGCTGCGGCACCGAGGAGATGCCCAGCCTGCGCGCCCTGCGCACGCTCAGCCCGTGCTGCTCCTGCCCGTCGACCTCGATCGTGCCGGAGTCGGCCTGGTGGACGCCGGACAGCACCTGTACGAGGGTCGACTTCCCGGCGCCGTTCATGCCCATCAGGGCGTGCACCTCGCCGGGGTACAGATCGAGGTCGACGCCTTTCAGCGCGGCCGCCCCGCCGAAGCTCTTGGTGACGCCCCGGGCGCGCAGTACGGCGGTCATGGCCGGTCGCCCTCGGGGGCCACACGTCCGTAGCCGCGGATGTCGGGGAAGGGGGGCTCCTTGTCGGCCTGGAGGTCCACCTGGAACGTGTTCAGGCACATGCCGAGCATGGTGAAGTTGCCGAGCGCGCCGATGGTGTCCACCAGGCCCTTGGAGCCGAAGTGCTCCAGTGCCGCCGCGAAGGTGGCGTCGGTGACGAAGTGGTCGTCGAGGATCTCCCGGCAGAACCGGTAGAAGACCTGGTCGGCCTCGTCGTCGAAGACCGCCTCGCGCTTCTCGGCGATCGCCTGCACGGCGGCCTCCGGGATGCCGGCCTCGACGGCCTGGTGCACATGGGCGTTCCAGGAGTACTGCGCGTCCCAGTTGCGGGCCGCCATCAGCAGGGTCAGCTCGCGCAGATGCTTCGGCAGCGAGCAGTCGAAGCGGGCGAACGCACCGAGCGACTCGGCCCGTTCGCACATCTCCGGGCTGTGCAGCCAGACCCGGAAGGGACCGCGCACCGCGCCACGGCGGCCGGCGATCCGCGCGGCCAGCTCCTGCTGCCGCGCATCCATTTCCTCTTCGTCGAGAACGGGGAGCCTCACGGCCGTTACCTGCCTTTTCTTTCCGGCGCATTACGGGCACGGGTCGTGAATCCGTGCGGTGCCAGGTGAAGGTACAGCCGTGTCCGAGAAGCTCACCCACCTCGGAGCGCAACGTAAAACTGCACGCCGGAGGCCCCCCATTCGCCGGGCGGCGACCTAACGTCGTCCGACATGACCACCATCATCAAGGCCGCGTCCGTCCCGCTGCTCGACCGCGGCGGCGCGGTCGTGACGACACCGCTCGTCACCACCGCGTCGGCGGACGGGGAGAACCGGATCACGAGCGGGATGAGCGTCTACCCCGTCGGCTCGGGGGCCCCGCTGCACTCGCACAACTGCGACGAGCACGTGACGATCCTCGAGGGCGAGGCGGAGGTGTGGGTGGACGGCGAGGTGACGAAGCTGGAGCAGTTCGACACCACGTACGTGCCGTCCCCGATCCCCCACCTGTTCCGCAACATCGGCGACCGCCCGCTGCGGATCCTGTGGGTGTACTCCTCGGGCCATGTGACGCGCACGTTCACCGAGACCGGCCGCACGGTGGAACACCTGTCGGCGGAGGACCAGATGGGCTCCGACGACTGAGCACGGCGGGACCGGGTACGGCGTTCAGCGCACCGCCGCGGTCACCGCGTCCAGGACGACGGCGGCGACCCGCGCGGGCTGTTCCACCAGGGCGAAGTGTCCCGCGTCGGGCACCGTGACCGTCCGGATGTTCCGGCAGGCCGCCAGCCCCCGCCGCTCGGCGTCGGTCAGGCCGATCTCGTCGCGGTCCCCGCGCACCACCCAGGCCGGGACCCCGGCCTCGCACAGCCTCTGGACCAGGGACGGATACCGGTCCAGATAGGCGTAGTGGTGCCGCAGGATCCGGCGGCAGGCCGCCGGGTCGTTGTCGGCCATCGCCGCCGCCAGCGCCTTCGCGCGCGGCGGCGGCAGTTCGTCCTCCATCGCCCGGGGCAGCAGTTTCAGCATGCCCGCCCAGGCCGCCGTGCCGAGCCCGGGCACCCGCGCCACGGCGTTGATCACGGACAGGGACCTCGACTCGTCCCCTCGCGAGAAGGTCGGCGAGAGCAGCACCACGGGGCCCGTGAACAGGCCCGCCGCGGCCATCTCGATCGCCACGTTGGCGCCCAGGCTGTGGCCCACGACCGTGTCGCAGCCGGCCTCGGCCGCGAAGTCCGTCATCAGCCGGGCGTAGTGCTCGACGGACACGTCCTCGGGCGCCTCGGTACGGCCGAACCCCGGCAGGGTCGCCGCGATCGTCCCGAGGCCCGCCATCGCCGGCTCGGCCATCAGATCCGCGTAGAACGCGGTCGTGCACAGCGCACCCGGAATCATCAGCACCCGGTGCGACGCGTCCCTCGGCCCCGCACGCCGGACCTCCCACTGCTTGTCCATAGCTAGAGCGTGCGACCGAACGCCCCTCACCGCACCCCGGACGAAACAGCGCCAGGCAGCACGGGCGACTGCACGCCCCCCAGGGGCGCGGGGAACTGCGCGGCCCACCCCCCGCCCTCCCGCAGCCGACGCACTCCCGCGCCCCCTGCCCGTGCCCCTGCCCCGGCCCCTGCCCCCGCCCTCGCCCTCGCCCTCGGCAGGGGCCGGCGCCGGACGCGCCGGACGCCGGCCCCCGCACCCCGTGCGGTGACCGGCGTCCTTCCGTGCCCCCGGTGTCAGCCGTGCGCCGTGCGCTCGCTCAGTGCGCGCCCACCAGTTCCTGGTCGGCGCCGTGCGGAGTCTGCTTCGAGCTGCGCAGCGCGGCGATGCCGATGAAGACCATGGACGACAGGCCGGCGATCGCGAAGGCGGTGAAGCCCCAGTCGCCCTGGCCGGAGGCGAGCAGCTGGCCGCCCAGCCACGGGCCGAACACGGCGCCGAAGCGGCCCATGCCCGAGGTCCAGCCGACGGCGGTGGCCCGGTCGTCCGCCTGGGAGCGGATGGAGACCGTCGCGTAGATCATCGTCTGGGCGCTGTTGAGGAAGACGCCGGTGAGGAAGACGACGATCATCGTCACGCTCATCGGCATGTGGACGCTGAGCAGGAACACACCGGCGGCGGTCAGCGCGAACCAGATCGCGGAGATGCGCGGGGCGCCGAACCGGTCGGCGGCGCGCCCGGCCACCAGCATGCCCACGATGCCGCCGAGGTTGAAGACGACCACGAAGGACAGGGCCGAGCCCAGCTCGTAGCCCTCGGCGCGCATCAGGGTGGGCAGCCAGGTGGCGACGCCGTAGACGAGGAGGAGACCGCCGAAGGAGGCCAGCCAGTACAGCAGGGTCTGGGTCCACTCGCCGCCGCGGAAGAGGTTCTGCAGCGCGTTCCAGCGGTCGGCCGCGCCCTGCTTGCCGGACTTCACGGCGGGCAGCTCGACGTCGTAGCGGCCGGCCAGCTCGCGGGCCTCGTCGGCGCGGCCCTTGGCCACGAGGAAGCTCAGCGACTCGGGCAGCAGCTTGGCGAGCACCGGGGCGAAGAGCAGCGGAAGCACGCAGACCCAGAAGGCGGCGCGCCAGCCGACCGGGTCGATGAGCCACTTGGCGACGTAGGCGGAGAGGATGCCGCCGGCGTGGTGGGCGGTCATCAGCAGGCCGATGACGATGGCGCCGCGGCCGCGCGGGGCGTAGTCGGAGACCATGCTGATCGCGGTGGGCAGCAGGCCGCCGAGGCCGACGCCCGCCAGGGTCCGGCCGAGGCCGAAGACCTCGACGCTGCCCGCCGTCGCGCACACGCCGGAGGCCAGCGAGAAGAGGATCACGCAGCCGACCATCAGCTTCTTGCGCCCGATCCGGTCGGCGACGGTGCCCGCCGTGAGGGCGCCGATCAGCATGCCGAAGGTGGCGTAGCTGCCGAGGTCGCCGGCCGTGTCCGGGGTGAGGCCGAAGGTCTTCGTCTCCAGCAGATGCGGCAGCACCGAGCCGTAGATGAACATGTCGAGGCCGTCGAAGAGCACGGCCAGCCAGCACAGACCGACGACCAGGAGGGCCAGTCTGCTGCCGCGGGCGGACAGAGCGGGGGAGGAGGACATCGTTGTTTTCCTCTCGTCCAGGAGACGAACCCTGGAGGGGACGAGTGAAGAGGGCCGGCGCGGCTCGTGCGGCTGACCCGGTGTGCGCAAGACGCTAAGGATCAGCCCGGAGAGAGTCAACACTTTTGTCAACAATCTCATCGACAATCCATTGGACCGCTGCTTCTCCGCTGGTCCGACGCCCTGCGCACCCGAAGAACGGACTCAGCTCACGGGCGGTGTGCCGTGGGTGTGGAACGACTCGATCGTCCGCAGACCCCAGGCCTGCCCCTTCTTGCGCTCCTCCTCGGTCCAGGTGACGAGCGGCCAGTCGGGGGCCAGCACGAGGCGGGTGAGCGGGTTGCACAGCTCGATGCGGTTGCCGCCGGGCTCGTAGACGTACAGGAAGAACGTCTGCTGGATGGCGTGCTTGTGCGGGCCCGTCTCGATGAACACGCCCGAGTCGATCGCGAGATCGGCGGCGCGCAGGATGTCCTCACGGGTGTCGGTGGCGAACGCGATGTGGTGCAGCCGCCCGGAACTGCCGGTCCAGTCCGAGGTGTAGACCACGTCGTACGACTTGTTCGTGTACGTCAGCCAGCGCGCCGCGATCCTGCCCGTGTCGAGCCGGATCTGCTCGGTGGGGCGGGCGCCCAGCAGGTTCTGCTGGAACTCCGAGTTGGCGAGCACGTCGGCGGCGAGGAAGTTGATGTGGTCCAGGCGCCGCACGCCCACGCCCCGGTTGGGCTTGGCCTGCGGCTGGTTCTTCAGCGCCGGCTTCAGCTCGTCGGGGGCCCGGTAGTACTCGCTCTCCCAGTACAGGGCGTGCTCGTGGCCGTCCGGGTCGGTGGTGACGTACAGCTTGCCGAGGCCCGGCTCGTCCTCGGCCCAGTGGCCGGTACCGCCCGCCGCCTCGACCGCCGCGACCCTGCGCCGCAGGGCCTCCTCGCTGGAGGTGCGCAGGGCCAGCCGGCCGAGACCGGGCTGCTCGCGGGCGGTGAGCACCAGGCTGTGGTGCTCGTAGTCGTCGAAGGTCCGCAGATAGACCGTGTCGCCGGCCTGCCCGCTGACGGTGAGCCCCAGGTACTCCGTGAAGAAGCCGACACTGGCGTCCAGGTCCGGGGTGAAGAGCTGGGCATGGCCGATGTGGGCGATGTCGCCGAGCGGCGGAGTCATCGTTGACCTCCAGGGGAGCGTGCGGGCAGGGGGGCCGTCTCGGCGGACCTGGGGAAGACGGTGCCGTCGAAGATCTTTCGGGCCGTACGCACGACGGCGGTGCGGCGGGCGGAGGGCAACCCGTCGGGGGTTGTCCCGAGGCTACTTTCGATGTCCAGGAATCCCGTGGGATGTTCTATGCGAATTCGGTCACTACCGGCGTCGACCCTCGCCAGATCGGCTCCCACGCTGCCTTCGATCCGTAGGCCGGCCGCGACGCTGGCCGCGCCGAGCACCCCGATAGAGGGATGGCAGCGCACAGGAATGAAGGTGCGGGTGGCGACCGCGCCGCCGTCGCGGGGCGCGGCGAGCAGCGTGAGCTTGGGCACGGTGGTGTCCGAGACGTCGCCGAGGCCCATCAGCCGGCCCGCCGCCAGGCGGATCGTCCGCAGGCGGTCGGCGAGCGCGACGTCCTCCTCCAGATCCCTGGGCAGCTCGTAGCCGGTGACCTTGAGGGAGGTGGCCGCGATGAGCACCGTGGGCATGCCGTTGTCCACGCAGGTCACCGCCACGCCGTCGATCTCGTCCCGGACGTTGCCCGTGGGCAGCAGCGCGCCGGCGCCCGGCGGGAACTCGATCACCACGGGCGCGGCCGACCCCGGTACCCCGGAGATCTCGGCGGCGCCGGTGTAGTCCACGCGACCGCCCGGAGTCGGGAAGGTCGCCGTCGCGTAGTCGTCGGAGTTGACCATGCGGATACGGACGGCGGTCTCCTCCTCCCCCGCGGCGACGAGCCCGCGCTCCACGGCGAACGGGCCGACGCCGGCGAGGATGTTGCCGCAGTTCTGACGGTCGCTCACCTCGGGCCGCTCCACGGCGACCTGAAGGAAGAGGTAGTCGACGTCGGCGTGCGGGTCGGCCGACGGCGACACCACGGCCACCTTGCTGGTGAGCGGGTGCGCGCCGCCCAGCCCGTCGATCTGGCGGGCGTCCGGGCTGCCCATGACACGCAGCAACAGCTCGTCGCGCAGGGCCTGTTCGGCGGGGAGATCGTCGGCGAGGAAGTACGCGCCCTTCGAGGTGCCGCCCCGCATCAGCAGACAGGGCAGCTCCTCGGGCACCGAGGTCACGACGACTCCCCCGCGTAGCTGTCGTACGTCTGGTACTCGACGCCGAGCCGCTTCAGGGTCTCCCTCAACCCGTAGCGGTCCAGGCCGAGTTCGCCTTCGAGGAAGGCGGCACGGGAGCGGGCTTCCTTCGCCTCGCGGGCTTCGGACGCCTCCGCGGTGGCGCGGGCCCGCTCGCGCGGCACGACCACGACACCGTCGTCGTCGGCGAGGATCACGTCGCCCGGACGGATCACCTGGCCGTCGATCGCGATCGGCACGTTGACCGAGCCGCCGGTGGCCTTCACGGTCCCCTGCGAGGAGACGGCCCGCGACCAGGCCGCGAAGCCCATGTCCCGCAGCTCCTGGGTGTCGCGGATGCCCGCGTTGGTGATCACACCGCGCACCCCGCGCCGCTGGAGCGCGGTCGCGAAGAGCTCGCCGAACATGCCGTCGGTGGACGGGGAGGTGGTGGTGACGACGAGGATGTCGCCCTCGCCGCACTGCTCGACGGCCGCGTGGATCATGAGGTTGTCGCCGGGCCAGCTGAGCACGGTCACGGCGGTGCCGGCGACCCGTACGCCCTGCTGGATCGGGCGGATCTCCGGGCTCAGCAGTCCGGTCCGGCCCAGCGCCTCGCCGACCGTGGCCACGCCGAAGCCGGCCAGCGCGTCGACGTCCTTCAGCTCCGCCTTCGGCGGATTCGTGACGATGACGCCGCTCATGACAGCTCCTGCGCGATCTGCGGGTAGGGGCGCATGAACGCCTCGGCCATGGTCCTGTGCGCCAGGCCCAGGTTCGGACCGGCGTTGCGCTTGAGCTGCACGCCCCGGCGCACGGCGAGGTCGGTGTAGTAGTCCCACAGGTGCTGCTGGGCGCCGAGGCACTCCATGGCCTCGCGCTTGGTCTCCCAGACCTCGGTGATGTCGAGCAGGACCTCGGGCCGGAAGCCGCTCATCTCCGGCTGGTGCGGCTCGAAGTAGAAGACCGGCGGCGCGCCGATGATCTCGCCCTCGCCCGGGTAGCCGATGGCCTGGGCGAGGACCCTGGCCTCCAGCGCCATGCGGTTGGCGGCCGGGTGGTCGCCGTTGTACGGGTCCTCGGTGGGGTGGGTCAGCACCACGTCCGGCTGGGTGTCCCGGTAGACGGCGACGAGCCGGTCGGTCAGCTCGGCGGTGGCCACGAGCGGGTAGTCGCCGGCGTCGAAGAAGCGGACCTCGGCGCCCAGGGCGGCGGCGGCGCGCTCGGCCTCGTCGCGGCGTATCGCCTTGATCTCGTCGAGCTTCCTGCCCTCGCGCCACGCCTTGGCGGACTCACCGCGCTCGCCGAAGGTCAGGCACGCGATGGTCACCTTCTCCCCGCGGGAGGCGGCCAGGGCGATGGCGCCGCCCGCCCGCCACACGAAGTCGCCGGCGTGCGCGGTGACGACGAGGGTCGATCGTGGTGGGCTGGCGGGCGCGTTGGCCTGGGTCATTCTCAGATCTCCTTGGTGACAGGTGGGCGCCCGCCCCGCGCAGCCGTGATCAGTCGCGCAGCGCCTCGATCACGCTGGTGAGGTGGGCGCGGACGGCCGTCTCGGCCGCCTGGGGGTCCCTGGCCCGGATCGCTTCGATCATGGTCAGGTGCTCGTTCAGGGATTGCTGCGGCCGCCCCGGCCTCAGCGCCAACTGGAAGCGGTGACGCACCAGTTGGGCGTTGAGCCGCTCCAGCAGCTGCTGCGCGGTCCGCTGGTCGGAGAACTCCCGGATGCGGACGTGCAGTTCGTGGTTCAGGTCGGAATAGGTGACCGGCTCGCCGTCGGCGACGGCCTTGGTCATGGCCGTGCCGAGGTCGGTGAGCTCGCTCAGCTGGTCGTCGCTGGCCGCGACGGCCGCCTTCGCCGCGCACAGCCCTTCGAGGACCATGCGGCACTCGGTGATGGCGACCGCTTCGTCCACGGTCACCACCCGCACCCGCGAACCGCGGTTGCGGATCCGTTCGACGAGTCCCTGGGACTCCAGATCGATGAGTGCCGCGCGGATGCTGGCCCGCGTCACACCGAACTGCTCGGCGAGCTCGTTCTCCACCAACCGCTGGGCCGGTGCCATCTCGCCGTGCAGGATCGCCTGCCGCAGCTGCGCGAGCGCATGCTGTTTGGCCTGCTCCCCGGTGCTCGGACGGGCTTCTTTCGGCATGGTTGCCCTCCCTGAGTGAGTGCCTGTCGAACCTAAATCTAGCGAAACAAGATTGTCAACAATTTTGTCCGCCGTATTGCGCGCGTGCTGCCGCCGCGCCATGGTCCCATCGGACGGGTACGGCGAAGGACCGCGCGGGCTACTTGATCAACGCGTTCGCCACGACCACGATCACGCCGAGCAGCGCGTCCACCGCCCCGATCAACACCGCGACGGCCCAAGGACGGCGCGACCAGCGGGCCGTGACCAGGCCGAGGACGAACAGCAGGGCGATGTTCAGGACGAACGCCGCGTACTCCACCCCGCTCGCCGGCCACCAGCCCCAGCCGGCGCCCGCGAGGATCAGGACGGTGGGCAGCACGGCCACGACGAGGGGCCACTCCTCGGCGAGGGTGCGCAGCGCGTCCCCCCGGCGGTGCGCACCGCGCTCGGCGATGTAGTGGGCGTAGCCGTGCGCGAGCGCCGAGGCGAACGCGGTCACCAGCAGCCAGGCGGCGTCGTAGCGGCGGCTGCTCTGGGAGGTGTGCCCGTGCTGGCTGAGCGCGGCGACCATCGAGCTCGCGAGGACCGCGCCGTAGACACCGCCGAAGAGAAGGGCCTCACGCGTGTCGTGCCGGTGCGGCTCGCGCACGGCCGCGGTGTCGTCCGCCATGCGCTCCACGATCACCCCGTCCCGCACGGGCCGCCAGTCGTGACGAAGTGTCCTCCCACCTGGGCCGACAGCCCACACAGTGTCCACGCCCGGCGGACGTACGGCCTCGCTAGGGTCGCTCCATGAGCACCGACAGCGGCCCCGGCAGCCCGCCGCCCCCCAGCTTCGTCGTCCACATCCCCGACGCCGACCTCGAGCCCGAGCCGCTCGATCCGCGGCAGATCGTCGCCGGGACCCCCGAGGTGACCGGCAAGGTGGTGTGGGAGTCGGCGGACGGCCGTCAGGTCAGGGGGATCTGGCAGATCACCCCGGGCGTCGTCACCGACACCGAGGCGGACGAGCTGTTCGTGGTGATCAGCGGGTCGGCGACCGTCGAGGTCGAGGGCGGTCCCACGCTGACGGTCGGCCCCGGCGACATGGCGGTACTGCGCGAGGGCGACCGGACGACCTGGACCGTCCACGAGACGCTGCGGAAGGCCTACGCGATCACGCTGTGACCGCGGGCGGGGGCGCCGTCGTCCCGCGGACCTCCAGGACCGGCGGGGCCAGCTGCAGCCGTCCCTCGGCGCCCGGCCGTTCGAGACGGTCGAGCAGACAGCGGGCGGCACGGCGGCCGACCTCGTGGCCGGCGCCGTCGACGGTCGTGAGCCACACATGGCGCAGCCGGGAGATGCCGGTGTTGTCGTAGCCGACCACGGACAGGTCGCGCGGCACGCGCAGGCCCAGTTCCTCGGCCGCCGACAGCGCCCCCACCGCCGTCATGTCGTTGACGGCGAACACGGCCGTGGGCCGGTCGGGCCGGGCGAGCAGCCGCACCAGGGCCCGGTAACCGCCCTCCTCGGTCATGTCCCCCGGCTCGACCAGCGCCACCTGGGCCGGTCCCGCCGCCCGCATGGTGGCCTCGAAGCCGCGCCGGCGCAGGTCGGCGACGGCGCCGTAGCCCGCCAGGTGGGCGATGCGGCGGTGGCCGAGTCCGACGAGGTGCTCGGTGACCAGGCGGGCGCCGCGCTCGTCGTCGTTCGCCACCAGGTCCACCCCGGCCGGCACCGGCTCACGGGCCGCCGCGACCACGACCGGCATCCGGGCGGCGACCGTCTCCAGAGCCGCCGGGTCGGGCAGCGTGCCGACCACGACCAGCCCGTGCGCTCCGAGGTCCAGGAAGGGCCCGGCCGGGTCCTGGCCGACGCGCCGGTGCAGCCGGGCGTCGGCCAGCAGCATGTGCAGGCCGCTCGCGTGCAGCAGGGAGTTGAGGCCGTCCAGGAGGTCCACGTACCAGGGGTTGCGCAGGTCGTGCAGCAGGACGCCGACCATGGGGGTCCCCCCGCCCGGTTGCGGCCGGGAGTCGGACGGGCCGCGCTGCTCGCTGAGGCTGCGCGCGGCCGCGTTGGGCCGGTAGCCCAGCTCGCGCACGGCCCGCAGGACGGCCTCGCGCTTCTCGGCACGCACCTGGTCGGAGCCGCGCAGCACCAGGGAGACCAGCGATTTGGACACCCCGGCCCGGTCGGCGACGTCACGGATGGTCGGTGGTCTCATGATTGGACCGTTCCATCTGCGGCACGGGTTGTCAAAGGGCCTTGAAACCCTTGACACCCTGGGGAAACGGCCCGCAGGGTGGCCTGGTCAGCGAATGGAGCGGTCCAAGGAAGGGCTGTGGTGACTGCCGTGGTGGATGCACTGGGAGTGGCCGTCGTGGGGTTCGGCTGGATGGGCCGGGTGCACACCCAGGCGTACGCCCGCGTCCGGCACCACTATCCGCGGCTGGCCCTGCGGCCCGAGCTGGTCGCCGTCGCCGAGGAGGTGCCCGGCCGGGCAGACGAGGCCGCGGAGCAGTTCGGCTTCGCCTCCGCCACCCGGGACTGGCGCGAGGTGGCCGCCGACCCGCGGGTGCGGGCCGTGAGCATCACCGCGCCGAACTTCCTGCACCGCGAGATCGGTGTCGCGATGGCCGAGGCCGGCAAACACATCTGGATCGAGAAGCCGGTGGGCCTCACTCCCCCGGACGCCCGGGCGGTGGCGGACGCGGTGGCGAAGGCGGGCGTGCAGGGCGCGGTCGGCTTCAACTACCGCAACGCGCCCGCCGTGGAGACCGCCCGCGATCTGATCGCCGCGGGTGAGCTCGGCACGGTCACCCACGTCCGCGTCCGTCTCTTCAGCGACTACGCGGCCCACCCCGACGGGGCCCTGACCTGGCGGTACGAGCGGGAGCGGGGCGGCAGCGGAGTGCTGGGCGACCTGGCCTCGCACGGCGTCGACCTGGCCCGTTTCCTGCTCGGCGACATCACGTCCCTGACGGCCGACACGGCGGTCTTCGTCCCCGAGCGGGCCCGCCCGACGGGAGCGACGGCGGGCCACAGCCTCGCTGTCGGCGGCGAACTCGGCCCGGTCGAGAACGAGGACTACGTCAACTGCCTGCTGCGTTTCGCCTCCGGCGCCCGGGGTGTACTGGAGGCCTGCCGGGTCTCGGTCGGCGAGCAGAACAACTACGGCTTCGAGGTGCACGGCACCGAGGGCGCGGTGTTCTGGGACTTCCGGCGGATGAACGAGCTGGGCATCAGCCGCGGCACCACGTACCAGGACCAGCCCGTCAGCACGGTGTACGTCGGCCCGGGCGACGGCGAGTTCGGCGCCTTCCAGCCGGGCGCGGCGAACGCGATGGGGTACGACGACCTGAAGGTGGTGGAGGCCTACCGCTTCCTGCGCTCGGTCGCCGAGGGCACCCCCTACGGGGCGACACTCGCGGACGCGGTGCACAGCGCGACCGTGCTGGAGGCGATGACACGCTCCGCGCGGAGCGGCTCCTGGGTGGACGTACACCCGTAGGGGTGGCGACAGGACCACCCCCGATCCGGCTCTCAGGCCCAGGGACCGCGCGCCCCGGGAACGGCAGGCTTCATGGGTCGGCGAGCACGTGCACGAGCACGCTGCCGCCGGCACCGAGCCCGCCCACACCGAGAACTCGGGGGATCCCCATGTCCGAAGCCGCCGCCCGTCGTCTGACCGGCCTCGCCGCCGTCGTCGCCGCGCTCGCCCTCATCGTCCAGGTGCCGCTGTACTTCGTCCACGACGGCCCGCCGCCGGACGGCAACGTGCTGTCCCGGCTGCTCGTCGGGATCGTCGCGCTGGCATCCCTGGTCGTGTTCGTGACGGCGTTCCGCGAACTGGTCGGGCGGGTGAGTCCCGCCCACGGGTGGATCGGGTCCCTCGCCTTCTCCACCGGCCTCGTCTACGCCACCGTCACCCTGGTCTCGATGGGCCTCGAGGCCGGCGCGGTCATCGCCGTCGACCACCCGATCGACCCGACCATCGACGTCAGTGGCACCTACATCCTCTACGGGTCGATCTCCCGTCTCCTGCTGGCGCTCTTCCTGGCCGCGCTCGGCCACGCCGTCACCCGCACCCGTCTGCTGCCGCGCTGGACCGGCCGCTCGGCGTACGTGCTGGCCGCGGTCGACCTGGCCTTCGTGCCGTCGATGTTCTTCGGCAACGACCCCACCTTCTTCTACGCGGCGAACGGCTGGGGCACGACCGCCCTGACGGGGGCCGTCCTCAGCTACTGGCTGCTGGCCCTGGGCGTGTGCACGTACCGCAGCGCGGCACGCCCCGCCCCGGCGGCCGGAACGCCTGCTCTGCGGCACTGAGCGGCCCGCGGACCGGACCCCGGCCGGATCCCCTGCCCCGGCCGGATCCCGTACCCCGGCCGGCGACCGGTTTCAGCCGGCCGCCGGCCGGGGCGGCAGGTTGTACGGGGTGACCACCTGGATCGCCGACGGCAGCGGGGGACCGGCCGGCGGCAGCGCGCCGTGCGCCCGCATCACGGTGTGGCAGGCCTCGCGCACATCGTGGCGCAGGTCGTGGTGGAGGACGGCGGACAGGCGGTGTCCGCGCAGCAGCCGGGTGTTGTCGTGGTCGAGATCGTGCGCGACGAACACGGCGCACTCGCGGCCGAGGTCGGCGAAGGCGCGCAGCGTGGCGTCGTTGCCGCCGCCGATGGAGTAGACGGCGCGGATGTCCGGGTCGCGTTCCAGCGCGGCCCGGACGAGCTCGTACTGCGTGGCGTCCAGCCCCTGCCCCTCGGCGATCTCGACCAGCGTGCGCTCCGGATGCCGGGCCCGCATCACGCTGCGGAAACCCATCTCGCGTTCCTCCTCGTTGCGGAAGAAGCCGCTGCTCAGGCTGGTGAGCACATTGCCGGGGCGGTCACCGAGCCACTGGCCCATGAGATAGGCGGCGGTGGCGCCGGCGGCCCGGTCGTCGATGCCGACGTAGGCGAGGCGGGCGCTGGCCGGCAGATCCGTGACCAGGGTGACGACCGGGACACCGGCGGCGACCAGCCGGCCGACGGCGGCGTTGATCTCGGGTACGTCCGGCGCCTTGAGGACGACCCCCTGCGAGCCGCGCCGGGCTATCCGGTCGAGGGTGGCGACCTGTTCCTGGACCGGTCCGGTCTCACGGAAGTGGAAGCGGGAGCGCAGCACGGCCGGGTGCAGGGACGGCAGCTCGGCCTCCAGGGCGGCCCGGACGGCGGTGCTGAACCGTTCCGGCGCCTGCATGACGATGTCGATCATGAAGGTGCGTCCGACCAGCCTGACCTGGGTCCGCTGCCGGTCCAGGTCGGCGATGGCGCGCCGGACCTCCTGCACGGTGGACTCCCGCACTCCTCCCCTGCCGTTGAGCACCCGGTCGACGGTCGCCTCGCTCAGACCCGCCTGACGTGCGATCTCTCGGATGGGGAAGGGGTGGCCCACGAAATGCTCCCAGGGGATCCGCTTGAGGGGTTTTTGATGGCCGCCTGCCGGTTGTTCGACGGGTTTGTCATGACAAGAATGGCAGCGGAGAGCCGCCATTGTCATCGAAGGGACGACGATGTCCTTCACCTCCGTGCGGGGCCACACCTGGCTGACCGAGCAGGACTGCGACCTCGACACGTTCCGCACGCTGGTCGGGCGCACCACCGACCGCGCCGGGTTCCCGCACGCCTCGGCGGTGCAGGGGAACGTCCTCGTCTACGACAGTGAGCGCCTGCGCGCCCCCGGAACGGGCCACGCGGTCCGCGCCGAACTGGTGCGGGCCCTGAGCGACGGTCCCGGAGTCGTCGTCTTCCGGGACGCCTTCCCCGATCCGACGGTCGTCGACCGGACCACCGCCGTGTTCGACGCAATCATCGCCGAGCAGCACGCCTCGGGTGCGACCGCGGGCGACCACTTCGCGAGGCCCGGCGCCAACGACCGCGTCTGGAACGCCCTGGAGAAGGTCGCCCTGCGTGACCCGGAGGCGTTCGCCGACTACTACGCCAACGACATCCTCGCGCTGGCCTCGCAGGCCTGGCTCGGTCCGGGCTACCAGGTGACGTCCCAGGTCAACGTGGTCAACCCGGGCGGCGCGGCACAGCGCCCGCACCGCAACTACCACCTCGGCTTCCTCTCCGACGAGCGGGCCGCCGCCTATCCCGCGCACGTCCACCGGCTCTCCCCCGTGCTGACGCTCCAGGGCGCGGTCGCACACTGCGACATGCCCGTGGAGTCCGGGCCGACGCTGTACCTGCCCTACTCGCAGACGTACGAGCCCGGCTACCTGGCGTGGCGACGGCCCGAGTTCCAGGAGTACTTCGAGGAGCACCACGTCCAACTGCCGCTGGCGAAGGGCGACGCCGTGTTCTTCAATCCGGCCGTCTTCCACGCCGCCGGCACCAACCGCACCACCGACGTGCGCCGGACCGCCAATCTGCTCCAGGTGTCCTCGGCCTTCGGGCGCGCGATGGAGACCGTGGACCGGGAGGCGGTGGCTGCCGCGGTCTACCCCGTCCTGCTGAGGCGCCGGGCGCAGGGCATGGACGAGGAGTGGCTGGAGCGTGTCGTCGCCGCGAGCGCCGAGGGCTACCCCTTCCCCACGAACCTCGACAGCGACCCGCCCGTCGACGGCCTCGCCCCGCCCGCGCAGTCGGACGTCGTACGGCGCGCGTTGCGGGAGGAGTGGACCCCGCGGGCACTCCGGGACGAGCTGCGGGCCGGCGCCGCGCGGCGCACGAGCTGAGAGGCCGCCCGTACATGGGACTTCTCGACGACAAGGCCGTCCTCGTCGACGGCGGCAGCGGCAGCGGCAGCGGCAGCGGCAGCGGCCGGAACGTCCGCGCGGCCGGCCCGGGAGGGGTCCGGCGCGGTCGCCGACATCATCACCCCTTCGGCTCACGGCGGTCCGCCCTCTCAGGCCCCGTACGGGGCCGCGAAGACCGGCCCGATCGGGCGTGGTCACCGGTTCGGTGATCGACTGGGGCCGGAACGGACCGGGCGGCCAGGACCGGTCGAGCCCGTCCGGCCTTCGGGGACGAGCCCGCAGGGCGACCGGGGCCCGGGGCGGAGCCCCGGCAACGCACAGCAACCACACACAAGGAGCAGCGAAGCACATGCGTATCGGAATCCTCGGCCTCGGCCGCATCGGCGCCTTCCACGCCGAGACCCTCTCCGGACTCGACGTCGTCGAGTCGCTCGTCGTGGCCGACCCGTTCGCGGAGGCCGCCAAGAAGGCCGCCGAGCGGTTCGGCGCCGAGGTCGCGGACTCCCCCGAGGCCGTGCTGGCCTCCGGGGTGGACGGTGTCGTGATCGCGGCGGCGACGGACGCCCACCCGGGCCTGATCCTGGCCGCCGTCCAGGCGGGCATCCCGGTCTTCTGCGAGAAGCCCGTCGCCAGGACCATGAGCGAGGGCGTCGAGGTCCTCGATGCCGTGCGGGACAGTGCCGTCCCCATCCAGATCGGCTACAACCGCCGCTTCGACGCGGGCTTCGTCGCCGCGCGGGCGGCCGTGACCGCCGGCGAGCTGGGCAAGCTGCACACGGTCCGCTCGACCACGCTCGACCCGGCGCCGCCGCCGGCCGCGTACGTCGCCGCCTCCGGGGGCATCTTCCGGGACTGTTCCGTGCACGACTTCGACATCATCCGCTGGGTCACGGGCCGCGAGGTGACCGAGGTGTACGCGGTCGGCGGCAACCGGGGCGCCGACTACATCAGGGAGGCGGGCGACGCCGACACCACCGGCGCGATCCTCACCCTGGACGACGGCACGATCGCGGTGGTCTCCAACTCCCGTCACAACGCCCGGGGTTATGACGTCCGGATGGAGATCCACGGCTTCACGGACTCGATCGCGGTCGGCCTGGAGGACAAGCTGCCGCTGCGCTCGGTGGAGCCCGGGGTGACCTTCCCGGCCGGTACCCCGCACGACTTCTTCATGGACCGCTTCACCGCCGCCTACCGCGCCGAACTCACCGCGTTCACCGAGGTCGTGGCCGGTACCCGCACCTCGCCCTGCACGATCGAGGACGCCCTGGAGGCGGGCTGGATCGCGGACGCGTGCACGCTGTCCCTGCACGAGCACCGGCCGGTGACGATCGCGGAGGTCCGCGCCTCCTGAGCCTGCGGGCCTGTGTGCCTGGTGCGTCCGCCCGGGGGCGGCCGGGGAGAGGTGTTCCCCGGCCGCCCTCACCGGTTCACAGGCCGTAGCGGACCGCGAACTCGTCCGGGTCGTAGGCGTCCCGGGCCGGGTCCCTGGGGGTGGCCGGCCGCTCCTCGACCATGTCCTGCGGGCGCACTCGCTCGGGCAGCGCGCCGAACCGGGCCCGGCGCCGGACCTCCGCGGTGCCGGCCTGCTCTTCCTCCTGCATCTCACCCTCCCCGTCCCCGACTTCACACACCTGGTATCTCTCTGAACGTCCTCACCTCGCCGCTGGTTCCGCCGGCAGGTTGAAGATGTGGTCCGGGGAGATGATCGTGGTGATCGCGTCGCCGAACAGGGTGCTGGGTTCCTGGTTCTTGTAGTTGATGTCGGTGTTGAGCACGACGACGAGGGTCGCCCGTGCCGACGGCAGGTAGATGGTCAGGGACTCGTAGCCGGGCAGCGAGCCGTTGTGGCCGATCCAGCCCTGCACGTCGAAGATGCCGAGCCCGTATCCGGCGCCCGGAATCGGGGTCGGCGGTGTGATCAGGCGCTGCTTCTGGGTGGCGGGGCTGATCATCCGCTCGCCGTCGGGGAGCACGCCCGTGGCCACGGTACGCGCCCAGACCCGCAGGTCCTGCAGCTGGGAGATCATCGCGCCGGCCGCCCAGCCCCAGGACGGGTTCCAGTCGGCGCTGTCCTCGATCTTCCCGGTCGCGGTCTGGTTCGTGTAGCCCTGGGAGTGCGGGGTCGGGAACTCGTTGCCGGTGGGGAACAGGGTGTGATCCAGGCCGGCCGGGTCCAGGATGTGGTCCTGGATGTAGTCGTTGAGGTGCTGGCCGCTCATCTGCTCGACGACCAGGCCGAGCAGGATCAGGTTGGTGTTGCAGTAGTAGAACTTCTCGCCCGGCGGGAACAGCACGGGGTGCTTGAACGAGTAGTCGAGCAACTGCTGCGGAGTGAACGGCCGTTGCGGGTCGGAGGTCAGCGCCTTGAAGAAGTCCTCGTCCGCCGAGTAGTTGAACAGCCCGCTGCGCATGCCGGCCAGCTGACGCAGCGTGATCTTGTCGCCGTTCGGTACGCCGTCGACGTACTCGCCGATGGTGTCGTCGAGGCCGATCTTCCCCTCGTCGACCAGCTGCAGGACCGCGGTGACGGTGAACGTCTTGGTCTCGCTGCCGATGCGCATGTAGAGGCCGGGGTCCATCTCCTTGCCGGTGCTCTTGTCGGCGACGCCGAAGGACTTCACGTACTCGCCCTTGCCCGGCGTCCAGATGCCGACGGACACACCGGGAATGCTCGCCTGCTTCATCACCCGCTGCACGGCGTCGTCGACCTGCTTCTGCACGGCCGGGGTGAGTTCGACGACGCCGTCCCCGGAGGAGGACGGCGAGGGCGGTTCGGTGCCGGTGGCCACCGTGGCGGCCGAGGACGGCAGTGCCATCGCCGTCCCGCCCGCGGCGGGCACCACCAGCGCCCCCACCGTGACGGCGACGACGATCCCCCTGCGCAGTCGGATACACGGGTGTGTCATGGGCTCGCTCCCGTATGAGGAGGTTCCGCCGCAGGCCACAGCCGCACCAGGGGGCACGGGCCGCATGCGGCCCATCACCCCCACCATACGAGCGCGGGCGCGCCGCCGCCTGTCGGCGACGGCGCGACGCGCCCGGCTTGCCCGGTCCCCCGGTCAGGCCCCGCGCAAGCGCGGGGACTTCCGGGTGCGCACCGCGCCGGGCGGTGGCCGGTCCGGCCGCCACGGGTACACGTCCTGCTCCACGGTCGCGAACCGTTCGCCGCCCGGCCTCCGGACCGCGACCAGGACGGGCTCCGACTCCGGCGCACCGGACGGCGGTTCGCCCGTCACCCGTGCTTCACGGCCGGATGTCAGGGCGTCCTCTCCCCAGGAGTCGCCACGGGCGCGGTGAGGTCCTTCTCCTCCGGGAGCTCCTCGACGTCGACACCGCGAACCTGGGCCAACTCGTGCTTGAGAGCCGCGAGTTCGGTGCCGCCGGCCATGTGGTTGGTGAGTTCTTCGAGGCCGACCTGGTCGCGGGAGGCGGAGAGCTCCATGGTGCCGAGACGCAGGACGCTGAAGTGGTCGCCGACCATGTAGGCGTGGTGGGGGTTGTGGGTGATGAAGATGACGCCGAGGCCGCGGTCGCGGGCGGCGGCGATGTACTTCAGGACCACGCCGGACTGCTTGACGCCGAGGGCCGCCGTCGGTTCGTCCAGGATGAGGACGCGGGCGCCGAAGTGGACGGCGCGGGCGATGGCCACGCACTGGCGCTGGCCGCCGGAGAGCGTCCCGATGGGCTGCTCGAGGTCGTCGAGGACGATGCCCATGTTGCGCAGTTCCGCGTCGGCGGTCTTCTTCATCTTCTCGATGTCGAGACGGCGTACCGGCCAGGGTCCCTTGGTGAGTTCGGAGCCGAGGAAGAAGTTCCGCCACACCGGCATCAGCGGGACCGTCGCCAGGTCCTGGTAGACGGTGGCGATCCCCTTGTCGAGCGCCTCGCGCGGGGTGGAGAAGCGCACGGGGTGGCCGTCGACGAGGAACTCGCCCTCGGTGTGCTGGTGCAGCCCCGAGACGATCTTGATCAGCGTCGACTTGCCGGCGCCGTTGTCGCCGAGGACGCAGGTCACCTGGCCGGGGCGGACGGCGAGGTCGACCCCGTGCAGGGCACGGATGTTGCCGTAGGACTTGCCCGCGTTGCGCAGTTCGACGAGTGGACTGTCACCGCCCTCGGGAGCGGTGTCCGCGAGGATGGCGCCGTGCGTGCCGGTTCCGTCGGTGGTCATGGGGGTCACCTCCGGGTGGCCGTGCGCTGGACCCACAGATTGATGAGGACGGCGCCGAGGAGCATGACGCCGAGGAAGGCCTTGAACCAGTCGGGGTTCCAGCCTGCGTAGACGATGCCCTGCTGCACCATGCCGAACATGAACGCCCCGAAGACCGGGCCGATCGCCGAGCCGGCGCCGCCGGTCAGCAGACAGCCGCCGATGACGGCCGCGGAGATGTAGATCAGCTCCTGGCCGACGCCCTCGCCGGACTGCACGGTGTTGAAGGTGAACAGCTGGTGCATCCCGATGAACCAGGCGCCGAAGCCGACCAGCATGAACAGCGAGATCTTCGTGAACGTCACGGGCACGCCGACCGCCCGGGCGCTCTCCTTGTTGCCGCCGACCGCGAAGATCCAGTTGCCGTAGCGGGTGCGCAGCAGGATCCAGGTGGCGATGGCCGCGAAGACGAGCCAGTACACGATGGTGATCTTCACCTGGACACCGCCGACGTCGAAGGACGAGGCGAAGACCTTCTTGGCCTGGCCGAAGCCGTCCATGTCGCTGATGTCGTCGGTGGCCACGTTGGTGGTGACCAGCTTGGTGACGGCGAGGTTGACGCCCTGGAGGATCAGGAAGGTGCCCAGGGTGATCAGGAAGCTCGGCAGCCCGGTCTTCACGACCATCCAGCCGTTCAGGAAGCCGATCCCGAGGGACACCAGAAGGGCGACGACGATACCGACCCACACGTTCATGGTGAGTTGGTAGCTGAGCATGGACGCGGTGAGCGCCGAGGTGATGACGGCGACGCCGGCGGAGAGGTCGAACTCGCCGCCGATCATCAGCAGCGCGACCGGCAGCGCCATGATCCCGATCGTCGACGACTGGTACAGGATGTTGGCCATCGAGCTGCCGTCACGCACCGGCGGCGCCGCGATCAGGAAGAACACGTACACCGCGACCGCGCCGAGGAACACACCCACCTCGGGGCGGGCCAACAGCCGCAGGGCCGGCGGGCGTTGCTTGGTCCGGCCGTCGCTCTCCTTGCGGCCGGGGGCCGGCGGTGTGGTCACCGCCGGCTCGGCATGATGGGTCATGCTCATCACCGGGTGCCCTTCGCGGCGAACGAGGCGACCGCGTCGACGTTGGTCTTGTCCACGAAGGCCGGGCCCGTCAGCACCGGCTGCTCGCCGCCGCCCATGTAGTTGCCGTTGTTCTTGTAGAGCCACAGCGAGTCGACCGCCAGGTAGCCCTGGAGGTAGGGCTGCTGGTCGACGGCGAACTCGATCGTGCCCTTGTCGATGGCGCTCGTCAGGTCCTTGTTCAGGTCGAAGGTCGCGATCTTGGCCTTGCTGCCGGCGTCGGCCTTCGACTGCACCGCCGTCAGCGCGAACGGGGCGCCGAGGGTGACGACGTAGTCGATGGCCTTGTCCTGGCTCAGCTTGGCGGTGATCGTCGACTTCACGGACGGCATGTCGGTGCCGTTGACGTACAGGGTCTCCGTCGTGCCCGAGAACGTCTTCTTCACACCGGCACAGCGCTGGGTGAGGCCGATGTTGCCCTGCTCCTGGATGACACAGACGGCCTTCTTGGCGCCCTCGGAGTTGAGCCTGTTGCCGAGCGCCTCGCCGGCCACCGTCTCGTCCTGGCCGAAGAACTCCATCAGGCCGAGGTTCTTCCACTCGCTGACACCGGAGTTGAGGCCGACCACGGGTATCTTCGCGGCCTTCGCCTTGGCTATGACGTCCTTCAGCGCGTCCGGCTTGGCGAGGGTGACGGCGATGCCGTCGACCTTCTGGTCGATCGCGTTCTGGATCAGGGTGGCCTGGTTTCCGGCGTTCGGGTCGGCCGAGTAGACCAGCTTGACGTTGTCCTTCGCGGCGGCCGCCTCGGCGCCCTTGCGGACGATGTCCCAGAAGGTGTCGCCGGGCGACTGGTGGGTCACCAGGGCGACCGTCATCTGCGGAGTGCTCGCCTTGCCCGCGGAAGCGCCGTCCGCGCTCTCCTCGGACTTCTTGCCGCCGGAACTGCTGGAGCAGCCTGCAAGGGTCAGGGCCGCCGCCGCGGCCAAGGCCACGACCGGGGCGATTCTGCTCGAGCGGAAGGGAGAAGAGCTGTCCATCTTTCCTGCACCTCACTGTGCGACGGAGAAAACGACCGGAAAAGGGGAGGCGATCGAGAGGATCCGGGGCCCGTTTCTACTCAGATTGGGGCCATGGGGCCGGGTCCGCGACTGTTCAGGTGTCTCGGGCCCGGCGTGCGCTGCTTGATGCCGGATCCAATCCCTTGACGGGCTCACTGTCAATACTTTGTTAAGACATCATTTCACAAGCAGGTCCGAATGTAAGTACAAACTCTTGACAGTGCGGGCCCCCGGGACCTACACCTGGGAGACGCCAGGCCCCCCGATCACCATGAGGAGCGTCGCACATGGCCGAGTCGGTCCAGCCACTGGATGTGATCACGACGGTTCGCACCGGGATCGATCTCTACCCCTCTTACGACCGTACGCACCCCTCATGCGGACGGAGACGTTCGAAAAGGATCGTGTCACGCCCGCCCGGCGGGAGTTGACCCGCCGCGCATCCCGCGCCTCGGGCCGCGCCCGGGCCGCCCGCACCCCAGCGCCCTCTCCCACCCGGCCCCACTGACTCCGCCGACCCCACCGACCCGAGGAGGTGCCCCGATGGCGAGGACCGGCGACCGATCCCGTGCCGTGCCCGGCTCCGCGCTCGACCCGCTGCATTTCGCCCTGGACCGCACCAGCCCCGTGCCGCTCTACTACCAGCTCGCCCAGCAGTTGGAGGGGGCGATCGAACAGGGAGCGCTCGCACCGGGCAACCTCCTCGGCAACGAGATCGACCTGTCGACCCGCCTGGGCCTGTCCCGCCCGACGGTCCGCCAGGCCATCCAGTCCCTGGTCGACAAGGGACTGCTGGTGCGACGGCGCGGAGTCGGCACCCAGGTCGTGCACAGCCAGGTGAAACGGCCGCTGGAACTGAGCAGCCTCTACGACGACCTGGAGGCGGCCGGTCAGGGACCCACCACCCACGTCGTACGCAACGAACACGTGCCGGCCACCGCCGACGTGGCCGCCGCGCTCGGGGTCCCGCAGGGCAGCGAGGTCACCCTCCTGGAGCGGCTGCGCGCCACGCACGGACAGCCGGTGGCGTTCCTGTGCAACTACCTGCCCCCGGCCCTGCTGGACCTCGACACGGAACGCCTGGAGTCGACCGGCCTCTACCGGCTGCTGCGCTCGGCGGGCATCACCCTGCACAGCGCCCGCCAGACCATCGGCGCCCGGTCCGCGACCGCCGAGGAGGCCGGCCTCCTCGCCGAGAAGGAGGGGGCGGCCCTGCTGACCATGCAGCGCACGGCGTACGACGACACCGGCCGGCCGGTCGAGTACGGGACGCACATCTACCGCGCGTCCCGGTACGCGTTCGACTTCCAGCTGCTGGTCAGACCCTGAGGGCCTCCACGGCTCCTCGGCGGGCCCCAGGGCCTACCTGGGGGCCATCCGCAGCGCGCCGTCCATACGCACAGTCTCGCCGTTGAGGTAGTCGTGGTCGACGATCGCCAGGGCCAGCCGGGCGTACTCCTCGGGCCGGGCCAGCCGGCGCGGGAAGGGCACGCCCTCGGCGAGGGAGGCGCGGAACTCCTCCGACACCGTCGCCAGCATCGGCGTCTCCACGATGCCCGGGGCGATGGTGCACACCCGGATCCCGTACTGCGCGAGGTCGCGGGCGGCGGGCAGGGTCAGGCCGACGACCCCGCCCTTGGACGAGGCGTAGGCGGCCTGCCCGATCTGCCCGTCGTACGCGGCGATGGAGGCGGTGTTGACGATGACGCCCCGCTGGCCGTTCTCGTCGGCCTCGGTCGCGGCGATGGCCTCCGAGGCGAGCGCGAGCACGTTGAAGGTGCCGATCAGGTTGATCTGGATCACCTTGGCGTACAGAGCGAGGTCGTGGACGCCCCTCTTGCCGAGGATCCGCGCGGACGGGCCGATACCGGCGCAGTTGACGACCGTGCGCAGCGGACCACCGGAGCCCGCCGCCGTGGCGACGGCGGCGCCGACCTGCTCGGGGTCGGTGACGTCGGCGGGCACATAGGTGACGCCCGGCACTTCCGGCGCCTTGTCGATGCCGTCCTTGAGGTCGAGGGCGAAGACCTGGGCGCCGCCCTCGGCGAGGGCCTTCGCGGTGGCCGCACCGAGGCCGGACGCACCGCCGGTGACAAGGGCGGCGGTGTTCTCGAGCTGCATCATCACTCCTTGCCGAGGACGGTGAGCACACCGCCCTCGTCACGGTCCAGCGCACGGGAGATGATCATGCGCTGGATCTGGTTGGTTCCTTCGAAGATCTGCATGACCTTGGCTTCGCGCATATAGCGCTCCACGGGGAAGTCACGGGTGTACCCGTACCCCCCGAGGACCTGCACGGCGTCCGTGGTCACCTTCATGGCGTTGTCCGTGGCCACGAGTTTGGCGATCGACGCCTCCCGTGTGAAGGGCAGGCCGAGGTCCTTCAACCGGGCCGCGGACAGCGCGGTGGCCCGCGCCGACTCGATCGCGGCGCCCATGTCGGCGAGCACGAACGCCAGCCCCTGGTGCTCGATGATCGGCTTGCCGAAGGTCTCCCGCTCCCGCGCGTAGCGCACCGCGTGGTCGAGGGCCCCCTGGGCGAGACCGGTGGCGACCGCCGAGATACCCAGCCGGCCGCAGTCGAGGGAAGCGAGCGCGATCTTCAGCCCCTGCCCCTCCTGCCCGATCAGGCGCTCCACGGGCACCCTGACGTCCTCCAGCCGCATGGTCGCGGTGGCCGAGCCCGTCAGGCCCATCTTCCGCTCCGGCGGATCGGCGCTGAGCCCCGGGGTGCCGGCCGGGATCAGGAAGCAGGAGATGCCGCGCGCGCGGTCGTCGGAGGTACGGGCCATGACCGTGTAGAAGTCGGCGTAACCGCCGTGCGTGGTCCAGGCCTTGGTTCCGTTGAGCACATAGGAGTCGCCGTCGCGGACCGCGCGGGTGAGCATGGCCGCCGGGTCGGAGCCGGCGTGCGGCTCGGACAGGCAGTACGCGCCGAGCAGCTCACCGCCCAGCATGTCCGGCAGCCACCTGCGCCGCTGCTCCTCGGTGCCGAAGCGGGCCAGCGGGAAGCAGGACAGGGCGTGTACGGAGATGCCCACGGCGACGCTCGACCAGACCGCGGCGACCTCCTCCAGCACCTGGAGGTAGACCTCGTACGGCTGGTCCGCCCCGCCGTCCTCCTCCGCGAAGGGCAGGCCGAGCAGACCGCTGCGCCCGAGGGTGCGGAAGACGTCCCGGGGGAACGCACCGTCCGCCTCGGCGTCGGCGACCCGGGGCGCGAGTTCCTTGGCGGCGAGGGTGCGCGTGAGCTGGATGAGCTCGACGGCTTCCTCGGTCGGCAGGGCACGAGTGGCAGGCATGGTGACCTCCACGTAGGAGTACCGGAAAGTACTGGAAGTGATACTGGAGTGCGTACGAACGTATCATTCACAGTACGGCACCGGGGCGGTGCGTGGCATCCGACCGGGATTCGGAAGGGTCCGCTTCAGGAGGAGACGGCGTGCACGATGAGCGACGCGAGCTGTTCGTACGCCTCCGCGTCGGTCAGCCCGGTGCGGGTCTTGAGCTCGCCCTGCTGGATCTGGCGCATGGTCGCGGCGGCGACCTCGCCGACGAACGCGGTGTGCACCTCGCGGAAGGCGCCGTCCGAGACGCCCTCGGCGATCAGCCGGCGCACCCGCTCCGCGGCCATCCGCGTGTTGGCCTCGTACACCTCGCGGGCGGGCGGGAAGTCCGCCACGTCGTCGAGGAACCGGCGCGAGAGCGGGCGCAGCTGTTCGGCCACGGCGGTCAGGTACGCGCGGACCCGGTCCGAGGGGTCGACGGTCTGCGCCACCCTCTTCTCGACCGCCTCGGTGGCCCCGCGGAAGTAGTGCTTGACCGCCTCCACGACCAGCCCCTGCTTGCTGCGGGCCAGCTGGTACAGAGTCGTCTTGGAGCAGCGCAGCCGCTCGGCGAGGTCGTCCAGGGTGAGGTCAGAGAACCCCTCCGCCGTCAGCAGCGCGACGAGGCGTTCCAGCAGGTCGGCCTGTCTGGCGGTACGGCGGATGGACGGCATGATCCCAGCCTAACCTCCCGGTTACTCCCGGGTTGCCCCCCGTACGGCGCCGGTCGGAGCCCGGCCGGCGCCCGGAGATCAGTGCGCCGCGTCCGGCCGGGCGCGCTGCTCCGCGGTCAGCTCCAGGTCGACGGCGGCCAGGTTCTCCTCCAGTTGCGCCACCGACGACGCCCCGGCCAGCGGGACGATCGGCAGCTCCCCGCCCAACTGCCAGGCCAGCACGACCTGGTTGACGCTCGCGCCGCTCTCGCGGACGACCTCGCGCAGCACCGCCAGCCGGGCCACGGAGCGGGCCGTCGGAACCGGCGGGGTGCCCGAACGCACCGAAGCCGCCTTCCCGATGATGAGAAAGCGGCTTCCGACCTGCCGTGAAGCTGGTCGGGACGACAGGATTTGAACCTGCGACCCCTTGACCCCCAGTCAAGTGCGCTACCAAGCTGCGCCACGTCCCGGTGCGCTTCGGACGGTGTTCGCCGTGCGATCGCGCGAACAGCACTTTACCCCACCCCGGGCGGTGCGCCGTAGAGGGCCCGGGCGCGGGACAATCGCCGTATGGACCGTTTGGACAGCGCAGGAGGTACGAGCGGCGGCCGGCCCACCGGTCCCCGGGACCGGGACGGCGAGGGGCGGGCGCGCAACGCCCGGCCGCGGGACGGACTCGGCCGGCCCCTGCCGTACGGCACGCCCGGTGTGGAGCGGCAGCCCGAGGGGGTCGTCCGCACCCCGGAGGCGACCGTCGCCGAGGCGCAGACCCTGCTGGACGAGGGGAAGCCGTTCCACGCGCACGAGGTCTTCGAGGACGCCTGGAAGTCGGGCCCCGACTCGGAGCGCGCCCTGTGGCGCGGGCTCGCGCAGCTCGCGGTGGGCCTGACGCACGCCGCCCGGGGGAACCTCACGGGCGGGGCGCGGCTGCTGCGGCGCGGCGCCGGGGCGCTGCGGGAGTGGGCGGCCGGCGCCGGGCAGGACCGGCCGTACGGGATGGACCTCGCCGGCCTGGCCCGCTGGGCGCGGGAGCTGGCGGACACCGTGGAGCGGACCGGCGCCGCCGTGGACGCGAGGACCCGGGCGCCCCGGCTGCGCTGACCCGGCCCGGTCACTGTCAGTGGCGTACGGCAGACTCGTGGCGTGCGAAAGATTCATGTCATCGGTATCGGCGCGGGCGACCCCGACCAGCTGACCCTCCAGGCGGTGAGGGCGCTGCGGAGCACGGACGTGTTCTTCGTCCTGGACAAGGGCGAGGTGAAGAGCGACCTGACGCGGTTGCGCCACGACATGCTCGACACACACCTGCCGCACGGCGCGTACCGGGTGGTCGAGGCCCGGGACCCGGAGCGGGACCGCGGGGCCGGCGGCGCGTCCTACTCCCCCGCCGTCGGCGACTGGCGCAGCGCCCGCGCGGAGATCTACGAGCGGCTGATCACCGAGGACCTCGGCGAGGACCAGAGCGGCGCGTTCCTGGTCTGGGGAGACCCGGCGCTCTACGACAGCACGCTGGGCATCCTCCAGGAGGTGCTGGCCCGGGGCGCGGTGGCCTTCGAGTACGACGTCGTCCCCGGGATCAGCAGCGTCTCGGCGCTCGTCGCCCGGCATCGCACGGGCCTGAACCGGGTGGCGCGGCCGGTGCAGATCACGACGGGCCGGCGGCTCGCCGAGGGCTTCCCGGAGGGGGTGGACGACGTGGTGGTGATGCTGGACGCCCACCAGACGTTCCGGCAGTACGCCGAGGAGGACGTCGACATCTACTGGGGCGCCTACATAGGGACCCCGGACGAGATCCTCGTCTCCGGCCCGATCGCCGAGGCCGGTCCCCGTATCGAGCGGCTGCGCGCCGAGGCGCGCGAACGCAAGGGCTGGATCATGGACACCTATCTGCTGCGCCGCAACCCGGGGCGCCGCTAGCCTTCCCCGGGCGGCCCGTCCCCGCGTGCGCGCGGGGGGTGCCGGTGTGATCGTGACCTCGTGACCGTCACCGAGGAAATCGCTCCGGCCGCCGCCCAGCCGCCCGTCCTGGACTCGCGCCGACGGAACATCGTCTTCGGGACGATCGTGCTGGGGATGCTCCTCGCGGCCCTGGACCAGACGATCGTGGGCACGGCGCTGCCGACGATCGTGTCGGACCTCGGCGGGGCCGCGCACATGTCCTGGGTGGTCACGTCGTACCTCCTCGCGGAGACCGTCGCGACCGTGCTGGTCGGCAAGTTCGGTGACCTGTTCGGCCGCAAGGTGGTCTTCCAGGTCTCGGCGATCGTGTTCATCACGGGATCGTTCCTGTGCGGCCTGGCGACCAACATGTCGCTGCTGATCGCCTGGCGGGCCATGCAGGGCGTCGGCGCGGGCGGCCTGATGGTGACGGCGATGGCGCTGATCGCCGACGTCATCCCGCTGCGGGAGCGGGGCAAGTACCAGGGCGCGATCGGCGCCGTGTTCGGCGTGGCCACCGTCATCGGACCGCTCCTGGGCGGGCTGTTCACCGACCATCTGTCCTGGCGGTGGGCGTTCTACGTCAACGTGCCCATCGCGATCGTCGTCGTCTTCGCGGCCGCCCGCACCATCCCGGTGGTGAAGTCGGCGGTCCGACCGGTCATCGACTATCTGGGCATCGCGCTGGTCGCGGTCGGCGCGAGCGCGCTGATCCTGGCGACGAGCTGGGGCGGCAACGAGTACGCGTGGGATTCGGCCGCCATCATCGGCCTGTTCGCGGGCGGCGCCGTCGCCCTCGCCCTCTTCTGCTGGGTCGAGACGCGGGCGGAGCAACCCATGCTCCCCATGCGGCTGTTCGGCAACCCGGTCTTCTCCGTCTGCTCGATCCTCAGCTTCATCGTCGGCTTCGCGATGCTCGGCGCGCTGACCTATCTGCCGACCTACCTCCAGTACGTCGACGGCGACTCGGCCACGGTCTCCGGTGTGCGCACGCTGCCGATGGTGCTCGGCCTGCTCATCGCGTCGGTCTTCAGCGGCAACGTGGTCAGCAAGACCGGGCAGTACCGTCTCTTCCCGATCGTCGGCTCGCTGGTGATGGGCGTCGGCCTGTACCTGATGTCCCACATGGGACCGGGCACGGGCGCGTGGCTGGAATCGCTGTACATGTTCGTGCTCGGCACCGGCATCGGTCTGTCCATGCAGGTGCTGACGATCGCCGTGCAGAACACCGTCGAGTACGCCGACCTGGGCACCGCCACCTCCGGTGTCACCTTCTTCCGCACGCTCGGCAGCTCGTTCGGCACGGCGGTCTTCGGCACCCTCTACACCAACTCCCTCACGCCGAACCTGAAGGACGGCGTCGAGGCCGCCGCTTCGGCGGCGGCGGGCAGCGTCGACACGGCGACCATCGCCAGGGCGGCGACCAGCCCGGAGGGCCTGCACCAGCTGCCCTCCGCGGTCGCCGACCCGATCGTGCACGCCTACGCGGACACCATCCAGACGGTGTTCCTGTGGACGGTGCCGGTCGCGGCCGTCGGTTTCGTCGTCGCCCTGTTCCTGAAACAGGTCGAGTTGCGTGACAGTGCGCGGATGAGCTCCACCGACATGGGAGAGGGGTTCGGCCAGCCGTCGGGCGCGGACTCCCGGCGGGTGCTGGAGGCATCCGTCGCGAAGATCATCGGGGGTACCGACGCGGACACCGCGCGCCGGATCGTCGAGGACTCCGACACCCGTCTCGACGTGGCCGGAGCCTGGGCGGTGATGCAGGTCGAGCTGTTCACCCGGATGGTCGGCCACACGAGCCTCGGACTCGTCGCCGCCCGCCGTCATCTGCCGCCGGAGGTGCTGCTGCCGGTGTTCGACCGCATGGTCGACGAGGGCTATCTGACCCGCCACGGTTCCCTGCTGTCCCACACGGAGGCGGGCACGCGCGAGGCCGGGGTGATCACCCACGCGTGGGGCGAGTGGCTGGAGGAGCGGGTGGCGCAGGACATCGGCCGCCCGGCGGCCGGCGACCTGCGGGCGGCGGTGGACGCCATCGCCAAGCGGCTCCTGGTCGAGGACCTCAACGAGGGCCTGCCCCGGCACCGGCTGGAGCCGGAGCCGACGGCCGTCACAGCGTCCTGAGGCCCGGCCGCCCGGCTGCCCAGCTGCCCAGCTGCCCGGCTGGCCGGCTGGCCGGCTGGCCGGCTGGCCGGCTGGCCGGCTGGCCGGCTGGCCGGCTGGCCGGCTGGCCGGCTGGCCGGC
>NZ_JBEOVB010000038.1:0-69264 GCF_040295245.1 Streptomyces sp. NPDC002884 | reverse complement strand
GGTGCCGGCCGGAGATCCGCGAGGGCGCCCGTGCCCTGCGGCACCAGGTCGATCAGGGCCTCACCGGCGACGACGATCACAGGGCGGTTCCTTTCCTTGTAGGGAGATTGACTTCCGGCACTCGGGATCCCGGAACCTCGGACGGGCCTTTGCTGCCTGGTCCTGGTCCTCGGCCTTGTCCGCAGGGCGCCCGGGTGACCGGGGGCCGACCGTTCTCCGGGGGACGGCGGCCCGGCCTGCCCCGTTCGGGGCGGACCGGGACACCGGGGGACAGGCCGGCATCGGGGTCAGGGCACTATGACGATCTTGCGGCCCTGGCCGGCGGCGAACTGCTCGAGCGCCTGGGGGTAGGCGTCCAGGGGCATCCGGTGGCTGATGAACACCTGGGGGTCGAGGACTCCCGCGGCGAACAGCTCCGCCGCCCGCTCGTAACTGTGCAGTACCGCCATGGAGCCGGTGATGGTGATCTCCTGGTTGTAGATGCGGTACGGCGAGATGGTGGCTGTCGTGGCGTAGTCGGAGACACCGAACTGCAGGAACGTGCCGGCCTTGGCGACCCGCTCCAGGCCGTCCTGGATGGCGGCGGCGTTGCCCGTCGCGTCGATCACCACGTCCCAGCCCCCGGGCCGGCCCAGTTCGTCGGCCGAGACCGCCGCCTTCGAGACGCCCAGCTTCTCGGCGGTGGCCAGCCGTTCGGCGTTGATGTCGACGACATCCACCGACACGGCGCCGGTGCGCTTGGCCAGTTCCAGCATCATCAACCCCATCGTCCCGCTGCCGTAGATCAGCACGTGGGCACCGAGCCGGCTGTTGAGGACGTCATATCCGCGCACCGCGCAGGACAGCGGCTCGATGAGGGCCGCGTCCTGGACGTCCACATGGTCCGGCAGCCGGACGCAGTTGGCGACGGGGGCGACGGCGTACTCGGCGGCGCCGCCGGGCACGGTCACGCCGATGGCCTGCCAGCGGTCGCACAGGTTGTTGTGCCCCACGCGGCAGTAACGGCACTCGTGGCAGTACAGCGACGGGTCCACGGCGACCCGGTCGCCGAGCGCCAGTTCGGTGACCTCGCTGCCCAGGCCCACGACCTCGCCGGCGAATTCGTGGCCCGGCACGATCGGCAGTGTCGGGGCGAACTCACCCTGGAGGATGTGCAGGTCCGTGCCGCACAGTCCGCAGGCCGACACGTCGATGACGACATCCCGCGGCCCGGGAGTGGGGTCGGGCACCGTGGTGACGACGACCTTGCCGGGGGCTTCGATGACGGCGGCTTTCACTTGACTGCTCCTAGGGACAGGCCGCGGACCAGTTTGTCCTGAGCGGCGAAACCGGCGATGAGGACCGGCAGGGAGACCAGCGTCGCGGCGGCACAGAGCCGGGCGAGGAAGAGACCCTCGCTGGTGATGAAGCCGACGAGGAAGACCGGCGCGGTCGACGCGTTGGTGGCGGTGAGGTTCACGGCGAACATGAACTCGTTCCAGCTGAAGATGAAGCAGATCAGCGAGGTGGCGGCGAGTCCCGGCATGGCGACCGGTGCGACGATCCGCAGCAGCACGGTCGGCAGGCCCGCGCCGTCGACCTCGGCGGCCTCCAGGATCTCCTTGGGCACCTCGGCGAGGAACGAGCGCATCATCCACACCGCGATCGGGAGGTTCATGGCGGTGTAGAGGATGATCAGCGTCCACACGTTGTCCAGCATCCCGGCGTCCTTGACGATCAAGTAGACCGGCAGGAGGGCCGCGATGGCCGGCAGGAACTTCGTGGAGAGGAAGAAGAACATCACGTCGGTCCACTTCTCCACCGGCTTGATGGACAGCGCGTAGGCCGTCGGCACCGCCAGGACCAGGACCAGCAGCGTCGAGATGATGCTGGCCATGGCGGAGTTGAGGAGGAAGGGCGTGATGTCCCGGCTGAACAGCAGCCGGTACTGGTCGAGGGTGGGCGAGGCGAACAGACTCGGCGGGTTGGTCGCCGCGTCCGCCTCCTGGTGGAAGGACGTGAGCACCATCCATGCCACCGGGGCGAAGAACGCCAGGGTCGCGAGCCAGGCGACGAAGGTCCACAGCGGGGACAGCCGCTGTGCCTCGTCGTGTGCGTCGTTGCGGCGGAACAGCTTCTTCAGCCGTGCGCCGGGAGCGGCGGCGGGCGCGTCGGCGGTCACCGGGACACCTCCTCGCGGAACAGTGACGCGATGGTGCGCAGCGCGAAGGTCGCGATCACGATCGAGCCCAGCACGACGACCACTCCGGCAGCGGCGGACTGGCCGTACTCGAACTTGCGGAACATGGTCAGGTAGATCTCGTACGGCAGGTTGGTCGTCCGGGAGCCGGGGCCGCCCTGGGTGATGGTGTACACGGCGTCGAAGGTCTGGACGACGTAGATCGTGCCGAGCAGGATGCCCAGCTCGAGGTACTGGCGCAGATGCGGCAGCGTGATGTGGCGGAAGGTCGCCATGGCCGACGCGCCGTCCACGCGCGCGGCCTCCAGGACGTCGCCGGGCTGTGCCTGCAGGCCGGCCAGGAGGATCAGCATCATGAACGGGGTCCACTGCCAGACCAGCGAGACCACGACGGCGGGCATCGGATAGGAGGAGATCCAGTCGATCGTGGGGCCGTTCTCCGCGCCGAAGAGCCGGTAGACGGCGTTGAGAGTGCCGTTGAGCAGACCGTAGTCGGGGTTGTAGATGGCGTGCTTCCACAACAGCGCGGCCGCGACCGGCATGACGAGGAACGGCGCGATGAGCAGGGTGCGGGCCAGACCGCGGCCGGCGAACCGGCGGTCGAGCAGGAGGGCCAGGCCGAGCCCGAGAACCACGCTGATGAGCACCACCGACGCCGTGAGCACGATGGTGTTGAGCACGGCGGTACGCAGCCGCTCGTCGGTGAAGACGAACGCGAAGTTGTCCAGGCCGACGAAGTGGCGGTTGCCCGGCTTGAGGATGTTCCACTCGAAGGTGGAGATCACGATCGTGGCCACGAACGGCAGTTGGGTCACGACGATGGTGAAGATCAGGGCAGGCAGGAGCGGGATGCGGCGGCGCCACTTTCCGTCGCCGGCGGTTCTGCGGGGGCGGGTGGGTGGCCGCGCCGTCTTGGGCGGGTGGGCGAGCGTGGTCATGTGTGTTCCTTCGCCGGTTCCGGCGGGGGTGGGGGAAGCGGCGCCCGGCCGGCGCCGGGCCGCCGGCCGAGGCGAGCCTCGTGACGGGGCCGGCCGGGCGGGGGCGTCACTTCTGATAGGTCTTGGCGACGTCTTCGGCGAGCTTCTGGCCGTCCTCCAGCGCCTTGTCCACGCTGGTCTTGCCGGCGATGGCGGCGGAGATCTCCTGGGTGACCTTGGTACCCAGGTCCTGGAACTCGGGGATGGCCACGTACTGGATGCCCACGGTCGGCCGGGGCTGTACACCCGGGTCGGCAGGGTCGGCTCCCTCGATCGACTTCAGGGTGATGTCACCGAACGCCGCGGCTGCCTTCTGGTACTGCGGGATGTCGTACGTGCTGGCCCGCTTGCCCGCCGGGACACGTGCCCAGCCGAGCTTCTCGCCGACCAGCTTCTCGTAGTCCTTGCCGGAAGCCCACAGCATGAACTTCGAGGCGGCGTCGGCGTTCTTCGTGGTCTTGGGCATGGCCCACGCCCACGACCACAGCCAGCCGCTGCTCTTGGTCTCGACGGTCGGCGCGTACGCGTAGCCGACGTGGCCCGCGATCTTGCTGGTGCTGGGGTCCTCGAGCGGCCCGGCCGCGCTGGTCGCGTCGTACCACATGGCGGCCTTCTTCTGGCTCAGCGCGTTGAGGCACTCCGTGAAACCGGACTGCGCCGCTCCCGCCTGTCCGTGCTCGCGCACCAGGTCGACGTAGAACTTCGTCGCCTTCTTGAACGCCGGGCTGTCGACCTCGGCCGTCCAGTCCTTGGTGAACCAGGTGCCGCCGAAGGTGTTGACCACGGTCGTCAGGCTCGCGCCCAGCTCGCCCCAGCCGGCCAGACCGCGCAGACAGATCCCGCTCATCCCCGGCTCCGCGCCGTCGACCTTGGCGGCGATGTCGGCGATCTGCTGCCAGGTCGGATGTTCGGGCACCGTGATGCCCTTCGCGGTCATGACGTCCTTGTTGTACATGAGCATGGAGGACTCGCTGTAGAACGGCAGGGCGTACAGCTTGCCGTCGGAGCCGGACAGGGAGGTGACGACCGGCTTGAGCAGGTCGCCCTTGTCGAAGGAGACGTCCTTGTCGGCGTACGAGCCGAGTTCGTGCAGCCAGCCGTTCTTCTGCCAGATGGGGACCTCGTAGGCGCCGATGGTGGCGACGTCGTACTGGCCGGCCTGGGTGGCGACGTCCTGGGTGACCTTGTCGCGCAGCTCGTTCTCGGGAAGGACCGTGAACTTGACCTTGATGCCGGTGTCCTTGGTGAACGTGCTCTCGGTCAGCTTCGCGATGTCCTCCATCTGCGGATTGCCGACCATCAGCACGTTGATGCTCTTGCCGCCCCCGCCGGAGTCCGAGGAGCCGCCGGCCCCGCTGCAGGCGACCAGCAGCGAACCCGCCGCCGCGCTCGTGGCGAAGAGGTGGACCATTCTTCGTGTGCGCATGACTACTCCATCTTCGAGGCGTGGGAGATCACGCCCTGGCCGTGCGGGGTGGGGTACAGGGGGGAGGCGGACTGCGGTTCAGACCTGGATGACCTGTGGACCCAGGAGTGCGTAGCGTTGGGCTTCGGAACTGCTGAGCCCTGTGTCGGTGACGATGGCCTCGAAGTCCGTGATCTTCGCGAAGGGGCAGAAGCTCACGGCACCGAACTTCGTGTGCACGCCGGAGAACACCCGGCGTCTGGCGGCCCGGACGACGTCGGCCTTCACCTGGCTGACCGCGGGATCGGGAGTGGTGAGCCCGTACTCGCGTGAGATGCCGTTCGCGCCGACGTACGCCAGGTCGATGACGAAGCCGGACAGCATGTGGCTGGCCCAGTGGCCGACGGTGGCGAGGGTGCCGCCGCGCACCCGGCCGCCGAGCAGCAGCACGCCGATGTTCTGTGTGGATGCCAGAGCACCGGCAGTGGTCAGTGAGGAGGTGACCACGGTCAGCGGGCGGTCGCGCGGGAGCGCTGCGGCGATGAGCTGAGGGGTGTAGCCCTCGTCGATGTAGACGGTTTCGGCGTCGCCGAGCAGTGCCGCTGCGGCGGAGGCGATGCGGTTCTTCTCGGCGACGTGGTCGGTGGTGCGGTAGGCGAGGGTGGTCTCGAAGCCGGCGCTCTCGACGGGATAGGCGCCGCCGTGGGTGCGCCGGACGAGTCCGTGACTCTCCAGCACGTTCAGGTCACGCCGTACGGTCTCCGCCGAGACTCGCAGCGAGGCGGCCAGCTTTCTGACGTCGACGGATCCGTCACGGCGTGCCGATTCCAGAATGGTGTGTCTTCGTTCGCCGGTGTCCACGGGCACACCTCCAGCTGACGGCTCGGTGAATCGCCCCCTGCGAGGGGTGCGACCGGAGCCCGGTCCCTTCGGACTCCGGTGGCCCAATTTCTACAAGGTGAAAGCACCTGCTGACCAGATTCGTTCAGCGGTGGATGGTGACCGAATTCTGCGGCCTCCGGCCGGCGAATTGCCTGTTCAGAGCGGTACTCGGCATGCGGGTGCGGCGCCCTGGTGCCTGTTTGCCACCAGGTCGTGCCCGTTCGGTGCCCGTTTCGACGGCGGCTCGTCCACATGATGTCCCGAGGTCCGGCTCACGGACGGGTTCCGTGGAGAAATATCCCGCGCCCGGCCCGGAGCGATATGGCGCAAGCATGCCTGTGCGGCGTCCGTATCCGGGTGATCTGTCCGATGTCCGCAGGGAGTCGATCGAGCCGGTGCCGTCCGCCCGGCGTTGCGAGTGCTGCGGCAGGGCCCTGGACTTCGGAGCCATCCGGGCAGGAAGGGCGGGACACCGCGCCGTCGGCCTGTGTGACCGACGCTCAGGGCGTCAAGGCCTCCACGAACGCTCGGCCCGGTGCTTGTCGTCCTCATCACCGCCGCGAACGCATTCCGTCCCAGGGTGTCCAAAGTCTGGAAGGGCCTGCCTGCCTGCCGGTTCTCCTTGCTGTTGCGTTCCTACGGAACCGTTGCCGGTGTCGCGCCGCCGGACGGCGCAGGCCCGGCCGGGCGCAGTGTGTCGAGCCAGGAGACCTGTTCGGCCGTGCTCTGCGCGATGGCCGCGGCCACTTCCCTGGCGTTGTCGGCATGCCCCTGGGTGCGCTCACTGGCGCAGAGCATTCGGGACTGGGTGAGGTGGGCGCGCAGGGCGTCGGTGAGGATACGGTCGAAGGCCTGACCGGTCGCGGTGCCCGCCTTCTCGAGGGTGTCGAGGCTGACCATGCCGGGCATGTCGTGCCCCTCGTGGGGGCGGGTGTCGGGGATCGCCGAGAGCTCCAGCAGATCGCGCAGACGGACCAGGTTGTCACGCAGCCGCAGTGCGGTCCTGGCTGCCAGCTCCGCCAGGGCTGGATCTCCCTTGCGTGAGGGAGCCAGCTCGGTCAGGAGCTGCGCCCGCTCGTCCATGGGGATCATCAACTGGATCCATGCGGTGTCGGTGGCGTTGAAGGCCGTTGCCGGCGGCGTGCCGGCCGTCGGCTGCGCGGCGCAGCCGACAGCCAGCAGCGCCATGGCCAAGGCGCATACCGACCGCAGGATCAGAAGGTACCGGCGGAGTTGCACTTGGCCTTCTGGGTGATGCAGTCCTTCACGCGCTGCCCGAGGGCTGCGTTGTCCCAGGCGTTGAAGAAGTCGCCGTGGATCGACGATGCCATGCCCGAGGCCAGCCGGAAGCCTGCGGCACTGCCGCTGGTCGGGTAGCTGAAGACGAAGGAGACGTTGGGGATGGCGACCGGGTAGGCGCCGCTGCATTTGCCGTCGTACGTGAACGCGACGTGTGACTTGTGGTCGGGACTGTCCAGGTTCTTGCCGTCCCAGCAGTCGGGGAAGACGAGTTGGTGGGTGAGGTGGGCTTTCGGGGCACAGACCGGCCAGTTGCCGTCGGCGCTGCGGCCGATCTCGCCGCCCTCGCCGGAGCACCAGAACTGGCCGGTCGACCCCGCGGGGGTGGGCGTCTGCGCTTTCGCGTTGCCCGCGATCATGCGGAACCCCTGCGGGAAGGGCACGGTCGCGGCGGGCTGGTCGATCCGGGAGCCGTAGTAGACGATCATGCCCTCGGGTTCGACGGCCTTGTCGCCTTCGTACAGGGTGGGGATCCAGTAGGCCGAGAGGTCCTTGGCGGGGGTGCAGCTGGTCGGTGTGCTGGCCAGCAGGGACTGGGTGGTGGAGAAGGCGTCCGTGCTCTTGTTGCCGAAGAAACTGTGCATGTGGGACGCGCCGGGAAGACCCGGCAGGACGATGGGGTCGTCCGGCTTGGAGTGACTGTAGGTGCAGGTGGCGTTGAACTCCGGGACCCGGACCACACCTGCGGGCACCGCGGCCGGCGTCATCGCACGGAACTGAGCGAGCTGGGCGTCCCACTTGGCCTGGTCGACGGGTACCCATCCGGGCGCCGCGCCGTCTCCCTCGCCGACGAAGGAGAACCAGTTGATATTGACGAAGTCGCCCGGTGTCGTGCTGCGCAGCACGGCGAACACCGTCTGTGAACCGGTGGGGTGGGTGGTGACGTCGGTGGCCTGGGTCGCCCAGCTCTGCCAGCCGCCGGTCGGGGAGGTCTGCACGACCGCGAGCAGCGGACCGGTCAAGCTCGCGGTGCGCAACTCCACCGTGCCCGAGCCGACGGCGGAAGCGACCCGGGCCGAGACCGTCAGGCGGCCGGCGGCGCCGAGGTCGACGTTGTCGAAGCGCATCCAGTCGCCGTCGGCGAGGTACGCCGCGTTCTGCCCGCCTCCGGCATCCGCGGTGGCCTCCAGCACGACGCCGGACTGGGCCGCGTAGGACTCGGCCTGGACAGTGCCCGTGGCGGCCCGCGCAGGCTGGGACGAGACGGTCAGGCTCAGGGCGGCGGCCAGCACGACCACGAGAGCGCCCACTAACAGGGTGTACAGACGGACGGGATATCTGCGCATCTCACTTCCTCACGTGCGTTGGGTCCGGGGAGAGTTGATCCCGGAGAGCAGGAACTTCGCGGTGGAACGTGTCTCGGACGCGCGAAGCAGGTGTCCCGGGCCGCTCCGAGGGGGCGGGGCGCAGCGGCCCGGGGGTTGGTGCGGATGCCCGCGGGACGCCTACTGGAAGACCCGCACGTAGTCGACGAGCAGCTTGGCGGGGAAGGGTGTGCCGGCGTCCGTCGGCCCCGGCCAGTCCCCGCCGACCGCCAGGTTGAGGATCATGTGGTGCGGATGGTCGAAGATCCACGGGCCGCGGGTCTGCTCCACCTGGTCCTTGTTGAGGGAGAACACCGTCCGGCCGTCCAGGCTGTAGGTGATTCCCCTGGTGGCGCGCTGCGTGCCGTACATCCGGACGTAGCGGCCCGCGCCGGTGACGGTCAGGCTCTGGGCGCCGCCGGCGCCTGTGGCCGTCCGGTGGAGGACCGTCCACGTCCGGGCGTCGTCCGACACCTCGATCCTGAACGATGTGGCGTACGCGGCTTCCCAGTTGAGCGCGACCCGGCTGATCTCGGCCCTGACCCCGAGGTCGACCTGGATCCATTGCGGATCGGCGAAGGCACTGGACCACCGGGTCCCGGGGTCGCCGTCGACGGCGCTCCGCGCGCTGAAGACTCCCTCGGTGCTCGATGCGGTGGCGGGCCTGCCCTGGGAGAGCAGGACCTCCGCCGCCTGAGTCGGCGGGGCGGGGAGAGCGATGAACGCGAGCAGTGAGGCGGCCACGAGCAGGCCGAAGCGGCGCAGCAGCGTTTGCACGGGCGACTCCTCCAGTGGAGGTGGGGGTGAGGGAGCGCTCCCTGAACGGAGAATGGATCGGCCGCCGAAGACTGTCAATAGACTTGTTCACCTTGAAGAACAGCGCCGACTCGCGCACGCGATACCGAGGGAGCGTTTTCTCACCATCGGAGGTCGGGCCGAGCCACCACGGCTTCAGCGCAAAGCGAGAGCGCGTCCGGAGCGCAGCCACGCCGCCCGGCCTGCGGATACGCTGCTCGCATCGCCACGACGCGCAGCCGGAGGTCGCCCTGATGAGAAAACGCTCCCTGAGAACCGTCCCGGGTGGCGGCAAGGGGGAGGGGCAGGGATGAAACGGCCTACTCTCGAAGTGGTCGCGGCCCGGGCAGGCGTGTCCAAATCGAGCGTCTCCCGCGTCATCAACGGCGAGACGACGGTCGCCCCGCAGATCCGGGACGTCGTCATGCGGGCCGTGCACGAACTGGGCTATGTGCCCAACGGGGCCGCCCGCAATCTCGTCACCCGCCGTACGGACACACTGGCCGTGGTCGTCTCCGACCCGCCCCAGGGAGTCGTCTCCGACGACCCCCTGTTCTCCGCCGTGGTCCGCGCCGTCAGCAGAGAACTCGAGGCCGCGGGAAAACGGCTGGTGCTCATGCTCGCCGAATCGGACGAGAGCCGGACCAGAGTGGAACGGTACATCGCCGGCGGGCAGGTGGACGGCGTGCTGCTCGTAGCCCTGCACGGCACGGATCCGCTGCCGGCCGCGCTGGCCAGGCAGGGCCTGCCGGTCGTCTCCTTCAACCGCACCTCCGCCCAGGACGTGCCGTACGTGGCCCTGGACAACGCCGGCGGAGCAGCCCTTGCGGTGAGCCACCTTCTCCAGCGGGGCCGGCGCCGGATCGCCGCCATCACCGGACCGCTCGACCTCTACGAGGCCCGCGAGCGTCTCGACGGCTACCGTCGGACGCTACGCGACACCGGCCGTCGCTCCATCGTGGCGCTGGGCGATTTCACCAGAGTCTCCGGCGCCGAAGCCATGCGCCAGCTCCTGGAGGACGATCCGGACCTCGACGCGGTGTTCGCCTCCAACGACCTGATGGCGATCGGAGCGCTGCGCACCCTCCACCAAGCGGGACGACGCGTCCCGGAAGACGTGGCCGTCGTCGGTTTCGACGACATAGAAGCCGCGTCCTACACCACTCCCGCACTCACCTCGGTGCGCAGCCCGATGGCCGATCAGGCGACCGCCGCGGTCCATCTGCTTCTCCGCCTCATCGAAGGCGGTCCCACAGACCCGGTGATCATGCCGAACGAACTCGTGGTCCGCGAGTCGACGTGATCCGCTCTACTCGTTCCGCTCGGTCGACCGGATCAGGAAGTCCGGTGTCTGCCGGACGGCTCGGCGGCCGTAGACGTCCTCGATGATGGACTCGAAGTGCCCGAGGTGCCGGAGCATGGTGTTCTCGATCTGTTCCGGCTCGCCGCGCTTGAGCGCGGCGAGGGTTTCCTCGTGCAGGTCGATGCCGACCGCGTAGTCGTCCGGCGTGCGGAGCATCATGTCGTGCACGGCCTCGAGCCGGCGCATCAGGCCGATGAGGGTGCGTTCCAGGTAGGGGTTGTCCGCGGCGCTCCACATGGCGCGGTGGAAGCGCGACTCCGCCTGAGAGGCCTTGATCAGGTCGTCGCGATGGGTCCTGAGCAGGTCGATCGAGTGCTGCATGTCGGCGTAGTGCTTGGCCGTCGCCCTGAGCGCCGCCAGCTGCGCCATCCGGGGTTCCAGCGCGCGCCGTGCCTCCAGGAGGCGGAACACCTCGTCGGCGTCGGGGGCGTCGACGAGGGAGCTGAACAGGTTGTCCGGTATCCAGATGGAGATCACCCTGGCCTGACCCGCGCGTCCCGTGCCGGTGCGCAGGACTCCCGCCTCGCTCAGGCGGTCCAGGGCCTGGCGCACGGTGGGGCGGGAGACCTCCATCTGTTCGGCCAGGGCTCGCTCCGAGGGCAGCGCGTCCCCTTCGCGCAGCTGACCGCTGTGGATGCCGTCCACGATCTGGTGAAGCACGCTGTCGACGACGCTGCGGCTGCGAACGGGCAGGAAGTGGTCCACCGGTACTCCATTATTGGTAACAAGGCCTTGCCATTAATGGTCAGTATATCTAAGCTTTCACTAAGCCGTCCCCACTCGGCCCTCCTTCCGAGCATTCCCTTGCCCTGCCTCCTCCAGCCCCCTCCCCAAGGCCAGCAGCGGCGACCCGAACCGATCGGAGATGTCTCATGACTCCGCCTCCAGGGGACAGACCTTCGCAGACCAGCGACACCAGGCCCGCGAACGGCGACGGTGCACTCGATGCGCGCCAGACCTCCGACGACGAGTATCTGGAAGAACTGGGCTACAAACCGCAGCTCAGCAGGAAGCTGGGACAGTTCTCCGCGTTCGCTCTGCAGTTTGGCACGATCGCCCCCATCGGCGGCATCGTCTTCACCTTCGCCGTGGGCCTGGTCGCGGTCGGCCCGGCGATGTTCTGGCCGTGGGTCGTCGCGGGCGGCCTGCAGATGCTCATCGCCCTGTGCGTGGCCGAGGCCTGTTCCGCCTACCCGATCGCCGGCGGTGCGTACAACATCGTCTCCCGGCTCGGTGGCGGCTTCCTGGGGTGGCAGACCGGGTGGTGGATCGAGCTGGCCCACATCTTCTCGCTGGCCTCCTCCTGTATCGCCCTGGTACCGGTCATCCTCGGCTGGTTCGGTGTGTCGGCGGGGCACTGGGGACTGGTCGGGGCCGCCGCGGGCCTGATCCTGGTCTCCACCCTGATCAACGTCGCCAGCGTCAAGCTCAGCACCCGGTTCGTCAACGCGGGTGTGGTGGCCACCCTTATAGCGTGTGCGCTGGTCACCGTGGGTGTCGTGGCCGCGCTGGTCTTCGGCGACGATCCGGTGCACGGTGCCGGCTACCTCTTCACCAGCGACGGCACGGTCAAGGGCTCGATCATCATGCCCCTGCTGTACGCGGCGCTGCTGCCGTGCATCGTGCTCAACGGCTTCGACGTGAGCGGCAATGCCAGCGAGGAGACCAAGGACGCCGCCCGTGCCGTCCCCAAGGCGATGGTGCGGGCCAATCTCGGCTCCTACGGGTTCGGCACGGTGGTCATCCTGCTGCTGATCCTGGCGATGGGCCGGGTCACCGACACGCTCGCCAGCGTTCAGCCCGTCACCTTCATCCTCTCGCCGGTGCTCGGCCACGACCTCGCCAAGATCTTCGAAGCGCTGGCCGTGCTGGGGCTGTTCGTGAGCGCGGTGGTGCTCCAGCTGGCCGGAGCCCGGGTTCTGTGGGCTCAGGCCCGCGACAACAAACTTCCCTTGAGCTCGCGCTTCGCCGCACTCAACAAGGAGCACGTCCCGGCCTTCGCGGTGTGGATCACAGCCGGTGTGGCGGTGCTGTCCACCCTGTGGAGCTCCCTGTACGTGGTGCTCATCGCGATGACGGTGGTGCTGTGGGTGGCCGGCTACGGCGTCCTGCTCACCGTCATGTGGATCGGCAAGCTGCGGGGCACCGTACCCACCGCGGCCTACCGGGTCCGGGGCTGGCGGGTGATCTTCCCGCTCACCATCGTCTGGTCGCTGTCGCTGTGCGTCGTGCTCATCTACCAGAACCCCCGGCAGGTGGGGCTGGGACTGCTCATCGCCTTCGTCGCCGGACTGGTCGTCTACGCCGTGAGCCCGGCGCGCAACAGCGGCCGGCACCCCGTCAGGCCCGTGCCTGTCGAGACGGGCCCGCCCGCAGACCGCTCCTAGTGATCCAGCAATCAAGACATACGAATCAGGGAGTACATCCGTCATGAGCGTCCACACCAGTGACCTCACCTGGAACTTCGTCGGTGGCAAGCCGACGCGGGCAACCGCCGACGGCGTTCTGTCCGTGGTCAACCCCGCGACGGGCCGGCGGATCGGATCCGTGTCGGCGTCCGACGCCGCCGATGTCGCCCTCGCCGTCTCGGCGGCGCGGGACGCGTTCGAGGGCTGGGCGGCCACCAGCCCCGCAGAGCGCTACCAGGCTCTTCATCAGGTGGCGGACCTCGTGGTCGCCCACTTCGACGAGCTGGCCGAACTGGAGGCGGTCAACGCGGGCAAGCCGATCACGGCGGTCCGGGACGGGGAACTGACCGGCGTCGTCGATGCCATCCGGCTCTTCGCGGCGACCGCGCGCAGCCTGCCCGGCATCGCCGCCGGGGAGTACGTGCCGGGCAACACCTCGTTCATCCGGCGTGAGCCCATCGGAGTCATCGCCGCCATCACCCCGTGGAACTACCCGCTGCTGCAGGCGGTGGCCAAGCTGGTGCCGGCCATCGCCGTCGGCAACACCGTGGTCCTCAAGCCGGCCGAGGCCACCCCGCTGACGACGCTGCGGCTCGCGGAACTCGCCGGTCAGGTCCTTCCGCCCGGCGTCCTCAACGTGATCACCGGAACCGGACCGGAGGCCGGCCAGGCCCTGGTGACCGACCCCGCAGTGGGGCTCGTGTCCTTCACCGGATCGGTGGCAGGCGGCTCCGCCGTGGCCGCGGCGGCGGCAGCCAACCTGAAGAAGACCGTGCTCGAACTGGGCGGCAACGCGCCTGCCGTCGTGTTCGAGGACGCCGACCTCGACCAGGCACTGGACGCCCTGCTGGTCGGCGGCCTCTACAACGCGGGCCAGGAATGCATGGCCTCCAGCCGCATCCTGGTACACCGCTCCCGGTACGAATCCTTCGTGGAGGGTCTCGTCGAGCGAGCCCGCGCCACCGTCGTCGGCGACACCCTGGACCCGGCGACCCAGCTCGGTCCGCTGATCTCGCAGGCCCAGCGCGAGCGGGTGGAGGGTCTTCTCACCCGGCGCGGCGCCGGCGCGCGGATCGCGACAGGTGGGGACCGGACGGACGCACCGGGGTACTTCCTCAAGCCGACCGTGGTCGTCGGAGTGGAGCAGGGCGACGAACTGGTCCAGGAAGAGATCTTCGGCCCGGTGTTCACGGTGCAGGCCTTCGACGACGACGAAGGCGCGCTGCGCATGGCCAACGACACCCGCTACGGACTGGCGGCGTCGGTGTGGACCCGTGACGTCGGACGCGCGTTCCGCATCACCAACCGGCTCACCTCGGGAACGGTCTGGATCAACAACCACCTGGCCTTCGGCCCCGACCTGCCGGTGAGCGGCCACGGCGACTCCGGATACGGCGTGGAGAACAACCTCCTCGGCGTCACCGAGTTCACCCAGATCAAGCACGTCGCCGTCAACAACGTCTGACCAACGCGCCGCACCGCAGCAACGACGGTGCGACATCAGAAACGGATGGGATTCACATGGCTGTCTTCTCCGGCGTCCACGCCGCACTGCTGACCGCGTTCGACGCCGAGGGCGCGCTGGACACCACCGCCACAGCGGCCCTGGCCACCGATCTCATCGACCGCGGGGTGCACGGTCTGGTCGTCAACGGCTCGACCGGTGAATTCGCCTCGCTGAGCACCGAGGAGCGCCGGCTCAACCTGGAGACCGTCATAGCGGCGGTGGGGGACCGGACGCAGGTCACCGCCCAGGTCGGGGCCATGACCACTTCGGACGCGTTGGCCAGTTCCGAGCACGCCCTCAAGGCCGGCGCGGTCGCGGGCATGCTGGTGTGCCCGTACTACGAGGCCATCGACGAGCGCGAGGTGGAGGCGTACTTCCGGACCGTCGCGGAGGTCGGTCTGCCCCTGATGATCTACAACAACCCGAGCGCCACCGGCTGGTCGATGCGGCCGGAGTTCATCGCCAAGCTGGCGTCGATCGACGGCGTGCGGTTCCTGAAGGACACCACCCCCGAGGTGGGCCGCCTGTTCCGCATCCGTCAACTGTGCGGGGACAGCATCGAGATACTCAGCGGGCAGGACTCCGTCGCCCTCGCCGGCTTCCTGGCCGGCGGAGCACAGGCCACCGTGTGGGGCGCCGTCAACGCCGTGCCCGAGGCCTGCGTACGGCTGTGGGAGCTGGCGGTCCTGGACCAGGACGCCGAGCGGGCACGCGAGTTCTGGTCGTACCTCTACCCCCTCGCCCGGTTCTTCGAGACCCACGGCTACGCCCAGGCCGTCAAGACGGCGACCAACCTGCGCGGCATCGAAGTCGGTTCGCCGCGCCTCCCGGCCCTGCCGGTCGAGGAGTCCGACTTCGCCGAACTCCGGCAGCTCCTGACGGTCGCGAACGAGGCCGTCGCACAGTTCGAACGTTCGCCCGCCACGCAGAGCGTCTGACGACGAACGGGATCCCCGAGAGGGAGAGAAGTTCATGAATGAATCCCCCGCGGCCGAGAGCTGTACGAAGGAACCCGCCGACGTCCTCGTCATCGGCGCCGGCCCGTCCGGTGCCGTGGCGGCCCGGTACCTCACCGAACACGGCTTCCGGGTCGTCTGCCTGGAGCAGGGGGACTGGGTCAACCCGACCGAGTTCCCCGGCGACAAGCCCGAATGGGAGCTGCTGTCGCTACGCCGGTGGCACCACGACCCGAACGTCCGCCGACGCCCGGCCGACTACCCGTGCGAGGTCAGCGAATCCGACATCCACCCGGTGATGTTCTCCGGGGTCGGCGGCAGCTCCCTGCTGTACGGCGGGCACTGGATGCGCCTGTTGCCCTCCGACTTCCGCACCGCCACCCTCGACGGCGTAGGCGACGACTGGCCCTTCACCTACGAGGATCTCGCCCCGTACTACGACCGGGTCGACGCTCAGGTCGGCGCGGCGGGCATGGAAGGCGACCCTGCCTATCCGACAGGGTGGGCGCCGCCGCTGCCGCCCCATCCGATCGGCAAGATCGGCAAGCGCGCGGCACGCGGTATGAACAAGCTGGGCTGGCACTGGTGGCCGGCGGTCAACGCCATCGCCTCGCAGCGCCACGGAAACCTCGCCCAGTGCGCGCGGATCGGCTCGTGCGAGTCGGGCTGTCCGCAGGGCGCCAAGGCGTCCTTCGACCTCACCCACTGGCCGATCGCCCTGAACCGGGGCGCCCGGTTGATCACCGGGGCGCGGGTACGGGAGATCCGCACCAACCGCCAGGGACTGGCGGACGGGGCGGTCTACCTCGACCGCGAGGGAGCGGAGCACTTCCAGCCTGCGCGGACGGTGATCGTGGCCGCCAACGGCGTGGGCACCCCCCGGCTGCTCCTGCTCTCGGCCTCCGGCAGGTTCCCGAACGGTCTGGCCAACTCCTCCGGCCTGGTCGGCAAGCGCCTCATGCTGCACCCCAACGCCGAGGTCACCGGCGTCTACGACGAGGACATGGACAGCTGGCTCGGCCCGGCCGGCCAGGCGATCTACTCACTGGAGTTCTACGAGACCGACACCACGCGCGGTTTCGTCCGTGGAGCCAAGTGGCAGGTCATGCCCACCGGAGGGCCGCTGCGGGCCCTGTCGCTGCACGACGGTGCCTCCTTCGACGAACGCTGGGGCGCACCGGTCCACGAGCTCATGCGCTCGACCCTGGGGCGGACCCTGCAATGGGGCATCAACTCCGAGGACCTGCCCGAGGAGTCGAACACCGTCACGCTCGACGCGACGCTCACCGACTCCGACGGAATTCCCTCCCCCAAGATCAACTATTCGGTCTCCGACAACACCCGACGGCTGCTGCGCTACAACCTCGACCGCGCCCACGAGGCGCACCGGGCGGCCGGAGCCGTGCGGACCGTGGAGACGCCCCTGTGGAGCGACCAGCCCGGCCACCTGCTGGGCACCGCCCGCATGGGCGACGACCCCGCGACCTCCGTCGTCGACCAGTACGGCCGGGCGCACGACGTTCCCAACCTGTTCGTCGTCGACGGCAGCGTGTTCCCCACCGGGGGTGCGGTCAACCCCACCGCGACGATCTGCGCGATCGCGCTGCGCAGCGTCGAACACTTGGTACAGCAGGCCCGCGACCAGGAGGTACCACTGCGATGAGCCTCACCTCTGTACAGTCCGCGACGCTGCTCGCGCTCGCCGGAGCCATCATCCCCGCCGGAGCGCGGGAACCGGCAGCCGACGCAGTCCTCGCCAACGGTCACTGGCTCGGCCGCGGTTTCGCCGCCGAACCGCAGCTGGAAGCGGTGGTCGCGCAGGCCTGCGACCGCCTTCGCGACGAGGACCCGGTCACTGCCCTGCGCTCACTGGCCGCCGAGCACCCGACCGAGTTCTACGCGCTCACGACCGCGGTGGCGGGGTCCTACTACATGGCGCCCGAGGTGCGAGCCGCCATCGGCTACCCGGGCCAGATCCGCAGGCCGGCGGGCCTCACCGAAGCGGTCGACGACCTCGAGGACGACCTGATCGCTCCCATGCTGGCCGGCGAACCACGCTATCGGCCCACCCCCGGGGCCGCCGGAGGGCCCTCCGCATGAGTACTTTCCGTTGGACGGCGCCGGCCCAGTACATCGGCGGCCGTTATCAGGACGGCTCCTCCACGCAGGAACTGACGGTGGCCGAACCCGCCTCGGGCGCCGTTCTGACGGCCTTCCCGGCAGCCTCCGCCGAGGATGTGGACCGTGCGGTCCGTGCGGCGCGGCGCGCCTTTCCCGAGTGGGCCGGGGCCGGCCCGGCAGAGCGCGCGGGCGCGCTCGCACGGCTGGCGACCGAACTGCACCGAGTGGCCGAAGAGCTGGCGGTCACCGAGACCCGTCAGGCGGGAAAGCCGATCAAGCTGACCCGGGAGTTCGACGTCCCGGGCAGCATCGACAACGTCGAGTTCTTCGCCGCGACGGCACGGCATCTGGAGGGCAGGGCGGCGGGGGAGTACTCGCCGGATCACACCTCGTCGATCCGCCGGGAGCCCATCGGTGTGGTCGGGTCGATCGCGCCCTGGAACTACCCGCTGCAGATGGCCGTATGGAAGATCCTCCCGGCCGTCGCGGCGGGCAACACCATCGTCCTCAAACCCTCCGAACTCACCCCGCTCACCTCCCTGCTGTTCGCCGAGGCCGCCACCCGCGCGGACATCCCGGCAGGTGTGGTGAACATCGTCACCGGGCCGGGGACGACGGCGGGCGAGGCGCTCGTGAGCCATGACGACGTGGACATGGTGTCCTTCACCGGCTCCACCCCCGTCGGCCTGAGCATCGCTCGGGCGGCCGCCGGCAAGCGGCTGCACCTGGAACTCGGCGGCAAGGCGCCGTTCCTGGTGTTCGACGACGCCGACCTGGAGGCCGCCGTGCACGGCGCGGTCGCGGGCGCGCTGATCAACACCGGCCAGGACTGCACCGCCGCGACCCGCGCCTACATCCAGCGTCCCCTGTACGAACAGTTCCTCAGCCGTACGGCCGACCTCATGGCGAGTGTCCGTCTCGGCGACCCGTTGGACCCGAGTACCGACCAGGGCCCCCTGATCTCCACCACCCACCAGCGGCGCGTGGCCGGCTTCGTCGACCGCGCCCGCGCCGCGGGCGCCAAGATCCTCCACGGTGGATCCGCCCCGGGCGGTGGTTTGGCGCACGCCCCCTATTACCTGCCCACCCTGGTCACCGGTGTTGCGCAGGACAGCGAGATCGTCCAGTCCGAGATCTTCGGCCCGGTCCTCGTCGTTCTGCCCTTCGACACCGACGACGAGGGCATCGCCCTGGCCAACGACACGCCCTACGGGCTCGCCGCGTCGGCCTGGACCACGGACGTGTACCGCGCCCAGCGCGCCTCCCGCGACATCCGGGCGGGCTGCGTGTGGATCAACGACCACATCCCGATCATCAGCGAGATGCCCCATGGCGGGTACAAGGCGTCCGGCTACGGCAAGGACATGTCGGCGTACTCCTTCGACGAGTACACGAACGTCAAGCACGTGATGTCGGACATCACCGGCACCGTCCGCAAGGACTGGCACCGCACCGTCTTCGGCGACCGGCCCTCCTGACACCCCCCGCCCGACCCGTAGGACAAGGAAGACCCGCATGCGTTGGAAGAGAGTCCTGAACGTCGTCGACTGTCACGCCGAGGGCGAGGTGGGCAAGGTGGTCGTCGGAGGCATCGGCGACGTGCCCGGCGAGACCATGTTCGACAAGAGGGTCCACCTGGAGACCGAGGCGGACCACCTGCGCAAGCTGCTGCTGTTCGAGCCGCGCGGCGCCGCCGTGCACAACGCCAACATCGTCCTGCCCTCGCGTCACCCCGAGGCGGACATGGGATTCGTCATCCTCGAATCCACCGAGTATCCGGCGATGTCCGGCTCCAACACCATGTGCGTGGCGACCGTGCTCCTGGAGACCGGCATGCTGCCCATGACCGAGCCGGTCACCGAGCTCACCCTGGAGGCCCCGGCGGGACTCATCAGGGTGCGCTGCGAATGCCGGGACGGCAAGGTGGTCAACGTACGGCTGACCAACCAGCCCGCCTTCGTCTACCACCTGCAAGTCCCGGTCGAGGTACCTGAGTTGGGCACCCTCACCGTCGACATCGCCTACGGCGGCATGACCTACGTACTGGTCGACCACAAGGCCATCGGGCTGGCGCTCGTCCCCGACGAGGCACGCGACCTGTGCCGGCTCGGCCAGATCATCAAGCAGGCGGCCGCCGAGCAGTACACGGTGGAACACCCCGAGAACAGCGCCATCCCCGGCATCACACAGACGCTGTTCGCCGGCGATCTGCACGAGGAACCCGGCCAGGACGGCGGCCTTCCCGCCCTGCGGTCCCGCAACGCCGTGGTCGTCTCGCCCGGACGCATCGACCGGTCGCCCTGCGGCACCGGAACCTCGGCGCGGCTGGCCGTCCTCCACGCCAAGGGCCGGATCGCCGCCGGCCAGACGTTCCTGCACGAGTCGCTCATCGGCACCGTCTTCGACAGCCGGGTCGAGCGGACCACGACCATCGGCCCGTACGAGTCCGTCGTGCCGAGCATCGCCGGCGGTGCGTGGATCACCTCGCTCAGCCAGCTGGGCCTGGACCCCACCGACCCCTTCCCCGAGGGCTACACCCTCTCCGACACCTGGCTGCGCGCCCTGTGATTCCCGACGCCGAGGAGTGACCGTGAGCTTGAGGATCGTCGTCCTCGTGAAGTACGTACCCGATGCGGCCGGTGAGCGGGGTTTCGCGGAGGATGCGACGACCGACCGCGAGGCCGCGGACGGCCTGCTGTCGGAACTGGACGAGTACGCCGTGGAACAGGCGCTGCGGATCGCCGAAGCCCACGGTGACGCCGAGGTCATCGCGCTGACAGTGGGCCCCGACGACGCCGAGGCCGCGCTGCGCAAGGCGCTGTCCATGGGGGCGGACAAGGCGGTGCACATCACCGACCCGGCCATCCGCGGCAGCGACGCGGTGGCCACGTCGGCCATCCTCGCCAGGGCGGTCGAACAGACCGGCTACGACCTCGTCCTGCACGGCATGGCCTCTACCGACGGCGCCATGGGCGTCGTCCCCGCGCTGATCGCCGAGCGGCTGGGCATCCCCCAGGTGACCCTGCTCTCGCGGGTGTCGGTGGCCGACGGCAAGGTCGACGGCCGCCGCGACGGCGACAGCGCCACCGAGCACCTCCAGGCGTCCCTGCCGGCCGTGGTCTCGGTGACCGACCAGTCAGGCGAGGCCCGGTATCCGTCGTTCAAAGGCATCATGGCGGCCAAGAAGAAGCCGGTGCGGACCCTGGATCTCGCGGACCTCGACATCACCGCCGATCAGGTCGGCAGCGTCGGCGCCCGGACCGTGGTGGAGACCATTGCCGCCCGCCCGCCGCGCCGGGCCGGCACCGTCGTCGTGGACGACGGAGAAGGAAGCCGGCGGCTGGCCGAGTTCCTGAGCGCGAACAAGTTCATCTGACCCCGAGCCCGCGCCACCCTCCTGGAGACCAAGAGCAATGGGTGAAGTACTCGTCCTCATCGACCACGAAGACGGCCGGATCCGTAAACCGGCTCTCGAACTGCTGACCCTGGCCCGCCGCCTCGGCACCCCGGCCGCAGTCGTCCTGGGCGCCGGCGAGGATGCCGCCGCCATCGCCGCCGTGGCCGGTGAGTACGGCGCCGCCACCGTGTACGTCGCCGATGCCCCGGAGTTCACCGACTACCTGGTGGTACCCGAGGCCGACGCACTGACCCAGATCGCCAGGACCGCCGCCCCGGCCGCCGTCCTGGTCACCTCCTCCGGGCAGCGCAAGGAGATCGCCGCCCGGCTGGCGCTGCGCCTGGGTTCCGGTCTGATCACCGACGCCGTGGACCTGGAGACGGACGACAGAGGTCCCTTGGCGGTCCAGGCGGTCTTCGCCGCGTCCTTCGCGGTCACCTCCCGGGTGACCCGCGGCACCCCGGTGATCACCGTCAAGCCGAACGCGGCCACCGCCGAGCCCGCGCCCGCCGCCGGCCGGATCGAGAACGTGACCGTGGAGTTCTCCCCGGCTGCCACGGGCACCAAGGTCGTCTCCCGCACGCCGCGCACCGCTTCCGGACGCCCGGAGCTCACCGAAGCGGCCCTTGTCGTCTCCGGCGGCCGTGGGGTCGGCGGCCCCGAGGGCTTCAAGGTCGTCGAGGAGCTGGCCGATGCGCTCGGCGCCGCGGTGGGCGCCTCCCGCGCCGCCGTGGACGCCGGCTGGTATCCGCATGCCCACCAGGTCGGCCAGACCGGCAAGCAGGTCGCGCCGCAGCTCTATCTCGCGGCAGGCATCTCCGGTGCCGTCCAGCACCGGGCAGGCATGCAGACCTCCAAGGTCATCGTGGGGGTCAACAAGGACCCGGATGCGCCGATCTTCGACCTGGCCGACTATGGCGTGGTCGGAGACCTGTTCGACGTGCTGCCCGAGCTCACCGACGAAATCGTCTCCCGAAAGGGCTGACGATCCCGCCCCCGGCCGTGGACAAGGAAGCGACCCATTGTGAAGATCTTGCTCGTCGGCGCCACAGGTCGCCTCGGCGCCGCTCTCGGTACGACGCTCGCGGAGCGTGGACACGACGTTCTCGGAGCGAGCCGCTCCCTCGCCGCACATCCGGTCGACCTCACCGATCCGACCTCCATCGAGGCGCTCTACGAGCGGATCGGCCGTGTCGACGCGGTGGCCTGCGCGGCGGGCAGCACGCCCTACAAGCCGCTTGACCAGCTCACCCGCGACGACTATCTGTCCGGCTTCCTCAACAAGGCGCTCGGGCAGATCGAACTCGTCCGTCTCGGGCTGTCCGCGATCGCACCGCGCGGGTCCTTCACCCTCATCACCGGCATCCTGGCACGGCAGCCGATCGTGACCTCGGCGGCCGCCGCGACGGCCAACGGGGCGGTGGAGGCGTTCGTACGCGCGGCCGCTCTGGAAGCCGCGCCGGTGCGCGTGAACGCGGTGAGCCCCACCGTCATCACCGAGGCGCTGGACACGTACGCCGACTTCTTTCCCGGCTTCGAGCCAGTGCCCCTGGAGCGGGTGGTCCAGGCCTACGTCCGGTCGATCGAGGGCGCGGAAACCGGCCGCGTCTTCGAGCTCGGCTGATCGCTGCCGGATCGTTCCGCTCGTCGCGGAGCCGGGGTCCGGCGGCGAGTGCAGGGGCGCCGTCGCGGGCCGCTGCGGTCCCGGTCGGCCGCGTCCCGTGCCAGGTGGCCGGGACGGTGGCGCTTGTCGAGCGGGTCGCATCCGAAAGCCCAGGTGGGATCGAAGTGTCGGCAGCGGCAGCAGTGGGTGAAAGTCGGCGAAGGAGGAGACCTCATGGCCAGGTGGACCCTGCGCCCGGACGGTGGCCGGCCGGAAGGGCGCGGATGCGCACACATCGAAACACCCGAACCGGAGCACGCCCCGCAGGGCGACGTGTGCCGGCAGTGCGCCGCTCTCGGCCACGACTGGGTCGGCCTGCGGGTGTGCCTCACCTGCGGCCACGTGGGCTGCTGCGACAGCTCGCGCCACGGCCATGCCACCGCCCACTTCGAGTCCAGCGGACACCCGCTGATGCGCTTCACCGAGGACGGCGACGAATGGGCCTGGTGTTTTGTCGACGAGGTGTACCTCCAGCCGCGTGACGACGGCTGAGCACCCGCCCGCGCGGGCTGCCGCGCCCGCCGACCGGGGAAGTCCGTGCTCGGCCCGCGCCCATGCGCTCCGAGAGCCACCCGAGCCGGCGTGGCCGTGCAATGCGGTGGATCGTGCGGGCCGCCCGGGCACAGGCGACCCGCACCGACTACAGAACCTGGGTCATGCGTCCTTGCCGGCTTCCGCGGAGGTGAGGAGTGCGGCGCGACCGCGCAGGCGTTCGGAGACCTCGAGGGCGTCGCCTTCGGGTGCGGTGGAGTTGCGGTCCGGCTTTGCTGTCAGGAGGTAGGCGAGGCCGACGGCAGAGACGACGAGGAAGCCGATGAGCGCGATCCAGCGGTCCACGAACGGGGTGCCGGCGTCGCCGGTGGGCCAGGCCAGGAGCGCCATGCCGAGGATGCCGTAGGCGAGAGCCGCGGTGTTGACCAGCAGGCCCCAGCGGCCCAGGGTGAAGGCTCCGGCGGGGCGCCAGCCCTTGAGGCGTATGCGCAGCGCGGCCAGGACGACCATCACGAAGGCGGCGTATCCGGCGAGCATCTGGAAGGCCGCGATCTTGACGAGGGAGTCGGGCGAGTAGTACACGAAGCAGAAGATCAGGAGCGGGGCGACGTTCACGCCGAGCAGCGCGTTCATGGGGACGCGGTACCTGCGTGAGATCTTGGAGAAGACGCGGGCGCCGGGGAACATGTTGTCGCGCGCGAAGGAGAAGACGATCCGGCTTGCGGCGGCCTGCTGGCTCATGACACCGGCGATGAACGAGGTGAGGATGACGACGAGGACCAGCTTCGTGCCGAAGGTTCCGACCGCGTTCTGCAGGATCGCGGGGATGGGGTTGGTGTCCTCCCCGGAGAGGATCGAGGCGAGGTCCGGGGCGGCGAGGGCGTAGCCGACGAAGGCGAAGAGGGCTGCCAGGCCGCCCACGACCACGGTCATCTGCATCGCGCGGGGGATGCTGCGGGCGGGGTTCGGGACCTCTTCCGCGACCTCGCCGCACGCTTCGAAGCCGTAGAAGAGGAACAGCCCGACGATCGAGGCGGCGACGAACGCCGCGAGGTAGCTCTCGTGGGTGGCGCTGCTTGCCTGGAAGAAGACCGAGACGGAGTTGTGCCGTTCGAAGGCCAGGAGGTAGAAGCCCACGAGGACGATGCCGATCAGTTCGGCAGCGAGTCCGATCTTGGAGATCAGGGCCAGCGTCCTGGTGCCGAAGCAGTTGCAGAGCAGACAGAGGGCTGCGACGGCGGTGGCGATGTACAGGCGCTGCGCGGGGGTTGAGCTGACGCCCGGCTCGTCCGCGGTGCCGGTGAAGAGGCTGGCGACGAAGTCCGAGCTGAACAGGGCCGTGCTGGTGATGCCGATGGTGATGCAGCAGATGTAGGTCCAGGCGGTGAACCAGGCGTAGCGGCCGTTCCACAGCCGTCGGACCCATTGGTAGAGGCCTCCGGCGAGCGGGAACTGTGAGACGACCTCGCCGAAGACGAGGGAGATCAGGAACATTCCGATCCCGACGATGCCTATCCAGAAGATGGACGGGCCGCCGGCGGTGGACAGGCCGACCGCGAAGAGTGCCACGACGCCCACGAGGGGCGAGAGGTAGACGAAGCCGAGGGCGAAGTTCGCCCACAGGCTGACTTTCCGATCGAACTTCTGCTCGTAGCCGAGTGCTGCGAGCAGTTCGGCGTCTTCGGCCGAAGACGCCGGGCGGGCGGCCCGGCTCGGGGTTCTGCCGTGATCGGTTCTGGACACGTGTGCATCCTTCTCTGTTGTCGACATGATGATCTTTGTGAGGCGAGGAGGGCGTGCTGATGTGCAGGGCGCGTGGCGGACGTCTCCGGAGCGCGTTCGGCCTTCGAAGGTGTGGATGTCAGCCGCTCCGCCGCGGCTCGCGCCGAGCCGGCCGGCGGAGGTGGTGTGTTTGCTTGCCTGATGGGTCACCGAGACGGGGACGCAGGCGATCAGGGTGGCAAGCACGCCGACGTCGTCACCGGGCCGGCGCGCGGCCGGTGCGCCCTCACCGGTCACCTGCGCCGACGTGCGGCACTCGATCGACCTGTTGGGGTCGCACGGCGACGACCTGCTGAAGGCTTTACCGGCGGAAATGGAGAAGGTGTTCGGCGAAGCGGGAGGACCTCGTGGGAGCTCAATCCGTTGACGGGCCCCGGAAGATGAGCACTGGCAGAACGGGGTGCGGCGCTAGCGCCAGCATCGGGTTTGCCAGTTCGCGAATGCCTCGACCGGGTTGCGCTGGATATGCCACGGCCATGGCGTGACGAGCCCCTGCACTGCGCGAAACGCGGCTGCGGCCTCGGTGAAACGGCGTGATGCGACCAACGCGAAAGTCAGGACGTTCAGATCGGCGACGGCGGCGGCATACCGCAGAAACCCGGGCTGGAGCCAGTAGCTCTGAGCTTTGTCGAGTGCAGACGCGACATCCTGGGTGTTCCAGTGGGAGTCCGCAATGATTTCGTTCAATCCACCTCGCCTTACGTTTCGTTGATATTTCTGGACCTCGGCCGTCAGCCTCAATCCCGAGGGAGGAGCTCCGGCAGGCATCTGGGAAAGTCTGGAATCGATGAAGTCAAGCACCGCCATGTGGGAACCCTGTTCCGTGGGAGACAGATATCCCAGCATTTCCAGGTGCGCCTCGCGGTGCCATGGATCGCGAGCGACGATTTCCCGCCAGATGGTGCGGACCTGCTGGAGGGGGCGCTGTTGCATCCTCATGAGGCTGAGGATGAGAACCCAGGGAGCGGGATCCTGCGGCCGCAGTCTTACCGCCTGGTAACAGTCCTCCAGTATTCCTGACTCGTCCGGCGCGGTGCCTGTCACCGTGGCGTCGCGAAGAGCCATCCGGCTGTGGAGGATCAAGGCGTCAGCACTGTTCGGCGCGCGCGTCAGCCAAGAGGCGGCGAGAGATGCATTCGGCAGGCAGGTTGCGAGAACCGAGAGACGATGGGCTCGACGGTCCCAGTTTTCTCCGGATTCCGCTATCAGACCGGATATCACATGGACCTGGATTCCCGGCAGCGGAAGCCCGTGAGGATCTACGAGAGATCTCAGGACCCTCCCGAGCTCTTTGTCGTCGAGTTCTGGGGCCAGCCGCGGGCGCGGGGGACGGCGTCCAGTGAATATGGGCATGCCGGTAGCATAGGGGTTCGTGACGGAATGAGAGCGGTACCATAAACTGGCGTTGGTCACGAACTGGCAACGTCCCCATTAGTGGATGTTGGCATATGCGGTACGCGCTGATCTCGCGCATGTGGCGCCGGATTTCCACAGCAGTCGGTGCGGGTGGCCCGATGCACCCTTTCACCCCGCGCCGAATCTGCGTGCGACACCCGATGTGCCGGACGCGCACCATCCTTTGAAAATGCCAAGCACGCAAATGGGCCCGACTTCGGTGCAGTCGCTTGATGCCCGTTGCGCAAGGCCGTGCGCTCGCGGCCGGCGTGCGTCGCGGGGGTTGTGCCGCGGTACGGAGGCGATGGCCGTCCTGTCGGCCGGTCGGCCTGTCGGCCGGCCCGGGGCGGCCGGTGACCTTCGCCGTCCGGTCAGGCCGAGTCGCGCAGCACGAGCTCCGCGCACAGGAGGGAGTGGGGCGGCTGGGCGGAGGAAGGCGCGCCGATCTGCTGAAGCAGGATGCGGGCCATGGTCCGCCCCATTTCGGAGAGCGGCAGGCGAACGCTGGTAAGTGGGGGATCGGTGTGTCGGGCGATCACGGAGTCGTCGAACCCGATCACCGCCGCGTCTTCGGGCACCCGGCGCCCTGCTTCACGCAGGGCGCGCAGCGCACCGGCCGCCATGGCGTCGGACGCTGCCAGGATGCCGTCCACATCGGGAGACATGGCCAGGATCTCGCGCATGGCTCGCGCCCCGCCCTCCTCCGTCATGTCGCCGCATGCGATCAGCCGGCCGGTACCCCGCGTGCCTCCCGCCAGCTCGACTCCCTGCCGATATCCCTCCAGCCGGCGTCGTGCCGGGTGCGTGTCCAGAGGCCCGGTGATCGTGGCGACCACGCTTCGCCCTTGTCTGAGCAGGTACGTCGTCGCATTGCAGGCGGCGTCCACTTCGTCGACATCAACGCGCCCGGCGGAATCCCAGGCAGGGCCATGGCCGCTGAGCAGTGCGGGCATGCGCAGGCGTTCCACCATCGCGGGCAAGGGGTCATCGGCGAGGACGGAAACGAGAAGCACACCGTCCACGCGATGCCCCCGCAGCATCTGAGTGAGGCGCCCGGTGAGGCTTTCCTGCTCAGTGCCGGGTCGGTTCAGTGCCAGCATGAGGTGGGTGTCGAGGGGGGCGATGACGGTTTCGATGCCGCGCGTTATCTCGGTGAGGTAGTGCTCCCCGTAGATGCTGATGCCTGGTTCCGACAGGACCAGAGCGACGATGTCGTTGCGTTTGCCCGCGAGGGTCTGTGCGGCCCGGTTCGGTACGTATCCCGTCTCGGCGATGGCGCGTTCGACCAAAGCCCTGGTCCGAGGGCTGACCGAGGCCGCCGCGTTGATGACGCGGGAGACGGTCATGCGCGCGACGCCGGCTCTGGCGGCGACCTCGTCGAGGGTGGGCCGTCCCGTCCGCCGATTTCCGGGCGGCGGTATGTCCGCGTTGAAGCCTCCCCTCGCCTGGGGTGCTCCGGCTGTGTGGGTCGGGTCCGACGGATCGTGATGGGCGCCCTTGCCGCGTCTCGGTGAAGGCTCTGGCGTCATGTGCACACTCCATCGGCGGCGGAGAACCGCTTCGCACCAGCACTCGTCAGGTCGGTTCGGTCATGGCTCGCCCGTCACTGCCGGCATCGAGGGGGAGAGGGTGACGGGCGCCGGGTTCGCGGGCTGAGGCAAAGGGGCCGAACGGGGACGACTGAGGGAACCGTAGCCATACCGACCATTAATGGCAAGTGATTCTTACCAATATTGGAGCAGCGACAGCCGGGCTCCTTGTCAGTCAGCCGTGCGCATCATGTGTTGCCATGCAGGCCCAGCTTGCTCAGTTTGTGCATGTGTCTGGCCGACGTGGCTGTCTAGCCTTCAGAGACCAGGATGTTCCCGGGCGCTTCTTTCGTCCCGGCTCATGAGATCCCCTCACCAGGCCCGCTCTGGTGCAGTGCATGAGCGCCGAGCGCACCGGTCGTCGAAGTCCTGTCGCTAGAGGAGGCGCAATGGCGGTATCAAGGGAAACATATGACTACATTGTCGTAGGGGCCGGGTCTGCGGGCTGCGCGCTCGCCGGCAGGCTGTCGGAGGATCCTGACGTCGCCGTGGCTCTGATCGAGGCCGGGCCACCCGCGCAGGGCCGCCTGTTCGAGATCCCCTCGCTGTTCTCGCAGCAGCTCAAGACGACATTCGACTGGGACTTCGCGACGGAGCCGGAGTCTCAGCTCGGCGGCCGCCGCATCTACCTGCCCCGCGGACGGGCGATCGGCGGAACCAGTTCGATGAACACCATGCTCTACGTCCGTGGTCACCGGTACGACTACGACACATGGGAGCGGATGGGGAACACCGGCTGGAGCTACGACGACGTCCTGCCGTTCTTCAAGAAGTCGGAGGACAATCAGCGTGGAGCCGACCACTTCCACGGCACGGGCGGCCCTCTCACCGTCAGCGACCCGACCTCCGTCCACCCACTGCTGACAGCGTGGGTCGAGGCGGCCCAGGATGCCGGCCACAAGTCCAACCCGGATTTCAACGGGGCGGAACAGGAAGGGGTCGGTCACCACCAGGTGACCCAGCGGAACGGGCTGCGCTGGAGCAGCGCGTCCGCGTTCCTGACACCGGCGGCGGAGCGTCCCAACCTCACGGTCCTCCACTCGACGACCGCGCTTCGTCTCGTGTTCGACGGCACTCGGGCCCGCGGTCTGGAGGTCGACCACCTCGGTGCCGTGCGCACCCTGGGGGTCGACCGCGAGATCGTGCTGTCGCTGGGCGCCTACAACTCCCCCCACCTGCTGCTCCAGTCCGGTGTCGGGCCGGCCGACGAACTCACCCAGGGAGGTGTCGCCCCTCTGCACGACCTCCCGGACGTCGGCCGGAACATGCAGGACCACGCCGGCTGCTTCATCAGCTTCTTCAGCCATACCGAACCGCTGCTGGGTCCGGACACCTCACGTGAGGAACAACAGCTGCGCGAGCAGGGCAGCGGACCGATGGCCTGGAACGAGGTCGGTGGCTTCTTCCGCACCGACGACAGCCTTCCGGCCCCGGACATCCAGGTGCACGCCGCGCTGGGCATCGTCCGGGACGAAGGCCTGGCGGCCCCGCTCGAACCCGGAATGTCGTTCGGTCCGTACGTCGCCCGGCCGAGCAGCCGCGGTTCCGTACGGCTGCGGCACTCGCACCCCTACGCCAAGCCGCGCATTGTCCACAACTACCTGGACGACGAGGACGACCGCAGGCGACTGCGGGAGGGCCTGCGCCTGTGTATGCGCATCGCCCGCGAGTCCCGGCTGACCGATCTCCTGGAGTCCGATCTGAGCGCGGCCGCGGACGCGGGTCTGGCCCCCGTCTCGGACCGTGACGAGGACATCGACGACTTCATCCGCACCCAGTCGTTCTCCTTCTACCACCCCTCAGGCACCTGCATGATGGGCAAGGTCGTCGACTCCGAACTACGCGTGCTCGGCCTCGAGAACGTGCGGGTGGCGGACACCTCGATCATGCCGTCGCTGGTGACGGGGAACACGAATGCCCCGGCCATCATGATCGGGGAGAGGGCCGCCTCGTTCATCCGGTCGAGTTCGCGGCCGTAGTCGCAGCATCCCGAGATTCTCGTCTCAGCCCGAATCCACCGGCTGGTGTCCGAACGGGAGCCGGCTCCGGCCCGCAGAGCTGCCTGGGCTCGCCGTTCTCGGACACCGGGCCGGAACTCCCGGGCCGCTCACGAGCCCAGACGGGCGCGCAGTCCTGGCTGGAGGAGGTCGCCGTGGGCGGCGACCATGTCGTCGCACAGGCGCCAGATGTCCTCGACGGGCAGGGCCGCGGCCGTGGCCGGGTCGGTCATCGCCGCATGCCTGATGTGCCGCGGTTCGTCCTCGATCGCGGCCCGCACCACCAGGTCGTTCGCGCTCAGGTAGGTCCGGTTGAGCGCCGCCAGCTGGGGTGGCAGGGAGCCGACACGGGTGGGCTGGATGCCCGACGAGTCCACCAGGCACGGCACCTCGACGACGCCGTGCGCGGGCAGGTTGTCGATCAGAGCCCGGTTGGGGACGTTGCCGTAGACCGTGCGCGGGGTGCCGGTGACCATGCTGTGGATGATCTGGGGCGCGTACTCCATCGTCCCCTCGACGGTGATCGGCGCCCCGGCGGTCAGCGCGTCGCGGGTCTTCTCGTAGGCGGCCACGTTCTCGTCGACGATCTTGAGGTACTTGCCGATCGGCAGCCGCAGCCGCTCGATCTCGCTGTCGTGGTGCAGGTACCAGGGAACGTACTCGGAGGAGTGCTCGCTGGTCTCGGTCGGGTAGTAGCCGAGCCTTCGGTACATGTCGACGCGGACCCTGCGGCGCAACTGGTCGTCGGAGGCAATCAGTTCGTCCAGCTTCGGGTAGAGGCTGCGTCCCTGGTGTTCGAAGCGCAGCACCCACGCCTGGTGGTTGACGCCCGCAGCGTGGTAACTGATCTCCTCGTAGGGGACCTTGACCAGTTCGGCGAGGTCGCGCAGTGTCCAGTACACGGAGTGGCACAGGCCCACCACCCGGGTCAGGCCGGTGGCCTGGGTCAGGTACTGGACGTTCATGGCCATGGGGTTGGTGTAGTTCAGCAGCCAGGCCCGAGGGCAGACCTCGGCGATGTCCCGCCCCAGCTCCTTCAGGAACGGGAAGGTGCGCAGGGCGCGGAAGATGCCGCCGATGCCCAGGGTGTCGCCGATGGTCTGGCGTACGCCGTGCCGGGCCGGTACCTCGAAGTCGGTACGCGTGGCCTCGCCCATGCCGATCTGCACGATGTTGATGACGAAGTCCGCGTCCGCCAGGGCTTCGCGGCGGTCGGTGTGCGCGGTGACCGTGGGACCGGCGCCGAGGACGTCGGCGATACGGACGGCGGCGGCGTACGCGGTGGCCAGACGCTCGGTGTCGATGTCGTGCAACGCGATGCGCGCGGACTTCAGTTCGCCGAACGCGAGGAGGTCGGCCAGCAGTCCCTGGGTGAAGACGACACTGCCGGCGCCGATGAGAACGATTTTGGGGGTGGTCATACCGGGGTTTCCTCGGTCTTGAGAAGGCGGGTGCGGACTTCGTCCCGCGTGGGCTGTGCGGTGGTACCACCGGGGGCACGGGGTTCCTGCCCGGGTGGTGTGTCGAGGGGGCGGCCGGGGTCAGCCCTTGATGCCGGTGGAGGTGATGGACTGGATGAACGCCTTCTGCGCGCCGAGGAAGGCGAGCAGGACCGGCAGCACGGTGATGATGTTCCCGGCCATCACGGCGGCCCACTGGGTGTGGTGCTGTCCCTGGAAGGTCGTCAGGCCGAGCTGGAGCGTGTACTGGGTGTCGTGGTTGATGGCGATCAGGGGCCAGGTCAGGTCGTTCCAGGTGCTCAGGAACGTCAGGACGGCGACCGTGCTGAGGGCCGGCCGGGACAGCGGCAGCACGATCCGCCACAGCACACGCAACCGTGAGCAGCCGTCGATCCAGGCGGCCTCCTCCAGCTCGCGGGGCAGCGAGAGGAAGAACTGCCGCAGGAGGAACACCGAGAAAGGCGTGACCAGCGACGGCACGATGAGGGCGCCGAGGCTGTCGATGAGGCCGAGCTGCTTCATCACCAGGAACGTGGGGATCATCGTCAGCTGGAACGGGATCGCCATCGTGGCCAGCATCAGGCCGAGCAGCAGCCGGGAGCCGGCGAACCGCATCCGGGCGAACGCGTAGCCGCCGAGGGTGCCGAGCACGAGGTTCGCGCTGACCGTGACCAGGCTGACGAGGAACGAGTTGGCGAACCACCGGGGGAACATCGCGTTGCCCAGCACATAGCGATAGCCGCCCAGATCCAGATGGGAGGGCCACAACGCCGGCGGGAAACGGTTGATCTCCGCGTTGCTCATCACCGAGCTGAGTGCCAGCCAGATCAGCGGCACCGCGAAGAGCAGGGCCATCGGCGCGAGCAGCAGGTGCCAGAGACTGAACGACAGCTGCGGGCGCCGTCGCCGCGTGCCGGTCCGGGGGGACGAGGCCGCCTGCGCGGCGTCGGGCGGGGCGGAGACGGCGGTCATACGGCGGCTCCCTGGAGTCGGCGGCGGCGGACGATCTGGAGGATCAGGCCGATCAGGCCCAGGGCCACGGCCAGCACATAGGCCGAGGCGGCCCCGTATCCGGCGGTGGCGTTCTTGAAGGCCTGCTCCCAGATGAAGTAGACGATCACCGTGGTGGAGCCGAGGGGCCCGCCCTTGGTGGTGACGTACACGAGGTCGAACGCCTGGAGGGACTGGATGGTCTGCCACAGCAGCAGGAAGACCGAGACCGGCCTGAGCGCGGGCAGGGTGACATGACGCAGGAGCTGGATGCGGTCGGCGCCGTCCAGCCGGGCCGCCTCGATCAGCGAGGCCGGCACGTCCTGCAGCGCCGCGAGGTAGATGACCAGGCAGAAGCCCGTACCGCTCCACAGGCTGATCGCGACCAGCACGGGCAGTGCCTGGGACGGATCGGTGAGGAAGCCCTGCGAGGGGATGCCGAGGTGGTGCAGTACGGCGTTGGCCGCGCCGAACTCCGGGTCCAGGATGAACGAGAACAGCACGCCCTGCGCGGTGGCGGAGACCACGAACGGGACGAAGAACAGGGTGCGGTAGAGCCCGACGAAGCGGATGCGCCGGTTCAGGGCGATGGCGAGCAGCAGCCCCACCACCATGCTCGCCGGCACGTACAGCGCGGTGTAGAGCACGGTGTTGCGCAGCGCCTGGCTGAAACGGGGGTCCTGGGCGAGGGCGCGGTAGTTGTCCAGGCCCACCCAACGGCTCGGTGTGACGAGGTCGTCGGCCTGGAAGGACAGCAGCAGCGACCAGATGATGGGCACCACGCTGAGGCCGAGGATGATCAGGACGGCGGGGGAGACGAACGTCCAGGCCATGGTGGCCTCACCGGCTCGTCTGCGGCGCAGGGCACGCCGGTTGTCCGGGGGCCGGGACACGGTGATCGGGGTGGGCACTCGAGACACGACGGGTTCTCCTCAGCGCGGTATGAGCAGTGCGGCGTTGGCGTCGGCGGCGCAGGCGCGCAGTGCCTGGGCGGGACTGCTCCGCCCCAGCAGCACGGCGACAACGGCCTGTCCGAGGGCTTGGGAGATCTGCGGATAGGCGGCGTGCACGGGGCGTACGCGGGCCGAGTCCAGGGTCTTGGTGAACACCCCCAGACCCTCGGTGCCGCTCTCCTCGTGCCGCCAGGCGGGCAGGTCGCGGGTCCGGCGGCTGAGCGGCAGGCTGCCCGCGTCGATGTCCCAGCGCACGTCCTGCGCGGGCTGCATGAGCCAGCTCACGAAGGTCTTGGCGGCCCGTTTGCGGGCGGCGCCGTTGTCGAACACCGTCCAGGTGTCGGGTCCGCTGATGGTCATCGGCCGGCCGGAGAAGCTGGGCAGCGGGACGACGTGGTAGTCGATCTTCGCCTGCCGGATGTCGGGCAGCTGCCAGGGGCCGGTGACGGCCATGCCCATCCGGCCGGACATGAAGACCTGGTACATCTGCTCACTGCCCGGCTTCGGATCGACGTAGACGCTCCTGTCCCGGGCCAGGGCCGCCACCACCTCCAGGGCGCGGGTCCCGGTGTCGCCGAACCCGATGTGCTTGCCGTCGTCGGCGACGACGTCCCCGCCGAGGTCCCAGATCATCGGCCACACGCGCCAGACGGTGTCCTCGTCGCCGACACCGGGCCAGCCGGTGCCGAAGCGGCCGCCGCTGGCGTCGGTGAGCGCCTCGGCGGTGGCGACGAAGTCGTCCCAGCGCCAGCCCGCCTCGGGCAGCGGCAGGCCGGCCTGCCGGAAGAGCTTCTTGTTGCAGACCACCGCGAGCGAGTCCAGCAGCGCGGGCGCGGCGCGTACCTGGCCGTTGACGGTCACGGCCTGGCGCGCCGGCGCCCAGTAGTTCGTCCAGGGCGTGACGGAGTGTTCGACCATGCCGGTCAGATCGACGACCTGGGGGCTGCGGGCGACGCTCGCGAGGTCGGAGCCGAAGATGTAGGCGATGTCCGGGTAGGAGCCGGCGGCGAGGGCGGCCGTCACCTTCTGGAGCATCGCGTCGGCGAGCACTCCGCCGCCCAGCTCGACCCGGATGCGGGGATGTCCGCGCATGAAGGAGGCGACCAACGATTCCAGGGCCTTCTTGCCGGTGTCGGTCTGGCCGTGCCACATCTCGATGGTCACGGTGCCGTCGGCGCCGACGCCGTCGGCACTGCCCGCCGCGCAGCCGGAGGCCGTCAGGCCCGCGGCCGCCGCGGTGGCCAGACCTGTGCCGACGCGCAGCACATCGCGGCGTGCGGGCTGCGCGCTGCGGGGGACCGCATGCATGGATACCTCCGGTCGGAGCTGTGGGACACGTGTTGTCTGTGCGAGGGCGCGCCCGGTGTACGCGGTACGGCGTGCCGCCCGCGACGAGGTCACAGCGGTCCCGGTGGGATGGTGTGCGCCGCTCAGCGCCGGGCGGGCCGGTCCGCACGGGAAGGATGTTCGGGAGGCGGCGTCAAGCCGGGCCGTCCGCCGGGAGTCGCGCGGATACGGATCATGTCCGAGCTCCACAATGTGGTGGGCACGTCCCCGCCTCGGACGCCGACGCGGTCCTGGCGACTCAGGCCGGACTTCTGGCGCGTGGTCAGCTACCGGCTGGGCGTACCTCTGCCGCCGAGTGCTGCGACTGCGGCGATGACCAGGAGTCAAGCGACGGGACCGGGCCGCCGTCAAGAGGCGGGGCTGTTCGGATCTGCGCGAAACACCTGTGAAACCTGCATGATCGAGCATCGGGGCTTCGGCCCGCGACGGCTTTCCCGGCCGCCGCGGGCCGACTCCCCTCCGGGCCGCTGCGCTAACAGGTCTTGCGCACGTACCCGCTGCTGCCGGCCGGTGAGACGCCCAGGTCGCGCTGGACGATGCTCAGCGTGCCGCCCCACCCCCTGCACGCCTTCGTCCTGCCGGTGGCGGTGTACTCGATCACGATCACGTTGTTGCCGAAGGCGCTGGTGTAGTCGCCGCACTCGTCGTACTGGCCGCACTCCTCGGCCACGGCGAAGTCGAGGCCGTTGGCGGTGCGGTTGCCGGCCAGCTCCGAGGTGTTCTTCTGGGCGATGGCCAGCCCGTCCGCGTGCGCGCGGGTGGAGAGCAGCTTGATGAACGCCTGTGCGTGGTTCGCCGTCAGGCGATTCCCGGAACGGGTGTAGCTGTCGTAGTTGTCGGGCTCGACGGCCTGGAAGCCCTTGTCCCGGCAGCCGTCGATCTGGGCTCCGATCCGGTCGGCGATCCGCTGGCGCTTGGCGGCGGTGCCGATGTCGAGGAGGGCCTCGCCCCAGCCCTCGTCGTAGACGACGTTGCCCGCGGAGTCGCGCAGCAGCAGGTCCGAGGCCCATTCGCCCTCGGCCCCCGGCTGTGCCTGGAAGGCGTTGATGTAGCAGATGTTGTACAGGCCCGCCGCGGGGGAGGCGGTGTGGTCGCGGGTGACGACCTTCACGCCGGCCGGCGGGGTGTAGGCGCCGCCGATCTGGTAGTCGAAGCCCGCGTGCGTCGGCGGCAGGGCCACGGCCGCCGCCTGCGTCGAAGGCGCCTGCACGAGCAGGGCGCCGGCCAGGGCCGCCACGCCGACGGCCACGCCGGTGATCCTGCGCAAGGTGGTGTGGAGATGGCTCATGGAGTGAACTCCAGAGGGGAGAGGGTACGTCCCCGCCTCGGACGCTGCCGTCCTGGCGACTCGGTCCGGATTCGCGGCGCGGGGCCTGCATACCGGCTGGGCGTACCTCTGAACGCGGAGCCCGGCTCCGGCGTTTGTCCGGGAGTAAAGCGACCCCCGGTGTGAATGTCAACGAGACGACGGAGGCTCTCGTCGGCGCTGTGCGGGCCGGCGGTCTCCCGGCCGGGGGTCGGCCTCGGGGCGTCGGCTGGGCCGGGCGCGCGGTATGTCGCACCATGAGCGCCCGGGAGGCCGGACACCACGGAGTAGCGTCCGACCGGAGTGAAAAATGCTCGAAGATGCTTTAATCAAGCGCCGATAGAGCGTTTTCGAGCATCAATGTCATGGGTGCCACGATCGGGCCCGGCTGAGCCGCCGCCCGCCCCCGCCACGTACCGCTGCCGACCGGCCCACGGCGCCCAGGCGTTCGCCATGTCTCCCTGTCCTTGCCGAAGGGGTGCCCCATGACCGACCGGCCCACCGCGCCGGAACTGCGGATCGGTGTCGTCGGCGCGGGCCAGCGCGCCGGGCTGGCCGCCCTGGCCGACCGACCCGGCACGTCCCGTGTGGTCTCCTGCGCAGATCCGGCCGAACGCGGCCGCGCCGACGCCCGCGCGGTGTTCGGCGCCGAGGTTCACGTCCACGAGCGCTACGAGGACATGCTCACGGACGGCCTGGACGCCGTCTTCGTCCTCACCCCCGACGACATCCACGCCGCTCCGACCCTGTACTTCCTCGAAGCGGGCGTCGCCGTGTTCGTCGAGAAGCCGCTGGCCGTCGACCTCGACGACTGCGACCGTGTCCTGGCCGCCGCGGCCCGCACCGGCACCCGGCTGTACGTCGGGCACAACCTGCGCCATCTGCCGGTGCTGCGGGCCATGCGCCGGCTCGTCGACGAGGGCGCGATCGGAACCGTGCGGGCCGTGTGGTGCCGGCATTTCGTCGGCCATGGCGGCGACTACTACTTCAAGGACTGGCACGCGGAACGCGCCCGCACCACCGGCCTCTTGCTGCAGAAGGGCGCGCACGACCTGGACGCGATCCACTGGCTGGCGGGCGGCAGCGCCCGCACGGTGACCGCCCTGGGCGACCTGGCCGTCTACGGGAGCAGTCCGCACCGCCGTACCGGGCCGCAGGGTTCGCAGCGGGTCCAGGACTGGTTCGACGAGGGTGTCTGGCCGCCGTCCGCGCTGCGCGACCTCAACCCCGTCGTCGACGTGGAGGACATCAGCATGATGCTGACCCGCCTCGACAACGGGGTGCTCACCAGCTACCAGCAGTGCCACTTCACCCCCGACTACTGGCGCAACTACACCGTCATCGGTGACGAGGGCCGCATGGAGAACCTCGGGGACGGCATCCAGGGCGAAGCTCCGCTGATCAAGGTCTGGAACCAGCGGCGTTCCGGTTACCGCCCCGAGGCCGATGTGACCCTGACCGTCGACGAATCGACCGATGGCCGGCACGGGGGCGCGGATCAGGCCCTCGTCGACGAGTTCCTGCGTTTCGTCCGGTACGGCGGCTCCACCGACACCTCGCCCGTCGCCGCCCGCGAAGCCGTGGCGACCGGCATCGCGGCCACGACGTCTCTGCGTTCGGGCGGTACCCCGGTCGAGGTGCCCGCCCCGGCCCCGTACCTCGCCGACTACTTCGCCCGCCACCAGCCCGGCTCACGGGACCCGGCCTCCCGGTAGGCAGGCTCCGGCCAGGTGGTGTGGCTCGCGGCGGCGAAGCGTGTTCGTCCGTGGGAGGGGCGAGTTCACCCGGTGATCGAGGCCCGGAAGTGGTACCTGTCGCCGCGGAACACCGCGGCGGTGAGTTCCAGGGGTTGGGCGTTCTGGTTGAACGCGAGCTGGGTGGCGACCAGGACGGGGGTCGCGTCGGTGATCTCCAGAAGCTTGCGTTCCTCCTCGGTCGGGTGCCGGGCCTCCACGGAGTAGTCGGCGACCTTGGGCAGTTGGGGCGGGTCGGCGCGGCGGAGCGTGGCGAAGAGGGTGTCCTTGGTGAAGTCGGCTTCCGCCAGCTGCGGACACAGCCCGAGGGGCAGCCGGTTGTGCTCAAGGACGACGACGATGTCGTCCAGGAAACGCAGCCTGCGCATCTCGAAGAGCGCCGCCCCCGGGCCGACGCGCAGTTGTTCGGACTCCTGGACCGTGGCCGCCCGAACCCTGGATTCCAGGACCTCGTCCCGGAGTCGGAAACCGTGCTGCGCGGCGTAGTCGGCGAAGCCCTGCACCGACTGGCCGCCCCCGGCGGCCGACGAGGGCCGGGAGGAGGGGACCGCGCGCTCGTAGCCCTGGGCGAGGAACCATCCGCGGGCCGGCGAGGACTCGATGACGTCGCGTTCGGCCAGTTCGTTCAGCGCGCTGCGCAGGGTGACGCGTGAGACGCCGTACCGGACGGCCAGTGCCCGTTCGGACGGCAGGCGGTCCCCGGGCCGCGCGCTGTCGGTGGCGATGTCGTCCAGAAGGCGTCCGGCGACCTGGGAGTACAGCGGCAGTGAGTCGGAGCCGAGCAGGCCCTGGGGGAGAGCGTTATCGGATTGCATACCAGATGTATACCAGTTTGAGTAATACCAGTTCAATACCAGCTAGAGACCATTGACGGCCAGATCCCATACCAATAGCATTCCGGAGACATGGCCGGAGGCATTGCGTACCGGTTTGCCCGCGCTCTCCGGCGACCCTTGGAGCGGATCATGTGGAATCCCCTGGACGCAGTGGTGCGAGGCCAGAAGACGGGTGAGCCGTACGGCATCACCTCCGTGTGCTCGGCCCATCCGCTGGTCATCGAGGCAGCCGTACACCAGGCACTCGCCTCGGGAGGCACCCTCCTGGTGGAGGCGACCTCCAACCAGGTCGATCAGTACGGCGGCTACACCGGCATGCGGCCGGAGGGCTTCCGTGAGCTGGTACACGGCACGGCCACCGAGCACGGCCTGCCACTGGACCGTGTCGTCCTCGGCGGAGACCACCTCGGCCCCAACCGGTGGCGCTCGCTGCCGCCGCGGCAGGCCATGGCCGAGGCGGAAGACCTCGTCACGGCCTATGTCCGGGCGGGCTTCACGAAAATCCACCTCGACTGCAGCTTCTCCTGCGCCGGCGACCCCGCACCGCTGACCGACGACGTGGTCGCCGAGCGCACCGCCCGCCTGGTGCGTGTGGCCGAGGAGACCGCGGGCGACTCCGCCGCCGCCCTGCGCTACGTCATCGGTACCGAAGTGCCGGTGCCGGGAGGGGCGCACGAGACGCTGGCGGGAACGGCCGCCACCAGCCCCCAGGCCGCCCGCCTGACCCTGGAGCGCAACCGGAACGCCTTCACGGAGCATCAGGTCACCCAGGCCTGGCCCCGCGTGATGGCCCTGGTCGTGCAGCCGGGTGTCGAATTCGACCACCTTCAGGTGTTCGACTACCGGCGCGAGCTGACGGCCGAGCTGCGTGAGGTCCTGACCGACGAGCCGGGCATGGTCTTCGAGGCCCACTCCACGGACTACCAGACCGTCGACGGGCTGACCGCCCTGGTGGAAGACCACTGGGCCGTGCTCAAGGTCGGCCCCGGTCTGACGTTCGCGCTGCGCGAGGCCCTGTTCGCACTGGCTGCCGTCGAGGACGAACTCGTAGCTCCCCGGACGCGCTCCGGGATCACCGAGGTGGTCGACCGCCGCATGCGCGAGGAGCCCTCCCGGTGGTCGGGGTACTACGAAGGGGCCGCCGCCGAACAGCGGCTGGCCCGGCGCTACAGCTACAGCGACCGCATGCGCTACTACTGGCCCGACCCCGAGATCACCGCCGCGCAGGACCTCCTGTTCGCCAACCTCTCGGCCCTCGACATCCCCCTTCCCCTTCTGAGCGCCCACCTGCCCGACCAGTACCGGAGGGTCCGGAGCGGTGTCCTGACCGCGACGCCCCGGGACCTGGTCGTCGACCGGATCAGAGACGTCCTGCGCGACTACGACCGCGCATGCCGTGTCCGAGACAAGGAGTACGCGTGACCACCTCTCCCCACGACGCGACGCCCCAGGGCGGCGGGGCCGACCACACGCTCGCGGAGATCGCCCAGCAGCCCGCCGTGTGGCGTGAGGTCGGCGGGATCGTCGCCGACGCACGGGACAGCCTGGACCCGTTCCTCGAACCGCTGCTCGCCGAGAAGGATCTGCGGATCGTCCTGACCGGAGCGGGTACTTCGGCCTTCGCCGGGGAGGTCGTCCGGGCGGCGGTGGCACGGGCCACCGGCCGACGGGTGGATGCGGTCTCCACCACCGACATCGTCGCGGACCCCCACGCGTCCTTCCCGGACGACGCTCCCACGCTGCTCGTGTCCTTCGCGCGTTCCGGGGACAGCCCGGAGAGCGTCGCGGCCACCCGCCTCGCCGAGCAGGTCCTGACCCGCGTGAACCACCTGGTCATCACCTGCAACAGCGCCGGACGCCTGGCCCGGACGCACGACGAGAACGCCGCGTCCTACGTCCTGCTCATGCCGGCCGCGGCCGATGACCAGGGCTTCGCCATGACGTCGAGCTTCACCGGCATGCTGCTGGCGTCCCTGCTCGCCCTCGGCGCGCTCGACACCGACGGCATCGAGGCACCGGCCGCGGCGGCCGAGCACATCACGGCGGGGGGCCTGGACCGGGCCATCGACACCCTGGTGGCCCGCGGTTCCGAACGGCTGGTCTACCTCGGCAGCAGCAGCGCGCTGAAGGGCCTGGCCCAGGAGTCCGCGCTGAAGCTGCTGGAGCTGACCGGCGGCGCGGTCGTCGCCTCCTCGGAGACCTCGCTCGGCTTTCGCCACGGCCCCAAATCGGTGCTGAACGACCGCACGGCCGTGGTCGTGTACGTCTCCAACGACCCCTACACGCGCCGCTACGACCTCGACATCATCACCGAGCTGCGCGCGGGCCTCGCGCCCGTCGCCGTCGTGGCCGTCACCGCGTCCCCCGACGGACTGCCCGAGGACGGCACCTGGCTGCTCCCCGGACTCGCCGGCGCCGACGACGCCGTCCTCGCCCTGCCCGCCGTGGTCACCGCGCAGCTCATCGCACTGCGTTCCTCCATGGCCCGCGGCATCCGGTCCGACAACCCGTTCCCCTCGGGAGAGGTGAACCGCGTGGTGCGGGGCGTGACCGTGCACCCCCTGCCCGAGCGACGCGACGACATCGCGTAACAACGTCCAGAGAAGGCCGAGCGGAGGAACAACGATGTTTCTGGGTGTGGACGGCGGAGGCACGAAGACAGCTTTCTGTCTGATCGACAGCGCGGGCACCATCCTGGCCCGAGCCCTCGGGGAGGGCGCCTACTACTTCGCGGACAACGCCACCGGTGGCGTCGACCACGTGGCGCGGGTCCTCGAACAGGGGATCGGGGCCGTGACCGAGGCCGCGGGCATCACTCCCGCCGACATCGATCACGCGTTCCTGGGCCTGCCCGGCTACGGAGAGGTCCCCGGTGACGTCGCCGCGCTGGACGCCGCTCCCGGCCGGGTACTGGGGCACCGGCGTTACGCGAGCGACAACGACATGATCTGCGGCTGGGCAGGCTCGCTCGGCGCGGCGGACGGCATCAACGTCATCAGCGGCACCGGCTCGATGACCTACGGCGAGCGACAGGGCCGAGGCGTCCGCACGGGCGGCTGGAGCGAACTCTTCAGCGACGAGGGCTCGGCGTACTGGATCGCCGCCCGGGCACTCAACCTCTTCTCCCGGATGAGCGACGGCCGGCTGCCCGAAGGCCCGCTCGCGGAACTGCTGCGCCGGCACCTGAAGCTGACCTCGGACCTCGAGGTGATCGACGTCGTACTCAACCGCTGGCAGGGATACCGCAGCGAGATCGCCTCGCTGACCCCTCTCGTGGTCGAGGCGGCCCGAGCGGGAGACACGGAGGCCGACGTCGTCCTCACCGAGGCCGGCCGGGAACTGGCCCTGCTCGTGGACAGTGCCCGACGCCGACTGGGCTTCACCCTCGACGAGACGGTCCTCGTCTCCTACTCCGGGGGCGTCTTCCGCTCGGCCCGCGTGCTCGAGGCGTTCACCGCCGCACTTCGGAGCGGCGCGGCCGGGTACGAGCTGCGGCAGCCCCTGTTCGAACCGGTGGTGGGCGCCGCGATCTACGCGGCCAAGCTCGCCGGCACCCCGCTCGGCACCGAGGCACTGGCCGCCCTGCGCACCAGCTCGGACATCACCACGACGGAGAGCAGTGACGGCGATGCGTGAAAAGCGAACCTGGATCCTCTACGCGGGCTTGCTGGTGCTGTTCTGGGGGGTCTGGGGGGCGTTCTCCAGTCAGCCGACCGAGCGCTACGGCTATCCGGACGAGATGATCTACGTCATCTGGGCCTTCACCATGCTCGTCCCGGCCGGGGTTGCGCTGCGCCGGGAGCGATTCGACCGCCGTCCCGTCGCCGCGGTGTACGGGCTCGCGGCCGGACTCACCGGAGCGGGCGGTCAACTGCTGCTGTTCCAGGCGCTGTCCGACGGTCCCGCGTACCTGATCTTCCCCGTGGTCTCCCTGTCCCCGGTGATCACCGTCCTGATGGCCGTGGCCCTGCTCCGGGAGCGGATCGGGAAGCTCGCTGTCATCGGGGTGATCGCCGCGCTGATCGCCATCGTGCTGATCAGCATCCCCGCGGGCGCCGGTGGCTCGGTCAGCACGGGGTCCTGGCTGGTGTTGGCCATACTCATCTGTGCGGCCTGGGGAGCGCAGGCGTTCTTCATGCGCAAGGCCGCCCTCGCCGGGGTCAACGACGCGACGACCTTCGGCTGGATGACCTTCAGCGGCCTGCTTCTCGTGCCCGTCGCCGTCCTCATGATGGGCGGGCTGCCCGACGCCCCCTGGCAGGCCCCCACGCTCACCGCCGGCACACAGATCCTGAACTCCGTGGGTGCGCTGTTCCTCGTCATGGCGCTCAGCCGGGGCAAGGCCAGTGTCGTCGCACCGGTCACCAACGCCCTGGCACCCGTACTCACGATCGTGCTGTCACTGGTGGTCTATCGGACACTGCCGACCCTTTGGGCGACGATCGGCATCGTGCTCGCCCTCGGCGGATCGACATTGATGGTCTACGCGGACGAGAAGCGCGAAGAGCTCCCCGAGCCCGTGGAGCCGTCCACCGTCGGCTCGTGAGCCACCGCACGCCGACAGTCCGGTCCCGGCCGGCCCGCCACAGACGGGCCGGGTTCCCTGCCAGCCGAACCTCTCCCGTTCGAGGAGTACGTACATGCCCATGGTCCCCACCGGAGACCTTGTCACCCGGGCCGCCGCCGAGCGCAGTTGCGTCACCGCCTTCAACGTCATCACCCTGGAGCACGCGGAAGGCATCGTGACGGGCGCCGAGTCCGCCGGCCGGCCGGTGATCCTGCAGATCAGCGAAAACGCCGTGCGATACCACGGTGGACGGCTCACTCCCCTCGCGCTGGCGGCGTCCTCGATAGCCCGGACGGCAACGGTCGACGTCGCTCTGCACCTCGACCACGTCACCGACGTCGAGCTGCTGCACCAAGCGGCCGACGCGGGCTTCTCCTCGGTGATGTTCGACGCCGGGTCCCTGACCTACGCCGACAACCTCACCGCGACCGCGTCGGCGGCACGTTGGGCACACGAAGCCGGCCTCTGGATCGAGGCCGAACTCGGATACGTCGGCGGCAAGCCCGATTCCCCCGCGAGCGCGCACGCCGCCGGCGTACGCACGGACCCGGCGGAAGCCGTCGACTACGTGGCGCGTACGCGCGTGGACGCCTTGGCGGTCGCGGTGGGCAGCAGCCACGCCATGACCGAACGGGTGGCGGCCCTGGACCACGCGCTCATCGCACGTCTCAGGGAAGCCGTCCCGGTCCCGCTGGTGTTGCACGGATCGTCCGGGGTCCCCGATGCGGAACTCCACGCCGCGGTCCTGGCAGGCATGATAAAGATCAATATCGGGACGGCGCTCAACGTCTCGCTGACCCACACGGTGCGCGACGTGTTGTTCAGGGAGCCGGCGCTGACGGACCCGCGCAAGTACCTCGGCCCGGCCCGCGACGCCATGGCGACCACCGTGCGAGACGTCCTGACCCTGCTGGCGGCCTGACGCCGTGACAGCCGGTCGCCGCTCGACATCCGGAGTCAGCGGGGGACCGAGCCCTTCCGGGCCGACGGTTCGGTCCCGCCCCTCTGAGCCCGAGGCGGGAAGCGGCAGCCGGTGTTCTCGACCGTCGCCGCCATGGCATGGCATGGCACAGCAGCGCAAGGCGGCGTGGTGTGCCTGACGTTCCGGTCACGGGCAGGTGGCGTTCAGCCGGAGTACACGCCGTTTCAAGATCGTCTTACCAGAGTTCCGCCTCGTGCCTACCTCACACTCGCGTGCCGGCGTCGCCTCTGCGTACGCCTTGGCTCTGACGCTTTCAGGACTGCTTGTCACCGGGACGGTGGCCGCTCAGCCCGCGGCCGCCGCGGACCCGGTCGGCTATCAGAACGTTCGGATCAACGAAGTCACCTCGTCGAACAACGACACGGTGGAGCTGTACAACACCGGCTCGACGGCAGTGAGTGTCAGCGGCTGGAAGATGTCCGACGACAGCTTCTCGCCGCAGTCGTTCAGCCCGTCCGCCGGCACGATCCCGGCGGGCGGCTTCGTCACCTTCAACTCGCCCAAGGGGCTGGGCGATGCGGACAAGCTGGTGATCTACACGTCCGGCGGCACGGTGGCCGACCGCGTCGAATGGGCGACCGGCAAGGCGAAGCCGGCGATGGCCCGTTGCGGCGGCGACGGCACCGGGGCGTGGGTGACCGCGACCTCCGCGTCCACGTTCGGCGCCGCGAACGCCTCGGGCTGCCCGTCGTCGATCCCGGCGGCGAGCCGGGTGCGGATCAACGAGGTCACCTCGAACGGCTCCGACACCGTGGAGCTGTACAACGGCGGAACGAGCGCGGTCGGCGTCGGATCGTGGAAGTACGTCGACAACGACACCTCCCACTCCGCGGCGTCGATCTCGTCCTCCTCGCCGAGCGCGAGCAGCATCCCCGCGGGCGGCTACATCACGTTCAACTCCACCATCGGCCTCGGTGACAACGACTCGGTCTTCCTCGTCGACAGCAGCGGCAACACCATCGACTCGGTGACCTGGACGACCGACGCCGCCGATCCGTCGGACGAACGCTGCGTCAACGGCACCGGCTGGTTCCGGACCGCCACGACCGCGACGCTCGGCAGCGCGAACTCCTGCTCGGGCGGCACCGGTGGCGGCGGCGGTTCGCCGACCGGCCAACTGCTGGGCGGCGGCGGCTCGCTGACCAGCGGCTGCGAGCCCGAGGCGCCCTCCGGCACGGGTTCCACCCCGACGGGCACCACGGCATGGCCGGGCGGGCTGGACGTCACGATCGTGGACAACGTCTGCGCGTTCACCACGTCCACCGGCCCGGAAGGCCGGGACCTGAGCGGCCTGGCGTTCGACCCGGCGAACCCGACGGTGCTGTGGGCCGCCAAGAACAAGAACTGGCTGTACAAGCTGGTCAAGAGCAACGGCAAGTGGATCCCGGACGCGACCTGGAGCGCGACCGGCAAGCAGATCCGCTTCGCGGGCGGCTCCGGCGAACCGGACTCCGAGGGCCTGACGGTCGGCGGCAACGGCCACATCTACGTGACCTCCGAGCGCGACAACGTCGACAACACGAAGCCCAAGGACACGATCCTGGAGTTCGACCCGGCCGCGACCGGATCGACTCTGACGCCGGTCCACCAGTGGGACATGACCTCGCAGTTCCCGCAGCTCGACACCGGTGACAAGGACGACGCCAACCTGGGCTTCGAGGGCGTCGGATACGTGCCGGACAGCTGGCTGACCGCGAACGGCTGGGTCGACCCGCTCACCGGCGCCGCCTACAACCCGGCGAACCACCCGCTGCACGGGTCGGGCCTGTTCTTCGCCGGCCTGGAGTGGGACGGCTCGCTGCACGTCTACGGTCTGAACTCCGACGGCACGTTCACCACGTTCGGCACGATCACGACCGGCAAGGCCTCCGTGATGGACGTGACGTTCGACGCCGGCACCCAGCGTCTCGTCGCGACCTGCGACAACACCTGCGGTGAGACCCACACCTTCATGAAGGTCAACGCCTCCGGCGCGATCGTGCCGGACGTGACCTACACCAACCCGGCCGTCATGCCGACCGACAACCTGGAGGGCTTCGCGATGGCGCCGACCTCCACCTGCGTCAACGGCTTCCGCGAAGCGGTCTGGAGCGACGACGGCGTCTACGGTTTCGGCTCCGCGAGCTCATCCTACGGACACGCCCTGTACAGCGGCACCTTCCCCTGCTGATCCTGCCGACCGCCGGAGAAGGCCTACCCACGGGGCCTCCTCCCAGGTAAGGCGCCCATGCCGTACGCAGTGATGAGGCTCCTGACAGACGGGGTGACGAGCAAGACCACCCGCCGACTGTCAGGAGCTTCTTCGTACCGGTCCCCGGACCGTCTCCAGCCTGCGGACGTCGGACGCGGCTCATGGTCCATCGCAGCGCGGCCCCATCCTCTTCGTCCTGAAGATCACGGACAATGCGCAAGAGTCCGATCCCTCCTGCAGCCCGTTCAGAGCCCGTTCAGGAAAGATGCTGGATCGCTGGGCACATCCCGCCTTACGGTGGCGCCATGAGCGATCACTCGGAAGCTCCTGTCGCGCCCGTCGAGGCCTATGAACCCCCCTACTACGTGGCTGTCTTCACCACGGTGCGAACCGAGGAGCAGAGCGGCTACAGCGAGACCAACGCGCGCATGGAAGACCTGGTGAAGGACGTTCCCGGGTTCCTGGGGATGGACCACGCGCAGACTCCTGGCGGGTTGGGAATCACCGTCGGGTACTTCCGCGACGCCGACGCCCTGACGGAGTGGCGGTGCAACGCCGAGCACCGCGCGGCGCAGAAGCGTGGGCAAGCCGAGTGGTACCAGAGCTACACGCTGCATGTGGCGAAAGTGGAGCGGAGCCACGGGTTCACGCGATAATTCACAGTCGCTCTCCGCGCCCGCGGTGATGGCCTCTGGGCCTGTCCCCGCAGCAGGTGATGATGGCCGGCCGCTCGTCCGGGTGCTCCCCGGTCAGCGGCGGCCGGCGGTCAGGATGACGAGGAACTGGCCGCCGCCCGCCTCGACGCCGGCGGTCACCGGCAGCCCCGGTGTCAGTCGGGAGAACCGGTCCACCAGCCAATCCGCCGCTTCCTGGGCGTCCTGCCTGGTCGGACAACGGCCCACCATCTCGCGGCCCCCCTTGCGTTCCAGCCTCGTGGCAACGGTGATCAGCGGCGCGGGCTCGACCACGTACAGGCGCTCCGGCCAGGCGATGACCACCTTGACCGCACCCTTGCGGCTGTTGCACCCGCGGTGCGCGAGCCGCTCGGCGACCTTGGCCTTCCGGTCGGCGGTCCGGCTGTCGACGCTGGGCCCCTGCGGGTCGTTCACCGACTTGTCGGGGTCGACCGGCTCGTCGCACACCCAGCAGCGCCAGCCGTCGCGCTCAGCTACATCATCAAGGAGACTCACCCGAGCAAACTAGCCTGCCCGGCCGCCACTCCGCGCACCGGGCCCCGGCAATCAGGTGAGTCGTGATCCCTCAGCTGTTTGATCCGTCCTGAGGATCCCGAGGCATCGACTGTGTCGTGCCGTGCTGGTGCTCACCGGGCACGGGAGAGCGGGCGCGAATTGCCGCAAGCAGGTTTTTGGTCCGCTGGCGGCACAGGCGTCACGCGTCGCCGACCTGCGTAAAACGTGGCCGTGTATGGCTCGTTGGAGCCGTCGGGCCGGGAATGGTCCGGATCTTGCCCTCGGCTACGGGCCTGGTCATCTGCCGAGGCCGCACCCCTCGGCTCGTGGACTGCTCCAAGCGGATATGTCGGCCCGCCCGGTGCTACGGCGAGGTGGGCAGGTGCGGGGAGCACGGGGAGCGGAGCTCGAGCAGGGTGATCTCGCTGGGGGGGGGAAGACGCGGAACGGCGGGCCCCAGAAGCCGGTGCCGCGGCTGGTGCAGAGGAGGGTGCGGGTGCCGTGGTGGCTGAGGCGGGCGAGGTGGCCGCGCACCATCGCGAGCGGCATACCGACCAGGCCGAGGGCTGACAGGGCGGTGCCGACCAGCGGCCAGTGCTGGCCGGTTTGCAGGAGCACGGGCAGGAGCACGGGCCGGCGTTCGCTCCGTCGCCGTGTGAGCGCTGACGTGGTCGCGTGACCCAGGCGGGCTCGGCCTTCCGCCGAGCCCGCCACGCCGGCTCCATGCCGGAGCCGGGCTCGTGTCACGCTGTCACCGCTGCAGTGTCAGCAGACCCGGACGGTAGGGCAGGAGGCCGTAGTCGCCGCCGGAGTTTGGGCTGCGCCCCTGGTAGAGCAACTGCAGATTGCAGGGATCGATGGTCATGGTCTGATCGGGGCTGGTGCGGATCAGTTCGCCATGGCTGATGTCGTTGGTCCACGTGGCGCCACTGTTGGCCTTGCCGGCGAAGGGATTGCTCTCGGTCGCGGCCTGGGGTGTCCATGAGCCGTTCAGACTGGTGGCCGTGAACGAGCGGAAGTAGCGGCCCTGGGAGCCGATCGCCTCGACGATCATCAGGTAGCGGTTCTGGCCCTGGAGCTTGTAGACCTGCGGGGCTTCGAACAGGTTGTTCGTCGTATCGCTCATGATCACTGTCGAGGTCGTGCCGAAGCTGCCCGGGAAGTTCCCGATCGGCATACTGGCCCGGTAGATCTTGCCGTTGTCACCGGCGAAGAACAGGTACATGTTCGTTCCGTCACCGATGAGTGTCTGGTCGATGGGGCCTGTTCCGGAGCCGGGGATACTTCCGGAGAAGAGCACCTGCTGGGCCGACCAGCCATTCGGGTTGGTGGGGTCGCTCGACGTCCGGTAGGAGAAGGCGGTCCCGCCCCACTGGTAGGCGAGCACCCAGATGTTCTTCGGCGCGAAGTAGAGGAGCGTGGGCGCGACGGTGGAAGCTGACATCGTGTTCTGGCCGGCCGAGGCCATCTCCGACCAATTGGTGAACAGGCCGAAGTTCATCGAACCCCAGCTCGTCCCCGTGTCGTGCGTCGTCGCATAGACGAGTTGCTTGCCGTTGTAAGGGACGACGGTGAAGTCCTTGAGCGAGACCCACCCCGGCTTGGGCTGCGCCAGCGCGCCCGTTGATGTCCAGCGGTAGGTCGACGGAAGATCGCACGGGCCGGAGGTGTCGCCCCCGACCTTGACGAGCTGCCACTGCTGGTTGGTGCCGCCCCAGTCGTCGTACTGGACGACGTTTGCGCTGTCGGCGGTGGAGGCGCCTTGCACTTCGAGAGCCTTGTTGCTGTGGCGCGAGATGAGCCTCACGTAGCCGTCCGAGCTGTCGGCCAGCCGCCACTGCTGGTTGGTGGCGTTCAGGTCGGTCCACTGGACGATCGCGCCGCCGTTCGCGGTGGACCAGTTGTAGACGTCCAGCACCTTGCCCGAGTGGCGGGACTTGATGCGGTAGTAGCCGCCCCCCGAATCGACGAACTGCCACTGCTGCTGGGTCTGATCGTTCCTGGACCACTGAGTGATGCGAGCGCCGTCGTCGGTCGCCAGGTTGTAGACGTCCAGGGCCTTGCCGCTGTTGCGGTTGACCAGCACATACGAGGCGTTGGGGTCTACGGTCGCGGCGTCGGCGGGCTGGGCGCCGAGGAAGGTGGCCACGAGCAGCAAGGGCGCAAGGACGGCGAGTAAGCGTCCTGGACGGACCGGGGACGGGCGGCGGAACCACATCAGAAAGCCTCCTTTGGGGACGGGTGAGGTGACCCCGATGAACCACGGAGCGGACGTGTCGGCGGACAGGGTCAACCTCGAAAGTTTCGAAGAATTCCCGGATGCTTCGACGCCACAAGCTAGGAATGTGGGGCTCTCCGGTCAAGGCCTGTCGCCGATCTGTCCACAAACAGAGCCTCCCCTTGGGCTGACAAGCTGTCGCGCCGACCCGAACCGCTCCGGAGTATGTGGATAGAGCTCGCCGGTCAAGGCGTCCGTGCAAAGGGGAGAAGCCGAGCAAGCAGCGTACGCACACTTGTCCCGGCCCCGGCCCTACGGCATCCGCCGACGGCGGCGCCGGGGGTTCGTCGTCCGCCTCGCCGGGATTCCGGAAGTTTCGGACGAGGGGCCGAAACTTATTCGGTGGGGAGTATTGACGACCATCGTCAAAACCTCAATCATCCCTGTCTGAGAACCTGACCATAGTTCGAGATATCGAACCATGTCGTCCCTGGGAAATCTGTGCTGCACGGCAGATCCACGCACAGCTGCACGACAGTTCCGCGCACAGCTGCACGGCCGATCCGGGCACCGAAGCACCTGCGCCACCCCGTCTTGTTCCTGTCGTGCTGCCCGGGTTCCGGCCCGCCCCGTCCATCTGTCGAGCGGGAGCGGACGACGCATTCCCCGCGCTTGGTCCTTCCGTGATTTCTACCTTGGAGGCACAGTCATGGGCTCGTATGCCCTTCCCGGACCCTTCGTCCGCCGGAAGATCCGCAGCCTGCTGTTGGCGCTGGTCGTCGGCGTACTCGGTGCGGCCGCCGTACTGGTCGCGCCGCCGACCGCACACGCCGCCGAGAACACGCTCGGCGCCGCGGCGGCGCAGAGCGGCCGCTACTTCGGCACCGCCATCGCCTCGGGCAGGCTGAGCGACTCGGCGTACACGACGATCGCGGGCCGTGAGTTCAACTCGGTGACGGCCGAGAACGAGATGAAGATCGACGCCACCGAACCGCAGCGGGGCCAGTTCAGCTTCACCGCCGGTGACCGTGTCTACAGCTGGGCGGTGCAGAACGGCAAGCAGGTGCGCGGCCACACCCTGGCCTGGCACTCCCAGCAGCCCGGCTGGATGCAGAGCCTCAGCGGCAGCACGCTGCGCCAGGCGATGATCGGCCACATCAACGGCGTGATGGCCCACTACAAGGGCAAGATCGCCCAGTGGGACGTCGTGAACGAGGCCTTCGCCGACGGCAGTTCGGGAGCCCGGCGCGACTCCAACCTGCAACGCACAGGCAACGACTGGATCGAGGTCGCCTTCCGCACCGCGCGCGCCGCCGATCCGGCCGCCAAGCTCTGCTACAACGACTACAACGTAGAGGACTGGACCTGGGCCAAGACCCAGGCCATGTACGCCATGGTCCGAGACTTCAAGCAGCGCGGCGTGCCGATCGACTGCGTCGGCTTCCAGTCGCACTTCAACAGCGGCAGCCCCTACAACAGCAACTTCCGTACCACCCTGCAGAACTTCGCCGCCCTCGGAGTCGACGTGGCCATCACCGAACTCGATATCCAGGGCGCCCCAGCCACGACCTACGCCAACGTGACCAACGACTGCCTGGCCGTCCCGCGCTGCCTCGGCATCACCGTCTGGGGTGTGCGCGACACCGACTCCTGGCGATCGGAGCAAACGCCGCTGCTGTTCAACGGCGACGGGAGCAAGAAGCCCGCCTACACCGCCGTCCTCAACGCACTCAACGGCGGCACCTCCACGCCCCCTTCGGATTCCGGACCGATCAAGGGTGTCGGGTCGGGCCGCTACATGGACGTGCCCAGCAGCAGTACCACCGACGGCACCCAGCTCCAACTGTGGGACTGCAACAACGGCACCAACCAGCAGTGGACGTACACCGCCGCCGGTGAGCTCAGGGTCTACGGCAACAAGTGCCTGGACGCCGGAGGCACCGGCAACGGAACCAAAGTCCAGATCTACAGCTGCTGGGGCGCCGACAACCAGAAATGGCGCCTCAACTCCGACGGATCCATCGTCGGCGTCCAGTCCGGCCTCTGCCTCGACGCCGTCGCGGGCGGCACCGTCAACGGCACCCTGATCCAGCTCTACTCCTGCTCGAACGGCAGCAACCAACGATGGACCCGCACCTGATGGGACCTGCCGCAAACGAAAGGGATGAGTCGATGAAGACCTACGGTGCGGCTTCCCCCGCCCCTCCACGAAAACATCGCTGGTGATCCCGTGTCGCCGCCGTGGTGGCGGCGACCCTCGCGATCGGCATGCTCGCCGCGGTGACTCCGGCGCCCGCCGAGGCGGCGACGGTGGACACCAATGCCTGGTATGTCCTGGCCAATCGCAACAGCGGCAAAGCGCTGGACGTCTCTGGCGCGTCCACCGCCGACGGCGCGCGGGCCGGCCAGTGGACGCGCAACGACGGAGCCAACCAGCAGTGGCAGTTCGTGGACTCCGGCGACGGCTTCTACCGCCTCAAGGCCAGGCGTTCGGACAAGGTTCTCGACGTGGCCGGCGCCTCGACCGCAGACGGTGCCGCGATGTTCCAGTGACACGCCCGCACCACTGAGTGGAGTCAGGACGATCCTGGCTCCACTCCGTCGAGGCCTGTCCCGGATTGAAGGATGGAGAGGTCGGACTTGCGCCAGACGTGGGCGTCAGCCTCGTTCTCCGGCGCCGGCCGGGCTGATGCGATGACGGGCGGGTATCGGCATCGATGTTCTTCGGGCTGTAGGAAACAGGAAGGTTCTTCGTCTGCTGGTGTGTTGGCCTGCCCGGTGCTACGGCGAGGTGGGCAGGTGTGGGGAGCGGAGTACGAGCAGGGTGATCTCGCTGGGGGCGAAGACGCGGAAGGGCGGGCCCCAGAAGCCGGTGCCGCGGCTGGTGTAGAGGAGGGTGCGGGGGCCGTGGTGGCTGAGGCCGGCGACGGCCGGCTGGTCGATGCGGACCAGGTGGTGGAAGGGCCAGATCTGGCCGCCGTGGGTGTGGCCGGAGAGCTGGAGGTCGATGCCGGCGGCCGCTGCCCGGTCGATGAACTTGGGCTGGTGTGCCAGGAGCAGGACAGGCAGGTCCGGGTCGGCGCCGTTCAAGGCTCCGGCGAGGTGGGCGCGGTGGCCCGGCAGGCCGGAGGATTCGGCGGTGACGTCGTCCACGCCGGCGACCACGAGGGTGTCGCCTCCGCGTTCGAGCAGGAGATGGCGGTTGCGCAGCGGTTCCCAGCCCAGCTCGTCCATCAGGTCGACCCAGCCCTGGGCCTCGCTGTAGTACTCGTGGTTGCCGGTGACGTACACACGGGCCCGGGTGGCCCGCACGGTTCCGAGTGGGGCGGCCTGGGCGCGGCGGCGTTCGGCCGTGCCGTCGGCGATGTCGCCGGCGTGGCAGACCAGGTCGGCTTCCAGGGTGTTGACCGTCTCGCACACCCGGGCCGACCAGCGGGCGCGATCGAGCGGGCCGTAGTGGGTGTCGGTGATGAGGGCGACGCGGGTGCCGTCCAACCCGGCTCCCAGCCGCGGGAGTTGCACGTCGAGTCGGCGTACGCGCGGCACGCGGCGGGCCTCGGCGTAACCCCAGGCGAGCAGCACGGCGGCTGTGCCGAGGACGGCCCACGTGACGATTCGGGCCCGGTCCTGACTCTCGCCGACGCCGGCCACGGTCAGGACGAGCCGCAAGAAGATGCCGAGCAGCACGGACCAGGTGAACAGAACCCAGCTCGTGCCCAGCAGGGTGTCACCGACGATCGCCGCCCGGTCCTGCTGGCGTCGGCCGTGGCCGCGCATCATCGCGAGCGGCATACCGGCGAGGCCGAGGACGAACAGGGCGGTGCCGACGAGCGCGACGGGCAGGGGCCAGTGCTGGCCGGTGTACAGGAGCACCCAGCAGGGCACGGCCCACAGAAGCACGGGGGCGATCAGGGGGATGTAGCGCATCAGGCGGTGCAGTCGGCTCTGCCGCGGAGCTCGCGCTTCGCTGTCGGCGGATCGGGTGTTGCTGGTGTCGGTCACGCTTCCCCTCTCTGACCGGGCTGCCGTCTCGCGCACTGTATCCGGTCGCCCTCGGGCCGACCGGACCGGCGTTCAGGGGTGCGGCCCCTTGGAGCGAAGGGCCCTTTCGGGGGATGGCAAGCCGCCCTCGCGGGCCCCGGGTACGGTCGCCTACCGCCTACCGCCTACCGCCTACCGCCTACCGCCTACCGCCTACCGCCTACCGCCTACCGGCTGCTGGGTCAGCGGCACCCCACCAACTGCAGCCCGGACCTGTGTGTCAGTGCCCTCGCGTAGCGTGCATGCCGAAGGCGTGGGCGGTGACCTGCGCGGATGGGTGGGGGACGGAATGAGTGAGCGGATCGAGTGGCCGGCAGGGCGTGACAAGGAGGCCGCGCTGATCATCAGGACCGACTACGAGGATGAGCAAGCGTGGTCGGCCGTGAAAGCGGAGCTGCTGACGACCTGGGGCGAGGAGGACGACTTCGAGCCGTACGTCCATGTCGTCGACGCTCCGCAGTGGGCGGGTATCACACCCGCTCAGGCACTCTCCGAGGCTTCCGCGCACGCAGAGGGCCGCGGCGTCGCCTACCTCGCCGACCGCGTCTCCATGCGGGACACCCCTGTCACGCTGCTCGCGTTGTCCCTGCTGACCAGGGATCAGTGCGAGAGCGACGAGGAGTTCGAGGCGTACGGCGGCGCGTTCCGCGTGGTCCCGCACGGGATCCACGAGATGAACGCGAACCTGATGATCGCCAACCTGGACTTCGGCGATTTCGCGGACGTGGCCAGGGCTGATCCCAAGGGCGTCTTCCGAGGGTTTGCCGGCTGAACTACTCGGCCGCGCCCGGCCTCCAGGAGCGGCGAGCGAGGCCGACAACCACTCGGCTTCCGTCTCCTGGCCGTCATAGCCGTTGGCCGTCATGACAGTCCTGCCGTGTAGCCGGAGCGTGGAGAGTGCGCGTAGGTCGATGTGCTCGCGGATGTTCATGAGCGAGTGTCAGGTCCATCATCGCTGTTCGGAGGCGGTTTCGGTAGGACCCAGCGCACGTCCGTTCGACCTTGTGGCAGGCGGTGTCGCGCGTCAGACTCGTCGTCATCCACTCTCCGGCCAACGTGTCGGCAGCCTCTACCGGCTGCCGGCGCGTCCGCCGTGCTGTCTCGCCGTGTGACGTGCACCGGCCGGGGGGTGGCGGGACGAAGGGGGATCGATGGATCAGGACATGGTGGTGCTGGCGCGGGTCAGGCTGCTCAGTGCCAACCGGCGGGTGGTGCGCGGTGCGGAGGGGCTGTGGATCTACCGCGTTTTGGCACGGGTCGAGCCGGAGGCGTACGGGTCGAAGCTGGCGTACGTCTTGGTGGAGGCGAGCGCGTCGCCCCTGGTACGGGAGTTGCCCGAGCGACGGCTGGCCCTGTTGGACGAGGCTGTGGAGGTGGCCAAGGCCCTCGATACGGCGAACCCCTATCGGGAGAAGATGCTGGTGAGGGCCCTGGTCGCCAGGCAGCGGGAGTTGGAGGGTCACCCGGCGGAGCCGCTCGCGTCTGACGAGGGGGAGGATCGGGCGGCCCTCCAGGAAGAGCCGCAGGGACACCCGTGACCCTGCGGGTGCTGGGCGTCGGCTCCCTGGACGGCGACGAAGGTGAATGCCCGGTGCAGACGGAGAAGGCCTGAGACAGCGGGGGCCGACGACCGCGCAGGATTCGTCGGCGCCCGCTGACCCGGCTACCGAGGCCCAGGTGGACCTGGCCACCAACCACGTGGCGGGCAGCCGTGCGATGCCGGTGGGCGCCCACCGGCTGACCACGGCCGCCCGCGCCGACCGGGTGGTGGGGATGGCCTGACCCCGGGCCGCCGAGGACGGGATCGCACCGTCCGGGCGGTCGGGCGTGGGGTGCGTCGCGTCCTGGTTGCGCGCGGCGACCCACGTCTCCCGGCGTTTCACGGCCCGTGCGGCAGCCGGGTCCCGATCGAGGACGGCGATGCCGGGTCCAGACCGAGGACGGCGATGCCGGGTCCTTCGCGCACCGTCCCCGTCAGCAGCCCCCAGGTTCGTGCGTGACCCGCTCGTGCGCGCGGTGCGGTCGATGTGCTTTACCGGCCCGGTCGGACACGCGGATCAGCGCAGTCCGGCGAAGAGATCGTTCTCGGGTACGGCCGCGCCGGTGGTGTCCTGGACGCGTACGAAGGTCTCCGTGCCCATGAACTCGCCGAACCTCTCCTTGCCCATTTTGAGGAAGAAGATGTTCTCGCCCTGACTGGCGTGCGCGGCCAACGAGTCGAACTTCTGACCGCTGAACGCAGTGGTGTCCACCCACGTGGTGATCTCATCGTCGGGGAGGCCGATCTTTGCCATCGCGGCGGCCTCGGCAGGGTCCGGCTCCGGCATGTCCTCATGGAACTCGCGCATGAGCTCGCCGAACCGCTGCATCATCGAACGGGGCATCGTGGTCCAGTACACCTTCGGCGCCAGCCCCGTCATCTCCAGCGCCGCCATCGTGATGCGGTGGGCCTGGATGTGATCAGGGTGGCCGTAGAAGCCGTTCTCGTCGTAGGTGACGACCACATCGGGTCGGTAGTGCCGCATGAGTTCCGCGAGCCGGGCCGCGCCCTCCTGCACGGGGGTCTGCCAGAAGGATCCGGGAGCGTCGTTGCTCGGCCAGCCCATCATCCCGGAGTCGGCATAGCCCAGCATTTCCAGATCGCCGACCTTCAGGACGTCACAGCTCGCCTCGAGTTCTTCCTGGCGCATCAAGGCCACCGCCGCCGGATCGTGCCCGGGATCGCCGGGCTTGACACCCCCCGGTCCGTCACCGCAACCGCCGTCGGTACAGGTCACGAGAACCGTGCGGATGCCTTCCGCCGCATACCGCGCGAGGACCCCTCCGGTTCCGGTGGCCTCGTCGTCGGGATGGGCGTGTACAGCCATGAGCGTCAAGGGCCGGTCAGTCATGAAGCAGTCCTCCAGAAGAAATACGTCTTGGTCCGAGCGCGCGGCGGGCGTACCGCGATCCCGGGGCCCGGATCCTGGCGGGGCGGACGACCGTGTGGTCTCCGTTTTCCCCGCGCGTGCGGTGCCGGTCCCTCGGTCGATGCAACCGTGTCGACCGGACCGGGTGTTCCCGGCGCGGCCGCCTTTCCCGTGCAGCCGACGCCACCACCCTTCCCAACACGCAGCGACAGACCGCCGACGCCTTCGGAGCGGCCCCGGCCGGAACACTCACGGCGGCAGACCGGGTTCGTCAGTCCTTCTCCGGTGGCGGACCCTGCCGCATCGCGTACCAAGGGTTGGTTCCCGGTTCGATTCGGTGCCGGGCCTGCCGCGGATCGACGTACATGCGCACCCGTTCTGTCACCGCCGACCACGAGGTCAGCCGGCCGGGACAGGTCAGAGGCCGCCGGTGTTGAGGAGTCGGTTGGGGGTGTCGGAGCGGACGCCGCGCACGACACCGGGGGTGGCCGTGTGGTCGAGCCAGACGTGGACCGCGTTGGCCGTGGCATGGGGGTGTGCGGACAGGTAGAGCGCGATCACGCCGGTCGCATGCGGCGCGGCCCAGGACGTGGCGCCGACGTTCTCCGTGAACGTACCGCCGCCGGCGAGGGCGGCGGTCACCTTCTGGCCGGGGGCGTACAGGTCCACGCACCGTCCGTACCCGGAGCCGTAGGAGCCGCCGTCGCTCCACACGCGGTCGTTCGAGGTGGAGGCCGCCACCACGATGGTGCCGGGGACACCGGCCGGGGAGTGCTTGCAGGCGTCGTCATGGAAGTTGCCTGCCGACACCACCGTCGGGATCCCCGCGTCGACCATCTTCTTCACGGCGGACTCCAGAGCCGGCGACCGGTGGTCGAGGTTGAGCGACATATTCACCACCGCGGGCTTCTGCGCATGCGCGGTGACCCACTTGACCGAGTTCACCAAGGCCGCCTCGGCCGCCGCCGGGGAGCCGCCGCCCCCGCTCTCGCACAGGATGCCCTGGACCCGTACGAGCTCTGCCTTGGGCGCTACCCCGTACTTCGCGCCGCCGATGATGCCCGCGACGAACGTGCCGTGGCCGGTGCCTTCCTCACTGAAGCAGTCACCGGAGTCCTTCGGGCCCACGAAGTCGGCGCCGAGGTGAGCGCGTCCGCCGAACTCCTTGTGTGCGATGTCCATCCCGGTGTCGATCACATAGACGTGAACACCCTTGCCCGTGGCGGTGGTGGTGAACTTGCCGTTCAGGGGCCGCGACCGCTGGTCCAGGATGTCCAGGTTCCACGGCACGCGCCGTGTGACGGGCGGTGCCGCGGCCTGCGCGACCCCGGACAGCTTCCCCACGGCGCCGGGAGTTGTCGTCACCGAGCCGGACGACACCCCGTCCTCGGCCGACACCCCGGCCTCCCGGTTCCCGTGCGAGGAGCGCGTCTCGGCGCTCTGCCCCGCCGCAGCGCCGGACTCCCCGCCGCAGGCCGAGACCCCGAGCATCGTCACCATGGCCACCACCATGAGACCGGCCCTCGTCACGTTCCGAGTCACAACGTCCCCCACATCCCGCTTTTGCACACAGTCAGCGCACAAGACGACCACGGAGGGCGGGCGGTTCCGGCGGGGCGAGGGGGACTGTTCCCGCCCTGGACACACTCCTGCCTTACCCCGCACCAGCAAAGGGAGTCGCCGGACACCAGCTCTGCCGCTCCTGCAGGCGTTTGCGGCCAGCCGTGCGCGGTCGACTGCCACAGCTGGCGGTCAGCCTCGGCGATGGTGCCGTAGTGGTCGACGAACATCGCCATGGGGTCCGCGTTGTCGGGTTCCCTCACCAACGACGATCCCACGGTGAGCTGACCGCAGACACGCCGTAGCGCAGGACACGGACCCCGTGCCGCCTTTCCGGGCCGGAGCGAGGCCGTGCCGCGATTTCATCGGTCTGTCGACCCGTTGTGGCAGGACACGTAACCCGGGATGTGCAGGGCGGGCGATCGCGGATCTACCGGGCACGCCCGCCCGACGCCCGTCTCCTCGGACCGAGTCCCCGGCCGCGAGCACACCGGGAGCCGGCCCCGCGGGCGGCGGCACCGTCCCCGTCCCGGCACGGCCCCTCGGCGTGTCGGCGGCGTTCGGTTCCGGTCGGGCGGTACAGGTTGCGGGCGGGGTCCGTGCCGGACGGAGGAGAGCGGGAGTCGGGTGTGACGATGGTCGGACTGTTCTGGATCACTTCGGACGCGGTGTACGTGGGGTCGCCGCCGACCCCCGTCGGGGGTGCTGTCCGGCTGACCGCCGACGGGCTGGAAGCCCTGGACCCCGACGGCTCACGGACGTGGACGTGGGCGGACCTGCGTTCCGTGGTCGTCGAGGACGTGCCCATCGAGAACCCGTCGGGCCGCGCGGCGAAACTCCTCGGCTCGGTGGTCGCGGCCGCGGTCGGCGCCTTCGTCGGCGAGGGGCCGACCGCGATGACGCTGCGGCTGGAAACGGGGTACGGGCCGCAGCAGATGACGGTGTATTCGGCGGCGGCCGGAGGCTACGGCGCCCAGGAGGCAGCGCTCTCCCAGGACCTGCTCGCCCGCTTCGTGGCGGGAACCGCGGACGTGCGAGCCCTCGAAGCCTGGGGCTGTGAGCACGGCCAGGAGGCGACACCGAAGCCGCACGCGCGGGAGACCCTGCTCCAGACCTGGACGCGGGCCTGAACCGACCCGCCGCCGCCCCACGGCCTCGCCTGCCACGGTAGTGCCGGCCTCGTCGGCCACGGCCGTCCCACGGCCTCGCCGGCCGCGGCCCGCGAGGCGGCCGAGGTCTCCTGACGCACCGGCAGGGGCGTTGCGCGGGAGGGCCTGCCGACACCGGGTCGCTGCGGTGCTCGGCCGCCGGCGCGGGCATGACGGTCACCCCGTGAGTGGTGAAGACTGGACAGATGCCTCACGACCCCGGCGGACTCCTGTTCGTAGCGCTCGGTCTCCTGCTTGTCGCCGCCGGCTGCGTCTGGAAGGGGAGTGTCCTGCGCCCCCTGTCGGTGGAACGGGCCCGGGCGGCCGTGACCCGGGACCGTTCCAGGAGCCTGCTGCGTTCCGCGGACATGGCGATCGCCGAAGCGCGCCGCCGGGCCGCACGCGGTGAACCGGCGATCGTCACGGTCGGGGACGTGACCAGGGTGGCGTGCCGGCACTACGGGCACGTCTTCGTGGAGCGCGAAGAGGCGGCCGCCGCCCTGCGCCGGCGCTATGAGTCCGCCGGCTGCCGGGCGGACTGCATGACCGACGCTTTCGACTGACTGCGCCCCGCCGCCGTACCCGTGAAGGCCGTCCGGCGCCTTCATGACCGCCTTCATGACCGCCTTCACGACCCTGATACTCGCTGATGTGATTAGTCACTTTCTTGAGTATGATGCGGTGGCGGACCAGGGAAGGCGGACGGCTCATGCCCAGCGGTGAATACGTGCGCTACGTCGCCCTCGGCGACAGCCAGACCGAAGGGCTGGGCGACGGGGACGACACCGTCGGCCTGCGCGGCTTCGCCGACCGGTTCGCCGAGCACCTCGCAGCCCTCAACCCCGGGCTTCGGTACGCCAATCTGGCCGTACGCGGACGCACCGCCGGCCAGATCCGCGCCGAACAGCTCGGGCCTGCCCTGGCCCTGCGCCCCGACCTGGCCACCGTCGTCGCCGGGGTCAACGACCTGCTCCGGCCCCGGTACGACGCCGCGGAGGTGGCCGGGCAGGTGGAAGAGATGTTCGCCGCGCTCACGGATGCCGGGACCCAGGTGGTGACCCTGACCTTCCCCGACGTCGGAAAGATCGCACCCCTGGCCCGGCCCGTCAGGTCCCGCGTGGTCGACCTCAACACCCGTATCCGCGCCGCGGCCGCCCGGCACGGGGTCGCGGTCGCCGAAACCGGCCGGCAGGCCGTCACCACCGACCCGCGGATGTGGACCGCCGACCGCCTCCACGCAAGCCCCCTGGGCCACGAACGGATCGCCGCGGCCCTCGCCCAGGCCGTCCACCTGCCCGGAAGCGACGACACCTGGACGCTTCCCCTCCCGCCGCACAGGGTTCCCGCGGGCCGGCACGCCGCAGCAGCCGAACTGCGCTGGGCCGCCGGATACCTCGGCCCCTGGCTCGTACGCCGTCTGCGCGGTCGGTCCTCCGGCGACGGCCGCACCGCGAAACGCCCCCGGCTCCTGCCCGTGAGCGCCACGCCCGGCACCGGTCAGGGGAAGCCGGCCTAGGGCCGGCCCCGGCCCCGGGCGCTCTCCTGCCGGACGGCCCGCCGGGGCGCGGTCATGGACGAGGCCGGGGTGCCCGTACGACGGCGGGCATCCCGGCGCGCGATGCGGCCGGGATGCCCGGGGACCGGCCTCAGGAGGTGGTGGCGCCGAGGCGGTGGATGGTGATGGGGACCGTGGTGCGGTTTCCGGTGCTGTCGATGCCGAAGCGCCCGGTGGCGGCGGGGACGGCGCCGTCGGTGAGGGCGTAGAGGTGGTTGAGGACGGCGTACCGGTTGGGGCGTGGGGTGGTGGGGGTGGTGGCGTTGCGGACGGCGGTGGTGGCGGTGAGGACGGCGTCGTGGGCCAGGACGGGCCAGTAGCCGCGGGTGGCGTGGCCGGCGGGGAACTTCTGCCCGTGGTGCTCGCCGGTGAAGGCCTCGAGGAACTTCTCGTACAGGTTGTGGTCGCTGTTGCCGGGGTCGCGCAGTCTCGTGGCGCTGGGCAGGGAGGCGTACAGGACGGCGATGGGCGCCTCGCCCTCCTGGTTCAGGGCGGTGAGCGTCTTGGGATCCAGGGCCGCCGTGTCGGACCCTGAGACGACGGTGATGGGCAGGCGGTGGCAGCTGCGCCGGCTGAGGGCCTGGAGGAAGTCGGGCAGGTACTTCTCGCGGGCCGCGAAGTACACGGTGTCGATGGGGCGCCCGGCGTTGCAGAGGTTCTGGCCGATGGTGTCCAGGATCGAGTCCGCTCCGCCGCGGGGGTCGAAGAGGAAGTCCGCCGCGGGGTCGAGATGCTTCTTCAGCCCGCTGACCGTGCGGAAGTCCTGGTAGAGGGAGTCGGTGTAGAAGTCGCGGGTTCCGTTCGGGGTCACGCCGGTGCGCACCAGCGCGGCGGTGCGCGTGTCGCCGTCCAGTTCCGCGCCGAGCGCCTTGAGCTGGGCGGCGTTGGTCAGGGTGACGCGGACCAGCCCGTTGATGCGTTCCGGCGCGGTCTTCGGGCTGTCGATGGCGCCGGTGGTGTCGAATCCGTCGGCGGTGATGAGGTCGGCGACCATGGGGATGTCCTTCTTGCTGAGCGCGCGGGCGGCGTCGACGGACTCCTGCTGGCTCAGCCCCATGCCCGTGACGGCGACCAGGTTCTGGACCTTGTCCAGCGCGGCGACGGTGTCCTTCCAGTGCACTTCGCCGCTGCCCATGTTGGCCAGCACCAGACGGATCTTCAGCGGACCGTCGTCGGTGTTGGCCCGTTCGACGGCCGTGTAGGCGCCCTCGACCTCCCCGACGAACTGGTCGAGCGTCAGGTCCTTGGCCTTGCCGGCCTTGCCCACCGAGGTCAGCGGCGCGAGGAACGCGATGGTGACGTACTGGCCGGCGCGGGTCGCCCGGTTGTTCTCCGCGCCGATGGCCGTCAGCACCGGCTCCAGGGCCGAGCCGAACACGTCGGAGCGCTCGCTCCCGTCGGTCACTCCCGTGCATTCCCCGCCGGCCTCGGTCACAAGCGCCGGGTTCAGGGTCCCGCAGTGCTCCTTGCGGAACTCCTCCTGCCGCTGCCTCTCCTCTTCCAGCTGCTTGCCGTGCCGCACGTTCTGATCGTGCTGGTCGAAGGCGTACACGCCGGTGCCCGCGGCCGTGAGCGCGAGGACGGCGCAGACCGCCGCGGCGGCGCGGTGCCGCGCGAGGCCGGCACGCCATGCCTTCCACCGGCCGCCGTCCGCAGGCGGGGTGACGGCCCGGGACTCCGCCGGCGGCTTGCCGGGGTATGCGGCCGACGGAGAGGGAACCGGCGGCGGGGTGACGGCCGGGGGAGGGGAGGGGGCAGGGACCGGGGCAGGGGGCGCGGCCGCGGCGTCGGGGCCACCGGCGGCCGGGGACACCGCGGCCAGTTCCCGCCAGGCCTGCTGCCAGGGCCCGCGCTGCGCCTCGTTCAGACCGCACGCGGCCAGGAAGTCGGCGACGAACTCCCACTCCGGCAGCCTGTCCCGCGACAGCACATTGGAGACGGTGGCCGGCGGCAGCCTCTTGCCCTGCCGCTGGCTGGCCTGCTCGAGGTGGGCGAGCGACACGCCGAGCCGGGTGCGCAGCCTCGTCAGTTCCTCACGGAACTGCTGCTGGCTGCCGATCCGCGGCGGCGCGGTGTCGTGCTCCGCCCGCCTGCCGGGCACCTGATCGAACACCATCAGACACCTCCCGCGGCGAGGGCCGTCAGGATGCCGGGCGCACCGGCCGGGGACTGCCGCCGGAGGCGAGGACGATATCGATGCAGCATGAGCGGATTCCTGTCTTCCCGGGCGCGGCGCCGATGCGCCGCCTGGAGCACCCCGTGCCCGGTTACCGGCCGGAACGCGAGGGTGCGGGATTCCCCGTTCCTGTATTCGACGACGTTCCGCGGTATGGCTGTTTCGCGAGCGGAACTCGATAAGGGGCGAGGAATGTCCTGCCGGATCAGCATTCCGCTTTTCCGTTATCCGCCGACGGGTATTCCGATTTATTTCTGAATTCTTCGGTCCGTGTCGCATGCCGACCGGCTTTTTGTCGCGGCCGTCGGCGCACCCGGCCGCAGCGCCGGCCCTCGATCCCGACCCGCACCACTGTGACCTGCGCATACGGTGTTCCGAAGCCTCGGCGTCCCTTCCGAAGGCTCCCGAAGAGGCGAACGATCTTGTGGTGACGGCGGTTCGGTGCTGAGCTGGGAGACGGCGGCCCGGCCGCACCCCGTGGCAACTGTCCTGTCTTCCTGGGATCGGCAGCACGACCCATCGGGGAACGAGGGGGTTCCTGTTACCGGCGGGGACCCCCTCCGCATGTTCTTGCTTGCGGCGCGCGACAGGACGAGACCCCGAATGCAATCGCCGTCCGTGCGCGCGGCGCGGCCGCGGCCTGGGGACCGTCCGCAAAAGCGCCTGGCCGGCGCGGATTTCCGGTCCCGCCCAAGCGCTGGGCCGTTGAGCGGCCGGTGCACAGCCCCGTGGCAGACGACAGGCGCCTGCACCGCGTCAGGAGTTCCGGACGGCGCCCAGGAACCGCTCGACCTCGCTTCGCAGGTCCGGCGAGAGGCCGGAGAGGCCGCCGACGACGGAAGCCAGCTGCCTTGCGGAGTCCGGGTAGACGCTCCAGACCGCCGAGGCCCTGGTCAGGACCGCACGCAGCAGGTCACCCTCGCCCATGTGGCCTTCGGCCGTCGGGTTGTCACCGAGCACCTCCACCGCGAGCGGAAGAAGCACCGACAGCCCGATGTCCTGCCTGATCAGCAGGCGCAGGTCCTCAACGGTCAGCGTCCCGACCGGCCGGCTCCGCAGGGCGTGCGCCGTCGCGACGAGCCGGGTGGCGTCGGGCGGGGGCGCCCCCCCAGCGATCACGTTCGAGCTCCTCGAGCGACCGCCTGCGGTCGATGGAAACAGTCACCAGGTGATCCTCTCGCAGATGCGAGATCTCAGACGCGGTCTGAAAGCGCCTCGGGACGGTCGGTGTCGCCGTGCCAGGTGGGCCAGCCGAGCAGGCGGGGACGCTCTGTCACCCAGGCCCGGGTGTCCGTGCCGATCTCGGTGTCGATGAGGTCCTCCAGCCGGGCCCGGTAGCGGTCGACGAGGTCGCGGTGGGCCGGGTCGGCGGCCAGGTTCCGCATCTCCGCGGGATCCTGCTCGCGGTCGTAGAGGACGACGTCGTTGTTCTCCAGCAGCGCCTCGGTGCTGGAGGGGCGGTTGGGGTTCAGCGGGGAGAAGTAGCGGCCGAAGGTGTAGCGGGCGTCGGTGTAGCCCCGCAGGAAGCCGCGCTTGTTCCAGTCCGGGCGCAGGTCGCCGGAGGCGATGCGCCGGGGGGCCTGGGGGTCGGCGAACTCGAACCAGAACGAGGCGTCCAGGGTGGTGATCGACTCGACGGCGGTCAGGACCCCGTCGCGCACGGGCTGTCCGTGCAGCACGGGCATCAGCGACCGGCCCTTCAGTCCCGGGTGGAGGTCGGCGGTCCGGGCGGTCTCGAGTCCGGCGATGGACAGCAGGGTGGGCGCGAGGTCGACGGCGGACGCGAGGGCATCGGTCGTGGAGCCGCCGGGGACGTCGGGGTGGGTGATCATGAAAGGGACGTGGAAGTTCTCGTCGTAGGCGAGGTTGCCCTTCTGGCGCAGGCCGTGGGAGCCGGCCATCTCGCCGTGGTCGGAGGTGAAGACGACCACGGTGCGGTCCGCCTGGCCGGACGCTTCCAGGGCGTCGAGCACGAACTCGACGCTGCGGTCCACGTCGCGGATGGCGTTGAGGTAGAAGTTCAGGCCGTCGTACCAGCGCTGGTCGTCGGCGACGGGACCGAAGACGGTGTCGAGCATCCGCGCGTACTCCGCGACGGCGGGTGCGGCGCCGGAAAGATCGTCGTGCAGGCTGGCGGGCAGGTCGAAGTTCCAGCGGCGCCGGTAGACGGGGATGTCCGCCGCGGCCCGGGCGACGACGGCGTGGGCGAGCCCGAACGGGAGCTGGACCTGGGGGCTGCCGCCGTAGTCGAAGCTCATGATGTCGTGCGGGTTGACGAAGTTGACGGCCATGAACCAGGGCTTGTCCCGAGCGACGACCGGCGCCCGGTTGCGCAGCCAGCGCACGGCCTGTCCGGCGATGACCGGGTCCAGCTTCAGTCCGGCCCACGCGCCGCCGTCGATGTCGCCCCAGTCGTTGAACTCGCTGAACCCGTACGGTTCCAGCGCGTCGGTGGTGGGGCCGGGGTTCTCCGGCGTGACGTACGCGTTGGAGAGGTGCCACTTGCCCTGGTAGGAGGTGTGGTAGCCGGCGGACCGCAGCATCGTCCCGAGCGTGCCCAGCGCGGGGTCGAGCGGACGGATGTACGGCATGTTGTCGTTGTCGTAGATCTCGGTGAGGGGCAGGTGCTGCCCGGTGTAGAGGACCGACCGGGCCGAACTGCACATCGCCGAGGCGGTGTAGTAGCGCTCGAAGCTGGTCCCGCGGGCGGCGATCCGCTCCCGCGCGGGCAGGCGGAACCCCTGCGGCCGGGGGAGGGAGAAACGCTCCTCGTCGGTGACGATCAGCAAGATGTTGGGACTACCGGTCATGACCTGCCCTTTCGCTCGCCACGCGCCGCCTGGGGACCGTGCGGATCGTGGCCGTCTGCGCGCGGACCGCTCTGTGCTCCGAATCTAGGTCGCCGTCCGCGGACACCCCGTCAGGGCGCGGCCGGACACCCGCCGGACGGGTGACCGGCACCGGGGAGGAGGAGGGGGGCCGGCACCGGAACGTGGCCCCGCGTGCAGCGGCGGATGCCTTGGCGGTGCGGCCGGTGCACCGAAAGCACCCGTCGTCGTACCCGCTGAGCCGCGGACCGCGGGGGAACGGCCACCGGGCCGGTGACCGCGTCCGACGGCCGCCCGCACCGTCTCTCGCCCGGAGTACGGGCTGCTCAAGGCGGTGCACCGGGGCGCCGATGCATGTCACAGGAGTGTTGTGGGCGAGATGAGGGGCAGGTTTCTGTGACGTCTGTTTCGGTGCCGCGGTCGGGCATGACCACCCTGGACACGGTGGCGGTCGCGGTCGAGGAACTGCGGGCCGGGCGGCCTGTGATCGTCGTGGACGACGCGGACCGTGAGGACGAGGGCGACCTCGTCATGGCGGCCGAGTTCGCGACCGCCGAGGCGCTGGCCTTCTTCGTGCGCTGGACCGGCGGTCTGATCTGTGCGCCGATGGCGCCGGAGGTCGCCGACCGGCTGGAGCTGCCGCTGATGGTGCCGTGTCCTCCCGGCGCGGACACGACCGCGTACACGGTCTCGGTGGACGCCGTCGGGGTCGGCTCCGGGATCTCGGCCGCGGACCGGGCGCTGACCGTACGGACGCTGGCCGATCCCGCCGCCGGTCCGGAGCGGGTGATCCGTCCCGGGCATGTGCTGCCGCTGCGGGCCCGCGCCGGAGGGATCGCCGAGCGGCGCGGTCACACCGAGGCGACGGTCGATCTGCTGCGCCTCGCCGGGCTGTCCCCGGTCGGCGTGATCAGCGAGGTGTGCGAGGACGACGGCTCCCTCGCGCGCTCCGGCAGGCTGCGGGCCTTCGCGGACGAACACCGGCTGACACTGGTCTCGATCGAGCAGCTGTCGCAGCGGCTGGGGCTTACGGCCCCGGCCCAGGTGTGACGCCGGTGCACCGGGCGACGGTCTTCGACCTGGACGACACCCTGGTCGACAGCGGCGCGGCGTGGGGGCGGGTGTGCGCCGCCTTCACCGCCCGCCACGGACACCGCTGGCGGGCCGAGGACGACACCGCGCTGCACGGCAACGGCGGCTGGCCCTCCTATGTCGCCGGACTGTGCGACGGCGCGGTGAGCACCGCCGAGGTCATCGACCGGTGCACGGCGGCGATGGCGAAGGAGTGCGCCGCGGGCCGGGTCCCGGCGCTGCCCGGGGCACTGGACCTCGTCCGCGAGGCCGAACGGCACGGTCTTGTCGCCGTGGCCACGGCCAGCCCGCGCCGCTACGTCCTGGCGGTCCTGAAGGAGCTGGGCCTGGCAGCACGCTTGCGGACGGTCGTCTGCGGCGAGGACGTCACCCGCGGCAAACCCGCCCCGGACGCCTACCTGCGCGCCGTCGCCGGGCTCGGTCTCCCGCCCGGCGACTGCGTGGCCGTGGAGGACTCACCGAACGGAATCCGGGCCGCGGCCGCCGCGGGCCTGCGCGTCCTCGCCGTCCCCCGTGCGGGCATGACGCTTCCCGCCGACGTGGCCCGCCTGTCCACGGCCCGGGCCCGCACCGCCACCGACGCGCTTCCCCTGCTGACCCGCCTGCACACCCAGACGCCGTCCCTGGCCTGATCCACCCGTCCTCCGGGGAGCCAGGTCGCCGCCCTGCGGGTCGTCAGGAGTTCAGTGGCGGCCCGGGGCCAGTACCCCGTGCGGGTCCATGGCGTGTCCGAGCAGATCGCGGAGCACCGTGTCCGGCCCCGGACCCCTTGCCGTCAGGGGGTGGTCGATGTCCGTGCGGTAGACGGCGAAGCCTTCGCGGGCGAAGGCCTCGTGCAGCCGGTCGAGGGTGCGGTGGGCGTCCCGTACCGCTGTGGGGTTCTCGGGAGGGAACCCGAGGGTGACGACGTGGTCCAGGGCTTCGGAGTCGAGCACGTTCATCGTGATCCCCGGCGCTGTCGTCGCTCCCGCGAGGCACTCGCGGGTCAGCGCGGCCGCCCGGCGCACCGCTGTGCCCTCGAAGGGCACGATGGGCAGGAACAGCAGCAGTCCGCGGGCCCGGTCCAGGCAGTGCGCGCAGTGGCCGGTCTTGCGCAGGAAGAGCGTGTCGTGCGGGTCGGCGTCGCCCGCGTAGGCCTGCTGCACCCATCGGTCGGCGGCCTTGTCCGGGCCGAGGACGAGCCCCGTCTGCGGGTTCTGCAGCCGGCCGGCGATGATCTCTGCCGTTGCCTGCACGAGGTCCTGGTCCCCGGCGAGGCAGACGTGGGCGAGGTACCGGCCCGGTGTCCCGTAGGTCCGGGCGGCCACCGGGTCGTAGATCTTCGCGTTCGCGGGGATCAGGCCCTGCTCGGTCCACCTGCGCAGGGTGTCCACCCCGCGTTCCGGTCCCCGCTCCTCCAGGAGCAGCGGCAGTACGCGGACGGCGGCCGGGCGGGGCAGGAGGCGGACGGCCGCGGCGGTGACGACCGCCCAGGCGGACTGGGTGAACAGATGGTTCAGGGAGGGGCCCCGTCCGTGCGGGCGCACCACCGTGCCCGCGGCCCCCGGCCACCAGCCCGTGCGGGCGGTCGTGCCGTCGGCGAGGACGAGCTCGAGGCCGGCCAGGTCCTCCGTGCGTCCGCGCTGCAGACCGACGCCCCGCTCCAGCAGGCCGCCGATCACCGCCGTCTGCTGGGAGGCGCCGGTGAGATTGACGATCCGGGAGGTCCCTGCGAGATGAGCGGCGAGCCGGCCCTGGGTGACGCCCGGCTCCACGATCGCGTACCCACGACGGACATCGGTCTCCCGGATCCGGTCCAGTCCCGAGAGGTCCAGCACGGTGGCGCCGTCGCGAACCGGAGTGCGCGAGCCGAGCCCCCAGTTCCGGCCGGTCGAGACAGGGTGCAGCGCGCAGTCGCCGGCCCCGGCCGCCCGCACCGCCGCCACCACCTGCGCGACGGTCGTGGGCCGGAGCACCCCGGCCACGTCGCGGGTCCTGAACCGTCCCGCCTCCACACCGGACCCCGGCTGCGGCGGGACCGTGTCCCCGCGGCCGTCTTCGGCGGCGGGGACGCAGGACGCGCACGCCGCGGTGGCGGGCAGCGCGGGCGGGCGCGCCTGCGGCATGTCCCGCGCGACGGTGGCACACGGCTTGTCCGTGACGCGGCTGCCGGGGTCGGGCTCGGGGGAGGGCACCGGGGTCTCCTGGATCGTGACGAAAGGCGTGCACCCGCCCGCCCGCCCGCGGGAGGGCGTGAGGGTGGGAGGGCGGACGGGACGGGGCTCGGGCAAGGACGACGCACGCACGGGAAGGGGCAGCCGGAGCCTGGCCGGTTCCGTCTGCCGAGCCGCCCTCCCGGTCCGTACGCCGAGCCGTGTGTCCGGCTGTTCGGCGTACGAGGACCGGTCCGGGACGAGGGTCAGCGCTCGCGGTCCTGCCCGGGCACGAGCTGCCGCAGCCGCTGATCGGCGAGTTTGCGCGCCGCCACGACACCGCTCTCGGGCGCCGCGCCGTCCTCGGCCTCCGCGCGCGACCCGGCATGCTCGGCCTGCGGGAGCGGTACGGCCGTCCGTGCGCGCGAGTGCGGCGCCGCGGGCTCCCGGCCGGGGGGGGGGGGGGGCCCGCCCGGGCCGCGGGGGGGGCGGGGGTCGCGGGGGGGTGGGGTGACGGG
>NZ_JBEOVB010000037.1:0-71461 GCF_040295245.1 Streptomyces sp. NPDC002884 | reverse complement strand
CTCAAGGGACTGTAGGGACCCGGAAGCTGATAGACCGCCACGCGGGGGAGCTGCTCACTTCCCCCGCCTCCGGGTCCTAGACTCTCTTCGGAACTGCCGGTACCGGCAGGGCCCCCTCGCGTGCCTGTTGCGAGCCCGTGCCGGGGGAGCCGATGGCGTCACGAGGTGCCCGGCCGTCGCCGCTGCCTCCCCGAAGGGCCCTCACCCGCGTGGCCCCCGAGAACAGGCCCCTGGCGGGTCCGGGCCACCAGGATGCCGCCATGGGTATACGCATGCTCCACCGCCGGAAGGCCCACGCGCGCGTTCACGTCACGGCGGCCGCGGACCCGCGGTCCTGGCCCGGCGTGGCTTCCCGGACGTGGCCGCGCCCCGCCCTCGCGCCGGGCGCCGCCACCCCCCGGATCCCGCGGACCCCCGCCACGGTCCTGCGGGCGGCCGCCGCACGGCTCCGCGGTCCGGCCCTCACCGGGCTCCTGTCGCGATTCCAGCCCCGGTCCCTGACCCGGGTCCTGACCCGGTTGCTCACCTGGTTCGTTCCCCGGGACGACAGCAGGCGGCGCCTGTGGGCCGAGGCGGTACACGGGCACCTGGCCCTGGCGCTCGGCGTCCTCGGCCGGCTCCGCGGACCCCGCACGGTCCGCCGCGTCCCGCTCTTCGTCGTGACGGCGACCCCCTTCACCGAACGCCGGGGCGACTCCGCACACTGACCGCTTCCGCCGCCCCGACCCCGTCCGCCGCCTCGTCCCTGTCCGCCGCCTCGACCCCGTCCGTTGCCTCGTCCCCGTCCCCGTCCGCTGCCGGCTGCCCGGCGCCGGCGTCCCGGGCGGCCGGACGAGGGGCGGACAGGCTCGGCCGGACGCCACAGCCGCACGCCGACCGCGTACAGCAGCACCCCCAGCACCAGCCCCGCGCCCGCCCCGAAGCACAGCGTCGGGACGAGCTCCCACGGCTTCGCCTCGCGCGATCCCCAGTACTCCCACCACCGGGTCGCCCGCCGCACCGCCGCGACCAGCGCGCAACCGCCGATCACGGCACCCGCCCACCACCGGTCCCGCACCGACAGCACCGCGACCCCCACCGGCTCGCCGGCCGGCGCCCGGCGCAGCGCGTACGTCACGAACACGGCGATCACGACCGCGGCCACGGCCGAACCCCCGTACTGGAGGTACCAGTACAGAGGCGATCCGGCGATGTCCTCGCCGAGGACGGGGAACAGCCGCATGCCCCAGCGGTCGAGGTGCGTGAACTCGTCCCACACCACATGGGTCAGCGCGCCGAGCGCCGCGGAGACGTACCACCACAGGGCGGTGGACGGCCGTACACGCGCGCGTGGCGCCCCGCAGCGGGTCAGCGTGGCAGCCCGGCCCTGCCGGGACCGCGGCAGCAGCGCCACCAACGGCTCGCGCACCAGCAGCCAGAGCCCCACCAGCGCCCAGGCGACGAGCACATCGACCGTGAACACTCCGGGCAGGGAGTGCGTGACGTCGCCGAACTCCATGGCCCCGGACAGGACACTCGCCGCGTAGTAGGTCATGTCGGGAGCGAAGGAACCCGCCATGAGCGCGGCCGGAACCAGGGACCCGCGACCGGTGCCGTCGGCGCGCACGGCGGGCAGCACGGCCGCCGCATGACTCAGGGTGAACGGCAACAGGACTCCCCGGGGCGAACGTTGACGGGCCGGCCGGCCCGATGATCTACGACGTCCAGTATGCGGGGCACGGTTCCGGGCCAACCGCACATGACCGGCTGGTGAAAACGGCACCCGAACGGGTGCCGGTGCAAAAGAAGTTGTCGTAGGGTCGCCTGGGTCGGCATGCCCGAGGGCACGTCGAACGGAAGAGCGGAGCAGGGCGATCCGCCCATGGGTGCAACCCTCGGGGCGGGTTGATCGTCACACCGGTGACGGCGGTCGGAGCGGCAACGGTCACCACAGTGGCAACAACCGCAACGGCAGGGTGCAGGCGACAAGACGGGCGTACCGCGTCCACGGGAGGGTTTCACTTCATGTCGGCGCATATCGGCACGAGGCTGCGCAAGGGAGCCGTCAACACGACCGTGGCCGCACTGGCGGTAGCGGCTCTGGCCGCGTCCCAGGCACCGGACGTCACGGCCGACGGCCACGGCAGACAGACCGCCGCCGACACCCCGTCGTCCGCCGAGACGGGCACGGGCACCGGTGACAGCGCCACCGGCAACTCGCCGTACTACACGGACCTGCCGCCGCTGAAGAGCCCGAACCCCGCGCCGAGCGAGAGCTCCTCCACCACCCCGGCCGCCACCGGCACCACGGAGGCCGGCATCCCGGCGACCGTCCTGGACGCCTACAAGAAGGCCGAGGCGGAGCTGGCGCAGTCCAAGCCGGGCTGCAACCTGCCCTGGCAACTCCTCGCCGCCATCGGCAAGGTCGAGTCGGGCCAGGCCCGCGGCGGCAACGTGACCGCCGACGGCACCACCATCTCGCCGATCCTCGGCCCGGTCCTCAACGGCGTCGGCTTCGCGAACATCAGCGACACCGACAACGGCGCGTACGACGGCGACAGCACCTACGACCGTGCCGTGGGCCCCATGCAGTTCATCCCGTCCACCTGGGCCTGGGCGGGCCGCGACGGCAACGCCGACGGCAAGAAGGACCCCAACAACATCTACGACGCCGCGCTCGCCGCCGGCCACTACCTGTGCCGCTACGACTGGGACATGTCGGCCACGTCCGGGATGCGCAGCGCGATCCTCAGCTACAACAACTCGACTGACTACCTGAACACCGTCCTGTCGTGGCTGGAGTACTACCGCAAGGGCACGCACGAGATCCCCGACGGCACCGGCACCGTGCCCGACAACCGCAGCGACGACGCCACCGGCTACACGCCCGCCTCGCCGTCCACCCCGTCGACGCCCAGCACACCCGGTACGCCGAGCACGCCGTCGACCCCCAGCACCCCCGGCAAGCCCAGCACGCCGTCGACGCCCAGCACCCCGACGCCTACGCCGACGCCGACCGACACGGTCGGTCACCTCGAGGACGCGGGCACGCCGAGCCTCACCGCCATGGCGGGCGACGCGTTCACCGACCGCATCAGCGCCCGCGCGGAGACGGCGGCCGGAAAGGCCGTCGCCAAGGTCCGGATCCGCTTCACCATCGTCGGCGACACCGACGCCACGTTCACCGGCGGCGAGAGCGTCGCCACGATCGTCACCGGCACCGGCGGCATCGCCCTCGCGCCCGCCCTCGAGGCGGGCGAGAAGACCGGCGGCTTCACCGTCCGCGCCACCGTCCTCGGTCGCACGCTCTCCCCCCTCGACTACAAGGCCACCGTCACCGCCCGCGCCGCCGACGCCCTCGCCCGCACCAGCGACACCGCGCTGACCTGCACCGCCGGCGGCGAGTTCGCCGACGCGGTCCAGGTGAAGGCCACCTACAAGGGCGCCGTGGCGGACAAGGTCGCGGCCACCGCCACCCTGATCAAGTCGGCCGACGACGCGACCGCGAACGACAAGGGCCCCTACTTCAAGGACGGCGCGGGCAACCCCGTGCGCACCCTGGACCTCCAGACGGACGCCAACGGCCTGCTGCAGCTGCCCGACCTGTACGCGGACGACACCGCCGGCACCTATCTGCTCCGCATCACCACCACGGGCGGAGCGACCCTGACGGTGGAACTCACCGTCACGGCCGCCGCGACCTCGACGCCGAGCCCGACGCCCAGCGAGTCCGAGTCGACGACCGCGGGCTCGTAACCCCTCCCCGGTCCCCGGACTCCGCTGCGGACCCTTTCCCGAACGACGACGGCGGCGCCCCTGTCTCCACAGGGGCGCCGCCGTCGTGCGCGACGTGTTCTCATCTCGCCCGCCCGTTGCTACCGTGCCCGACCTGACGTCCCGTCAGCTCCGGGAGGACCGTATGCGTGCCCTGATCGCCGCCGCGACCGGTCTCGCCGTCGCGCTCGCCCTGGTCCTCACCCTCGCCGCGCTGGGCGCACCGGCCGGCAAGACCTCCCCGAAGCCGCTGCTGACGACGGTCCCCGCACACCCCTGACCGCCCCGCCCGCCGGTTCCGTCCGCGAAGGAGGCCGAGATGCGCCGCAAGGCCGCACTGATCCTGCTCGCCCTCGCCGTGTTCTTCGCGGCGCTCGCCCCCCTGCTGCGCTGGTACGCCTTCCCGCACCTCGCCAAGATCCCGGCGAACGAGTACCAGACCATGGTCCTCGAGGCGAAGAACGCCACCCTCCTCGACTACGGCACCATGACCGCCCGCACGGTCCCCGAGATCACCATCGTGCAGACCCTCAAGGGCGACGTGGAGGCCTCCGAGAAGATCGAGAAGACCGCGGGCCGGGACGTCGTCGTCTGGGACGGCCTGTCCTACGTCCAGGGGCCCGACGGCAAGATGGTCTCCAAGGTCCCCGAGCGGTACATCTTCGACGCCCACACCCAGGAACCCGTGCACGCCACCGGCGAGATGGTCGACGGCGACCCGGTGCGCCGGGAGGGCATCGAGTTCAAGTGGCCCTTCCTGACCGAGAAGCGGGACTACGAGTACTTCGACGCGCAGACCCGCACCACGGCCCCCATCCACTACCGGGGCACCCAGAACTTCCGCGGCCTGGAGGTCTACTACTTCGAGCAGACCGTCCCCTGGACCGAGGTCGCCATGCCCAGGACGATGCCCGTCGAGGGCATCACCCCCGAGACCGTCGCCAAGACCGGCACCACCCGCTGGTACACCACGGTCCGCAAGTTCTGGGTCGAACCCGTCACCGGCGCACCCGTCTACGGCGAGGAGATCCACCAGGAGGAACTCCGCGGCGGCACCCTGCTCGGCGGCCGCGCGAAGGTCACCGCCTTCGCCGGACACGTGAAGATGCGCGAGGACTACATCGAGCACACGGTGTCCGTGATCAAGTCCAACCGCACCCTGGTCCTGCTGCTGACCTCCTACCTCCCCTGGGGCTTCCTCCTGCTCGGCGCCCTCCTGATGTCCCTCTCCCTCTACCTGGAGGCCCGCGGCCGCCGCCCGGACGAACCCACCGCCGCCGAGCCCGCCGCACCGCAGCCCGTCACCGCCTGAGCCGTCAGCGCCTGAGCCGCGCGTTGGTGAACCGGGTCGGCTCGGCGCCGGCCGGGTCCTCGGGCCAGGGATGCTTCGGATACCGGCCGCGCAACTCCGCCCGCACCCCCTTGTAGCCGTCCCTCCAGAAGGACGCGAGGTCGGCCGTGACGGCCGCGGGCCGCCCGGCCGGCGACAGCAGATGCACCAGCAACGCCACCCCGGCGACCCGCGGCGACTCCTGGAGCCCGAACATCTCCTGCAGCTTCACCGCGAGGACCGGCCGCTCCGGATCGGCATAGTCGATCCGGATCCTGGACCCGCTCGGCACGGTGATCCGCTCCGGGGCCAGCTCCTCCAGCCGGGCCGCCTCGCCGGAGGCCCAGGGCAGCAGCCGCCCGAGCGCCGCCCCGGCGTCGATCCGCCCGAGATCGCTCCGCCGCCGGGCCCGGCTCAGCTCCGGCTCCAGCCACTCGTCCACACGCGCGTGCAGCGACGCGTCGCAGACGTCGGGCCACGGCTCGCCCAGATGCCACCGCAGGAACGCCAGCCGCTGCCGCAGGACGTCCGCGTCGGGCGACCACCGCAGCAGCCGCAGCCCGTCCTTCTCCAGCCCCTCGACCAGCGCCCCGCGTACGAGCCCGGCGTCGGCGTTCCGGAGCGGACGCACCGCCAGCTCCACCGCGCCCAGCCGCTCCACCCGCCGCGCCACGACATCCCCGTCGGCCCAGTGGACCTCGTCCCGCTCGTCGAGCAGCGCGCCGGCCGCGAGCCGGGCGACCTCCTCGTCCACGACCGCCGCGAGCTGCACACGCGCGTGCCCCTTCCCCACGGGCCGGTCGGCGACGGCGACGGCGAGCCAGGAAGCCCCCCGCAGATCGGTGCCCTCGCGGACCTCGGCCCGGGTGCCGGAGACCATGAGGTAGGAACCCCCGTCCGCCCTGGCGAGCCGCTCCGGGAAGGCGAGGGCGACGACGAGCCCGGCGGTGGCGTCGGAACCGCCACCGCTACCGCCACCGCTACGGCCACCTGCACCGGCACCGCCGTCGGCACCGCCACCGCTTCCGTTCCCTCCCGCGGCGGTGGGCCCGGCCGTCGCCGAGCCCTCGGCGACGGCCCGCAGCCGGCGCACCTCCGCCCGCCACCGCGAACCGTAGGCGTCACCCCCGCGCCGGGCGGACCGCAGAGCGGCGGCCAGATCGTCGCCATACTCCCGCGGCGCCTCCTCGCTCAGCAGCGCGACCACCTCGGCGGCCCGCTCCACCCCCACCGACGCGGCCCCGTCCAGCAGAGCCCGGCCCAACCGGGGGTGCAGTCCCAGCCCGGCCAGCCGTTTCCCCCGCGCGGTGGCCCGCCCGGCAGAGTCCACCGCCCCGATCGCCGTCAGCAAGGACCGCGCCGCCGCCATCGCCCCACCCGGCGGCGGATCCAGCAACGCCAGCCCGCGAGCGCCCGGATCCCCCCAGCACGCAGCCTGAAGGGCGAACGCCGTCAGGTCGGCCACCCGGATCTCCGGAGCCGGGAACGACGGCAGACGGGCATCCTCCGCCTCCGCCCAGCACCGGTACACCGCGCCCGGCGCCTCCCGCCCGGCCCGCCCCGCCCGCTGCCGGCCCGCCGCCTGCGAGGCACGGACCGTCGCGAGCGCGCTCAGCCCGCGCGCGTGGTCCACCCGCGGCTCCCGCGCCAGCCCCGAGTCGACGACCACCCGCACCCCGGGCACCGTCAGCGAGGACTCCGCCACGGAGGTCGCCAGGACCACCCGGCGCCGCTCCCCGGGGGCCAGCACCGCGTCCTGCACGGCCGTCGGCGCCCGCCCGTGCACCTGGAGCACGTCCACCCCGGCCGGACCGCCGAGGAGCCCCGCGACCCGAGCGATCTCCCCGACCCCCGGCAGGAAACACAGCACGTCCCCCGACCGCTCGGCCAACGCCCGCCGCACCACCGACGCGACGTGCGCCAGCAACGCGGGATCCACCCGCATGCCGTGCGGCGGCCGCACGGGACGGGCCGGAGGCGCCCAGACCACCTCGACGCCGAAGACGGAACCATGGGCCTGCACCACCGGCGCCCCGCCCAGCAGCCGCGCCCAGCCGGCCGTGTCCGTCGTCGCCGAGGCCGCCACCAGCCGCAGCTCCGGCCGCAGCGTCTCGCGCACATCGCACAGAAAGGCCGCAGAGGTGTCCGCGTCGAGGTGCCGCTCGTGGCACTCGTCCAGGACCACCACATCGACGCCCGACAACTCCTGGTCGCGCTGAAGACGCTGGAGCAGCACACCGGTCGTCACGACCTCCACGCGTGTGTGCCGCCCGACGACCCGCTCCCCGCGCACGGTGTGGCCCACGCTCTCCCCGGGCCGCTCACCCAGCAGCCACGCCATCCGCCGGGCCGCCGCCCGCGCCGCGATCCGCCGCGGCTCGGCCACGAGCACCCGGCGCCCCGGGCCCTCGCCCAGCAGCCCGGCCAGCGCGAGCGGCACCAGCGTCGTCTTGCCGGTACCGGGCGGCGCGGCCAGGACGGCCGTGCCGTGGCCGTCCAGGGCGTCGTTCAGGGCAGGCAGGGCTGCCCGTACGGGCAGCGAGTCCAGGGCGTCGTAACGGGGGATCACGCCCCCAGTGTCGTACGCCCCCGGAACCGGGCCCGCACGCGCGCGTGCGCGTGCAGGCGTCCCGTGCGGGCACAGCGAGGAGCAGAGAGGGGCGGAGAGGAGAGGAGAGGAGGGACGGAGCGGGCAGGTGACCCGCTAGTCCCGCTCGCAGACGAAGACGGCCGTCCCCGGGATCAGGTTCCCGCGCAGCGGGGACCAGCCACCCCACTCCGAGGAGTTCCAGGCCGGCCACTCCGGCTCGACCAGGTCCACCAGCCGGAAGCCGCCCGCCACGATGTCGCGGACCCGGTCGCCCAGCGTCCGGTGGTGCTCCACGTACACCGCGCGGCCCTGGTCGTCCTGTTCGACATAGGGAGTGCGGTCGAAGTAGGACGAGGACACGGTCAGGCCCTCGGGACCCGGCTCGTCCGGGAACGCCCAGCGGATCGGGTGGGTCGCCGAGAACACGAAACGGCCCCCGGGCCGCAGCACCCGCCGCACCTCCTTCAGGACCTGCACCGGGTCGGCCACGAAGGGCAGCGCCCCGTACGCCGAGCAGGCCAGGTCGAAGGAGGCGTCCGCGAAGGGCAGCGCGCCCGCGTCGGCGCACACCAGCGGGAACGACGCGCCGATGCGCAGCGCGTGCTGGAGCTGGCGGTGCGAGAGGTCCAGGGCGACCGGACGCGCGCCCTGCTCGGTCAGCCAGCGCGCGCACTGCGCCGCGCCGGCGCCGATCTCCAGGACCGACTTGCCCTTCAGGTCCTCCGGCGGGCCGAGCAGTTCCGCCTCCACCTCGTCCAGTCCCTCGGGACCCCACACGAAGCGGTCGTCGCCGAGGAAGGTGCCGTGCTCGATCTGGTATTCGTCCGCGTTGCGGTCCCACCAGCCCCGGTTGGCCCGGGAGCTCTCGGTGACGTCGGCGTCACGTCGGGTGGCTTCCGGCTCGAAGGCCGGCTCGGACGATGCGGGCTCTTGGATGATCGGCTCCCTCGTCGTACTCTTCCGTGCAACCCGCCCGTCGGTGGCACCCGAGGTGTCGCCGAAGGGGCTTCCTGTGGCCTGCGTGACCTCAGGAGAAAGGTTGTGTGCCGGGTATGCGGTGATCCGCCCCGGGTGTGCGCCTTCGCGCATTGACCCGGCCCGGCTGCCCCCGTATGCTACAAGTTGCGCTGTGGGCCTGCGCACCTCAGACGTAGCAGGCTGCGCTCGCATCTGTTGTATGTCCCCTCGGTTCTCGAGGTGCCATCACCAGTTCCCTGGTGAGGTGTCTCCTAAGCTGTCCGGCTTCTTCAGGGCGATCACGGGCTTCCGGCGTAGCAGTACCTACGACTCACTGTCCGTACCGGAGCCCTTTCCCACATGACGAGCAGCACCGAGACCACCGCCACCACCCCGCAGGTTGCGGTCAACGACATCGGTGACGAGGAAGCATTCCTCGCCGCTATCGACGAGACGATCAAGTACTTCAACGATGGTGACATCGTCGACGGCGTCATCGTCAAGGTTGACCGGGACGAGGTTCTCCTCGACATCGGTTACAAGACCGAAGGTGTCATCCCGAGCCGTGAGCTCTCGATCAAGCACGACGTCGACCCCAATGAGGTCGTCGCCGTCGGTGACGAGATCGAAGCCCTTGTTCTCCAGAAGGAGGACAAGGAAGGCCGCCTGATCCTCTCGAAGAAGCGCGCCCAGTACGAACGCGCCTGGGGCACCATCGAGAAGATCAAGGAAGAGGACGGCATCGTCACCGGTACCGTCATCGAGGTCGTCAAGGGTGGTCTCATCCTCGACATCGGCCTCCGTGGCTTCCTGCCGGCTTCCCTCGTCGAGATGCGCCGCGTCCGCGACCTTCAGCCCTACGTGGGCAAGGAGCTCGAGGCGAAGATCATCGAGCTGGACAAGAACCGCAACAACGTGGTCCTGTCCCGCCGCGCCTGGCTGGAGCAGACCCAGTCCGAGGTCCGCCAGACCTTCCTCACGACCCTCCAGAAGGGTCAGGTCCGCTCCGGCGTGGTCTCCTCGATCGTCAACTTCGGTGCCTTCGTGGACCTGGGTGGCGTCGACGGTCTGGTCCACGTCTCCGAGCTGTCCTGGAAGCACATCGACCACCCCTCCGAGGTTGTCGAGGTCGGCCAGGAAGTCACCGTCGAGGTCCTCGACGTCGACATGGACCGCGAGCGTGTCTCCCTGTCGCTGAAGGCGACCCAGGAAGACCCGTGGCAGCAGTTCGCCCGCACGCACCAGATCGGGCAGGTTGTTCCCGGTAAGGTCACGAAGCTCGTTCCGTTCGGTGCGTTCGTGCGCGTCGACGAGGGCATCGAGGGTCTGGTCCACATCTCCGAGCTGGCCGAGCGCCACGTGGAGATCCCGGAGCAGGTCGTCCAGGTCAACGACGAGATCTTCGTCAAGGTCATCGACATCGACCTCGAGCGCCGCCGCATCAGCCTCTCGCTGAAGCAGGCCAACGAGTCCTTCGGTGCCGACCCGGCCTCGGTCGAGTTCGACCCGACCCTGTACGGCATGGCCGCGTCCTACGACGACCAGGGCAACTACATCTACCCCGAGGGCTTCGACCCCGAGACCAACGACTGGCTCGAGGGCTTCGAGTCGCAGCGTGAGGTCTGGGAGAACCAGTACGCCGAGGCGCAGACGCGCTTCGAGCAGCACCAGGCTCAGGTCATCAAGTCCCGCGAGGCGGACGAGAAGGCCGCTGCCGAGGGTGGCGACGCGGCGGGTGCGGCTCCGGCCGCGTCCGGTGGCGGCGGTGGCGGTGGCGGTTCGTACTCCTCCGAGGGTGCCGACACGTCCGGCGCGCTGGCCTCGGACGAGGCGCTCGCCGCTCTGCGCGAGAAGCTGGCCGGAGGCCAGAGCTGAACCGGTAGCCGCTGAGGGTTAGCAGCTTGTCGAGGGCCCGCACCTTTCGAGGTGCGGGCCCTCGGTGCTGCCCGCAGGCACCATCGCCGCCTCCCCCTGTGACCGTCTCCCCGTGACCGTCCCCCCATGACTGCGCTCGCACGCCTCCGCCGACCCGACCGCCCCTCACCCCGTCGCCGTGAGAAGTCGGCAGGAGTCACCTGATCAAGGGACGTGGACCGGGAATGCCCACGGTCCGACGCGCGTTGGACAGAAGGAACACGAGGGGAGCGGTCCAAGTGCTTGATCCGCAGGGTTTGTACGCATGGGAGCCGAAGGGCCTGGCAGTCGTCGACATGGCGCTGGCCCAGGAGTCGGCCGGACTTGTCATGCTCTACCACTTCGACGGATACATCGACGCGGGCGAGACCGGTGACCAGATCGTCGACCGGCTCCTCGACTCGCTGCCCCACCAAGTCGTCGCCCGCTTCGACCACGACCGGCTGGTCGACTACCGCGCCCGCCGCCCGCTGCTGACCTTCAAGCGCGACAGGTGGACCGAGTACGAGGAGCCGACCATCGAGGTACGGCTCGTGCAGGACACCACCGGTGCGCCCTTCCTGCTGCTGTCCGGCCCCGAGCCGGACGTGGAATGGGAACGCTTCGCCGTCGCCGTCAAGCAGATCGTCGAGCGGCTCGGCGTCCGCCTCGCGGTGAACTTCCACGGCATCCCCATGGGCGTCCCGCACACCCGCCCCGTGGGCCTCACCCCGCACGGCAACCGTACGGACCTCATGCCGGGCCACCGCAGCCCCTTCGACGAGGCCCAGGTCCCCGGCAGCGCCGAAGCGCTCGTCGAGTACCGCCTCATGGAAGCCGGACACGACATCCTGGGCGTCGCCGCGCACGTCCCGCACTACATCGCCCGCTCGGCGTACCCGGACGCGGCCCTGACCGTGCTGGAAGCGATCACGGCGGCCACCGGCCTGGTCCTGCCGGGCATCGCGCACGCCCTGCGCACGGACGCCCACCGGACACAGACCGAGATCGACCGTCAGATCCAGGAGGGCGACGAGGAACTCACCTCCCTCGTCCAGGGACTGGAGCACCAGTACGACGCGGCGGCCGGCGCCGAGACCCGCGGCAACATGCTCGCCGAGCCCGTCGACATCCCGTCGGCCGACGAGATCGGACAGGAGTTCGAGCGGTTCCTCGCCGAGCGCGAGGGCGAAGGCTGACCAGGCCGACGAGAAGCAAAAGCCAGAGGCAGAGATAGAAGCAAAGGGTAGGGGCAGAGGTAAGGGCAGAGGTAAGGGCAGAGGCAGTACGCAGGGGCCTGTCGGGTGCATCGTCACCGGCAGGCCCTAAGCTTCCGCTCATGCTGAAAGTGGGCCTGACCGGCGGGATCGGCGCCGGCAAGAGCGAGGTGTCGCGGCTGCTCGTCGAGTGCGGGGCCGTACTCATCGACGCGGACCGCATCGCACGCGAGGTCGTCGCACCGGGCACCCCGGGACTCGCGGCCGTCGCGGAAGCGTTCGGCGAGGACGTCCTCGCCCCGGACGGCAGCCTCGACCGCCCCCGCCTGGGCTCGGTCGTCTTCGCCGACCCCGCGAAACTCGCCCTCCTCAACTCGATCGTGCACCCCTTGGTCGGCGCCCGGTCCCGCGAACTCGAGGCGGCCGCCCCGGAGGACGCCGTCGTCGTCCACGACGTCCCCCTCCTCGCCGAGAACGCCCTCGGCCCCCTGTATGACGTCGTGGTCGTCGTCGACGCGGCCCCCGAGACCCAGCTCGACCGGCTCGTCCGGCTCCGCGGCATGACGGAGGAGGACGCCCGCGCGCGGATGGCCGCCCAGGCGACCCGGGACAAGCGCCGGGAGATCGCGGACATCGTGATCGACAACGACGTACCGCTCGCGGAACTCCACCGGCGCGTGCAGGACGTATGGGCCGACCTCACGCGCAGAGCGCACGCGCCGCACGGGGCCACACCGGAATAGCGGCCCTCGCTCCGCGCGTTGAACGCATTGAGCAAGGGAAGGATTTTTCCGTGCCCGATACCAGCGGTTCGACCGGACGTACTCCGGAGACACATGTCATCGACTTCCGTGCCGCGGAGCATCTGCTCGCCGCACGGGACCCGCGGGGCGCGGTGAAGTTGCTCGACAAGGTCATCGCCGCGCACCCCGAGAACACCGCCGCCCGGCTGCTGCGCGCGCGTGCCTTCTTCGCCGCCGCCCAACTACGGCCTGCCGAGCTGGAGTTCACCATCGTCCTGGAGCGCGAACCGGACAACGCCTTCGCGCACTTCGCGCTCGGCCGCACCTATGAGCGGCAGGGCCGGGGCGACCAGGCCAAGCGCCACTTCCGGCTGGCCGCGGCACTGGACCCGAACCCGCAGTACCTCAAAGCGGCACGCTTCGAAAGCTGAGAACAGCCGGCCTCCGGGCCACTCGGCCTCCGGGCCGCCCGGCCACGGGACTGGCGCGCCACTGAGCCGGCGGGCCACTGAGCCAGCGGGCCGCCGGGCTGCCGGGCCTCAAGGGTGACGGTGCTCGGGCGGCCGGTACGGCGGGATGTCGCGGCCCGGCTGATAGTGGGGACCCTGGCGCCGATGCCTGAGGATCATCGTCAGATCGACCGTGATCACCAGCCACAGCACCCCGCACGCCGCCGCCCACCCCGGACGCCCCACGAGAGCGAACGCGGCCGTGCCGAAGATCGCCCAGACCAGGCCCCACAGGGTCAGCCACAGACGCATCCGCAGCGCACTGCGCGCTGTCACCGGCTCACTGCCCGTACGCATCCCGATCACCGCTCCTCCCTGCAACGTACTCCCTGGTCCGGAGGTTCTCCAGGGGACCCGGCGCTGTCCGGAGAGGGCCGCGCTCCGGAGGGTGTCTCCCGACGACGGGGTTCGCTTCCGTGCTGCCGAACAAAGGGGCCGTCCCTCGAACGGGTGAACTGGTGGGGATGGGGAACGGCCCTACCGCAACCGGCCGTTGAACGGGCATGAGGCTGGAAATGCGAGACGGATACAAGGGAACCGGTCCCGGTGCGATCACCCCGGACGGCTGCGCGGTCGAGCTCTACTCGCGCCTGCCGGTGGGGAACGAGCCGGAAATCATCGCCGCGGCGGTGCCAGCGGGCGCGCACATCCTCGAGCTGGGCAGCGGGGTCGGCCGAGTGACCCACGCCCTGCTGGAGCGCGGGTTCACGGTCACGGCCGTGGACGAGTCCGCCGAGATGCTGGAGCGCGTCCACGGGGCCCGCACGATATGCAGCCCCATCGAGGACCTCGACCTGGGCGAGACGTTCGACGTGGTGATGCTCGCGTCGTTCCTCGTGCACAACGGGGACGTCGGGTTACGGCGAAGGATGCTGCGGGCCTGCGCACGGCACATGGCGAAGGGCGGCTGCCTGTTGATCCAACGGGAAGGAGAGGACTACCACTCGAACGTGCCGCGCGAGCGCGTCGACCCGAGCGGTTTCACGATCCGGATCGTCTCGACCGACCCCGTCGGGGACGGCGTCCACTCCGTACGCGCGGAGTACGACTTCCCGGACGCGGCATGGACCCAGACCTTCCGGTCCCGCCCGCTGACCAAGGACCAGTTCGAGGACGCCCTGGCGGAAGCGGGCCTGAGAGCGGAGCGCTATCTGACGCAGGACCGGATGTGGGTGCGGGCGATACCGGTGACCTAGTAGCGAGGGGAGGGACGGCGGAGGGAGGGCAGGCGGGAGGACAGGAGGGACGGCAGGCCAGTCGGCCGTCCTCGCCGGCGGGGCGGCAGGGGCGGCACGGGTGGCAGGGGCGGTGGCGTGAGAAGGCCCGGCGGGTTGCGATGAGTTCGCTGACGGAGGTCGGTCTACCTCCCTGACAGCACAACGGACCGCTCACCGCAGGAGACCCTCATGTCCGAGACCACGGCTTCCCTCGCCGCCACCGCCACCGCCACCGCTGCCGCCTCCGCATCCGCGCCCGCACCCGGGTCCGCCTCCGGGGTGGCCCGCGGACGCCGTGCCCGGATCGCCCTGCGAGGGCTGCAGGTGCTCCTCGCGCTCTTCTACGGCATCGCCAGCGCGCTGCCGAAGCTGATCGCGCACCCGTCGGCGGTCGATGCCTTCGACGAGATGGGCTGGGGCAGCGCGGGCATGTACACCATCGGTGCCTTGGAACTCGCCGGTGCGGTCGCCCTGCTCATCCCGGTGCTCCAGTCCGTGGCGGCGGTGGCGCTGGGGGCGCTGATGGTGGGCGCGTTCGTCGTCCAGGTCGTCGTGTTCGACGGCCAGAACGCGGCGACGCCGCTCATCCTGCTCGTACCGCTGGCGTTCATCGCCTGGAAGCGACGGGCGTCGAACGCGGACCTGCTGCGGTTGGCGCGACGAGCGGCATGACGAGTTGCGTGAGGAGGCGGGTGGGCTGGGGGGAGGGGGGAGGGGGAGGGGGCCCACCCCTTCGGGCCCATCCCGCCTCTCATCGCTCTGATCCGTCCGGCCTGGTCTTACGGTGGGAACATGGACGCCTCCAAGGCCCCCTCCCACTCCATCGCTCCTGACTCCGCGGCCTCGCACTCCGGCTCCGCGGCCTCCCCCTCCCCTTCCTCCTCCGCTCTGGCCATGCTCGACCGGCGGGTCGGGGGTTGTCGGGCGTGTCCTCGGTTGGTGGCCTGGCGTGAGGAGGTGGCTCGTACCAAGCGGGCGGCCTTCGCGGACTGGACGTACTGGGGTCGGCCGGTACCGGGCTTCGGGCCGCCGGACGCCCGGCTGTTGATCGTCGGGCTGGCCCCGGCCGCGCACGGGGGGAACCGTACGGGGCGGATGTTCACCGGGGACCGTTCCGGCGATGTGCTGTACCAGGCGTTGTACGACGTGGGGTTGGCGTCGCAGCCCACCGCCGTGTCCGTCGACGACGGGCTGGAACTCTACGGCGTGCGGATCACGTCGCCCGTGCACTGTGCTCCGCCCGCCAACAAGCCGACCCCGGGGGAGCGGGACGCCTGTCGGCCCTGGCTCGTGGAGGAGCTGAGGTTGCTGCGGCCGACGTTGCGCGCGGTCGTCGTACTCGGCGCTTTCGGTTGGCAGGCGGCGCTGCCCGCGTTCGCCGAGGCGGGCTGGACGGTGCCCCGGCCGCGGCCCCCCTTCGGACACGGGACCCGGGTGCGGCTCGCCGGTCCGGGCGGTCCGGGCGATTCGGGTGGTCCGAGCGATTCGGGTGATTCGCGTGGTCCGAGGGGGCCGGGTGGTCCGGGAGTCGTCGGCGGTCTCGATGTCTTCGGGTGTTTCCACGTCAGTCAGCGCAACACCTTCACCGGCCGGCTCACCCCCGAGATGCTGCGCGATGTTTTGCGCACGGCTGCGGGGGCGGCGGGGCTGTCGTGAGCGCCGGTCAGACGACGCGTGCCGCGGTGACCGGCCGTGACGCGACCGGGTAGGCCTTGTCCCGGGCGGTGTTGACGCTCCAGCGGTAGCGGGAGAACTCTCCGGTGGTGTCGGAGGCGTAGAACATCATGTGGCCGATGCCGACGCCCTCGAACTGTTCCTCCGCGACGAGGCCGACCATGCGGGTGTCGGGGTACTTGGGGTAGTTGGTCAGCGCGTACACGCCGTGCGGTTCGGCCGTGCAGTCGACGACCTCGACGGCGTACTGGGTCTCGCCGGTGAAGTCGGCGACTCCGCTGAAGACGCCCTTGACCTCGCGGACCATGACGATGTGGCCGGTGTTGTCCTCGACCTGACCGTTGTAGTCCACCGCGATCAGATCGCCCGGGCGGAGGTCGGCGATCTTGCGGATCTGCTGGAAGCGCGGGCCGGCGGTGCCGGCGGTGAAGGCCTGTCGGTAGTCGGCGGCCTCGGGGACGCGGTCCTGGAAGTACTGGGTGAAGTAGGCGTCGGTGGCCCATCCGTAGGTGTGTTTCAGTGCCCAGGTGACGAAGGACGAGCAGCGGGCCCGGGCGATCCAGCTCGGCAGGTCGTCGGGTGTGCCCCAGGTGACGGTCGAGGGGGAGCCGATCAGGTAGACGTTGTTGAGGCGGGCCGTGCGGCCGCTGATCAGGGAGATCTCGTCGGCGCTCAGGGCGCGGCCGTATGCGCGCACCTCGTCGACGGAGCCCTTGAGGTGGTTCACGTAGGCGCCGTTCCAGCGGGCCCGGCCTATGTTGAAGCCCTGGGTGGCGGCCCAGGACAGGGTGGCGTCGGCGGTGCCTTCGAGTACGCCGTTCACGTACAGGTGGACTCGGGCGCCGTCCCACACTCCGCTCAGGTGGGTCCACTTGCCGGGCGTGGGGGTGGTGGTGGCGAGGGCGGAGATCTTGACGCTCTGGTCCTCGGCGCGCACCTTGAACGCCCAGGCGCCTGCGGTGTCGTCGTACTGGAGCAGGAAGCGGCTGCAGCCGGTGCCGTCCTGGCTGACCGCCGTGTACATGTTGGTCAGGGCTGCGTCGTCCGCGAGACGTACCCAGGCGGAGACCGTGAACGGGTTCGTGGTGTCCAGCACGGAGACCGTGGCGGCGTGGGCCGCGTCCAGGGTGAGTTCGCCGCCTGCCCGCAGGGTGGTCCAGCTCGCGCCGGTGCCGGGGGAGACGGGGTGGTCGTGGCCGGAGCGGTCGGCGCCGGAGCCGTCCAGGGGCCAGTGCCCGGTGAGGCCGGCGGGCAGGTAGCCGGCCGCGAGGAGGCGCTGGTACTGGACCATCTGCTCGGCCTGGGCGAGATGGGGTGCGGCGACCGGTGTGAACGGGGTGTCCAGTGGGGCGTCGGCGGCCGCGTTCCCGGCGGCGCCGAGCACGCCGGTCACCGCGCCCGCCCCCACGAGTGCGGCTCCGCTCAGCAGTCCGCGTCTGCTCACCATGGTTGTTGTCCCCGTTCCGTTCGGCGTGTGTGCGCCTTCGGACACCTGTCCGAAGGGTCAGGGGATTCTAGGCGGAGCGTGATCGGGGGAGGGTGGCGCTGCCGGGAGGTTCGCTTCGCCGAACAGGTGCCGGACCGTGGAGCGGTAGTTGGCCTGCACGTGGTTCAGGGCGTGGGCGCGGGCGCGGGCCGGGTCGCCGGAGGCGATGGCGTTGTAGAGGTCCTGGTGTTCGGTGAGGAGTTGGGGCCATTCCTCGTTGCGCCGGGTGAGCCATTGCAGGCGTCCGGCGACGGGTTCCATGACCGAGATCAGCAGGGTGTTGCCGGCCATGGCGAGGAGCCGGTCGTGGAAGCGGGTGTTGATGTCGGTGATCGCCTCGGCGTCTCCGGCGTCGGTGGCGTTCGCCGCGCTCGCGAGGAGTTCCCGTAGTTGTGCGAGGTCGTCCGGGGTGGCCCGGGCGGCGGCCAGTCCGGCCGCGTACACCTCCAACGCCTCGCGCAGTTCGAAGAGTTCCTTCACGTCGGTGGGGCTCAGCGGTCGTACGACCGTACGGCGTGGGGTCTCGAACAGGACGAAGCCCTCGGCGACGAGTGCGCGGATGGCCTCCCGGACCGGGACCCTGGAGACGCCGAACCGGTCGGCCAGCTCGCGTTCGACGAGTCGGTCTCCGGGACGCAGCCTGCCGGCGATGATCTCCTGCCGCAGGGACCCCAGGACGCGCTCGCGCACCGCTCCGAGGGGTTCGATCTTCGTCATGGGCCCATCTTCGTCGATGCGAGGGGGCTTTTACGGAGCCGTAACGGGACGGACATCGGTCGGAACGCTTGACGACGGGACCATGTCCGCAGTTTGGTATACCAAATGATCCGGCAGTAGTCCTCCTCCGTCCCCTCGCCCATGGAGGCCCCGTGTCCCTCGCCGACCGTGCCGAAGCCACCGGCGCACCAGTGTTCGTCCCCGACCCCCGGCTCACCAACGAAGACCTCGCGCCCGCGGAGAAGCGGAACTGGAAGGTCTTCGACCTCTTCGCCATGTGGATGTCGGACGTCCACAACCTCGGCAACTACACCTTCGCCGCCGGACTGCTGGTCCTCGGCATGAACGTGTGGCAGATCTTCACGTCCCTCCTCGTCGGCTTCGTGCTCATCTACGTCGGCATGAACTGGATGGGCCGGATCGGCCAGCGGCACGGTGTGCCCTTCCCGGTGGTCAGCCGCATCAGCTTCGGCGTCTGGGGCGCCAACATCCCGGCCCTCATCCGCGCCGTGATCGCCATCATGTGGTACGGCATCCAGACCTACCTCGCCTCCGTCGCCGTCAACGTGATGCTGCTGGCGGCCTGGCCGGGCCTGGAGTCCTGGACGCACAGCTCCTTCCTGGGCCTCGACGCGCTGGGCTGGCTCTCCTTCGTGTCCCTCTGGTTCGTCCAGGCGATGATCATCAGCCAGGGCATGGAGTCCGTGCGCAAGTTCCAGGACTTCTGCGGCCCCGCGATCTGGCTGGTGATGATCGCGCTGGCGGTGTGGGTGCTGTCCAAGGCGGGCTGGACCATCTCGCTCACCTCCACCCCGCACCCGGTCTCCGTTGGGGAGCAGTGGCGGCAGTGGTTCGGCGCGATCGGGCTGATCCTCGCCACGTACGGCACGCTGATGCTCAACTTCTGTGACTTCTCCCGCTTCGCGCCCGACTACAGGACGGTCCGCCGCGGCAACTTCTGGGGACTGCCCCTCAACTCGACGGCCTTCGTGGTCGTCTCCGTGATCGTCACCGCCGGCTCGCTCGAGGTGTTCGGCGAGGCCATCACCGACCCGGCGGAGCTGGTCGCGAAGGTCGGCAACACCTGGGTGCTCGTCCTGGGCGCACTGACCTTCGCCATCGCCACCATGGGCGTCAACATCGTCGCCAACTTCGTGTCGCCGGCGTACGACCTCGCCAACGTCTGGCCGCAGAAGATCACCTTCAAGGTCGGCGGCATGATCAGCACGGTCGCGGCGCTCGTGGTCACCCCGTGGAACCTGTTCTCCAACCCCACGGTCGTCAACTACTTCCTCGGCGGGCTCGGCGCCTTCCTCGGCCCGCTGTTCGGCGTGATCATGGTCGACTACTACTGGGTCAAGCGCGGCCGCGTCGACATGAACGAGCTGTTCGACGCCACCCCCGGCTCCCGCTACTACTACCGCAGGGGCGTCAACCCCAAGGCGCTGTGGGCGTTCCTCCCCTCCGCGGCGGTCGCGGCGGTGCTCGCGCTGGTGAAGACCTTCAGCGATGTGGCGCCGTACTCCTGGTTCATCGGGACGGCCCTCGGGGCCGGGCTGTACGTGCTGCTGTGCCGCGGTGAGCGGACCGCCGGGTCCGTGGCCGCCGCCGAGAAGCCCATGGAGGTCTGAGGGGCGTGCGGAACGTGCGGATCGTCGTCACCAACTGCAACACCACGCAGGAGATGACCGAGGAGATCGTGCGAGGCGCCCGGGCCGCGGCAGGCCCGGGCACCACCGTGACCGGACTGACCCCCGCCTGGGGGCCCGAGTCGGCGGAGGGCTGGCTCGACAGCTTTCTCTCCGCCGCGGCGGTCATGGACGCGCTGCGGACCTACGACGGGCCGCCCTACGACGCCGTCGTCATGGCGGGCTTCGGTGAGCACGGACGTGAGGGCGTACGGGAGCTGGTGGACGTGCCCGTCGTCGACATCACCGAGGCCGCGGCGCATCTGGCCTGTCTGCTGGGGCGCCGGTACGGGGTCGTGACCACGCTGGAGCGGTCCTGCGGCCAGATCGAGGACAGCCTGGAGCTGGCCGGGGTGGGCCGCAACTGCGCCGCCGTCGTCGGCACCGGGCTCGGCGTCCTCGACCTGGGCGACCGCGACCGTACCGGGGCGGCCTTCCTGGCGGCCGCCGAACGGGCCCGGGCGGCGGGGGCCGAGGTGCTGGTCCTCGGCTGCGCCGGGATGACGGGACTGCAGCGGATGGTGGGCGACAAGCTGGGCCTGCCGGTCGTCGATGGCGTGGGCGCCGCGGTGAAGCTGGCCGAGGGACTCGTCGGACTGGGGCTGACGACCAGCCGGACGGGCAGCTTCGCGAAGCCGGTGCCGAAGCGGAGGGTGTGGCGGGCCGAGCCGCAAGGACACGCCCTGCGGATCGGCGAGGCGCCGGACCGGGGGGACCCTTCCTGTCCGGGTGAATAACCGTTGGACAACCCCGGGCCGCGCTCGCCAGGCTCCCTCCCATGCGCAGCACCTGCCTCGGCCGGTTCACGGGGGCGGACTTCCAGCGGCCTCGCCGGAAGTTCCGGCGGGCCCTCGGAGGTCCGTCATGTCCCGTACCGTCCACCACGTCCGTCTCCGGCACCGCGTCCACCCCGACCGACGGCCGTCCCGGTGTCCGGGCCTCGGCCTCGACACCGGTCACCGTCTCACCGAACTCCGTTATAGCGTCCAGGAGTTGGCCCGCGCGCGACACGAGCGGCGGCGACCCTTGCCCGACCCGCTGGTGCGCGCGTTCCGCGCCTACACATTCCCCCGGTCCCTGAACCAGCGGATCGCCGGCCCGTACGAGTCCCGTGCGCGGGCCGCGCTGTCCGTGTTCCGCTCGACCGCGCGCAACCACCTCCGCGCCGCCCCGCCGGGCGCGCTCCTCGCCGTGGCCGAGGACCTGGATCACCCGCCGACCCGCCACCGTCACCAGGACGTGTGGGACGGCTGAACAGGGAAGGGCCGGCCGTCTCTTCGGTCGATAACCCTTTGGGGTGATGGTGCTGGAGCCGCTACCGTGCTCGGCGTGGCGAAACTCAATCAGATCATCGCAGTCGAGAAGGGCATCAAGTCCAAGGCCCACCAGGACTTGAGCACGGCTCAGCACGGACTCCAGAAGCCCGCGCTGCTGGCCGGTATCTCGCGCACCTACCAGCCCAAGGACGAGGAGGGCGAGCAGCTGCCGCCCGAGTCGACGCGGGTGCAGGTGAAGGCCGAGGACGTGCTGCGGGAGACCGCGGCCACGCTGACCCGGCTGTTCGACGTGACCGCCACGAAGGACTGGGCCAACTGCACCGCCCGCGCCGACGTGACGGTCGACGGCCGTGTTCTCGTCGCCGAAGTGCCGGTGTCCTACCTGCTCTTCCTCGAGAAGCAGCTCGTCGACCTGACCGCCTTCGTGCGCAGGCTGCCCGTGCTCGACGCCTCCGAGTCCTGGGCGCAGGACCCGTCCACCGACGCGTGGAAGACCGAGCCGGTACGGACGCTGCGCACCAAGAAGGTGCCGCGTAACCATGTGAAGGCGGAGGCGACCGACAAGCACCCGGCACAGGTCGAGGTGTACTACGAGGACATACCGGTCGGTTACTGGACGACCGTGAAGTTCTCGGGAGCCCTTCCCGCCCGCCGGGTCAACGAACTCCTGGCGCGCCTGGAGAAGGTGCAGCAGGCGGTGAAGTTCGCCCGGGAGGAGGCGAACGGCACCGACGTCGTCGACCAGCGGGTCGGTGACGCCGTGTTCGGCTATCTGTTCGGGTAGCCTTCGAGACTCCCCGGTCCTTCGTGACCGGGGTGCGCGAGGAGCGCAAGCTGAACCTGAAGCTTGTCGTGACGAGCGAACCGTACCCGCCGAGAAATTCAGGGACGGATCGCGATGAATCTCAGACTCTTGCTCCAGACTCAGCATTCGCCGCCGATCGCCGGAGCGACCGGGCCCAGGCCCCCGGACGTCGAATTGCCGGTTCAAGTCCGGCCCGCGCAGCTCGATGCGCGGTGGTCCAAAGGCAGGACGCGACGACATCACGACTGACCTGGGTCCTCAAGTGCGCCGGTGTGCGACATGGGCGGCTCCACAGGGGCCGGGGGCAGGCTACGCCCCCGGCCCCGCTCCCGTTTCCGGCCTTGCGTTCATAAAGAACGCGGAATCCGGGCCAGGCGTCACCTCGTCGAAACACAACCGCCCCCACCTCTCCAGGACCGCCCCGTACCGTGGACACCACAGCTCACAGCTGACAAGCCCCGGCCACCGTCGCCCGAAGGCACACCCCCGCCCTCGCCCCGACAGGAGCTCCGTGTCCCCGCGCCCGCACCTTCCCGCTCGCGCACTCCGTCCGCTCGCCGCCCTGCCGCCCTGGCTCGCCCACGCCCTGCGCGCCCAGCGCGGGCCCGTTCCCTGGAGCGCGGTCACGCGTGGGGCGCTGGCCGCCGGGCCGCTGCTCCTCGTGTCCGTCCTCGTCGGCCGGATCTCACTCGGGGTGGTCGCCGCGATCGCCGCGATGCTCGCCGGGATCAACGACCGGCCCGGCAGCAGGCGGACCGCCGTGAAGCGGCTCGGAGCGCCCGCGCTCGTGGGTGCGGGAGGACTGCTCGTCGGGACCTACGTCGGGGATCACGTCGGCGCCGTCGCGCTGACGGCCGTCCTCACCGGGCTCGGGCTCCTCGCCGGAGGGATGAGCGCCATCGGGCCCGTCGCGTCCGGCGCCGGGACGCAGCTGCTGGTCGCCTCGGCGATCGGCGCCGGGATGCCGGTCGCGGACGCCGGGTGGACGCGCGCCCTCGCCTTCCTCGCCGGCGCGGGCTGGCTGCTCGCGCTGCGGCTCGTGCTGCCCACGCCCGGCTCGATGACCGGCGACTTCCGGTTCGACGGTGAACGGGACGCGGTGGCCCGGGTGTACGACGCCGTCGCGGAGCTGCTCGACGCCACCGGGACCGAGCACGCCACCGCCCGCCGCGCCGCGCTCACCGCGGCCCTCGACCAGGCCCAGGACGCCCTCGCCGGACCCCGGCTCCGGCGCGGTGCGAGCTCCGCCTCCGAACGGCGGCTGCGCGCCCAGTACGCCGCCGCACTGCCGCTCGCCGAGGCCGCGACCGCCCTCGCCTGGGCCGCGGAGCGCCTCTCCGAACGGGCCTCGGCCGGGCCCCGGCGGCTCGCCGCCGCCGTCCGCGAGAACACCCACACCGGGCCGCTGCCCGCACCCTCCCGGTCCGCCCCCGCGCTGCGCGCCCTCGACGACGCCCTGCTGCACGCCGCCGACGCCTTCGACCAGGGCGGCGGCGGCAACCTGCACGCCCGCCGGCGCGGCGTCCGCGACCTGCTGCGCACCGGGTTCGGCGCGGGCGGCCGCGAGTACGGGCTGCGGGTCGCCCTCTCCTTCGGGGCCAGTGCCGCCGTCGCGCAGGCCCTGTACCACTCCCAGTGGTACGGCCGGCACACGCACTGGTACTGGCTGCCCGCCACGGCCGTCTTCCTGGTCAAGCCCGATCTCGGGCCCCTGGTGTCCCGGGTGCTGTGCCGGGCCGCGGGGACCGTGCTCGGGGCGCTGCTCTTCGCCGGCTTCGCCGCCGTGCTGCCCCGGCCGGAGGGGCTCGTGGCGCTGGTCGCCCTGTGCGGCGCGCTCATCCCCGTGTCCACCCGGCACTTCGCCGCCCAGACGGCCGTCGTCACCGTCCTGGTGCTGTCCCTGGTGATGGTCGGCGGAGAGCCCCAGGCCTCCGCCGGCCGGATCGTGGAAACCCTGCTGGCCTGCGCGATCGTGCTGATCGTCGGGCATCTGCCGATGCCGGGGGAGCGCGGCGGCCAGGTACGTGCCCGGCTCGGCGCCGCCGCGGGCGCCGCGCACGCCTACCTCGCCCATGTGCTCGACGGCTCCGACGACCGCGCCGCCCGCTGGACCCTGCGCCGCGAGGCCTACCGGGCCCTCGCCGAGGCCCGCACCGCCATCGCCCTCGCCGCTCACGAGCTGCCCGCCCTCGCCCGGCACACGGAGGGCACGGACGAGGTCGCGGCCGTCCTCGAACGGCTCGTCGACACGACCACAGCCTGCGCCGTCCACCTCGACGACAGCGGACGGCTCACCGCACGGCACCGGGAGCGGCTCGCCGAACTCCTCGACGAACTCGCGGCGGGGCGGGAACGGGTGGGGCTGCGGGCGCCCGTGCCGGACCTGCCGGTGGCCGGGTAGCCCTGCGCTGCGCTTCCCTGTGCTGCGATTCCCTGCCCTTCCCCGCGCTGCCCTTCGCTGCTATCTCCTGCGCTGCCCTTTCCCGCGTTTCCCTGTTCCGTCAGTCGATCCGCACCCATACCGGCGCGTGGTCCGACCCCGGTTCGTTCCTGCGCGCCGCCGGATCGAGCCCCACCGAGGGGAGCCGCAACGCCTCCTGCGACCCCGGATCCGTATCCGTGCCCGTATCCGTGCCCGTGCCCGCCGACGTCAGCCGGTGGACCAGGCGGTGGCTCGTCAGTACGTGGTCGATCAGCTCGCGGCGACCGGAGTTGATCCGCGAGTAGCGGCGGTCGGCGGGGATCAGCGGGGCCACGTCCCACAGGCGGGCCGCGTCGCCCCGGTCGGGCGTCTCGAACCCGCGGGTGCCGATCTCCGAGCCGGGCGGGCCGAGCAGGATCTGCGTGGTCGCCGCCTGCACCTCGTCGTTCAGGTCGCCCAGCACCGCCACGTCCCGCTCGCGGCCGTCACCGGCCAGCAGGTCGTCGGCGAGCGCGCGCAGCGCCGTCGCCTCGGCGGCCCGACGGTAGAGGGCGTAGGCGCCGTAGCGGGCCCGTTCGCCCTCGTCGCGCGGGAAGAAACGATCACCCGGGTAGGACAGCAGCTTCGACTTCAGATGGGCCACCGCCACCCGCAGCGGCCCGGCCGACGTGACCGTCTCCACCGCGAGGAAGCCGCGCCCCGCTCCGTCCGAGACGGCCCCCGAGTCGTCCGCCTGCACGGGGCGCAGTCCCGCCGGGTACGCGCGCGTGTCGGCCAGTACCTCCAGGGGCGTACGGCTGATCACACCGACCCGGATGCCCCGGCCGTCGGGGTGCGCGGACAGTGCCGCGTGCCAGGTGCCGCCCACCGTCTCCAGCAGGTCCGCCAGCGCCTCGGGCTCCCCGACCTCCTGCACGCCGAGCACGCCCGGGTCCAGCGCGGTGACGACGGCGGCGAGCGCGGCGAGTTTCGTCTCGTAGGCGGCCTTGTCCTTCGGACCGAACGGTCCGCCGGGCCGGTACAGGTTCTCGAGGTTCCAGGTGCCGAGGAGCATGCCGGGCTCCTTCCAGGAGGTGTCCTGGGGCCAGAGTGCCCGTCCCGTCGGGCCCGGCGACAGGCTCGGGACAAGATGCGCGCCATGGCTCACTCGCGGGCACGACACCGTCGTACGTCGACGCGACGACGTCTTCTCCGCCGCTCTCCCGGACGCCGGTGTGCGTTCCCGCGCCGCGGCCGGGGGGACGCCGTGTCCCGCTCGGTGAGGTACGTTCCGCGCCGGCGATGAGTTCCGCGCCGCACGCGAGTCACCCCTTCGACGGACCGTCACACAGGAGGGGCAGCCATGGTGCATCCGGAGCTTCCGGAGATCGTCTCGCGCGAGGAGTGGCGCGCCGCGCGCGAAGAACTGCGGGTCAAGGAGGAGGCGGTGGCACGCGCGCGTGACGCGCTCGCCGCCGAGCGGCGCGGGCTGCCCGTGTCCGAGGTCGCCAAGGAGTACGTCCTCGAGGGCGGCGACGGCAAGGCCGGGCTCCTCGACCTCTTCGACGGCCGCCGGCAACTCGTCGTCCACCACTTCATGTTCGCCCCCGAGTGGCGGACCGGCTGCCGCTGCTGCGCGGCCTTCCTCGACCAGGTCGGTCACCTGGCGCACCTGAACGCGTACGGCACCTCGTTCGCCGTGGTGTCCAGGGCGCCGTTCCCGAGGATCCTGCCGTTCAAGGCGCGTATGGGCTGGGCGGTGCCCTGGTACTCCTCGTACGACGACGACTTCAACGGTGACTTCGAAGCGACGGTGGGACGGGACGGCGGCCTCGCCGAGCGGCCCGGAGTCAGCTGCTTCCTCCGGGAGGGCGACCGGGTCTTCCACACGTACTCGGTGTTCGAGCGCGAGCTCGACCGGCTCGGCCCGGCCATGAGCTTCCTGGACCTGACGGCGCTGGGGCCGCCGAGCGGCGCGCGGGTCCGCTACCACGACGAGTACGAGTGCTGACACGGAGCGTGCCCGAGATGTTCGTAAGGTGACCGGATTCTCACACTCTGCGTTGAACGGGTGTCAACTACGTCTCAGTCCCGCAACCGGCCGAGGCCTTCGACCTCCCCAGAGCGTTAACTCCTACAAGTACGACGCTGATCGGAGGTGCGAGATGGTGAACGGGCGGACCGTGCTCGAACGCTTTCCCGCGGGTGGGCCGCGGGGCTCGTGGCCGGCGGAGGAGTTCGCGCACGCGCGACGTATGGAGGGTCTGGCCGCCGAGGTCGTCATGGACCTCGCCACGGACACGTTCCTGGTGGTCGTCCGGGGCGGCGACACCGCGCGGTGAGCCGTCAGCCCGCCTGTGACGGGGCGGGCACGTGCGCCGTGAACTGCTCGGCCTGAAGCGTGTACAGCTCGGCGTAGACGCCGCCGCCCGCCAGCAGCTCGTCCGGGGTCCCGGACTCCACCAGCCGGCCCTGGTCCAGGACGTGCACCAGGTCCGCGTGCCGGACCGACGCCAGCCGGTGGGTGATCAGCACGACCGTCTGGCCGCTGTCGGCCAGCGCGCGGATCTTCTCGAACACCTCCAGCTCGGCCCGGGCGTCCAGGGCCGCCGTCGGCTCGTCCACGATCAGGATGCGCCCGCGCCGGTACGCCGCCCGGGCGATGCCGAGGCGCTGCCACTGACCTCCGGACATCTCGTGACCGCCGCTGAAGTGGCGGGCCAGCAGGGTGTCCAGCCCGCGCGGCAGGTCGTCGACCACCTCCTGGGCGCCCGCCTCCGCGATCGACGCGGCCAGCCGTTCCTCGGTGAGCGGCGCGGCGGAACGGCCGATCGAGACGTTGACCCGGGCCGTGAACGGCCACCGCTTGAAGTCCTGCGCCACCATCGCGATGCGCTCGGCCAGCTGGTGCCGGTCCGCGTCCGCCGCGTCCACGTCGTCCCACAGGATCCGGCCCCGGTCCGGCTTGTAGAGCCCCGCCAGCAGCTTCACCAGGGTCGTCTTGCCGGAGCCGTTCTCGCCGACGAGCGCGATGATCCGGCCGAGGGGGAGCGAGAGGCTGACGTCGTCGAGGGCGGGACGCGCCGACTCGCCCGGATAGCCGAACGTGACGTTCTCGAAGCGGATCTCGCGTGGCTCCTCCGGCAGGGCCGCGCCGCCCACCGGGATCGCCCGTTCGGCCGCCTCCACGTAGAGGCGTTGGAGGTCGCCCACGAACAGGGCCTCCTCGTGCAGCTGGTTGACCTCCAGGACGAGGGTGTTCAGGCTCGCGGAGCCGCCGCGGATCGCGATCACGGCCGTGCCCGCCACCGCCAGCGCCATCGTCCCGGTGAGCAGCAGCCCGCCCAGCGTGGCGTACGTGGCCAGCGTCGCCAGGCCCGTCCAGGTCGCCGCGAACAGTCCGGTGCGGGCCGCGAGCCGGGCCAGCCGGGCCTGCTCCGCCTCCGCCGTCTCCGACATCGCGCGGAAGTGCCGCAGCAGGAACGGGCCGACGCCGTGGACGCGGATCTCCGGCGCGGCCGCCGGTTCGGTGAGGAGCTCGGCTATCAGGTGGCCCGCGCGCGCGTGCTGCACCCAGGTGTGGAAGGACTCGTAGCGGCGCCGGGCGTTGGTCAGGGCGCTCCAGGCGCTCGGCAGCGTCATCGTCACCAGCAGCGGCAGCAGAAGCGGGTGCAGGACCGTGAGGACGCCCGCCGACGCGGCCAGCGAGATCATCGCGTTCACCACGCGCGTGCCGTGACTGATCATGTAGCGGCTGGACCGGGCTCCGTACTGCGCGGTGTCCAGCAGCTTGTGGAAGGCGTGGTCCTCGATCGCGGCGAGCTCGACGGCGGCGGCCCGTTCCAGGTACAGCTCGGTCGCCACCCGCTCCACCTTGGGCTCGAGCCGCCCGGTGGCATACGTCGACGCGGCCCGCAGCAGCGCCCCGATCAGGAGGACGACGGCCATGGCGGCCAGCGCGGGGGCGGCGCCGCGCAGGCGGTCCTCGATGGGGCCGCCGGTGAGGAGCCGGCCCAGCACGGCGTTCATCGCGAGCAGACCGATGGCCTGCGCCACGCCCCGGGCGATCTCGGCGGACAGTACGATCCGGGCGGCTTTCGGGTCGGCCCGCCGGGCCAGAAGGAGGCTGGTGCGCAGGAGGGACGGCAGCCGGGTGACCATGGCGCGGAAGTTCAGCTCCAGGAAGGCGTCTTGGTGCTGGTTCCAGCCCGTGTCGTAGCGCAGCGGGCCGCCGAAGAGCAGCCGCTCCGACTCGGACACGTCACGCTCGTCGGAACTCTGGGGTTTCCGTGCCCTGTCCGTCTTCCGTGCCGTGTCCGTCTGCGGCGCCTTGTCCGTCTCCGGTGCCGTGTCGGCCTCTCGTGCCTGGTCCGCCCCCCGTGCCGTGCCGGCCTCTCGTGCCTCTCCCACCGTCGGCGTCCCCCGATCGCGATAGTCGACGAACGGCCACTATCGCGGGACGAGACGGGTGAGGGGCAGGGCGTGGGGCGGGAGAGCCGGGACGCGCGGGCGTGCGCCGGACGGCCCTGGGATCGGCTTCGGCTCGGGGAGGGCGGCGGGCTAGGCGCTGATCGCCCGTGACCAGGTGGGCGTCGTGCCCGTGAGGCGGCACAGGGCCAGGTAGAGGGGGATCGGCGGGGTGTACGGAAGCGTGCCGTCCGGCCGGTGGATGAGGCCGGGGATGTGCGGGGAGTCCGGCAGGAGCGCACCCGTGGCGTAGTGCGCGGGGGCGGGCCACTCCAGGGCGTAGTCGGAGTCGGAGGGCACCAGCCACCACCAGCGCGCCTCGTCGGCGTAGACGCAGCCCACGCGCGGCAGGCGCGGCATGAGCAGCGGGCCGAGGCGGGCGGGGACGGAGACGGCGTCGCAGCCCAGCGGGGCCGTCATGCCGTCGGGCACGGCCAGTCGGCGCGGGGGCTCGGGGGCGTGCGTGCCGACCGGCCCGCGCCGGAGGCGGACGAGTGTGTCGAGGGTCAGCAGCGGAGTCCTGCCGGGGACCGCGCTCATGCCCTTCCCCGCTCGCGGCCGTGCTCGAGCGGGAGGGGGCCGGCGGAGTGCCCGGCCGGCCGTGCGTCGCGGCCGGCCTCGTACCCGGCGTGGCCGCCGGCGGCGCGGTGCCACTGCGGCCCGACGCGCGGGGCCGGACCGTCGGGTGCGGGTGCGGGTGCCGGTGCGGGTTTGGCGGAGGTCGCGGCGGGTGCGGCCCGCGGCACGGGGTGTGGCCGTCGGGCGGCCCGGCCGGCCATGGCGCGGTACCACTGCTCGGCCTGCTCGTCCTCGTCACCCGGGCCGTCGGACGGCGCCGGCTTCGGGCGGGAGCCCCAGCCGAGGTCGTTGCGGGGTCCGGCCGGGTCGGTGTGCGGTTCGGCGGGACCGTCGTGGAACTCGTCGAGGGTGTCGAGGAGCTCGGCCAGGTCGGCGTGGTGCGGTGCGGCCGTACCGAGGCTGTTGCAGGGTTCGGCGGGATCGCGGGGAGCGTCGGCCTTGCGGGTCAGGTCGGCCCAGACCAGCAGGCCGGGCCCGTGTTCCTGGGCGCCCCAGGCGTGACAGAGGGCTTCGACGAGGAGCAGTCCCCTCCCGTGCTCCTCCTCGGGGCGCTGCGGGGAGGGATGGGGGTCACCCGGCGCGCATCCCTCGTCGCGCACGGCTATGCGGACCAGGTCGTCGCCGTCGTGCAGCTCGCAGACGACGACGTCGCTCGCGGTGTGCACGATCGCGTTGGTGACCAGCTCGGATATGACCAGGGCGGCGGTGTCGCAGGTGTCCTCGCACACCGACCAGCCGGTCAGCCGGGCCCTCGTCAGGCGTCTGGCCTGGGCGGGGGAACCCGGATGGGCGGCCAGTTCGAATCGGAACCGGCGCTCGGCAGCGGCCTGGTCTGGGCCTGCTCCCGCGCTGGCACCGAGACCCTGGGGGCGGCCTGCGGCGGCGTCTGTTCCTAAGGGCGCGGACGGAATCACGCTTGCCACTATCTCCCCGCCGTGAACACTTGGCAAGTGTCACTCTGAAAAATGCAGAGTGCTGTGTGACGCGGTGGGGGGCCGTGGCACACTGCTCGCAACAGCACGTTGAACGGCGCCAATTGGGATCGCTGAAGATCCGTACGGATTCGTACAGACCTTCGAATCGATCGTCGAGTGGCGCCGTAAGGCTGTCGGGATTCTTTTCGTGACCGGCCGGGTCGGGGCTCGTGCGGCCCCCGCGCGTGACCGGCCGGGCTCTTCGTGGAGGTGGAGCGTGAGCGAACCGCGGTCCGCGCCGACGGTCGGGCAGGTCGTCCTCGGTCGGCGCCTGCTGGACCTGCGGGAACGCGCCGGGCTCAAGCGCGAGGAAGCCGCCCGTATCCTGCGCGTCGCGCCCGCCACGGTCCGGCGCATGGAGATGGCCGAGGTCAGCCTCAAGATCCCGTACCTCCAGCTGCTGCTGAAGGCCTACGGGGTCACCGACGAGGAGGCCGAGGGCTTCGTCCAGCTCGCCGAGGACGCGAACAAGCCGGGCTGGTGGCAGCGGTTCCACGACGTCCTGCCCGGCTGGTTCTCGATGCACGTCAGCCTCGAGGGCGCCGCCGCCCTGATCCGCCAGTACGAGCCCCACTTCGTGCCCGGCCTGCTCCAGACGAAGGACTACGCGCGCGGCGTCCTGAAGTCCGGCGCCATCGGCCAGACCCGCCCGGAGGACATCGAGCGCCTCGTCGACCTGCGCATACAACGCCAGGACCTGCTCACCCGTCAGGACGCGCCCCGGCTGTGGGTCGTGATGGACGAGACGGTGCTGCGTCGCCCGGTCGGCGGCCCGGAGGTGATGCGCGCGCAGATCGACACCCTGCTCGAGGCCGCGAGGCTGCCCAATGTGACGTTGCAGGTCGCCCCGTTCGAGAACGGGCCGCATCCGGGCACGTACGGGCCCTTCGTGCTGTTCCGATTCGCCATGCCGGAGCTTCCGGACATGGTCTACAGCGAGTACCTGACCGGCGCCGTCTATCTCGACGCCCGCAGCGAGGTGGCGACCCACCTCGAGGTCATGGACCGCATGGCGGCGCAGGCCGCTACAGCACATCGCACGAAGGAGATCCTCCGGGATCTCCGCAAGGAGTTGTGAATGAATCACATCAGGATCCAGTCCAGGCCGAGGGTCCGCGCCCAGCGGATCTACAACGGCATGCCCGCCCGCGAACTGGGCAGCGAGGGCTGGCACAAGCCGTGGAGCGGCGGCAACGGAGGCAACTGCCTGGAAGCGATGAAGCTCGCCGACGGCCGGATCGCCGTCCGGCAGTCCACCGACCCCGACGGGCCGGCGCTGATCTACACCTCCGACGAGATGACGGCCTTCATCGAGGGCGCCAAGGCGGGGGAGGCGGACTTCCTGCTGTCCTGAACGGACCTGTCTGGCACCTTTTGCTCAGCTCACCCCCCACCCGTCCTTTCCCCACCGGTCCTTCCCCATCCCCGCTCACCCGTCCTTCGTCCTTCGTCCTTTTCTTCGCTCACCCGCCCTTGTCTTCGCTCAACTTCCCTAATTTGGTAATGACTTGAACAGTATCCGCGTCTCATGCTTACGGAGTGCCTCATGACCGGGCAGGACCCCACCGGAGCCGTCGAGACCGACACCGGCAAGCCCCGTCCCGCACGGATGTACGACTGGTACCTCGGGGGGAAGGACAACTGCCCGGTCGACGTGTGGGGGTACCGCCCATGCCTTTGAGGCAGTGGGGGAGGGCCGGCAGATGCTCGCCCTCGACCCGCGCGTGCCGGTGATGGCACGAGTCAACCGGGCCTTCATGCACCGCTCCACCCGCCGGCCGGCCGAGAACGGCGTACGGCGGTTCCTGGACCTCGGCCGGCCGGTGGCGCTGTCACCGGTCGCGCCGCTGCACTTCGTCTCCGACGAGGACGGCGCGCACGAGCCGGTGGCCGGCTGTTCGCCGCACTGCCCTCCGGCAGCTGTCTGATGACGACCCATGCCACCGCCGACTTCTCCCCGCAGGAGTCGGCGGCGGCCACGGCGAAGCCGAAGGCGGCGGGCGTCACCCTCGCTCTGCGCTCCCGCGAGGAGTCCAGCCGCTCCCGCGAGGAGTTCAGCCGCTTCTTCGACGGGCTCGACCTGGTCGAACCCGGCGTCGCGGTGGTTCCCGAGCGGCACCCCGAGCTCGGCGAACCGGTGCCGGGGCAGGACGACGGCGTGATCCCCGGCCGCGGGGCGGTGGGCCGCACGCGCTGAGGTTCGCCGTATCCGGGGCCGTGCGCGCCGTGGGACGTCCTCGGGACGCCCCACGGCGCGCCTCGTCCGGGGTCGGGCGCGCCTCACCCGGACGCGGAGCGCCACCGCGCGTCCGGCGGCGGCAGGATCCGGCACAGCGCGTCCAGCGCCGCCCCGTAGGCGTGCTCCGCCGGGGTCGCGTAGCCGACGACGAGTCCGTCCTCCGGCGCCATGTCGGTCGCCGGATGCCGGAAGGCGGCCAGGCCGTCCAGGGCGACGCCCTGCCAGGCGGCCGCCTTGAGCGCGGACCGCTCGGTGCCGGGCGGCAGCCGCAGCACCGCGTGCAGGCCGGCCGCGATCCCGGTGACCTCGACGTGCGGCGCCTGCGCGGCGAGCGCCTCGACCAGCCGGTCCCGGCGACCGCGGTACCGCTGCCGCATACGCCGCACATGACGGTCGTACGCCCCGGACACGATGAGGTCGGCCAGGCTCAGCTGGTCCAGGACGCTCGCCCAGGCCTCCCGCTCGCCCTTGGCCGCGAGGACGCCGTCGACATACCGCTCGGGCAGCACCATCCAGCCCAGGCGCAGCGCGGGCGACAGGCTCTTGCTGACCGAGCCGACGTAGATCACCCGTTCGGGATCGAGCCCCTGGACGGCGCCGACGGGCTTGCGGTCGTAGCGGAACTCCCCGTCGTAGTCGTCCTCGACGAGGACCCCGCCACGCGCGCGTGCCCAGTCGATCACAGCGGTCCGGCGGCTCGCGTGCAGGGGACCACCGGTCGGGAACTGGTGCGCGGGGGTGAGCAGCACCGCCCGCTCCCGATCCAGCCCCTCCACGCGCGCCCCGTCCGCGTCCAGCGGCAGCGGAGTCGTCCGCACGCCCGCCGCCGCCAGCAGCCCCCGGTGGAAGTCCAGGCCGTACGCCTCCACGGCCAGCGGACCGCGCGGGAGCCCGCCGCCCGGGGCGAACAGGAGACGCAGCGCATGGGCGAAGCCCGAGCAGATCACGATGCGCTCGGGCTCGGTGCGCACACCACGCGCGCGTGCCAGGTACTCGGTGAGGGCCTCCCGCAGTTCCCGGCGGCCGGCGGGGTCACCGGGACCGAACGCCTCGTTGGGTGCCTGCTGGAGGGCCCGCCGGTAGGAGGCCAGCCAGGCCGCGCGCGGGAACGACGACGCGTCCGGGGTGCCCTGCCGCAGGTCGTGCCGGGGGCCACGCGCGCGTGGCGGCGCCTTGACGGGCGTGCGCTCGGCGGGCCGCAGGGGCCCGGTCCGGTCGGCGACCCGTGTGCCGGAGCCCTGCCGGGCGGTCAGCCAGCCCTCCGCGACGAGTTCCGCGTACGCGTCGGCCACCGTGTTGCGCGCGACGCCGAGGTCGGCGGCGAGTGAACGGTACGGCGGCAGCCGGGTGCCGGGAGGCAGGCGCCCGCCGCGTACGGCCTCGCGCAGCGCCCGGATCAGAGCGGCCCGCCGACCGCCCGGACCGGCCAGCTCCACATGCAGGTCGGCGCCGATCCGCTCCGCGGAATTGACCCACGAATCCACCATGGAAATGCACCCTACAGGGGGTCTTTCCGGCCCGTAGGTTGAGGGACATGACGACGAACGCGACGACGGACACGACGACCGGCACGACCGGCACGACCGGTACCGGTGCGGCGGCGGTGGCCGGACGGTCCCGCCTCGACTTCGGGAAGGCCGCGGGCAAGGCGTTCCGCGCCCTCATCGGCTTCGACGCCGCCGCCCGCGAGGGCCTCGACCCGGCGCTCGTCGAACTGATCCAGATCCGCGCCTCGCACCTCAACCACTGCGCCTACTGCCTTCACCTGCACACGAGCGACGCCCGCAGGGCCGGCGAGAGCGAGGAGCGGCTGCACATGGTCGCCGTCTGGCGCGAGGCCCGCCACTTCTTCACGCAGAAGGAGCAGGCGGCCCTCGCGCTGACGGAGGCCGTCACGCTGGTGGCCGACGGCGGCGTCCCGGACGAGGTCTACGCCGAGGCCGCCGCCCGCTTCGACGAGCGGGAGCTCGCGCAGGTGCTGGCCCTGATCTGCACGATCAACACCTGGAACCGGGTGGCCCTGGCGACGGGGAAGCTGGCCGGCACGGACGAGCGCCGCTGAGACGACCCGGCCGGGCGCCGCCCCGGAGCCCGGCCACCCGGCGCCGGTCGCCGCGTCCGGGACTAGGTGCTCATCGGACGGTCGTACGGGCCGATCGGCGTCGGCAACCGTGAACTCCCCGTCAGATGGCGGTCGACGGCCGAGGCCACCGCCCGCCCCTCCGCGATGGCCCACACGATCAGCGACTGCCCACGCGCCGCGTCCCCCGCGGCGAACACGCCGGGGACGTTCGTCGCGAAGTCGGCGTCCCGCGCGATCGTGCCGCGCGGCTCCAGCGTCAGCCCCAGCTGCTCGACGAGCCCGTCCTCCCGGTCGGGCCCGGAGAAGCCGAGGGCGAGCAGCACGAGGTCGGCGGGGAGCGCCCGCGCGGTGCCGTCCACCGGCCTGCGCCGCGCGTCGACCTCGACGAGGTGCAGCGACTGTACGTGGCCGGCCCCGTCGCCGGTGAAGCGGAGCGTGGACGCCGCGAACAGCCGCGCGTCCGCGTCCGCCGCCGGCGCCGACTCCAGATCGCGCGCCTCCTCGTGCGCCGCCGAGAGCCGGTAGATCTTCGGATACGTCGGCCACGGGTCGGTGTCCTCGTCGCGCTGCGCACCGGGCTGCGCGTAGATGTCCAGCTGGGTCACGGACGCGGCGCCCTCGCGCACCGCCGTGCCCAGACAGTCGGCGCCCGTGTCGCCACCGCCGACGATGACGACGTGCTTTCCGGCGGCGGACATCGGGGACGACTCCAGGTCCCCCTCGCCCACCCGGTTGGCCAGCGGCAGATACTCCATCGCCTGCTGTATGCCGGTCAACTCCCGCCCCGGAACGTGCAGTTCCCGCCAGTCGGTCGCCCCGGTGGCGATCACCACGGCATCGTGGCGGATCCGCAGATCCGCGGCCATGACATCGCGCCCGATGGTGGTCGAGGTGCGGAACTTCGTGCCCTCGGCCCGCATCTGCTCGATCCGGCGCTCCAGGTGGTGCTTCTCCATCTTGAAGGAGGGGATCCCGTACCGCATCAGTCCGCCGATCCGGTCGTCCTTCTCGTAGACGGCGACCGTGTGCCCGGCCCGGGTCAGCTGCTGTGCCGCGGCGAGCCCGGCGGGCCCGGAACCGATCACCGCGACCGTCTTGCCGGACAGCCGGTCCGGCGGCCGCGGCGGCGTGAGACCGTCAGCCCAGGCCCGGTCGGCGATGGCGACCTCGACGTTCTTGATGGTGACGGCCGGCTGGTTGATGGCGAGGACGCACCCGGCCTCGCACGGTGCCGGGCACAACCGGCCGGTGAACTCGGGGAAGTTGTTCGTCGCGTGCAGCCGGTCGCTCGCCGCCCGCCAGTCCTCCCGGGACACCAGGTCGTTCCACTCGGGGATCAGGTTGCCGAGCGGACAGGCGTCGTGACAGAACGGGACGCCGCAGTCCATACAACGGTCGGCCTGCTTGCTCACGATGGGCAGCAGCGCCCCGGGGACGTACACCTCGTCCCAGTCCCGCACCCGCTCCTCGACCGGCCGCCGGGGCCAGTCCTCGCGGGGCGTGGTCATGAATCCCTTGGGATCGGCCATGGGCGTCTTCCTCGCGTACGCGTACGACAGGCCGAGCGTCATCGGGCGGCACTCTTCCGGCCACGATACGTCGCGTCGGCCGCCCGTGCAGAGCGGCGGACAGCGCTTTCCGCGGTGGGCGTCCGGTACGTCGCCGGTGGGCGTCCGTTACGTCGCCGGGCGTCCGTGTCCGCGTCCGGTCAGACCAGGGCCAGGACGTACACGACCGCCGAGGCCCCGGACGCGACCGCGCGCACGTGGTTCCACCGCGTCCACTCACGCAGATAGGCCGGCCAGTACGTGACGGCCTCCGGCGTGCCCGGGTCCAGCTTCGCCAGTGCCTCGTTGCGCGGCACGTTGGCCGTCACGGTCACCCCGAACGCGCCGCACAGGTACAGCGCGCTGCCCAGCAGCAGGTGGACCGTGCCCTCGTCCGGCCACAGCACGAAGGTCACCACGGCGATCACCGCGCACACCGCCGCCGCACCGAGGAACAGGACCATGAACACGGGGGTCGTCGCCGAGGAGTTGATCGCGTTCATCGCCGCGACGCCCTGCGCGGGCGGCAGCGCGGCGAGCCCCCGCATCACCAGGACCGAGAAGGCGCAGAAGACCCCGGCCATCAGCCCCGCGGTCAGAGTGCCCGCCAGCGCGAGCGCCTCATAGGGTCCATCGATCATGACAACGTCAACTCCCACCCGTAGTGCCGAGATCCTGCCCGGGTCCGTCCCCCACCTCAAGTGAAATCCCGTTTCATGATCGGCGACCATGGCCGAAACCCGCCGGGGCATGTGCGGACGTCCATCAAGGTCGCCGTTCGGACTCCCGAACCGTCTCGTACGTCCCGTCGCCTCCCTCCCGCCACATCCGTATCCGGGCCTCCACGTCCGCCGCGATCCGCCGGCGCGCCTCGTGCCGGGGCATGCCGCTCATCAGCAGCCGGTCGTACGGCGTGTCCAGATGCCGTACGGACGCCACGACCGCGGAGACGACGGCTCCCTCGGACAACGCCCGCCCGGCGGAGCTGCGTCCCACCCGGCCACTGCCCCGCAGGGAGGCGTGCGCGGCGATCCCGCGCGCCCGGTCTCCCGGGCAGCCGGGAAGCAGCCGCAGGATCTCCGCCGCGAACGCCTCCGCGAAGCGCTCGTCCTGCGCCGCCCGGCGCCGCGCGTCCCGGGCCCGGCGCCGCCGCCGTGACTCGGCGTCCGCCAGGCACCGCTCCTCGGCCCGCGCGAGCGCCGCCTCCTCCACCAGGACGCCCTGGCGCTCGTAACGCCCCTTGCGCCGGTTGAACCGGACCACCACCGCCGACAGCCCGCTCTCCTCCCGCGACCTGCGGGTCAGCGCCGTGTCACCGCGCGGCAGGAACACCAGGTGTCCCAGATCGGCGCAGTCGAGGCAGCGCGGCGCGGCGTCCTCGAGGACCAGCATCGGCAGCGGCCCGCGACGGCACCCGGCGCAGTACTTGCGCCGGAGCGGCTGGACGACGAGGAACCCGGTGCGGGGCGCGGGAGCGGTGAGGGCTGCGGCTGCCATACGGCCTTCATGCCCCCTGGCGCACACGGCAGCACCTGGCCACCGGCCCGTGGCCGGATGAACGGCGGCCGATGCAAATGGCCGATGAACGGCGGCCGATGCAAGCAGCCGGTGCTAATGGCCGATGGCGGGCGCCGATGGAAGTGGTCGATGGAGGCGGCCGCGGGGCTCAGGTCGCGGACGAACGATGGCCGCCGGGTGCAGGTCGCCGGACGCAGGCCACAGCGGGCGAGGCGGGCGAGCCGGGGACGAGGGGACCGAGCCGGGGGCGAGGGGCACGTCCGCCGCGGACGTGGTCGGACCGGCGTTTGACGCATCATGGGCCGGGTGCGACTCGAAGCGATCACCTGGGAACGGCTCGGCGACCTCCTCGCCGAGCGGCTGCTCGACCTGAAGCCCGACGACGGCATCCGTTGGCCACGCATCGCCTTCGACGCCGCCCCGGCCGCCCGTCCCGGAGACCTCGCCGAGCGGGTCGCCGGGGCACTGCACACCCGTGGCCGCCCCTCACGGGTCGTGGACACCCACGGCTTCCTGCGCCCCGCCTCCCTCCGCCTGGAGTACGGCCGTCACGATGTGGACGCCTACTACGACGGCTGGTTCGACACCGGCGCCCTGTGGCGCGAGGTGTTCGATCCCCTCGAACCCGGCGGCGACGGACGGATCCTGCCCGATCTCCGGGACCCCGTCACCGACCGTGCCACCCGCAGCCCCTACGTCCCCCTTCCGCCCGGCGGCTTCCTGCTGCTGCACGGCCCCTTTCTGCTGCGGCACTGGTTCCCCTTCGACCTGACCGTCCACGTCCTCCTCTCCCCGCCGGCCCTGCGCCGGCGCACCCCGGAAGCCGACCGATGGACGCTGCCCGCCTTCGAGCGATACGTCCAGGACACCGATCCGGCCGCCGCGGCCGATGTCCTCGTCCGCGCCGACGACCCCCGCCATCCGGCCTGGGGCGGCTGACCCGTAGCCGGCGAACCGCGGGACGACACCGCTCTGTTCCGAGGGGCCGCGGGAGCCGGTGGGGGCCAGGGGGAGCCAGGCGGGAGCCACGGGGAGCCGTGGGGGAGCAGCGGGGGAGCCGTGGGGCGGAACGCCGATGCCTGCTGCCGTGCTCCGGGTGCGGGCGCAGGGTGGCGCGGCAAGAATGAAGGGCGCCGGGACTAGCGGTGCCCCCCGTGCCGCGCCGGCCGTCCGGCACCGGGAGATACTTCATGACCACCGCCGCAGACATCATGCACCGGGGCGCTCAGTGGATCCCCGCCCACGAGACCCTCGACCGCGCCGCCCAGCTGATGCGCGAACTGAACGTCGGCGCGCTGCCCATCAGCGACGAGAACGAGCGGCTCTGCGGGATCCTCACCGACCGGGACATCGTCGTCGGCTGCGTGGCCATGGGGCACGACCCCGCCAAGGTCACGGCAGGCGAGATGGCCCAGGGCACACCGCGCTGGATCGACGCGGGCGCCGACGTCGGCGAGGTGCTCCAGGAGATGCAGGAACACCAGATCCGCCGGCTGCCCGTCATCGACAACAAGCGCCTGGTGGGCATGATCAGCGAGGCCGACCTCGCCCGGCACCTGCCCGAGGAGCAGATCGCCACCTGGGCCGAGACCGTCTACGCCAGGTCCGGCCCCGTCCGGCACTGACATCCGGCCCCGTCCGGCACTGACAGCGTTGCCCCGGCCGGAGCGGTCGCTCAGAGCCAGCCGTTGCGCCGGAAGCCGCGGTAGAGGACCCAGCAGGCGACGGATATCACGCCGAGGACCAGGGGGTAGCCGAACCTCCAGTGCAGCTCCGGCATGTGGTCGAAGTTCATGCCGTACACCCCGCAGACCATGGTCGGCACGGCGATCACCGCGGCCCAGGCCGTGATCTTGCGCATGTCCTCGTTCTGCGCGACCGTGACCTGCGCCAGGTGCGCCTGAAGGATCGAGTTGAGCAGCTCGTCGAAGGCGGCGATCTGTTCCGTGGCACGCAGCAGGTGGTCGGAGACGTCCCGGAAGTAGGCCTGTATCTCCGGATCGATCACCCGGACCGGCCGGTCCGCGAGGTCCAGCAGTGGACGACCGAGCGGTACCACCGCCCGTTTCAGCTCGAGGAGTTCACGCTTGAGCTGGTAGATGCGACCCGGATCCGCCCGTGCGCCGTTCGCCGCGAAGACGTCCGTCTCGACCTTGTCGATGTCCTCCTGTACGGAGTCGATGACATTGAGGTAGTCGTCCACCACATGGTCCGCGATCGCGTGCAGCACCGCCGAAGGCCCCTTGCCCAGCTGAGTCGTGTCGGACTCCAGCTCCTCGCGCAGCGGGCCCAGCGAACCGTGCCGCCCGTGGCGCACCGTGATCACGAAGTCCCGGCCGACGAACACCATGATCTCGCCGGTGTTGACCACCTCACTGGTCTCGGTGAGCTCCTCGTGCTCGACGTAGCAGACCGTCTTGAACACCGCGAACAAGGTCTCCCCGTACCGCTCGACCTTCGGTCGCTGATGAGCCTCGACGGCGTCCTCGACGGCCAGCGGATGCAGGTCGAAGAGCTCGGCGATGCCGGCGAACTCGTCGTTCGTCGGCTCGTGCAGGCCGAGCCAGACGAAACCGTGGCCGTGCTTGCGCACCCGTTCCACCGTGTCGACCAGATCGCCGCCGCGCGGGGCCCGGACGCCGTCCCGGTACGCCACGCAGTTCACCACCGAGGAGCCCAGCGGGGACCGCGCGGGGTGACTCAGGTCGACCTTCGGACGTCGCCGGGCCAACCGCGCCACCCTGCGCAGGCCGCCGACCCCTCCGAGGCCGGTGACCTTCCGCAGATTCCCCGCCATGGTCATCTGGGTCTCCTTGCGTGTATCTCCGCGGACCGCGCTCCCGCGTCCTGGCGCGCCAGTCTGCCAGGCCCGCGTATGCCGAGGGTAAGCCTGTGGAAAGGGGTGGTTCCGCCGTGTTCCCGCCTGTGGACGACGGGTACCGCGGACCGTTCGCGGGACGGGTGACCGGCCGTTCCCGGTACGGGTTCCCGGTGTCGCCGACCGCACCGGGCCGGGCTGTCCCGTACCCCGTCCCGGCCGCGTCGACGACCTCCGCGGAGCGGGACAACTGGGATGATCGGCGCATGACGCGATCCGACGGGTACCTCCTCGACAACCGGCAGCCCGAGACGGGGGAACGCTTCGACGCCTTCGCCGCCCTCTTCGACGCCACGACGTTCCGTCACTTCGAGGCGCTCGGGGTCGGGCCCGGCTGGCGCTGCTGGGAGGCCGGCGCCGGCGGCACCTCCGTGGTGTCCTGGCTGGCGAAGAAGGTCGGCCCGACGGGCAAGGTCCTCGCGACCGACATCGACACCTCCCTGCTGACGTCGCCCGCCCGCCCGCCGGTCGAGGTGCGCGTCCACGACCTCGGCACCGAGGAGCCGCCGATGGAGGGCTTCGACCTGGTGCACGCCCGGCTCGTGCTGGTCCATGTGCCGGACCGGGAAAGGGCGTTGCGATCGATGGTCACATCCCTGCGGCCGGGCGGACGGCTCCTGATCGAGGACGGCGACCCCGCCCTCCAGCCCCTGCTCTGCCCCGACGAACGCGGTCCCGAACAGCAACTGGCGAACCGCTTGCGGCACGGCTTCCGCAAGCTCCTGGCCGGCCGGGGCGCCGACCTCTCCTACGGTCGCAAGCTCCCGCGTCTGCTCCGCGAGGCCGGGCTCCGCCGGGTCGAGGCCGACGCGTACTTCCCCGTCACCTCACCCGCCTGCGCGGCCCTGGAGTCCGCGACGGTCCGCCAGATCCGCGCCGGACTCGTCAAAGCGGGCCTCGCGACCGACGAGGACATCGACCGGCATCTGGCGAACGTCGCGTCCGGGGGCATGGACCTGGCCACGGCGCCCATGATCTCGGCGTGGGGACGCAAGGGATAGGGCGTGGGGACGCAAGGGGCAGGAGAGGGAAGCGGGTAGGAGGCGTGCGCGGTGACGGCGTGCGGGGCAGACGGCGTCAGCGGCGGGCGGGGTGGGACCCGCCGGAGGCGACCCGGTTCGCCGCCCGGCGCGGAGCCCTCAGCCGGCGTGGGCCCGGTACGTCGCCGTCGTCGCGCCGTCGCCCCGCGCGGGTGGTCTGCCGCCCACACGTTCCACCGCCCTGGCCCCCGCCCGGCACCCCTCGGCCGCCGCGGCACCCGTATCGGCGCCCGCGAGCAACGCGGCGAGGAACGCTCCCGTGAAGGCGTCGCCGGCCCCCGTGGTGTCCATGGGCGTCGCCGGAGCGGCGGGGACACGGGCGAGCACAGCGCCGTCACGGGCCACCAGCGCGCCGTCGGCGCCCTCCTTGGACACCACCAGCGGGACCAGGCGGCTCAGCGCGGCCGCCGCGCCCGCCCCGTCGAGCAGCCCGGTCAGCAGACAGGCCTCGGCGCGGCTGGGCAGCAGCACGTCCACCCCCTCGACCAGGGACAGCCAGCGGTCGACGCCCAGGTCCACCAGGAAGCCCGCCGACGCCGGATCGAGGCTCACCGGCACTCCACGCGCGCGTGCCGCCGCCTTCGCCGTACCCACCAGCGCACGCCCGGACTCCGAGAACAGCAGGTAGCCCGACAGGTGCAGTCGGCCGACCCCGTCCAGGAGCCCGTCCGACCAGTCGCCGGGCTCGAGCCGCAGGGACGCGCCGCTGTCGGTGAGGAACGTCCGCTCGGCCGCGGCACCGGTGTCGACCAGGCAGATCACCGTCCCCGTGGTCGCCTGCGGGTCGACGACGAGCCGGGGCCGCACCCCGCAGGCGGTCAGTTCCCGTTCGTGCCAGGCCGCCGACTCCGCGCCCACCCGGCCGAGGAGCCGTACGTCCGCGCACCCCCAGTGCGCCGCCCAGCACGCCACGTTGGCGCCCGCCCCGCCCGGCAGGGTCCGGATCACGGAGGCCGTGTCCGTGCCCGGAGCGAGCGGGCCGTGATGGCGGGCGACGATGTCCGTCACGACGTCCCCGACGACCAGCAGCGCCCCGCTTCCCGAGTCGCCGGCCGCGGTCGCCCCCTGCGCCCTTCCGCCCGGGCCGGAGCGCGAGCCCCTCCCCGTCCCCGGATCCGGCCCCGGATCACACCGCGACCCCGGCCTCGCATCCGCCTCCGCCTCCGCATCCGCATCCGCTTCCCGGATCGGCTCGCCGGGGTCGCCCCGGCCGCCGTCCGTCCCGTCCGGGCGCGCGGTCATGCCTCGGCCCACGCCGTCGCGATCCGCGCCGCCAGTCGCACATTGCCGCGCACCGCCGCCAGATTGGCGCTCAGGGACGCGCCGTCGGTGTGCCGGACCAGGTAGTCGAGCAGGAACGGCGTGACGCCCTGGCCGGTGACGCCGGCCTCCTCGCACGCGTGCAGCGCGTCGGCGAGCACACGCGCGTGCAGCTCGGGATCCAGCTGCTCCTCCTCGGGGACCGGGTTGGCGACGATCAGCGCGGACTGCGGTACGCCGAGCGCGTCCTGAGCCCGCATCACGTCGGCCACCTGCCGCGGGGACCGCACCGTCCAGTCCACGGGATGTCCCGAGTCGGACAGGTAGAACCCCGGGAAGCGCTCGGTGCCGTACCCGGCGACGGCGACGCCCAGTGTCTCCAGCCGCTGGAGGGTCGCCGGCACGTCCAGGATCGACTTCACCCCCGCGCACACGACCGTGATCCGGGTGCTCGCCAGCAGGCCCAGGTCGGCCGACTCGTCCTGGGTGACCGTCCACTCCCGGTGCACCCCGCCGAGCCCGCCCGTCGCGAACACGCGCACCCCCGCGAGCGCCGCCAGCAGGGCCGTGGCCGAGACGGTGGTCGCCCCGCTCGCCCCCGAGGCCACGGCGAGCGGCAGGTCGCGATGGCCCAGCTTGCGGAACCCGTCCTCGTTGGCGACCCGATCCAACTGGTCCTTGTCCAGGCCGACATGGGGCCGTCCGTCCAGCACGGCGATCGTCGCCGGCACGGCGCCCTCCGCCCGTACGACCGCCTCCAGCTCCAGCGCCACCTGGAGGTTGCGCGGGCGGGGCAGCCCGTGCGAGATGATCGTGGACTCCAGGGCCACCACGGGTCGACGCGCGTCGACCGCGTCCCGCACCTCTTCCGACACCACCAGCACCACGCGCCCGCCTCCTGTCCGTCGGTCTCCCCTCATCTCTGGCGGGCGGCGCGCCCGGTCAAACCCTTGCGGCCTGTGGGGCAGGACACCAGCCTGGACGTATGACGGACAACACGACACGTCTCGACCACGTCGTCCTGTGGGTGCACGACCCGATCGCCGCCGCCGACTTCTACGAGAAGGCCGTCGGCCTGGAGCCCGTACGGCTCACCGAGTTCGCCGCCGGCGAGGAACCGTTTCCCTCCGTACGCGTCAACGACGAGGCCCTCCTCGACCTCATGCCGTTGTCGATGGCCGAGCGGATGAGGATGCTCCCCGGCGCCGCCGAGAGCGCGGGGCACCCGGTGAACCACGTCTGCCTCGCCCTGCCGCAGGGCGGCTTCGACGCGCTGCTCGCCCGCCTGGAGGAGCGCTCCGTCCCGGTCTCGGACGTCTCGCAGGGATCCTTCGGCGCCCGCGGCGAGGCCACACGCAGCTTCTACTTCCGTGACCCGGACGGCAACGTCATCGAGGCACGGCACTACGACCGACCTCGCCACGACTGACCCTGCCCCGACTGCCGTACCTCGGCTGTAGTACCTGCGGCTGCCGTACCCCGGCTGCCGTTCCCGCGGGTGCCGTACCCGCGACCGGCACAGCCGGCTGTCGTACCTGCAGCTGTCGTACCTACGGCTGTCGTACGCCCGGTGGGCTGTCCGCGACCGTCCCGGTCCTGTCCTCGTTCCTGCTCCCGGTCCGGGTGAAGAGCACCAGGGCGGCCAGCGGGACGAGCAGAACCGCCGCGGCGAGGTTGAGCCACGCGTAGCTCGCCTGCGCGACGATCAGCCCCGCGAGCGCTCCGCCGAACCCCGCCGAGGTGTTCATGGTGAGGTCGGAGAGCCCCTGGGCGGCGGCCCGCGCGGACTGCGGAACCGCGTCCGTCAGCAGCGCGGAACCCGACACGAGCCCGGCCGACCAGCCCAGCCCCAGCACGAAGAGCCCGGCGGCGGTCTGCCCGTGGCTGCCGCCCGCCGTCCCCGCCAGGAACATCGCGACGGCCAGCAGCCCGGCCGCGAGTCCCGCCACCGAGAGCCGTCCCACCCGGTCCGCCAGCCGTCCCATCAGCGGCGCGAACGCGTACATGCCCGCGATGTGCCCGCTGATGACCAGTCCGATCAGATCGATGCCCGCGCCGTGGTGGGCGAGGTCGAGCGGGGTCATCGACATGACCGAGACCATCGTCGTGTGCGACACGGCCACCGTCACCAGCGCGAGCCGTGCGCGGGGCGAGGCGGAGACGGCAGCCAGCCCGGCGCGCAGGGAACGGGCCTGCGGGGACCGCTCCTCCTCCGGCGCGAGCGCGCGGGCCGTCAGCAGTGGGTCGGGGCGCAGCAGCACGGCGACCAGGACGGCCGATATGACGAAGATCCCGGCCGCCCACAGGAAGGGGCCCGCCGCCGCGGGTATCCCGAGTCCGGCGACGCTCCGGCCGGCCGGCGCGGCGATGTTCGGGCCCAGGACGGCGCCGATGGTGGTCGCCCACACCACGTTCGAGATGGCCCGGGCACGCCGCTGCGGTTCGGCGAGGTCGGCGGCGGCGAACCGCGCCTGGAGGTTCGCCGAGGAGGCCGCGCCGAAAGCGGCCATGCCGCACAGCAGCAGGGGGTACTTCCCGGCCCGCGCCGCCACCACGACGACACAGGCGCCCAGAGCGCCCACCAGATAGGCCAGCACCAGCCCGGGCCGGCGCCCGCGCGCGGTCATCAGCGCGGCCATCGGCATCGACAGCACGGCCGTACCGGCGACGGTGGCGGTGGGGGCGAGTCCGGACAGTGCCTCGGTGCCGCTGACCTGTTGGGCCAGTACGGCGGAGAGCGCGATGCCGGTGGCGACGCCGAGCCCGCCGAGGATCTGGCTCGCGACCAGTACCGCGGTGGTGCGGCGCCGCAGCGCGGGCAGGAGAGCGGCGTCGACGGGCGCGGCGGCGGCGCGCTCGACGGCGGTCACGGACCGCGCCGGACCGTCGTGAGGCGGTGGTGGGGACCTGGAGATGTGGTCACCGGCGCAGTGTCCCCTCAGAACAGCGGCTCGGGTAGTACCCCTTCCAGCGCGAGCAGCTTCCGCTTGGTCTCCAGGCCGCCGCCGAACCCGCCGATGCCGCCGTCTCTCTCCACCACCCGGTGACAGGGCACGACGACCGGCAGCGGATTGGCGCCCATCGCCACCCCCACCGCCTGCGCCGCCAGCGGCTGTCCCATCCGCCCGGCGAGATCGCCGTAGCCCACGACCGCGCCGTACGGGACGCCGGACGCGAGCTCGCGGAGCACCTGCCGGTTGAAGCCCGAGATGAGCGACCAGTCCAACGGCAGCTCGAAGGCCCGCCGCTCGCCGGCGAAGTAGGCCTTCACCTGGCGTATCGCCTCGGCCAGCAGCGGGGAGCCGGGCGCCTCGACGGGCTCCGTGCCCAGCCGGGCGGCGAGCCGGCCGAGCGCCTGGTCGCGTACCGCGTCGGTGGCGTGGAACACGACGTTGAGCAGGCCCTCACCGGTCGCGGCCAGCAACAGCGGACCGATGTCGGTACCGACGACGGTCCACACGACCCGCTGCTCGTACTGCCCATGGCTGTCCATGAGCCCACCGTACGGCTTGCCACTGACAACGCCCCGGGGCGTCCGGCACGGCCCGCCCCCGCTCCCGGTCCCGCGCCCGCACCGGCACCCCGGGGCCGCCGGGCGTCAGTACCCGTACAGGGCCCGGCGCACCGCGTCGGGCTTGTTGGTGATCACGCCGTCGACGTCGTACCCCGCGACGGCCTGGGCGGTCGCGGGGTCGTCGACGGTCCAGGCGAAGACCTTCACGGGCTTGCCGTGCGGTCCGGTGAGCGCGTGCACGGCGGAGACGTACGCGGGGGAGAGGGAGGCGTACGACGGGTTGATCAGGTCGGCGAAGCCCGCGTACCGGGGCAGGTCCGCGAGGGCCGGCATCCCGAGCAGTCCGGTCCGTACCCCTGGCTCCAGTTCGTGGACGGTCCGCAGGCTGTCGGCGCTGAAGCTCTGCACGATCAGCCGGTTCGTGAGGTGCCGCCGGTCCAGCCAGCCCTCGTTGCTCAGCAGCTTGAGGGTCTGCTGTTCGATCCCCGGATACAGCTCGGGGTTCTTGACCTCCAGAAGCAGCTTCTGATGGTGATGCTCGACACGGTCGACGTACTCCTTCAGCGTCGGCACGCGCGCGCCCGTGTGCGCGGCGTCGAACCAGCTCCCCGCGTCGAGCCGGGCTATCTCGGCCGCCGTGAAGTCCCGCACCTTCCACGGGGCCCGGCCGGGAAAGACCTCCTCGACGTCGGTCGTGCGGCGGAGACTGTCGTCGTGGATCACCACGAGCTCGCCGTCCTTGGTGCGCTGGACGTCGTTCTCCACCCACAGGATGCCCAGCGACGCCGCCTCGTCGACGGCGTCCAGGGTGTTCTCGGGCGCCTGGGCGGAGGCTCCGCGGTGGGCGATCACCGACGGCCGGAAGGCGTTGCCCGCCCGGGCGTCGTGACCGGGGAGCAGGAGGGCGACGGTGCCCAGGACCGCGGTGGTCGTGGCGGCAACTACGCGCGCGTGCATGCGTACTCCTCGCGTCGGGCCATCACATACAGCTCAACAGTGACAGCAGAGGGTCGACTGCGGAGGAGTGCAGGATGACCACACAGGGGAAGGAGACGCCGGAGGCCGCTCACCGGTGCCGCACATGTGCGGCAAGGGCGTGTTTCTTTGCCGGAAAATCGTTCGACCATTCCGGTGGGAGTCATACTCTCTCTCAGCCTTGACCGCGCTCAGCGGTCCCGGGGAGGGGCGAGTTCCAGGAAAGTCAAGCAACAGGGCGAAGGGCAACCGCGCATGCACGGCACGGTCGACGGTTTCAGCTACGGACTCGTCACACCGCTGGTGGCCTACCTCATGGCCTGCCTCGGCGGTGCCCTCGGTCTGCGCTGCACCACCAGAGCCCTGCTCGTCGCCCAGTCCTGGCGCCCGGGATGGCTCGCCCTCGGCTCGGCGGCGATCGGCTCCGGCATCTGGACCATGCACTTCATCGCGATGATCGGCTTCACGGTCGACGGCGCCCCGATCCACTACGACAAGCCGATGACCTACGCGAGCCTGGGCGTCGCCATCGTCATGGTGGGCGTGGGGATCTTCATAGTCGGCTACCGGGGCGCGACCGGAACGGCGCTGTTCACCGGGGGCACCATCACCGGCCTGGGCATCGCGTCGATGCACTACCTGGGCATGGCCGGAATGCGCTTCAACGGCACTTTCGAGTACAACACCCTCACCGTCGCCAGCTCCGTCGCCATCGCCATGGCGGCCGCCACCGCCGCCCTGTGGGCCGCGGGGCAGGTCAGGGGCTTCCTGTGGAGCGTGGGCGCCAGCCTGGTCATGGGGCTGGCCGTCACCGGCATGCACTACACCGGGATGGCCGCCCTGAGCGTCCATCTGCACACGGGCGCCCCGACCGCGGGCGACTCTCCCGCCGCGCTCCTCGCGCCGATGCTGATCGGTCCCCTCGCCTTCCTCTGCCTCGCGGGTGTCGTCGTCACGTTCGACCCGCTGATGGTCATGGGCAAGCCCGACTGGACGCCCGCCGAGCACAAACCCGGCGTCCCGGCGCACCCGCCCGCCCCGAGCCCCTCGGGCCGCTCCCCGGTCCGCAGCCGCCGTAAGGTGACCCACCGCGAGTCCCGGACCCCGCAGAACCGCTGACTCCCGCTTCCGCGCGACCTGGGGGCCGCCGCCCGCGAAAGCGCTGATCGGACCCCGTTGTCAGTGGGGGGTCGTACGGTGGAGGACATGCGGCCTGTTTCCCACATCGAACGCACGGTGGCGCCCTTCGAGGTTGTCAGCCCCTACCAGCCCAGCGGCGACCAGCCGGCGGCCATCGCCGAGCTGGCCAAGCGCGTCGAGGCAGGTGAGAAGGACGTCGTCCTGCTCGGCGCGACCGGCACCGGAAAGTCCGCGACCACCGCGTGGATGATCGAGAAGCTCCAGCGCCCCACCCTGGTGATGGCGCCGAACAAGACCCTGGCCGCCCAGCTGGCGAACGAGTTCCGCGAACTGCTGCCGAACAACGCGGTCGAGTACTTCGTCTCGTACTACGACTACTACCAGCCCGAGGCGTACGTCCCGCAGTCGGACACCTACATCGAGAAGGACTCCTCGATCAACGAGGAGGTCGAGCGCCTGCGCCACTCCGCGACCAACTCGCTGCTCACCCGCCGTGACGTCGTCGTGGTCGCCTCGGTCTCCTGCATCTACGGCCTCGGCACCCCGCAGGAGTACGTGGACCGCATGGTCCCGCTCCGCGTCGGCGACGAGCTCGACCGGGACCAGCTGCTGCGCCGCTTCGTCGACATCCAGTACACGCGCAACGACCTGGCGTTCAGCCGCGGCACCTTCCGGGTGCGCGGCGACACCATCGAGATCTTCCCGGTCTACGAGGAGCTCGCCGTCCGCATCGAGATGTTCGGCGACGAGATCGAGGCCCTGTCGACGCTGCACCCGCTCACCGGCGAGATCATCAGCGACGACCAGCAGCTGTACATCTTCCCGGCCACCCACTACGTGGCGGGACCCGAGCGGCTGGAGCGGGCCGCCAACGACATCGAGAAGGAGCTGGGCGAGCGTCTGGCCGACCTGGAGAGGCAGAGCAAGCTCCTGGAGGCCCAGCGCCTGCGCATGCGCACCACGTACGACCTGGAGATGCTCCGCCAGATCGGCTCCTGCTCCGGTGTCGAGAACTACTCGATGCACTTCGACGGCCGCGAGCCCGGATCCCCGCCGAACACCCTGCTCGACTACTTCCCGGACGACTTCCTGCTCGTCATCGACGAGTCCCATGTCACCGTCCCGCAGATCGGCGCCATGTACGAGGGAGACGCCTCCCGCAAGCGCACCCTCGTCGACCACGGCTTCCGGCTGCCGTCCGCCCTGGACAACCGGCCGCTGAAGTGGGAGGAGTTCCAGGAGCGCATCGGGCAGACCGTCTACCTGTCGGCGACCCCCGGCAAGTACGAGCTCTCGCGGGGGGACGGCGCCGTCGAGCAGATCATCCGCCCCACCGGTCTCATCGACCCCGAGGTCGTGGTCAAGCCCACCGAGGGCCAGATCGACGACCTGGTGCACGAGATCCGCACACGGGTCGAGAAGGACGAGCGCGTCCTGGTCACCACGCTCACCAAGAAGATGGCCGAGGACCTCACGGACTACTTCCTGGAACTCGGCATCCAGGTGCGCTACCTGCACAGCGACGTCGACACGCTGCGCCGTATCGAGCTGCTGCGCGAACTGCGCGCCGGCGAGTTCGACGTCCTGGTCGGCATCAACCTCCTGCGGGAGGGCCTCGACCTGCCCGAGGTGTCCCTGGTGGCGATCCTCGACGCCGACAAGGAGGGCTTCCTGCGCTCCGGCACCTCGCTGATCCAGACCATCGGCCGCGCGGCGCGCAACGTCTCCGGTCAGGTCCACATGTACGCCGACAAGATCACCCCGGGCATGGAACGGGCCATCGAGGAGACCAACCGCCGCCGGGAGAAGCAGGTCGCCTACAACACGGCGAACGGCATCGACCCGCAGCCCCTCCGCAAGAAGATCAACGACATCGTCGCCCAGATCTCCCGCGAGGAGGTCGACACCGAGCAGCTGCTCGGCTCGGGCTACCGAGCGAAGAAGGACGGGCGGGGCACCAGGGCCCCGGTGCCCGCCCTCGGCGACAAGGCGGCCAAGGGCGCCAAGTCCAGGTCGGCCAAGGGCAAGTCCCAGGAGACGGTGCCGACGGACCGTCCCGCGGCCGAACTCGCCGAGCAGATCGAGGAGATGACGGAACGTATGCGGGCCGCCGCCGCGGACCTCCAGTTCGAGGTCGCCGCCCGGATCCGTGACGAGGTCTCCGAGATGAAGAAGGAACTGCGCCAGATGAGGGAGGCGGGTCTGGCCTGACGGACCCCTGCGGTTGCTGTGCCCTCGCCACGCACGCGCTGTGTTGCAAGACCGACACAAAGTTCGGGCCTGGGTACGGCACTGTCAGTGCCTTTGCGTAGGGTTTCCGTCAACCGCGGGCTCGCGGCAACAGGGGACAGCTCGAGAGGGGAATCAGCGCGTGACCGTCAACATGACCAAGGGTCAGGCCATCAGTCTTCAGAAGCACGACGGGGGCAGCCTGACCGCGGTGCGCATGGGTCTCGGCTGGCAGGCGGCCCCGCGGCGCGGCCTGTTCGGCTCCCGGACCCGGGAGATCGACCTCGACGCCTCGGCCGTCCTGTTCGCCGACAAGCAGCCGGTCGACGTCGTCTTCTTCCGTCACCTGGTGAGCGACGACGGCTCGGTCCGTCACACCGGTGACAACCTGGTCGGCGGTGTCGGTCAGGGCGGCGACGACGAGGCGATCCTCGTCGACCTCGCGCGCGTGCCGGTCCACATCGACCAGATCATCTTCACGGTGAACTCCTTCACCGGCCAGACGTTCCAGGAAGTGCAGAACGCCTTCTGCCGTCTGGTCGACGAGACCAACGGCCAGGAGCTCGCGCGCTACACGCTGGCGGGCGGCGGCGCCTACACGGCCCAGATCATGGCGAAGGTGCACCGGGTCGGCGGAGGCTGGAACATGACGGCCCTCGGCGCGCCGGCCAACGGCCGGACCTTCCAGGACCTGATGCCCGCGATCCTGCCCGCGCTGTAAGGCGGAGAGCGGCACCCGAGACGACACCACACGCGACGCAGGGGGACGACAGGCGATGACGGCCGAGCTGGTGCGGGGGCAGAACCACCCGCTCTCCCAGGTCCGCCTCGAGATCCGGGTCTCGGCCGGCAGGCCGGTCATGGCGGTTGCCACACTCGGCGACGAGAGCGGCACGGTCCCCGGCGTCGAGTGGGTGGCCCACCCCGGCGTACCCACACTGCCCGGCCTGGAGGTCTCCCGGCAGGCGGCCGCCGACCATCGCCTCGCGGTGGACCTGGACGCCGTGTCGGCCGCCGTGCACCGGGTCAGCGTGCTGCTCGCGCTGCCCACGGGCGTCGGCGGGCCGGCCAGCTTCGGCTCGGTCGCGGCCCCCTTCGTCGCGGTCACCGGCCTCGACGGCACCGAGGTCGCCACGTACACCATCACCGGCCTGGAGGCGGAGTCGGCGGTCGTCGCGCTGGAGCTGTACCGGCGGCAGGGCGCCTGGAAGGTGCGCGCCGTCGGCCAGGGCTACGCGGGCGGCCTCGCCGAACTCCTCACCGACCAGGGCCTGTCGCAGGCGCACCGGCTCGCGGCCGGCATCAACGACGCCGTGGTGCAGGGACTGGCCCGCTCGGTGCCGGCGCCACCGCCGCGTACGGCCGACGGCGACCGCTCCCGGCAGGCGGCCGCGTCCGCCCTCGGCCCGGACCAGAGCGGCTCGCCGTACGGCACCCAGGGCACCCAGGGCGGCGCCGGTCCCTACGGGGCGAACCAGAACCCGCAGGGCCCCTCGGGTACGGGCTACCCGGCGGGCGCCACGCCGCCGGATCCGGACGCCGCCCAGCCGACGCCGACGACACCCGCCACCGGTGGCTCGATCGACTACAGCCACCCACGTCGGCAGAACGCCGCTCCGCCGCCGCCCGCGCCCACCGCGCCCCCGGCCCAGCCCGGCCAGCCCGCCCGGCCCGTCGCGGGTGACGCGACCGGCTGGTCCATGGAGGAGCGGCTCTACAACCAGGTCTGGGGCATGTTCGAGGACCTGGCCCGCAGCACGGCCGCGTACCGCAGTGCCGTCGACTTCGCCGACACGCGGATGGAGAAGGAGCTGGACCAGGTCCTGTCCGATCCGCGCAGCAGGATGGGCGGCCAGGGCGACGCCGCCCGCGAGGCGGCCCAGGCCAAGCACATCCAGCTCGTCGACCAGGCCCGGGAGGCCCTGGACCGGGATCTCGTCCAGCTCGGCGCCGAGGCCGACGTCGTCGAACCGGCGCTGCCCGCGGCGTACGCGCGCTGGGACAACCCGGTCTGGCACGCCTACCGCGTGCCCATGGAGATGCCCATGGCCGTGCGGCTGGGCGATCTCCATCTTCCCGAGAGCGACCCGCTGCGCATCCCGATGCTGGTCAGGCTCCCGCTCGAACGAGGCCTGTGGATCGACAGCGGGCGGTCGGGTTCGTCCGACGGGTCGTTCGCCGACTCCCACGAACTGCGCCGCCTCGCCATGGAGTCGGCCGTGGCGCACACGGCTCGGCTGCTGGCCGTGCATCCGGCGGACGAGTTCACCGTGCACGTCGTCGATCCGGCCGGTTCGGGTGCCAGGGAACTCGCGCCGCTGGTGCGCAGCGGCGTGCTCGCGGCCCCGCCCGCGGTCGGCGCGGCAGGTGTCGCGGCGGTCCTGGGCCGGCTCACCGAGCGGGTCGACCTGGTGCAGATGGCGGTGCGTGGCGGCATGGCCGACTCGCTGCCGCCCGGTTTCGACACGGCCCAGCAGCTCCTGGTCGTCAATGACTTCCCGCACGGCTTCGACGACCGTGCCGTGACCCAGCTGCGCTACCTCGCGGACGAGGGGCCCGGCGTCGGCGTCCACCTGATGATGGTCGCCGACCGGGAGGACGCCGACAGTTACGGTCCGTTGCTGGACCCGCTGTGGCGGGCGCTGCTGCGGCTGACGCCGGTGGCCGAGGATCACCTCGCCGACCCCTGGGTGGGGCATGCCTGGACGTACGAACCGAGCCTCGTGCCGTCCGGCAGCCAGGTGCTGCAGCAGGTCCTCGCCCAGGTGGCGGCGGCTCGTGCCAAGTGCTAGTAAAGCCCTCTGACCAGGGGATTTGGCCTTTCTTTTGCCAATCGCTTTACCTTTTCTTGGTGGTTGGGGTACTGTTTTCCTCACGGAGGGGAGTACTCCCTACTGCGGCGCACCCGTCAATACGGATCAGGCCTGATCCCGGGGCGTCGGCCCGTTCCGGGTGGAAGAGACCTCCGGCAGCGCGACGACGCTGATCACCTGCCGTTACGTACTGTCGGAGGCGCAGTGAATGTTTCCCTGGCCCTATGGGTCTTCACCATCGTGGGCCTTGCCGCCCTCATCGCGGTCGATTTCTTCATCGGCCGCAAACCGCACGACGTGTCGATCAAGGAAGCGGGGATCTGGACCGTCGTCTGGATCGCCCTGGCCGGGCTCTTCGGAGTCGGGTTGCTTCTCTTCAGCGGCGGTGAGCCGGCCGGCGAGTTCTTCGCGGGCTTCATCACCGAGAAGTCGCTCAGTGTCGACAACCTCTTCGTCTTCGTCCTGATCATGGCGAAGTTCGCGGTCCCGTCGCAGTACCAGCAGCGGGTCCTGCTCGTCGGTGTCCTCATAGCCCTGGTCCTGCGGGCGATCTTCATCGCCGCGGGCGCCGCGATCCTCGCCAGCTTCGCCTGGGTGTTCTACCTCTTCGGCGCCTTCCTCATCTGGACCGCCTGGAAGCTCATCCAGGAGGCCCGGGCCGACCAGGAGGACGAGGAGTTCGAGGAGAACAAGCTGCTCAAGGCCGTGGAGAAGCGGTTCGGCGTGGCCGACCGCTATCACGGCACGAAGCTGTGGATCGAGCAGAACGGCAAGCGGGTCATGACCCCGATGCTGGTCGTGATGCTCGCGATCGGCACCACCGACGTGCTCTTCGCCCTCGACTCGATCCCCGCGATCTTCGGCCTGACGCAGGACCCGTACATCGTCTTCACCGCCAACGCGTTCGCCCTGATGGGTCTGCGGCAGCTGTACTTCCTCATCGGCGGCCTGCTGCGGAAGCTGGTCCACCTCAGCTACGGCCTCTCGGTGATCCTGGGCTTCATTGGCGTGAAGCTGGTGCTGCACGCCCTGCACGAGTCCGGGGTCCACGTCCCCGAGATCAGCATCCCGGTCTCGCTCGGCGTCATCTGCTCCGTCCTGATCGTCACCACGCTCACCAGCCTGCGGGCTTCGAAGAAGCAGGCGGCGGCCGAGGCGGCGCGGACCGAGAGCGAAGGCGCTCCGAAGGACAGCATCGAGGCCTGACCACGGAGGACGTAGGAACAACCACCCCCGGGAGCGGTGCGCGGTGAATTGCCGAGCACCGCTCCCGGTGCTTCGTTGGAGCGGGGCGTTTCCACCGGGGGACGCCGGTTCCGGGTGGAGGCACCGTGGGCACATCGCAGAGGTTCGTCCAGATCGTCGAGTTCGAGACCGACCGCATCGAGGAGATGCGGGCGCTGGCCGAGGAGGGGGACCAGCGCGTCACGGGTGGAGCCGACGGCCCGAAGCGCCGCCTCGTCCTCAAGGACCGCAACCAGCCGAACCGCTACCTCGCGGTGATCGAGTTCGACTCCGAAGAGGAGGCCGTGCACAACAGCGACGACCCGGAGACGGGCAAGTTCGCGGAGCGGATGGCCGCGCTCTGTACCCGGCCCCCGTCCTTCATCGACTGCGACGTGCAGGACGCGACCGACTTCAGGTGAGCGCAGCCACGCACCCAGCCGGCGGGCCCGTCCCGCCCGTACCACCCGTACGGGCGGGACGGGCCCGCCGGGCCGGAATGCGGAGCCCCTGCGGCTCTGCGACGATCGCTGCATGATCGCTCGGCTCAGATCGGTCACGACCCGGTGGACAGCCCTCGTGCCGGCGCTGGCGGTCGTCCTGCTGGCCCTGACCTGGGGACGCGACCTGCCCGGCGCGGTGGTCGCCGTGGTGACGCTGGTCCTCGCCGGAGCGGTCCTGGCCGCCGTGCACCACGCGGAGGTCGTCGCCCACCGGGTCGGTGAACCCTTCGGCTCCCTCGTCCTCGCGGTCGCCGTGACGATCATCGAGGTCGCCCTGATCGTCACCCTGATGGCGGACGGCGGCGACAAGAGCTCGACCCTGGCCAGGGACACGGTCTTCGCGGCCGTGATGATCACCTGCAACGGCATCGTCGGCCTGTGCCTCCTGGTCGCCTCGCTGCGCCACGGCACGGCGATCTTCAACCCGGAGGGCACCGGCGCGGCGCTGGCGACCGTCGCGACCCTGGCCACGCTCAGCCTGGTCCTGCCGACCTTCACCACCAGCAAACCGGGCCCGGAGTTCTCCGCCGTCCAGCTCACCTTCGCCGCACTGTCCTCCCTGGTCCTGTACGGCCTGTTCGTGGCGACGCAGACCATCCGGCACCGCGACTACTTCCTGCCGATCACCCGGCAGGGAGATGTGATCACCGCCGACGACCACGCCGGCGTCCCCACCTCCCGGACCGCCTGGATCAGCCTCGGGCTGCTCGGCCTGGCCCTGATCGGTGTGGTGGGTCTCGCCAAGGGCGTCTCGCCCACGATCGAGTCCGGAGTGGACGCCGCCGGACTGCCCCAGGCGGTGGTCGGTGTGATCATCGCGCTGCTCGTGCTGCTCCCCGAGACGATCGCCGCGCTGCGCTCCGCCCGCCGCGACCGGGTGCAGACCAGTCTCAACCTCGCGCTCGGCTCCGCGATGGCGAGCATCGGTCTCACGATCCCGGCGGTCGCCCTGGCCTCCGTCTGGCTCTCCGGGCCGCTCGTCCTCGGCCTCGGCCCCACCCATATGGTGCTGCTCGTGCTGACCGTCGTGGTCAGCTCGCTGACTGTGGTCCCGGGACGGGCCACACCGCTGCAGGGCGGCGTCCATCTCGTGCTGTTCGCGGCCTACCTGGAGCTGGCGATCAATCCGTAACCGGCCGCACGGCGGCCACCCGCACCGGCCGGGTCTCCGGCAGCAGCGCGAAGCAGCCCAGGCTGAGCAGCGCGATCCCCGTCAGATAGGCGCCGACACCCCACGGGACACGCCCCGAGTGCTCGGCCAGCGCGGTCGCCACGATCGGCGTGAGCGCGCCCCCGAGAACGCCGCCCAGGTTGTAGCCGACCGCCGCACCGGTGCAGCGCACGCGCGGCTCGTAGAGCTCCGGCAGATACGCCGAGATCACCGCGAACATCGTGACGAAGGCGAGCAGCGCCCCCAGGAAGCCGAGGAACATCGGCAGCGGCTGGCCGGTCGAGAGCAGCGCGACCAGGGGGAACATCCACAGGGCGGCCGCCGCGCAGCCCACGAGGCACAACGGCCGGCGGCCGAAGCGGTCGCCGAGCATCGCCATCACGGGAGTCAGCGCACCCTTCACCACCACGGCGGCCATGATGCAGACCAGCATGACCGTGCGGCTGACCCCGAGCCGTTCCGTACCGTAGGCCAGGGACCAGGTCGTCACGGCGTAGAAGATCGCGTACCCGACGGCGAGCGCGCCGGCGGTCAGCAGGACGAGTCGCCAGTGGTCGCGCACGACCTCGGCGAGCGGCATACGCGCGTGGTCGTCGATCTCCAGGAACCGGGGGCTCTCGGGCAGCGACGACCGGAGCCACAGCCCGAGCACGGCCAGCGCCCCGGCCGCCCAGAAGGGCACCCGCCACCCCCACTGCGTGAACTGCGCCTCCGTCAGCGTCACCGACAGGACCAGCACCACCCCGTTGGCGAGCACGAAGCCCACCGCGGGGCCGACCTGCGGGAAGCTCGACCACAGCCCGCGCCGCTCGGCGGGCGCGTGTTCCGCGGTCAGCAGCACGGCACCGCCCCACTCCCCGCCGAGCCCCAGCCCCTGGAGGAAACGCAGGACGAGCAGCAGCAGGGGAGCGGCCACCCCGATCGAGCCGTACGTCGGCACGCAGCCGACCGCGACCGTCGAGGCGCCGGTCAGCAGCAGGGAGGCGACCAGGACCGGGCGTCGCCCGCGCCGGTCCCCGATGTGCCCGAACAGCACCGAGCCCAGCGGCCGCGCCACGAACCCCACGCCGAACGTCGCGAACGCGGCCAGTGTCCCCGCCAGCGGCGAGAACGTCGGGAAGAACAGTGGCCCCAGGACCAGCGCGGCGGCGGTCCCGTAGACGAAGAAGTCGTAGAACTCGATGGCCGTCCCGGCGAGGGAGGCGGCCGCGAGCCGTGGCATGGAGGGCGCCTTCACCGTGTGTACGTCGTGCATGCCGCGTCAACTACCCACAGTGATCGCGGGTTACGGGGGCGTGCGGGGGCGCGGACCGCCGCGAGGGGGCTCAGTAGGTCACGGTGATGCGCCGTGCGGGACCGTCGACGCGGATCGTGCCGCCGTAGGGGAGGACGAGCTGCGGGTCGGTGTGGCCGAAGTCCACGTCGAAGACGGCCAGGGTGTCCGGCGCGTACGTCCGCAGCGCGCGCTCCACCGCCGCGCGCTGCTCGGCAGCGTAACGGGCCGCCTCCTGCGGACTGTTGGGGTGCTCGAAGGACCAGCTCTTGGCCCTGGCCATCAGCAGCGCGGGGAAGCGCCGCAGCAGACCGCGCTCGCCCATGCCGCGCAGGATCCGGAAGACCTCCGTGGCGCTCGGCAGTTCCTCCGACGTCTCCAGGATCAGCACCCCGCCCTCGTACGCCGCCGGGTCGTGTGCGATCTCGCGGTCGGCCATCAGCAGCCAGGAGAGGATCTCCAGGTTGCCGCCCCAACTGCGGCCCTCCACCACGCGGTCGGCGTTGAGCCAGCTCCAGCCGGCGCCGGGCCGGGTGCCGGGCTCCGACTCGAAGGTCGCCGGGTCGGCCCAGTCGCGGTCGACGTCGTTCCAGCGCTCGGCGGGCCGCAGCTCGTAGGGGCCCGCGGTGAACAGCGCGGCGCGCAGCGAGTCGGCGGTCTGCGGGTGCATGGCTCCGGGGCGTCCCAGCTCGCACATCACGCTCGCGCCGTGGTAGCCGACGACACCGCAGTTGTACAGGAACGCCAGCAGGTTGGTGCTGTCGCTCCACCCGAAGAACGGCTTCGGGTCGGCGCGCAGCACCTCCCGGTCCAGCAGCGGCAGTGCGGTGATCTGGTCCTCGCCGCCGATCGACGCGATGACCGCCCGCACGCTCGGGTCGGCGAACGCGGCGTGGAGGTCGTCGGCACGCTCCCGCGCGGTCGCCCCCGTCCTGCGCGTCGTCGGGTACTCGACGATCTCCAGACCGAACTCCTCGCGCAGCCGCTCCAGCCCCAGCTCGTAGGGGCGCGGGAAGACCCCGGGCAGGCCCGCGGAGGGCGAGACGACGGCTATGCGGTCGCCGGGCGCGGGCTTCGGGGGATACGAGGGCGTCGTCATGCCGGCAGGGTACGGCCTGCTGTCCTGCGCTTTCACCGTGATAAACCGGTCCGAGCGGCGGTCCCCGACGGGCCGTCCACGAACGGACCGGAGGAACCGTGCCCCGCAGCCTGGCCAACGCCCCGATCATGATCCTGAACGGTCCCAACCTGAACCTCCTGGGCCAGCGCCAGCCGGAGATCTACGGTTCCGACACGCTCGCCGACGTCGAGGCGCTGTGCGTCGGGGCGGCGGCCGCGCACGGCGGCACCGTGGACTTCCGGCAGTCCAACCACGAGGGTCACCTGGTCGACTGGATCCACGAGGCGCGGCTGAACCACTGCGGCATCGTGATCAACCCGGGCGCCTACTCGCACACGTCGGTCGCGATCCTGGACGCCCTCAACACCTGTGACGGCCTGCCGGTGCTGGAGGTCCACATCTCCAACATCCACCGGCGCGAGTCCTTCCGGCACCACTCGTACGTCTCGCTGCGCGCCGACGGCGTCATCGCGGGCTGCGGCGTGCAGGGATACGTGTTCGGCGTGGAGCGCGTCGCCGCACTGGCGGGGGCGGGCAAGGCGGACACGTAAGCATCGCCCTCCGGACCGGAGCCCCTTACCGCACGCCCTAGAGGCGGCCGGCCTCCACGATCCGCCGCAGGAAGCGCCGGGTGCGCTCCTGCCGCGGGTCGCCGAAGAGCTGCTCGGCGCCGCCCCGCTCCAGCACGACGCCTCCGTCCAGAAAACAGACCTGGTCGGCGACCTCGCGCGCGAAGCCCATCTCATGGGTGGCGAGCACCATGGTCATGCCGTCGGCCTTCAGATCGCGGACGACGTTCAGGACCTCGCCCACCAGCTCCGGGTCGAGGGCCGCCGTGATCTCGTCGAGCAGCAGCAGCCGGGGACGCACGGCCAGCGCGCGCACGATCGCGACACGCTGCTGCTGGCCGCCGCTGAGCCGGTCGGGATACTCGTCGGCCTTGCCGGCCAGCCCGAGCCGCTCCAGGAGCTCCCTGGCGTGCGTCTCGGCCTGCGCGCGGGCGACGCCGTGCACCCGGCGCGGGGCAAGCGTGATGTTCTCCAGCACCGTCATGTGCGGGAACAGGTTGTACGCCTGGAAGACCACGCCGATCCGGCGCCGCACCGCGTCCTGGTCGGCGCGCGGGTCGGTGATCTCCTCGCCGTCCAGCCAGATCGCGCCGTCGTCGATGTCCTCCAGCAGGTTGGCGCAGCGCAGCAGCGTGGACTTGCCGGAGCCGGAGGCACCGATCAGCGCCGTCACCGTGTGCGGGGCGACCTCCAGATCGACGTCCCGCAGGACGACGGACCCGCCGAAGGTCTTGCGGACGGACTCCATCCGCAGCACCGGAGCGTCGCTCATGTCGTTCCTCCCTGGGCCCGCTGACGGTCCATCCGGGCCGTCACCCAGTCCGTGAAGCGGGTCATCGGGATGGTCAGGGCCACGAAGACCAGTCCCGCGACGATGTACGGCGTGTAGTTGAGGCTGCGGCCCACGATGATGTCCGCCGCGCGGACGGCGTCGATCGCGCCGCCGATCGAGACGAGACCGGTGTCCTTCTGGAGCGACACCAGGTCGTTCAGCAGGGGCGGCACCTGGCGGCGCACGGCCTGGGGGAGCACCACGAAACGCAGCGCCTGGCGGTTGTTCAGGCCCAGCGAGCGGGCCGCGGCACGCTGGGAGGGGTGCACGGACTCGATGCCCGCGCGGAACACCTCGGCGACGTACGCCGAGTACGTCAGCGTCAGCGCCGTACCGCCCAGCAGGACGGGGTCGACGGTCACGCCCTGGAGCCGCAGCGCCGGGACGCCCAGCACCACGATCATCAGGTTGATGATCAGCGGCAGCCCGCGGAAGAAGTCCGTGTACGCCGCCGCCAGCGCCCGCAGCGGGAAGAACACGGGCCCGCGCAGGGTGCGGGCCACGGCGATGAGCATGCCGAGGACCAGCACGGCGGCGCCGCAGATCAGCAGCAGTCTGACGTTCAGCCAGAGCCCTTCGAGGACCTTGGGGAACGCCTCGCGCGCGAACTGCCCGTCGAAAAAGGTCTCCTTGGCGCGCGGCCAGCCGGGCGCGCCGACGACCACCAGGTACAGGACGGCGCCCGTGACCAGGGTCGACACCGCGGCGATCGCGGTGGCGCGGCGGGCACGCGTGCGCCGGTAGCGCTCGCGCTCCAGCCGCCGCCGCGAGGGGACGTATCCGTCGTCGGGGGCGCCCTTGTCGCCCCCGGACATGTCGTCCTCGTCGTCCGCGCCTTCCCGGCCGGACTCGTCCTTCGTGACCGTCACTTGAGCACCGGGGCGTCGACGGCGTCGGAGAGCCACTGCTGTTCGATCTTCGCCAGGGTGCCGTCCTCGCGGAGCGCGTCCACGGCGCCGGTCACGCAGGAGGTGAGCGCGCTGCCCTTGTCGAGCACGAGCCCGAACTGCTCGGGAGTGCCGCCCTGGTTCTCGAACTGGCCGACGATCTCGGCGTCCGTGACCTCGGCGGACGTGATGTAGAAGGCGGTCGGCAGATCGGTGACGATGGCGTCGACCTGACCGTTCTTCAGCGCCGACTTGGCCTGGTCGTTCTTGGCGTAGACGGCCGCGTCCCGGCTCGGCTTCACCACGTCGTCGATGTAGTCGAGGCTGGTCGTGCCGACCTGGGCGCCCAGCTTGAGGCCCTTGAGGTCCGCGATGCCGGTCGCTTCGGCGGCCTTGGTGCCCTTCAGGGCGATGACGGCCTGGCGCACGTCGTAGTAGCCGGAGGAGAAGTCCACGGCCTTCTTGCGCTCGTCGCTGATCGACACCTGGTTGATGTCGAAGTCGAAGGTCTTCGCGCCCGGGGCGAAGGCCTTGTTGAACGGCACGCTCTGCCAGACCACGGCGCTCTTGTCGTAACCGAGTTGCTGTGCCACGGCGTACGCCACCGCCGACTCGAAGCCCTCGCCGTTGGCCGGCTTGTCGTCCTTGAACCACGGCTCGTACGCGGGCTGGTCGGTCGCGATCGTCAGCTTGCCGGAGGTCTCGGTGGCCAGCTCGCCCTTGGCGCAGGTGTTCGCGCTCGAACCCGAAGGCGTCGAGGCCGCCTTCTCCTCCGGCTGCGGGGCACAGCCGACGGCGGTCGCGAGGAGGGCCACGGTGGCGCCGGCGACGGCGCGGCGCAGTACACGGGGGGCGAGGTGCATGGCGGGAGAGTGGCAGCGAAAACCCCTGTTTGTCGAGGTCACATCCGCACCTGTCCGCATACTGGGAACGGGTGTTGCGTTCTTGTGAACAGGCTCGGCAAACCCGGCTGGGCCGCCGGCCGAGGGCGGGGATCGTAGACCGGCGGCCCGATCCGCGCCGGAGCCGTCATCCCGCGCGGAACTGCCACCAGTCGACCGCGCGACCACGGGTGCGGGGAGCGCGTGCGGGGGACCGGCGCGGGCGCACGAATCACACGGGGCGCGCGTTCGGCAACGCACGCCCCCTGCGATGAGAACTCACCACCCGCGCGCGTGCCACTCCGGAAGGTGCGGCCGCTCCGCGCCCAGCGTGGTGTCGTCGCCGTGGCCCGGGTAGACCCAGGTCTCGTCCGGCAGCACGCCGAAGGTCTTCGTCTCGACGTCGTGGATCAGACTGGCGAACGCCTTCGGGTCCTTGCGGGTGTTGCCCACGCCGCCGGAAAGCTCTTAGGGTTCTCTGTAGTGAACACTAAGATGCTTCCGCGCCGTACCCTCGTCTTCTTGTACGCGCGGATCTCCGAGGACCCCCGCGACCGCCGACGGGGCGTCAATCGGCAGATGAGCGACCTGCGCACGTTCTCCGAGGAGAACGGCTGGGAGGTCGGCGGCGAGTACATCGAGAACGACGTCTCCGCCCACTCGGGCGAGGAACGCCCCGAGTACGACCGGCTGATGGCCGACGCCATCGAGGCCGCCGCCCGCGAACCCGGTGTCCGGGTCATCGTCGCGGGCTACCACCCATCGCGCGTGTGGCGGCGCCGTGTTGAGCGCGCGCAGGCTATCGAGGACTTGCGGCACGCGGGGTGCTGGGTCGCGTTCGAGTCGGGCGGCCTGTTCAACATGGCGAAGGCATCGGACCGGTCGCAGCTCGCCAACCTCGGCGAGTCCGATACCGCCGAGTCCGAGGTGAAGAGTGAGCGGGTGGCTCGGGCCGCCCTGGAGCGCGCCCAGGAGGGCCGGGCGAACGGCGCCGTGGCGTACGGGTGGCGGCGTCAGTACGAGTACGACGCGCGAGGCCAGGTGAGCGGATTCCATGACGTCGAGGACCCGGTACAGACCGAGATTGTCCGGGAGATCGTCACCCGCCTGCTGGCTGGCGGCAGTCTCATCGGCATCACGGCTGACCTGAACGAGCGTGGTGTGCCGTCGCCCGGTGCCGGGATGCAGCTGAAGCGGCGAGCTGTCGGGCAGAACGCGGACGGGTCGCTGTGGAACAAGACCAGCGTGAAGAAGCTCGCGCTGCGACCGGCGAACGTGGGGCTTCGCATGCACCAGGGTGCGGAGTACAAGGCGGCATGGCCGGCGCTCGTCACGGACGAGCAGTACGCGCAGCTGCGGAACCTGTTCGCTGAGCGGGCCGTGGTGCGGGAGCTGCCGGGGGCGCGGAAGCACCTGCTGACGTGGGGGGAGGTCGCCACGTGTGGGCCGTGCGGCTCGGTGTTCCGGGTTGCGCTGAAGGGGAACGCGAAGCGGGGCAGGAAGCAGCCGACGTACGTCTGCGACGCGGGAGGCTGCGTCGGCCGGAATGAGGAAGCGCTCGACCAGTACGTGGGGCGGGTGGTTGTGGGTGTGCTGTCGCGGCAGGCGACCGAGGTGTTCCGCGGGGACGACTCGGCGGCCCTGGCGGCCCTGGAACGGGCGGAGGGGCTGAAGGCGCGCCAGGAGGCGGCGGCGGACGACTACGCGGACGGGATCATCACCCGTGAACAGTTGCGGCGCATCACTGCGAAGCTGGCGAAGCAGATCACAGACGCGCAGAACGAGGCGCGCCGGTTGCGGCCGGCCTTCGACCTCAACGCTTTCGACGGCCTCGTGGGGCCGCGTTCGGGGGAGACGTGGGAAGCGCTCGCGGTGCCGCAGCAGCGGCGCGTCCTGGACGGCCTGGGCCTGCGGTTGAGGGTGCATCCGGTAGCGCGGCGCGGCCCTGGGTTCGACCAGACCACCATTGAGCTCCACTGGGCGCGGACGAGCGACTGAGACGCGGATGCCGTAAGGGCCCGGCAGGATCATTTGCGACACTGGCGGCGAATCCGGCAGGGGGCTCAGGGTGCCAGGTACTCAAGAACGGCTGCGTAGCAGTCGCAGGCGGCAGTACCACCTTGTGCCGGGCAGGACGCGAACAGTGCCTCGAGGGCCGTCCAGGGCGGGAGGACCGGCCAGCCAATCCCCCGCAGCCGTCACGAACTCCTCACGGCCTGCGTCCATGGCGTGGCGCGCCTCTTGATCGCGCTGCCTCAGCTTCCCGAGCATCTCCCGGCGCTGCGCCGACCCCAATACCACTCCCACTTGGAGCCAGCCGGGCTTTCCCAGCCCTACCAGATCGCTCTCGATCATGTGCAGTTCCTGTTCCCTGTCCGACTCTGGCCTTCCGTCCTTCACCGCCTGGTCGTCCTCAGCCCGGAGCTTCATCACCTCCTCCAGTACCCACCCCAGCGCCGGCTCGGCATCGTCACCGCGCTCTTCGATCATCGCCGTTTCGCGCTGCACGTCATCGCGCAGCTTGTGAAGCATCCGCTCCTCCTCGGACGGATTGAGCTCGTCTTTCCCCGCGAGGTTCTCGACCGCGGCAGTGATCTGCTTCGCGATGTGGACCGGCGGGCCCCCGGGGTGGAACACGACCCGTACCCGTAGGAACTCCGACTTCACCCTGGCGCGCGTGTCCGGCGTGGGATCGTCCAGCACCGCATCCACGGAGTCCAGAAACCGGCCCACCACGTCCAACCGGTCCTTGGTGTATGACGACTGAAACGTCGTACGCGAGGACAGATCTGCCGATCGGAGGGCGACCACGGCCGCGACTAAGGCGGCCAGCGCCGTGGCGGCCGCTGTGGCCAGGGGAAACCACTCAGGATTCGTCATATCGGCATGGTCGTCACCGGGGCGTCAACTCATAGGCTACTTGAGGGAGTTCAGAGGAAGAGGCCCCCGCCGAGAAACCGACACCCGTCCTAAAACGCAACGTTGGCTTTCACGATCACAGCGGGGTCGTGAAAGCCGATATCGCGTTCAGTCCCAGGATTCGCCAACAGTGTCAGATCATGTAGTCGGCGGCCGGGACCAGGACGTCACTTGTCAGGACGGCGTCAGGCGGCCCACGTTGCTGTGCGTGTCGGGCTCCAGCCGCGAACTTCTACAACGACACCCTTCAGATGCTCCGGGACACCAGCCGCCTGTACGTTCTGGCGTCCTTCGCGCGGGAAGTCGACGCCCTGGTCCGCTTCGCGCTGGCGGCGCATGAGTTCGCCGTCACCACGACCGCCCGCCAACTGGCCTGGGGCGAGCTGACGATGCGAGTGCTGATCGATGGCGGGTCGATGGATGTCCGCGACCGCATCCACACCCTGGCCGTCTACGCCCTCCTCTTCGTCTCCCTGAGTCGCAAGAGGGTCCAGCAGATGCTCGACAGAGCCGCCGACATGACTGAGACAGGCGGCGGACGACCGAGGTCGTACAGTGTCGCGTGACGCCGCCCGGCGCGAGGTCGCCCTCGAACAGATCCGAGTATGTACCGCTCGGGGTCTACGCGTTCGACATGGCCTATGTAGCGGAGGGCGCAGCGCCGGGCGTCTGAAAGCTGTCGAGGTGATTGCCGACCCCGTCCAGATTCAATGCCGCAGACGCCATCACGGAGAACCGCGTCAGCTCCCGGACGAGATTGACACGAATGTCGACGGCCGCCTGCAGCGCCTGCTGCCTGCCGTCGTCATCCAAGGACTCGTCGTAGATCGCCGACACGGCGCTCGCAAGTCTGTACGGGATGCGGCATAGCTCCGCGGCCTGGCCAGCGACTGCCTGCGGCCCGTCGATCATCACCGTGTTGCGGGCCGTATCGATGTCGCCAGCGGCTTCGGCCATCTCCGCGAGGTGCTGGACGATTTGGCCGGTCAACCGAGCACCGTCAATTCTGTCGTCTCGCGTGGCCTGGACCAGTGTCGACACCGCCTGCATGAAGGCGATGTATGTCGCCCGACGGTTCTCCAGACGCCTGCCCACGTGATCGACGTACAGCTGCGTGCGAGCCTGTTCCTTCGACTGATCCAGCTCCTGGCGCTTGCTGCCTGCAGCTATTCGCGCTTGCCAGGTCGTACCTATTAGCGCCAGGGAGGCGCCGAGGCCAGTGCCAACGACGCCTACCACTGCCGTGATGATCTGAGTTCTCATTGCCTGCGGCTACCAGCCCCGAGCCCGCCACTCCTGAATGTGCGGGCGCTCCGCCCCGAGGGTGCTGTCGTTGCCGTGCCCGGGGTAGATCCAGGTCTCATCTGGCAGGCTGAACACCTTCTCCTCGAGCCCGCTCATCAGGCTCTGGAAGTCCTCGGGCCGTGTTGTCCGTCCAGGCCCGCCGGGGAAGAGACAGTCGCCGGTGAACACGTGGGGGTGGCCGTGCGGGTCGTCGTAGACCAGGGCGATCGAGCCGGGCGTGTGCCCGACCAGATGGCGCGCGGTGAGCTCCACGTGCCCCACCCTGATGACGTCGCCGTCGTCGACCGGGACGTCGGTCGCCACGGGGATGCCCTCGGCGTCCTCCCGGCCGGCGTAGGTACGCGCGTGCGTGGCCGCCACGACCTCCGCGAGCGCCTGCCAGTGGTCGCCGTGCTGATGGGTGGTGACGACGGACGCGATGCCGTCGTCACCGATCGTGCCGAGCAGCGCGTGCGCGTCGTTGGCCGCGTCGATCAGCAACTGCTCGTCCGTGGCCCGGCAGCGCAGCAGATAGGCGTTGTTGTTCATCGGGCCGACCGCGATCTTGGTGATCATCAGGTCCTTGAGCTCGTGCACGTCCGCCGGTCCGCCGACCGTCACCTCTCCGCTGTACGTCATGGCGGCAGCCTATAGCGGCGGAAGGACCGGCAGCGGCCCGCCGTCCGTCGTCAGCCCCGAGCCGTCGCGGCGCCCGGCGAGCCAGCCCAGGAGCTCCGGGGCCGGGCCCCTGACGCCGACGGGGCCGCCGGGAGCGCCGCCGCCCGTGGTCCAGGCCCCGCCGTCGTCGCTCCTCAGGTCCGTCGACGGCACGGCCCGGTGCCCGGCGAAGCGTTCCGCGAGGAAGTCGATCTCCCGGACGACGAACTCCCGCGGCAGATCCTCCAGCTCGTAGCCGATGCCGAGGTCCACCGCGTGCAGCTCCACCTCCACCCACCGCCGGAACGGCACGCGGGCCGCCGCGTCGACGACCCCGTTGCGCAGTGCCACCGTGCGCGACCAGTCCGCGGGCGCGGCCCCCGTCGCCTGGAAGCGGGCCGCGCTCTCCCGTACGTCCGCGAGCTGGACGTCCAGGGGGCGCGGGGCGTCCCGCTCGATGTCGGCGTCGCGGGCCTGCGCATCGGGGTACATCGGACGGCCCTCGAGGACGTTCACGAGGGCGTCCGCGTTGCGGGCGATGTGGGACAGGACATGTCCGCGGCTCCAGCCGGGCAGGCGTGACGGCTCGGCCGCCGACGCGTTGTCCAGTTTGGCGACTGCGGTGAGGAGCCGCTCGGTCGCGTCACGTACAGACTCCAGGTCATGAGCGTGATCAATCATGGTGCTGACCCTAGCCGCGCCATCCCTTCGGGTGAAGGTGGTCGAGCAAGCCCGCAAATCGAATGCGCGTGCTATAAGGTCGGTGACGGCGTCGGGCATGCTGGAAGGCCGGGGATTGTTGTGAACCGGTGAATCCCGACCGGCGTTGTCAGTGGCTCGCCCTAGTCTGAAGAAGACGGGGGCCCCGCCCCTGTCACTTCTCTCAAGAAAGGTGCGGACCGGCGTGGCCGACCGTCTCATCGTCCGTGGCGCGCGCGAGCACAACCTCAAGAATGTCTCGCTCGACCTGCCTCGCGACTCGCTCATCGTCTTCACGGGCCTGTCGGGGTCGGGCAAGTCCTCGCTGGCCTTCGACACCATCTTCGCCGAGGGCCAGCGGCGCTACGTCGAGTCCCTCTCCTCGTACGCCCGCCAGTTCCTCGGCCAGATGGACAAGCCGGACGTCGACTTCATCGAGGGCCTCTCCCCGGCCGTCTCCATCGACCAGAAGTCGACCTCGCGCAACCCGCGCTCCACGGTCGGCACCATCACCGAGGTCTACGACTACCTGCGCCTGCTCTTCGCGCGCATCGGCAAGCCGCACTGCCCCGAGTGCTCCCGGCCGATCACGCGCCAGTCGCCGCAGGCCATCGTCGACCGGGTCCTGGAGCTGCCCGAGGGAAGCCGCTTCCAGGTGCTGTCGCCACTGGTGCGCGAGCGCAAGGGAGAGTTCGTCGACCTGTTCGCCGACCTCCAGACCAAGGGCTACTCCCGCGCGCGGGTCGACGGCGAGACGATCCAGCTGTCCAGCCCGCCCACGCTGAAGAAGCAGGAGAAGCACACCATCGAGGTGGTCATCGACCGCCTCACGGTGAAGGACTCCGCCAAGCGCCGGCTCACCGACTCGGTGGAGACCGCCCTCGGCCTCGCCGGCGGCATGGTCGTGCTCGACTTCGTCGACCTCCCCGAGGACGACCCCGAGCGCGAGCGCATGTACTCGGAGCACCTGTACTGCCCGTACGACGACCTGTCCTTCGAGGAGCTGGAGCCCCGCTCCTTCTCCTTCAACTCGCCCTTCGGCGCCTGCCCCGAGTGCTCCGGCATCGGCACGCGCATGGAGGTCGACCCCGAGCTGATCGTCCCGGACGAGGACAAGTCCCTCGACGAGGGCGCCATCCACCCCTGGTCGCACGGCCACACCAAGGACTACTTCGGCCGGCTGATCGGCGCCCTCGCGGACGCCCTCGGCTTCCGTACGGACATCCCCTTCGCGGGGCTGCCGGTGCGAGCCAGGAAGGCCCTGCTGCACGGTCACAAGACGCAGATCGAGGTCCGCTACCGCAACAGGTACGGGCGCGAGCGCGTCTACACGACCCCCTTCGAGGGCGCCCTTCCGTTCGTGAAGCGCCGGCACGGCGAGGCCGAGAGCGACGCCAGCCGCGAGCGCTTCGAGGGCTATATGCGCGAGGTGCCCTGCCCCACCTGTGAGGGCACGCGCCTCAAGCCGCTCGTCCTCGCGGTCACGGTCATGGGGAAGTCCATCGCCGAGGTCTCCGGGATGTCCATCAGCGACTGCGCGGACTTCCTGGGCGAGCTCAAGCTCGACGCCCGTGACAAGAAGATCGCCGAGCGCGTCCTGAAGGAGGTCAACGAGCGACTGCGGTTCCTCGTCGACGTCGGGCTGGACTACCTCTCGCTCAACCGCGCGGCCGGCACGCTCTCCGGCGGCGAGGCCCAGCGCATCCGCCTGGCCACCCAGATCGGCTCCGGCCTCGTCGGCGTCCTGTACGTCCTCGACGAGCCGTCCATCGGCCTGCACCAGCGCGACAACCACCGGCTGATCGAGACCCTGGTCCGGCTGCGGGACATGGGCAACACGCTGATCGTCGTCGAGCACGACGAGGACACCATCAAGGTCGCCGACTGGATCGTCGACATCGGTCCCGGCGCCGGCGAGCACGGCGGCAAGGTCGTGCACAGCGGCGGCCTGAAGGAACTGCTCGCCAACAGCGAGTCGATGACCGGGCAGTACCTGTCCGGCAAGAAGGCGATCCCGCTGCCCGACATCCGGCGCCCGCAGGACCCGTCCCGCCGGCTCACCGTCCACGGCGCCCGCGAGAACAACCTGCAGGACATCGACGTCTCCTTCCCGCTGGGCTTGTTCACCGCGGTCACCGGCGTCTCCGGCTCCGGCAAGTCGACGCTGGTCAACGACATCCTGTACACGCACCTGGCCCGCGAACTGAACGGCGCGAGGAGCGTGCCGGGGCGGCACACGCGCGTCGACGGTGACGACCTCGTCGACAAGGTCGTGCACGTCGACCAGTCGCCCATCGGCCGCACCCCGCGGTCCAACCCGGCCACGTACACCGGTGTCTTCGACCACGTCCGCAAGCTGTTCGCGGAGACCACCGAGGCGAAGGTCCGCGGCTATCTGCCGGGCCGCTTCTCCTTCAACGTCAAGGGCGGCCGCTGCGAGAACTGCGCGGGCGACGGCACGATCAAGATCGAGATGAACTTCCTCCCGGACGTCTACGTCCCGTGCGAGGTCTGCCACGGCGCCCGTTACAACCGGGAGACCCTGGAGGTCCACTACAAGGGCAAGTCCATCGCCGACGTCCTGAACATGCCGATCGAGGAGGCGACGGAGTTCTTCGAGGCCGTCCCCGCGATCGCCCGCCACCTCAACACCCTCAAGGACGTCGGCCTCGGCTACGTCCGGCTCGGGCAGGCCGCGACCACCCTGTCCGGCGGCGAGGCCCAGCGGGTGAAGCTCGCCAGCGAGCTTCAGAAGCGCTCCACCGGCCGTACGGTCTACGTCCTGGACGAGCCGACCACGGGTCTGCACTTCGAGGACATCAGCAAGCTCCTGACGGTGCTGGCCGGCCTGGTCGACAAGGGCAACACGGTCATCGTCATCGAGCACAACCTCGACGTGATCAAGACCGCCGACTGGGTCGTCGACATGGGTCCCGAGGGCGGAGCCGGCGGTGGCCTCGTCATCGCCGAGGGCACGCCGGAGGAGATCGCGGGCGTGTCGACCAGCCACACCGGCAAGTTCCTGCGGGAGGTTCTCGGCGCCGACCGGGTCAGCGACGCGGCTCCGGTGAAGGCCCCGCGCAAGGCGGCGGCGAAGAAGACGGTCGCGGCGAAGACGACGGCGCGCAAGACCGCGACCGCCAAGACGACGACGGCCAGGACGACCACGGCCAAGACGACGACGGCCAGGACGACCGCCGCGAACAACACGGCGGCCGAGAAGGCCGCCGGGGCGACGACGAAGGCGACCCCGGCGAAGAAGGCCACGCGGGCCCGCAAGGCCTGACGGGACAAGAGCGGCGAGGTCCGCCGGACGACCCGGGCCGCGAGGCCCGGCGAACCGCGTGAGAAGTACGGCGCCCTGCGGGAACTCCCCGCGGGGCGCCGTTCGCCGTTCCGTCGGCCGTTCCGTCGGCCGTCCCGGCAGTCCCTAACGCAGGTCCGGGAAGCCGCCCAGTTCGGAGGCGTAGGGCGGCTGTGCGCCGGCCCGGGAGCAGGTGAGTGCGGCCGCGCGGGCGGCGTAGCGCAGCAGTTGCTGCCAGTCGTCGGCGCCCAGGTCGGTGAGGCCTGTCGGGGTGAGGGCGTTCCGGGTGGAGAGGCCGTGGAGCAGGGCTGCGTTCACGGTGTCCCCGGCGCCGATGGTGTCCACGACGTCCACCTGTTCGCCCGGCACCGAGTGGACGGCTCCGCCCTGGGTGAAGGCGGTCAGTCCGTCGCTGCCCTGGGTGATCACGACCGCCGAGGGGCCGGCGGACAGCCATTCGTGCGGGGTGCCGCCGAGCCAGCGGGCGTCCTCCTCGGAGAGCTTGAGCAGGGACACCGAGGGCAGCCAGCTCTTGAAGCGGGCCCGGTAGGCGTCGGCGTCGGGGATCAGCGCGGCCCGGATGTTGGGGTCGAGTGCCGTGAACAGGCCTTGTGAGGCGGCGGTC
>NZ_JBEOVB010000036.1:63826-78719 GCF_040295245.1 Streptomyces sp. NPDC002884 | reverse complement strand
CTTTCCTCCGGGCGCTTCCCTTCGGTCTTGCGTTTCCGACTCTATCAGATCTTTTCTCGACCCGATTTCCTCGGTGCTTTCCAGGTTCCCGCTTTTGTTTCGCGGTTTCCTTTCCGGCGGTTCCGACTTTATCAGAAGTTCTGAGTCGGTTTTCCCGGCCCCTCCCGGGAGTGGATCCGGGGCACGAGGCGTACCGGGTTCCCGTTCAGGCGGAGCCGTAAACGTACTGGAGCGGGGCTCCTCGATGCAAATCGAGGAGCCCCGCTCCGGGTTCACGCGTACGAGGCGCCGTACGACGCTCAGACCTCCACCACGACCGGGAGGATCATCGGCCTGCGGCGGTAGGTGTCGGAGACCCACTTGCCCAGCGTGCGGCGGATGAGCTGCTGGAGCTGGTGGGGCTCGACCACGCCGTCCTGGGCCGAGCGTTCCAGGACCTCGGCGATCTTCGGGGTGACGGCCGAGAAGGCCGAGTCCTCGATGCCGGAGCCGCGGGCCTGGATGTGCGGGCCGCCGGTGATCTTGCCGGTGGAGGAGTCCACGACGACGAACACCGAGATGATGCCCTCGTCGCCCAGGATCTTCCGGTCCTTGAGGGCCGGCTCGCCCACGTCGCCGACCGAGAGGCCGTCGACGTAGACATAACCCGCCTGGACCTTGCCGGTGATCTTCGCCTTGCCCTCGACGAGGTCGACGACCACGCCGTCCTCGGCGATCACGATGCGGTCGTGCGGGACACCGGTCTTGGCGCCCAGCTCGGCGTTGGCGCGCAGATGGCGCCATTCACCGTGGACCGGCATCAGGTTCTTCGGGCGGCAGATGTTGTAGAAGTACAGGAGCTCGCCGGCGGACGCGTGGCCCGAGACGTGCACCTTGGCGTTGCCCTTGTGGACGACGTGCGCGCCCCAGCGGGTCAGGCCGTTGATCACGCGGTAGACCGCGTTCTCGTTGCCGGGGATGAGCGACGAGGCCAGGATCACCGTGTCGCCGGGGACGATGCGGATCTGGTGGTCCCGGTTGGCCATGCGGGACAGGGCCGCCATCGGTTCGCCCTGGGAGCCCGTGCAGACCAGGACCACCTCGTGGTCGGGCAGGTCGTCGAGCGTCTTGACGTCAACGACCAGGCCCGGCGGCACCTTCAGGTAGCCCAGGTCTCGGGCGATGCCCATGTTGCGGACCATCGAGCGGCCCACGAAGGCGACCCGGCGTCCGTACTCGTGCGCGGTGTCCAGGATCTGCTGGATGCGGTGGATGTGGCTGGCGAAGCTGGCCACGATGATCCGCTTGCGGGCGTTCCCGAAGACCGTGCGCAGGACGTCGGAGATGTCCCGCTCGGGCGCCACGAACCCGGGGACCTCGGCGTTCGTGGAGTCGGAGAGGAGAAGGTCGATGCCTTCCTCGCTCAGACGTGCGAACGCGTGCAGGTCCGTGAGACGGCCGTCCAGCGGGAGCTGGTCCATCTTGAAGTCGCCCGTGTGGACCACCATGCCGGCCGGCGTGCGGATGGCGACGGCGAGGGCGTCCGGGATCGAGTGGTTGACGGCGATGAACTCGCAGTCGAAGGGGCCGATGCGCTCACGGTGTCCCTCCGCCACCTCGAGGGTGTACGGGCGGATCCGGTGCTCCTGGAGCTTGGCCTCGATGAAGGCGAGGGTCAGCTTGGAGCCGATCAGCGGGATGTCCGGCTTCTCCCGCAGGAGGTAGGGGACGGCGCCGATGTGGTCCTCGTGGCCATGGGTGAGGACGATGCCCTCGATGTCGTCGAGGCGGTCCCGGATGGACGTGAAGTCCGGCAGGATCAGGTCGATTCCGGGCTGCTCCTCCTCGGGGAAGAGCACACCGCAGTCGACGATCAGCAGACGGCCGCCGTACTCGAAGACCGTCATGTTCCGGCCGATTTCGCCGAGACCGCCGAGCGGGGTGACCCGGAGGCCGCCCGCCGGGAGCGGCGGGGGCGGGGCAAGTTCGGGATGCGGATGACTCAAAAGACTCTCCTCAACCACACACGCCACGTACCGGTGGGCACGTGGCGCGCATGACGTTCGTGCAGTAGCAGTTGTTGTTGGGGATTGCAGGCACCGGTGGCCTGCTATTCAGTTGTGAAGTCTGTTGTCAGAGCTGTACCCCGCCCGCCGCAAGATCGATCTTGAGCTGTTCGATCTCTTCGGACGAGCACTCGACCATGGGTGAGCGCAGCGGGCCGGCGGGCAGGCCCAGGAGGGTGAGCGCCGCCTTGGTGGTCATCACGCCCTGGGTGCGGAACATGCCCGTGTACACCGGGAGCAGCTTCTGGTGGATCTCGGTCGCCTTCTGGACGTCTCCGGCGGTGAACGCCTCGACGAGGGCGCGCAGGTCCGGGGTGACCACGTGGCCGACGACCGAGACGAAACCGACCGCGCCCACGGAGAGCAGCGGCAGGTTCAGCATGTCGTCACCGGAGTACCAGGCCAGACCGGAGCGGGCGATGGCCCAGCTCGCGCGGCCCAGGTCGCCCTTGGCGTCCTTGTTGGCGACGATCCGCGGGTGCGCCGCGAGGCGGACCAGCGTCTCGGTGCTGATCGGGACGCCGCTGCGGCCGGGAATGTCGTAGAGCATGACCGGCAGCTCGGCGGCGTCGGCGACGGCCGTGAAGTGCCGGTACAGGCCCTCCTGAGGGGGCTTGTTGTAGTACGGGGTCACGACCAGGAGGCCCTGTGCGCCCGCCTTCTCGGCCGCGCGCGCGAGTTCGACACTGTGGTGGGTGTCGTTGGTGCCGACGCCGGCGACGACGTGGGCACGGTCTCCGACGGCTTCCTGGACGGCTCGTACCAGGTCCGTTTTCTCCGCGTCACTGGTGGTGGGGGACTCGCCGGTGGTGCCGTTGACGATCAGGCCGTCGTTGCCTGCGTCCACCAGGTGGGTGGCGAGCCGCTGTGCGCCGTCGAGGTCGAGTGCGCCGTCCGCCGTGAAGGGCGTGACCATGGCGGTGAGGACCCGCCCGAAGGGGGTCTGCGGAGTGGAGGTCGGAGCCATGGGTGACACGCTACTCGTTGCTCACCGTGGGGTCTGCCCTCGGGGGGTGCGAAAAGTCATGACAAAGATGGAACCCGGCACTGCCTGCTCGGGGGTTCAAGCAGTGCCGGGTCCGTTTGATCAGGCTAGATGAACTTCTCTAAATGCCGCAATACGGACACTTCGCGCGGATGATCCGTACATACGTCTCCGTCGGCCGTCTCCGTCGCCCGTCCCGGCCGTGTCCGTCAGGGCGCCACTCGGCCGTTGGTGTTGAAGGCCGCGTACGTGAGGGGCATGAGCTTGGCCCACTCGGCCTCCATCTTCTCGCCCACCATCTCGATCTCCCGCTGCGGGAAGGACGGGACCTTCGCCAGCTCGTGCTGGGTGCGCAGGCCGAGGAAGTGCATCAGCGAGCGGGCGTTGCAGGTGGCGTACATCGAGGAGAACAGGCCGACCGGCAGGACCGCACGGGCGACCTCGCGGGCGACGCCGGCGGCGAGCATCTCCTGGTAGGCCTCATAGGCCCGGCGGTAGGAGTCCTCCATGGTGCGGCCGACGAGCTCCTGCTGGGCCTGCGTGCCCTCGGCGAAGACGTACTTGCCGGGACGGCCCTGCTGCACGAGTTTGCGGGACTCGCCGGGGACGTAGAAGACGGGCTGGAGCTCCCGGTAGCGACCGGATTCCTCGTTGTACGACCAGCCCACGCGGTGGCGCATGAACTCGCGGAACACGAAGATCGGGGCACTGATGAAGAACGTCATCGAGTTGTGCTCGAAGGGGCTGCCGTGGCGGTCCCGCATCAGATAGTTGATCAGGCCCTTCGAGCGTTCCGGGTCCTTGCCCAGCTCGTCCAGGGACTGCTCGCCGGCGGTCGAGACGCGGGCGGCGAAGAGCACGTCGGCGTCGGACGCGGTGTGCTTGACCAGTTCGACGGTGACGTCGCTGCGGAAGCCGGGCTTGAGGTCGTCGGCGGGGCTGTCGGTCACTGTGCGGGGGTCCTTCCGTCGCGTCTTCGGAGCGGCGCCAACTCTACGGGGGCCGCCGAGCCGGACCTCCACGGGCGTGCCGCGCAATTCCGTGCGGGACGTCTGCCGATATGGGGCACGTTTTCGGGCACTCGCTCGTCTGTATCAGTGAAAGCTCCCGATCGAGAACCCCAGGAGGACGTACCCATCATGTTCCGCCGGCGCGAGCCCGTACCCTTCGCCTTCCTCGCCGAGGCCGACCGGTTCCGTGGCAATGTCACTCCCCCACCCTCCGAGCGGTCCTCCGCCGGTCAGATAGCCGGGCATTGGCTGCTGGGGCTCACGATCGTGGCCGCGCTGGTCGGCGCCCTGGTCATCGGGATGCCGGCGCTGAGCCTGGACAGTTCGGCGCAGACGCAGGAGTCGCAGGCGTCCCAGGGCCGCTGACGCCTCCCCCAGCGCCCGAATGGCGTGGGAGGTACCCCCATGGCCCCCCGATGGTGGTGAGCCGGGACACAGGCGGATAACCTCACCGGGCACAGCCCACGCATGGACGAGTGAGGACCAGCCGTGCCCCTGCCCTTCCTGACGGCCGACCGCGCATTCGAGGCGGCGGACGACGTCGCGTTGCCCTTCGAGGACCGTGAGCGCTGGCGGCGCCCCTACCGGCCCGGACCCTGGCGGGTCGGGGTCGCCGCGCTGGCGCTGCTGCTCGCCTCGTACGTGCTGTTCGCGGCCGTCATCATCGCCTTGACCGGGTCGGTGTCCGAGGCCGGTGCGGTCTTCGGCTGTTCCCTGCTCGTGATCGCCGCTGCCCTGCGGTTGCTGCGTATGGGTGTGTGGGTGAGCGACCGCGGGCTGCGGCACGTGCGTTTCCTCGTCACGCGCACGCTGCCCTGGGAGCGGGTGGTGTCGGTGCGGACCGAGCAGCAGCCGGTGCGCTGGCTGGGGCTGCCGCGGACCGTCCAGGGGCAGGCCCTGACCCTCGGACGGCGGGACCGCCCCAAGGAGGCGGCGCAGCTGCTGACCACGCACGGGGCGGACTTCCTGGCGCGTGGCGAGGCGTTCGACCGTGCGGCGGACGCGATCGAGGCGTGGGCCGCGGAGAACCGGCGCGGCTGATCGCTCGGAACGCCGGATCCGGCATCCGGCCGGACGTGCGAAGGGGCCGGTCCGCCACAGGTGCGGGCCGGCCCCTTCGGCGTACGGCTCAGGCGGTCTGCACCGGCTTGCCGTCGTGCAGGCTGATCGCGCGTTGCATCGCCTTGCGGGCCCGGGGGGTGTCCCGGGCGTCGTGGTAGGCGACGGCGAGGCGGAACCAGGTGCGCCAGTCGTCGGGGGCCGCCTCGGTCTCCGCCTTGCGCCGGTCGAAGACCTCGTCGGCGGAGTCGCGGTCGACGCGGCCGCCCGCGGTGCGCTTCAGTTCGTCGACGGGCAGTCCGCCCTCGGCGTCGAGTTCGGCGGCGAGGGCGTTGGCGCGGTGGACGAACTGGGTGTTCTTCCACAGGAACCAGACGCCGATGACCGGCAGGATCAGCACCGCCACGCCGAAGGTGACGGTCAGGAGCGTGCCGGACTGGATGAGCATGACGCCGCGGCTGCCGACCAGGACGAAGTAGAAGACCAGGACGGCGGCCGTGACGGCGTAGGAGAGCTTGGCGCGCATGTCAGCCTCGGCCGAGGTCCAGGAAGTTTTCCAGGCCGAAGGTGAGGCCCGGCGTCGACACCACCCGGCGGGCGCCGAGCAGGATGCCCGGCATGAAGCTGCTGTGGTGCAGCGAGTCGTGGCGGACCGTGAGGGTCTCGCCCTCGCCGCCGAGCAGCACCTCCTGGTGGGCCAGCAGCCCGCGCAGCCGGACGGCGTGCACCGGGACGCCGTCGACGTTCGCGCCCCGCGCCCCGTCCAGGCCCGTCTCCGTGGCGTCCGGCGCCGGTGCCGTGCCCGCCTCGCGACGGGCCGCGGCGATGAGTTGGGCGGTGCGCGTGGCGGTGCCCGAGGGCGCGTCCACCTTGTTGGGGTGGTGGAGTTCGACGACCTCGACGGACTCGAAGTACGGCGCGGCGATCTGCGCGAACTTCATGGTCAGGACGGCTCCGATGGAGAAGTTGGGCGCGATGAGCACGCCCGTCTCCGGGGACTCGGCCAGCCGGTCGGTCAGGTGCGCGAGGCGCTCCTCGGTCCAGCCGGTCGTGCCGACCACGGCGTGGATGCCGTGCCCCACGCAGTAGTCGAGGTTGTCCATGACGGAGGCGGGGGTGGTCAGTTCGACCACGACCTGGGCCCCGCTCTCGGTCAGCGTCTCGAGCTTGTCGCCCCGGCCGAGGGCGGCCACCAGTTCCATGTCCTCGGCGGCCTCGACCGCCCGTACCGCCTCGGAACCGATCCGGCCCTTGGCGCCGAGGACCGCCACGCGCAGCTTGCTCATCTGTTGTGCTTCCTTACCGAAGGTGCCGAGGGAGGAGGGACGAAGGACTGCCGGACAGGGTCAGGCGACCGCGTCGTGCAGCCGGGCGGCCTGCTTGTCCTTGAGCGGGCCGATGACCGACAGCGACGGGCGCCGTCCCAGGATGTCGCGGGCCACCGAGCGGACCTCGTCCGGGGTCACCGCCGCTATCCGGGTCAGCATGTCGTCGACCGACATCTGCTCGCCCCAGCACAGCTCGCTCTTGCCGATGCGGTTCATGAGCGCGCCGGTGTCCTCCAGGCCGAGGACCGTGGAGCCCCTCAGCTGGCCGATGGCGCGGCTGATCTCCTCGTCGGACAGGCCGTGCTCGGCGACCTGGTCGAGTTCGTCCCGGCAGATCTTCAGCACGTCGTGCACCTGGCTGGGGCGGCAGCCCGCGTACACGCCGAAGAGGCCGCAGTCGGCGAAGCCGGAGGTGTACGAGTACACGCTGTAGGCCAGGCCGCGCTTCTCGCGGACCTCCTGGAAGAGGCGGGAGGACATGCCGCCGCCGAGGGCCGTGTTCAGCACCCCGAGCGCCCAGCGCCGGTCGTCCGTGCGGGCCAGACCCGGCATGCCGAGGACGACATGCGCCTGTTCCGTCTTGCGGCCGATCAGCTCGACGCGGCCGGCGGAACGGATCGCGCGCCGGCCGTCGCGCGGGGCGATGGGTGCGGCGTCCGGGTTCTTGAGGGCGCCCGCGTTCTCGAAGGCCGCGCGGACCTGGCGTACGACCTTGTTGTGGTCGATGTTGCCGGCGGCCGCGACCACGAGGTGGGTCGGGTCGTAGTGCTTCTTGTAGAAGCGGCGGATGCGGTCGGCGGTGAGGGCGTTGACCGTGTCGACGGTGCCGAGGACCGGGCGGCCGAGGGCGTTGTCCCCGAACATCGTGTGCGCGAACAGGTCGTGCACACAGTCGCCGGGATCGTCCTCGGTCATCGCGATCTCCTCGAGGATCGCGCCGCGCTCGACGTTGACGTCCTCCTCGCGGATGAGGGAGCCCGTGAGCATGTCGCAGACGACGTCGATGGCGAGCGGCAGGTCGGCGTCGAGCACGCGTGCGTAGTAGCACGTGTACTCCTTCGCCGTGAACGCGTTCATCTCGCCGCCAACGGCGTCTATGGCGGAGGAGATGTCCAGCGCCGACCTGCGGTTCGTCCCCTTGAAGAGGAGGTGCTCCAGGTAGTGGGTGGCGCCGTTCAGGGACGGCGTCTCGTCGCGGGAGCCGACGTGCGCCCAGATGCCGAAGGTGGCGGAGCGGACCGACGGGAGGGTCTCGGTGACGATGCGCAGGCCGCCCGGGAGGGTGGTCTTGCGGACGACGCCGATGCCGGCCGTGCCCTTGATCAGGGTTTGGGTACGGGCAACGGCCCGCGCCTCCGAAGAGGTGCGGGCCGTGGCCTGGGAGCTACTCGACGTCACTTGTCGGTGTCGTCCTTCGTGTCCTCATCAGCTTCCTCGCCCTCGATCACGGGGATCAGGGAGAGCTTGCCGCGCGAGTCGATCTCGGCGATCTCGACCTGGACCTTGGAGCCCACACCGAGTACGTCCTCGACGTTCTCCACGCGCTTGCCACCGGCGAGCTTGCGGATCTGCGAGATGTGCAGCAGACCGTCCTTGCCCGGGAGCAGCGACACGAACGCACCGAAGGTGGTGGTCTTGACGACCGTACCCAGGTAACGCTCGCCGACCTCCGGCATGGTCGGGTTGGCGATGCCGTTGATCGTGGCGCGGGCGGCCTCGGCCTGCGAGCCGACCTGGGCACCGATGTAGATGGTGCCGTCGTCCTCGATCGTGATCTCGGCGCCGGTGTCCTCCTGGATCTGGTTGATCATCTTGCCCTTGGGGCCGATGACCTCACCGATCTTGTCCACGGGGATCTTGACGGTGATGATCCGCGGGGCGTTCGGGGACATCTCGTCCGGCGTGTCGATCGCTTCCATCATCACGTCGAGGATGTGGAGGCGGGCGTCGCGGGCCTGCTTGAGGGCCGCGGCCAGGACGGAGGCCGGGATGCCGTCCAGCTTGGTGTCGAGCTGGAGGGCGGTGACGAACTCCTTGGTGCCGGCGACCTTGAAGTCCATGTCGCCGAAGGCGTCCTCCGCACCGAGGATGTCGGTGAGGGCGACGTAGTGCGTCTCGCCGTTGATCTCCTGGGAGATCAGGCCCATGGCGATACCGGCGACGGGGGCCTTCAGCGGCACACCGGCGTTCAGCAGCGACATGGTGGAGGCGCAGACCGAGCCCATGGACGTCGAGCCGTTGGAGCCGAGGGCCTCGGACACCTGACGGATCGCGTAGGGGAACTCCTCGCGCGTCGGCAGGACCGGCACGATGGCGCGCTCGGCGAGGGCGCCGTGGCCGATCTCGCGGCGCTTGGGCGAGCCCACGCGGCCGGTCTCGCCGACGGAGTACGGCGGGAAGTTGTAGTTGTGCATGTAGCGCTTGCGGGTCACCGGGGAGAGGGTGTCCAGCTGCTGCTCCATCCGGAGCATGTTGAGGGTGGTGACGCCCAGGATCTGGGTCTCGCCACGCTCGAACAGCGCCGAGCCGTGCACGCGCGGGATGGCCTCGACCTCGGCGGCGAGCGTACGGATGTCCGTGACGCCGCGGCCGTCGATGCGCGTCTTCTCCTTGATCACGCGCTCACGGACCAGCTGCTTGGTGAGCGAGCGGTACGCGGCGGAGATCTCCTTCTCGCGACCCTCGAACTCCGGCAGGAGCTTCTCGGCGGCGAGGGCCTTGACGCGGTCCAGCTCGGCCTCGCGGTCCTGCTTGCCGGCGATGGTCAGCGCGGAGGCGAGCTCCGGGCGGACGGCGGCGGACAGCGCCTCCAGGATGTCGTCCTGGTAGTCGAGGAAGACCGGGAAGTCGCCGGTCGGCTTCGCGGCCTTGGCGGCGAGGTCGGCCTGGGCCTTGCAGAGCACCTTGATGAAGGGCTTCGCGGCGTCCAGACCGGAGGCGACGACCTCCTCGGTCGGCGCCTCGGCGCCGCCCGCGACCAGCTGGATGGTCTTCTCGGTGGCCTCGGCCTCGACCATCATGATCGCGACGTCGCCGTCCTCCAGGACGCGACCGGCGACGACCATGTCGAAGACGGCGTCCTCGAGCTCGGTGTGCGTCGGGAACGCGACCCACTGGCCGTTGATCAGCGCGACGCGGACGCCGCCGATCGGGCCGGAGAAGGGCAGGCCGGCCAGCTGCGTGGACGCGGAGGCGGCGTTGATCGCCACGACGTCGTACAGGTGGTCGGGGTTGAGCGCCATGATCGTGGCGACGACCTGGATCTCGTTGCGCAGGCCCTTCCTGAAGGACGGGCGCAGCGGGCGGTCGATCAGGCGGCAGGTGAGGATGGCGTCCTCGGAGGGGCGGCCCTCACGGCGGAAGAAGCTGCCGGGGATCTTGCCGGCGGCGTACATCCGCTCCTCGACGTCCACCGTGAGGGGGAAGAAGTCGAGCTGGTCCTTGGGGTTCTTGGAGGCGGTGGTGGCCGACAGCACCATGGTGTCGTCGTCCAGGTACGCCACGGCGGAGCCGGCGGCCTGCTTGGCCAGGCGGCCCGTCTCGAAGCGGATGGTGCGGGTGCCGAAGGTGCCGTTGTCGATGACGGCCTCGGCGTAGTGGGTCTCGTTCTCCACTAGCATTTTCTCCGTTACTTGTCGTCTTTCGTCCCTCGCTGCCCGTGTGGCAGGGGGACGGTGGCGGAGAAACGCTCGGTGCGGGCCGGTCTTCGATCGAAGCACCCGGGGATCTCTTTCCCGGGGGCCACTACCGAGGACCGGCGGCGGCGAGGCGCGCTTCTCCTCGTTCGGTGGGCGTGGTGACGTCTACCCGCAGCGAGTACACGTCATCACGCTGTGTCGTACGTACGGCGTTGTGCTACCACACTACAAAGCGTTGGTGACACTCCGCACGTTTCCGCACGGCGAGAGGGCGTACGACGGGCCCGTCGCCGGTGGCACATCGCGTGTACCGGTGTATGCCGATTCGTACCACTGTGTACCGGTACGTACAGCAAAAGGGAGCGGTCCCGATGGCCGGGAACCGCTCCCCTCACGGCGTTCTACTTGGAACCGCCCGCCGCACCACGTCGGATGCCGAGGCGGTCGACCAGCGCACGGAAGCGCTGGATGTCCTTCTTGGCGAGGTACTGCAGAAGGCGGCGACGCTGACCGACCAGGATCAGCAGACCACGACGGGAGTGGTGGTCGTGCTTGTGCGTCTTGAGGTGCTCGGTCAGGTCCGAGATCCGGCGCGACAGCATGGCGACCTGGACCTCGGGGGAGCCGGTGTCGCCCTCCTTCTGACCGAACTCGGTGATGAGCTGCTTCTTCGTAGCGGCGTCGAGCGGCACGCGTACTCCTCGTAGTCTTTTCATGGCCACCGAGTGCCCCCGGTCTATGTCTCGGGGGAGCTTCCGTTACTCGGGAGGCGGGGATCCGCTGAGCGCGACCTCCAGAACCTTCAGGGACTCCCTGAGGGTGTTTCCGGGGATGCGTACACAAACGGCCGAAAGCCAGGGTAGCAGGCCGGGGCGTCGGGCCTGTCCGGGGTATCGCGGCGGCCGGCCCGGCCGTGCCGCACCGTGCGGGGGCAGTGTACGGGCGACGGCGCCGGGCGGGAACGTAAAGGAAGAACCTCTGAGCTGGGCGAACGCCGGCAAGTAGGGTGACGCCACAGCTCGTTGGAACAGTGGGAACTCAGTGGAGAGGGTCGGAGCCGACATGGCCGATGCCGAGGACAAAGACGTCAAAGCGCGCAAGGAGCGGGAGCGGGACGAGCTGTACGCGCTCGACATCTCCGGCGTCGAGTGGCAGTGCGCCCCGGGCACGGAGGAGCACGAGGAGCGCGTCGAGATCGCCCACCTGCCCGAGGGGGCCGTGGCGATGCGGTCGTCGCTCGACCCGGAGACGGTGCTGCGCTACACGGAGGCGGAGTGGCGGGCCTTCGTGCTGGGCGCCCGGGACGGCGAGTTCGACCTGGAGCAGGCGCCGGACAGAGGATCGGCCGCGCGGTAGCCGGGCCGGCGGCCGGGGGCACGACAGGGGGACCGCCGCGCGGCAGCCGGGCCGGCGGCCGGGGTGTGACGGCCGCTTCCGCACCCGCCGCACCGCCGGTTGCGGCGGTCAGCCGAGACGGCCGGAACGCGGCGCCCGCCGCATCGGCGGTTGCGGCGGGGAGGCGGGGCCGGAGCACGGCGCCCACCGCACGACAGGGGAACCGTCGCGCCATAGCCGGGCCCGCGGCCGGGATGTGCCGGCCGCCGCTCCTGCGCACCGCCGGTTGCGGCGGGGAGGTCGGGCCGGAGGCGAGGGTGGTGTGGACGGGTGGGGTGGCCGCGGGCCGGGCTCCACTTCGATCGGCCTGATCGGCTCGGGGGCGGCAGCCTCCCTGCGCCGCCGTCCGCGGGTCGGCCCGTCATCGACCGGGCCGCCGCGTACATGTCGAAGACGGCCAGTGTCGGCGGGACGAGCGTCTGCAGCACGAAGCCCTCGGCGAGCTCCATGAAACGGCCCCAGAACGGCGCGAGGCCGCCCCGCGACCGATCAGACCGATCGCGGTGACGATCGCGGTGACGATAGCGGTGACGATCGCGGACGCCGCCGCGATCGCCGCGACCAGCCAGACGGTACGGATGTCGAGGTCGGCGCGGTCGCCCGTCAGCGCGTCGCGGATCACCGGGTGCGGCGGGTTCAGCGCCAGACCGAGTCCGAGCAGGACGAGGGAACCGAGGCCCGCGGCCAGTACGGGGGCTACCTGGGCCGTGCAGCAGAACAGGTGGGCGCGCATCAGCAGGGCGATGCCCGCGGCCGGCGCGAGGAGCCGGGCCCAGACGTCGTCGGAGAACCCGAGAACCGCGCAGGCGCCGACCGTGATCACCGCGCAGCCGCCCACCAGGCCGACCAGGAGTTCGTGTCCGCGGCGGGCCTGGGCGGCGATCCGCTCGGCGTCGACCGGCTCCCGCGGGAGGGGATCGGCGCCGTACACGCCGCGCGGAGCGGTGGCCGAGGCGTCGAAGCCGATCGGCAGACGGGCGAAGCGCTGGACAGGCCGGGCAGGAAGGCCAGCGGGCCCACGCCGACGAGGGCGCACAGGGCGGCGGTCTCGGCCGGTGTCCAGTGCGCGAGGATCGCCGCAAACACCGCCGCCAGGCCGGTGCCGGAGGCGACCACGAAGGCGACGAACGGACCGTCCCCGCGCGGGGAGCACAGGGTGAGCAGCACCGCGGCGAGCAGTACCGCGGCGCAGGCCAGCAGGAATTGGAGCCTGCCGATGCCCTGCCCGTCGGCGAGCGGGAGGAGTCCGGAGCCCGCCACGCCCGTGTAGGGCAGCGCGCCGAGCCCGAGGGCGACGGCCGAGCCGCGGTCGTCGTGGACGCGGGCCCGGACACAGGCGAGGGCGACCAGCAGGACACCGACGACCGCGGCGAGGACGCCGGGCAGGCCGTACCGGCAGTACGTCATGACGCAACCCACCGATGCGGAGATCGGGTTGCTGGGCACACCGAGACGAATGGACTGACGCGGCGGACTTCTCCCCCTGCCTGTACGGCACTTCGGTCGGTATGGCCGTTTTGCCGAGTGACCTGAAGCGCTTGCACGGCCCCCTCGGGGGGTGCGTGACGTGGTGGACTGGTGCTGAGGGGTGGGCGGGCCTGCCGAGGTGGGCCGCCTGGTGATTAGGCTGGTACGGGGCGCGATGCCGGAAACCATGGGGTGGACGTCGACGTCTCCCGGGGGAAAGCCGCATCGGACGACGTCAGACGGCCTCGAACCACTCAAGGACGACAGGTAATTGGCCGCCCCGGCACGGCATGAAGGTGCTCGACCACATCAGGAGGAATTGTGAGCAGCGATCGGGACGGGATCCGCGGGGGCTGGGCCACACCCGGCGATGACCAGCCCGACGCGGAGTCCGGCGTCGAGGCGACGGGCGAGTTCACCATCGACTACGCGCCGCCGGCTTGGTACACGCAGAACACGGGCGCCGGTGCGAATCAAACACCGGCCGCGACACCCGGCCCGGCACCCGGTCCGGGCGCGGAAGCCGACTCCGGGCCGGCGGGTACGCCTGGAGCGCCGCCCGCGCCGCAGGTGCCGTTCAGCCCGGCCGCGCCTCCGGCACCACCCGCACCGGGAGCGCCGTTCACCCCGCCCGCACCAGCCGCGCCGGACGGGGCTTTCCCCTTGGCCGCACCGGGCGTGCCGGTCGCTCCGGTTGCTCCGATCACTCCGGCGGCTCCGGTGGTTCCTCCGGCGCAGCCCGCCCCGCCCGCCCCGCCCGTTCTGCCCGCCCCGCCCGCCCCGCCCGTTCCCGCGGCTCCCTCCGCGCCCCCCGGCGCGGGGGCCGCCGCCGTGCCGGGGCTTCCGGCGGGCAGCGGGTTCGAGCCCCAGCCGCAGCCGCACCAGCAGCCGGCCGAGGCCCAGTGGGGAGCCACGGGGGCTTCGGCGGGTGACGAGGAGAGCGGTTCCGGAAACGGGGACCTGGAGAGCGGTGCGACCATGCGCTTCTCCTCGGCCGCCCTCAAGCGGGAGATCGCGGAGCACGCCGCTGCCGTACAGGCCGAGCCCGCGACGCCCGCGGAGCCGGAGGCCGAGGCCGCCGATTCCGCCTCGACCGCCACTCTGCCGTCCGAGGCCGTGGACACCGTGGACGCGGCGGACCCGTCCGCCGATGCGGGCGCACCGGACGGCAACGAGGCCACGGCCGCCGACGCCGACGCCAGCGCCAGTGCCGAGGCAGCAACAGCGGCAGCGGTCCAGACCGACACTACGGCGGCCGATGCAAGCGGCACCGCACCGACCGGGGAGGGCCCCTCCGAGGCCCCCACGGCCGACGAGGCGGCGGCCCAGGACGCCGAGGCCGTGACGGGCCCCGCGCCCGACGGTGCTGCCGTCGTCGAGGACGCGGCCCCGTGGAACGACTCCTCCGTCGAGGAACCTGCGGACGCCGTTCCCGCGGGCCCCGCCGACCCGCAGGACAGCGCGCCCCAGGACGCCGTTCCCGCCGCGCAGCCCGCCTGGACTCCTCCGCCGGCCCCGCAGGGCGAGCTGCCTCCCCTGCCGCCGTCGTACCAGCCCGCGGCACCCGCACCGGCGGCCCAGTGGCCGGCACAGCCACAGCCCGCCGAGGCCGCGGCGCACGCTTCCGCGCCTGTCCACCAGCCGCCCGTTCACCCGCCCGTCCAGCCGCAGGCAGCCCCGCCCGCGCCGGTCGGCTGGAACCCGCCGCCCCCGGAACCGGCCCCGACCGCACCGCAGCCGGGCTACGGCTTCCCGCAGCCCCCCGCTCCCGCCCCGGCGGACCAGCAGCCGCCTGCCCCGCAGCCGGGTTACGGCTTCCCGCACCCCGGTGGCGCTCCGGCCCCCGCCCCTCAGCCGCAACCGGCCGCTCCGGCACCGCAACCGCCGGCCAGCTACGGCTACCCCCAGCCCACCGACGCACCGCCCGCCCCTGCCGGCTACGGCTTCCCCCAGCAGAACACCGGAC
>NZ_JBEOVB010000036.1:0-63731 GCF_040295245.1 Streptomyces sp. NPDC002884 | reverse complement strand
CGGACCCGCAGCACCCACGCCTGCCGCAGAACCGGCCGCTCCGGCACCCCAGCCGCCCGCCGGCTACGGCTACCCCCAGCCCACCGACGCACCGCCCGCCCCTGCCGGCTACGGCTTCCCCCAGCAGAACACCGGACCCGCAGCACCCACGCCTGCCGCAGAACCGGCCGCTCCGGCACCCCAGCCGCCCGCCGGCTACGGCTACCCCCAGCCCACCGACGCACCGCCCGCACCCGGCGGCTACGGCTTCCCCCAGCAGAACACCGGACCCGCAGCACCCGCCCCTGCCGCGCAACCGGCGCCTCCGGCACCGCAGCCGCCCGTCGACGCCTCCGCCCACGCCGGCTACGGCTACCCCCAGCCCGCCGACGCACCGCCCGTCCCCGGCGGCTACGGCTTCCCCCAGCCCCCGGCACCGCAGCCTCAGCAGCCTCAGGCCCCGCAGGCGCCGCACCCCGGCTTCCCGCAGCCGGGCATCCCGCAGCAGGCGGACGGGCAGACCCCCGCGGCCGCGCCCCAGGGGTTCCCGCAAGGAGCCCCGCAGGGAGGGCCGCAGGGCTTCCCCGGGCAGCCTCACCAGCCCCAGCCCCAGCCCCAGCCGCCGGCACCGCATGCGCAGGCGCCACAGACACCCCAGCACCCGCACCCGCACGCGCCCGCACCCGACGCGTCGCAGGGGCCGCAGCAGCCCCAGCCGCCCGTCGATCCCCGGGCCGGGGCCGCCTGGCCGCAGCCGATCCAGCACGACCAGCGGCAGCCGGTGAACCCCGGTGCCGCGCCGCTGGGTTACACGGCCGCCGTGGAGCTGTCCTCCGACCGGCTGCTCAACAACAAGCGGCAGAAGGCGAAGAGCGGCCGGCCCGCCGCCGCTTCCTCCCGCTTCAAGCTCGGCGGCAAGAAGGAGGAGGCCGAGCGGCAGCGCAAGTTGGAGATGATCCGCACGCCGGTGCTGTCCTGCTACCGGATCGCCGTCATCAGCCTCAAGGGCGGCGTGGGCAAGACCACGACGACCACCGCGCTCGGCTCCACCCTCGCCACCGAACGCCAGGACAAGATCCTCGCGATCGACGCCAACCCGGACGCCGGGACGCTCGGCCGACGGGTGCGGCGCGAGACCGGGGCGACGATCCGCGACCTCGTCCAGGCGATCCCATACCTCAACTCGTACATGGACATCCGGCGGTTCACCTCCCAGGCGCCGTCCGGCCTGGAGATCATCGCCAACGACGTCGACCCGGCGGTGTCCACGACCTTCAACGACGAGGACTACCGGCGCGCGATCGACGTGCTCGGCAACCAGTACCCGATCATCCTCACCGACTCCGGGACCGGTCTGCTCTACAGCGCCATGCGCGGGGTGCTCGACCTCGCCGACCAGCTGATCATCATCTCCACGCCGTCCGTGGACGGTGCGAGCAGCGCCAGCACGACGCTGGACTGGCTGTCCGCGCACGGATACGCGGAGCTCGTCTCGCGGTCCATCACCGTCATCTCCGGGGTGCGCGAGACCGGCAAGATGATCAAGGTCGACGACATCGTGTCGCACTTCGAGACCCGCTGCCGCGGTGTCGTCGTCGTGCCGTTCGACGAGCATCTGGCCGCGGGCGCCGAGGTCGACCTCGACATGATGCGGCCGAAGGTCCGGGAGGCGTACTTCAACCTCACGGCGATGGTGGCGGAGGACTTCATCCGCCACCAGCAGCGCCAGGGCCTCTGGACCAGCGACGGCAACCCGCCGCCGGTGGCCGCCCCGCCGATGCCGGGCCAGCAGATGCCGGGCCAGCCGGTGCCCGGGCAGCCCTATCCGCCGCAGGCGGGTCAGCCGTACCCGCAGGCGCCGCAGCCCGGCCCCGGGCAGCCGTACCCCCCGCAGCAGGGTCAGCCCCAGGGGCAGCCGTATCCGCAGCAGCAGCCCCAGCCGGGTCAGGACCCGTACGCCCAGCCGCAGCCGCAGCAACAGCAGCAGCACCCGGGGTATCCCCCGGCCGGTTACGGCTACCCGCAGCACCCCGAGGCCCCTCAGCCCGGGCAGCCTCCGCAGCAGTGAAGCGGCAGTGATGCGGCGGTGACGCAGCAGTAAAGAACGCCGAAGGGCGGCCGGTGTCCTGGGACACCGGCCGCCCTTCGGCCGTTCGTCGGTCGCGCCCCGAGGGGACGACGACGGGGCGGCTACCGCGCCGCCACCAGCTCCTTGCAGCGCTTCACGTCCAGGGCCATCTGCTCCAACAGCCCTTCCAGCGACTCGAACTTCGCCTGGCCGCGCACGAAGGCGAGGAAGTCGACGGCGACGTGCAGGCCGTAGAGGTCGAGGCCGACGCGGTCGATGGCGTACGCCTCCACCGTGCGCTCGGTGCCGTCGAACTGCGGGTTGGTGCCGACGGAGATCGCGGCCGGCATCGCCTCGCCGTTCGCGTGCAGCCAGCCCGCGTAGACGCCGTCCGCCGGGATCGCGGTGTGGGGCAGGGTCTCGACGTTGGCGGTCGGGAAGCCGAGTTCCCGCCCCCGCTGCGCCCCGCGCACCACGATCCCCTCCACCCGGTGCGGGCGGCCGAGGATCTCCCCGGCGCCCGCGACATCGCCCTCGGAGACCAGCCGGCGGGTCAGCGTCGAGGAGAACGGCTGTCCGCCGCCCGCCTCGCCGCACAGCACCAGGTCGACGACCTCGACGTCGAAGTCGTAGACCTTGCCCTGCTCGGCGAGGAACTCGACGTTGCCCGCCGCCTTGTGGCCGAAGCGGAAGTTGGGGCCCTCGACGACCGCCTTGGCGTGCAGCTTGTCGACCAGGACCTTGACCACGAAGTCCGCCGGGGACAGCTTCGAGAACTCCGTGGTGAAGGGGAGGATCAGCGACGCGTCCACGCCCAGTTCGGCCATCAGCTCGGCACGGCGGTGGTGCGGGGCGAGCAGCGGCGGATGGCTGCCGGGGCGGACGACCTCGCTGGGGTGCGGGTCGAAGGTGACGACGACGGCGGGAACGCCCAGTTCACGGGCGCGGTCCACGGCATGCCGGATGATCAGCTGGTGCCCTCGGTGGACCCCGTCGTAGGAGCCGATGGTGACGACGCTGCGTCCCCAGTCCTCGGGGATGTCCTCCAAGCCACGCCAGCGTTGCACTGTGACCGCTCCTCGAACCCGTGTCCGTATCTACCATTGCCTCTTACGCAGGACTAAGGGTGCCATGCCGGGTGCTTCCGGCCCGCATCGGCATGGGGGCTGTGACCCGACCCACGTGAGCCGGGCCACGTCGCGACGCGTCACGGAGGCTGCCGTGTCACCGAGGCCTGCCCGGTCACCGAGGCGGCGGCGCCACGGGGGCGGCCATGTCACGCGGGCACCCGCACCCCCGCCAGGTTCTCGATCGTCCGGCGGGCGCTGGGGCCGACCACCACCGCCCACTCCCCCGGCGCGTCCGTGAGCCAGTCCACCACCTGCGCGGCGAAGCCCGGGACGTGCCGGGCCGACTCGACCAGACCGCGGTCGAAGCGGGTGGCGCCGTCGGGGGTGCGGACCAGGAGGAGGCCGGTGCGGTGGACGAGGGCGCGCCGATCCCCGCCGGTGCGCCCGGCCGCCGCGTGCAGCACGGCGTCCAGGACCTCCGGGGCGCGTTCGTGGGTGAAGAGGTGCTCCAGCAGTTCGTCCCGCAGGGACCGGGACTCCGGCGCTCCGGGGGCGGCCAGTACACCGGCCAGGGCGGCCCGCACCTGCTCGGGCCCGCCGCCGCCGTCCAGCAGTCCCGTGACCAGCGGCAGGAGGACGGCCCGGGCGTCGGGGCCGTGGTCGAGGCGCCGGTCGACGTACGCGGCCACCTGCCCGGCGGCCTCCGGTCGCCGCTCCACCGCCTCCCGGACGAGGGCGGCGACCCGCAGGGCCAGGGCGGGCGTGGTGACGTCGGCGAGGGCGCGCAGGACGCTGCCGGTGTCCGCGCGGTCCGGGCCCCGCAGGCGGGACCGGAAGGCGTCCAGGACCGGCTCGGGGTGTGTGCCCAGGGCCGCGAGCAACGCGCTCGGCGGCAGCTGCGGGTCGCCCGCCGTGAACCGCTCCAACGCCTGCGGCAGGTGCCGGGAGCGGGTCTCGGGGTCCCGGACGAGGAGGGCCAGCGCGCCACCGTGCAGGGCGCGGTCGGCGGGACGGTCCAGCAGGACGAGCGCCGCGTAGCGCAGCAGCCGGTGGTCGGCCTCCGTCCGGATGTACGGGGCGACGCGCAGTCCGTACGTCGCCGCCGCGACCCGCCGGGCCGGCCGCTCGTCGTGCGACCAGCGGTCGACGGCCCGGCACAGCGCGGACGGCTCCTCCTCCGCCAGCACGGCGAGCAGCTCGTCGGCGCGGGGATGCGCGCAGTCGACGAGGGCCTCCGTGAGGTCGTCCAGCGCCCGGTGCCGGTGGGTGTGCAGCAGCGCCTGCGCGGCCGTCGCCACGGTGGCGTGCGGGGTCGCGGGCAGCGGCCGCTCGTCGTCGAACCAGTGGGTGAGGCAGGGCTGTACGGCGGTGGGGTCGGCGGCGAGGAGCCGGGCGACGGCGTCGAGGTGGCGGGGCGAGTCCGCGTCCTGCGGGGAGCCGTCGGCGAGGACCAGCCGGCGCAGCAGGTCGAGGCGGGCGTCGGTGGGGAGGGCGAGCCCGGTCCAGAACGCGGGACCGAAGTCCGCGAACCGGCCGTGCGGCCGGGCCCCCGCGCCGATCAGATCCGCCAGCAGGCACAGCACGCCCGTGTACGGCGTCGCGTCCGGGACCCGCAGCAGGGTCTCGGTGAGCAGCCGGGCGGCCCACCACGAGGCCGGGTCGGCGTCCAGGGCGTGGACCAACTCCCGCAGCCGTAGCGCGAGTCGGTGCGGGCCCTGCTGGCGGGCGAGAAGCAGCAGGGACTGGACGACGGGACCGGCTCGGTGGTGCGGGACGGGCAGCAGATGCCGACCGCCGGGCGCGCGGCGGCGGTGGACCAGGGCGCGCAGGGCCTCGTCCAGGTCGAGGTGGATGCCCTGGATCCAGTCGGCGAGTTCCTCGTGGGCGAAGCGGTAGCCGCGGCCCGCGGGCACGAGGAGACCTTCGGTGAGGACGGCGGACGCCCAGCCGGCGCCGCCGCCGAGGCGGGCCGGCGCCGGGCCCCAGGGGAACACCGCCTCGAACGACTCCCGGTCCAGTTCGCCCTGGCCCGGCCCGAGACTGCGGCGGGCGGCCTCGTGCACCTGGCCGGAGACCTTCGCCGCGAGACGGCGTACGGCGGTGCCGCGCAGCCCGTTCTCGGCGGCGAGGCGTACCGCGACCCGCAGGCACATCAGATCGAGGTACGCGGACAGGACGTCGTCGCGGTCGACGGGCGCCGGGTCCTGTGGGCCGGGGAGGGCGGCACGGACCTCGGAGAGGAGACGGAGGGTGAGCGGGTGCCGGTCGTCGGGGGCGGAGAGCGCGCCCTCGGGCACGCGGTAGCGTGCGCGGGCCTCGCGCGCCTCGTCGGCGGTGAGGTCGCCGAGGCGTACGCAGGGCGGCAGCGGGTCCCCGGCCGCCACGGACCCGTGGAGCAGCTCCGGCGGGAACTCCGCACCGGCCCGTTCCCAGTACTCGCCCCGGCAGGCCACCACCAGCCGCGTGCCCGTCTCCCGCAACCAGTCGGCCGTGCCCTCGCTCCACTCGGCGAGCCGGTGCGCGAGCACCGAGGGCATCTCCTCGGGCCCGTCGAGGAGCAGCAGCAGGGGGCGTCCGACGGCCCGGGCCAGGCCGGCGAGCCGCTCGGGAGTGACATCACCGAGGCCGCAGGGGCTGGACGGCCCGGACGGGTCGACCCCCCGTCGCCCCGCAACCGCTGGCGCGCCCGCGGCCGGAGCCGCTGCCGCGCCCGCCGCCACGATGCGTGCCGCGCGGTCCAGTGCGCGGCGGGCCGCGTCGGCGAGGGAGTCGTCCCCGGCCCTCAGGTCGGCGCCGCGCAGCCACAGGGTGGGGGCCGGCCGTGCGCCACGGTCGCGGCGCGCGGCGAGCGCGGCGAGTGCCGTCGTCCGGCCGCTGCCCGGTGCGCCGACGAGTGCGAGGACGGCCGCCGGGCTCGTCGCGAAGGCCGCGAACTCCCGTGCGGGGGCGGCACGTTCGATGGGTTCCGCGGCTGCGGAGGAGCCGGTCGCGGCGCGGCCGAGGGGGTCGGACAGCGCTCCGGGCGGCCCGTCCGAACCGACCGACGTGGCCGTGAGTTCGAGGAGGCCGGCCAGGTTGAGGTCGGCGCCGTAGGCGGGCACGGTGGCCGCGTTACGGGCGAGCAGCTCGGCCAGCGGACCGTCGGCAGGAGTCCCCGCCCCCGGCCCGGACACCCAGCACCCGTTCCCCGACCCCGCAGAACCGCCACCCCGACCGCCGACGCCGACGCCGGCGGCAGCGCCACGGCCACGGCCACCACTGGTGGCGCCCGCACCTGCGGGCGGCGCCGTCATCGCTGCGCCGTCGCTCGCGTGGCCGCCCGGCGGCAGGCCCGCAGGACTGCCGTCGGCCGCCGCCATGTCACCGGTCAGCGGGAGGGCGTCGGTCGTCAGCATGGTGTCGGTCGTCGGCATGGCGTCGGCCGTCGGCATGGCGTCGGTCGTCGGGATCCGGGGTCGCAGCGGCACCGCGAAGCCGGCGTCGCGGTGGCCGGACCGGAGCGCGGTGCCGAGGACGGCGACGACCGCGCCGGTCTCGGCGTCGAGGACCGGTCCCCCGGCCGCGCCGCCGCCCAGCCGCAGCGCGTCCCGGCCCGCTGTGCCGATCGCCAGTTCCAGGGCGTCGTCGAGGAGGTGGAAGCGGTCCGTCGCCGTGTAGGTCACGGACGTCTCTGCCAGGACCCGTGCCTCGCGCCAGCAGCCGGCGACCAGCCGCACGTACCGGCCGGTCTCGACGCCGTCCCGCACGGTCACCGGCAGCGGGACGCCGCCGAGGCCCTCGGTGCGGACGAGGGCCAGGTCGAGTTCCGGGAGGGGGGTGACCGCGTCGGCGGTCACGACACAACTGCGGTCGCCGGCGGCGTACAGGACGAGCCGCGACAGGCCGTCGACCGCCTCGTGGCTGGTGATCACCGTGCCCTGGTGGTCGGCGAAGAACCCGGTGCCGCGCGGCCGGCCGGCCAGGTCGCGGATCCGGACGGTCGAGGTGTCCACGTCAGCGGCGAAGTCCGTGGCGAAGGCCGCGTCCCGGCGGTCCGGGGCATCCGGGGAAGCCATGGGATCCAGGGGGCCCGGGGGATCCAGGGGGCCCGGGGGATCCAGGGGGCCCGGGGGATTTGCCGGGCCGTTCCGGGGCGCGCCCCGCAGGGAGTCGTGCCGCGGTGTCCGCGGGCCTCGTCCCGCCATCGTCGTACCTCCCGCCGCGCCCGCGTGCCCTGGGTCCGACGGTAGGGGCGGGATGATCGGCGGGACAGATCACGGACCGAACGCGCCCCCCTGCACTCCCTCGGTTCACTCCGAGCGCCTGCCCGGACGGGTGAATGAACGAGGGCCGCTGGATACACCCTAGGGGTGGGGGAACCGAGGGGGGACCGTGGAGCGGCGGCGCAGCACAACCCCGTGTTCGCCGCTCCACGGGCACCGCGGAACGCGCTTCGAGCCTCGTCAGCCGAACACGGCCAGGCTCTTCGCCTTGCCCTTCTGCTCCTCCACCAGGGCCAGGAACCGGCCCTCGGCGTCGAAGACCGCCACGGCGCCGGCGCCCGCGTACTCGTCGGGCATCTCCAGGCGTACGCCGTTGGTGAGCAGCTGGGCCCGCTTGGCGTCCACGTTCCAGCGGGGGAACGCGGCGGTGGCCGCCTCGGCGACCGGCATCACGCCGAACTCCTGCTGGAGCTGGTCGAGCGTCTTCGCCGAGTCCAGTTTGTAGGGGCCGACGCGGGTGCGGCGCAGGGCGGTGAGGTGGCCGCCGACGCCCAGGTCCGCGCCCAGGTCGCGGGCCAGGGCCCGGATGTAGGTGCCGGAGGAGCAGACGACGGACACGACCAGGTCCACGACCGGGGTGCCGTCCTCGGCGACACCGTCACGGACGTCGTACACGGAGAAGGACGAGACGGTGACCGGACGGGCCGGGATCTCGAAGTCCTCGCCGTCACGGGCCCGCTTGTAGGAACGCACGCCCTTGATCTTGATGGCGCTGACCTTGGACGGCACCTGCATGATGTCGCCGCTCAGCTTGGCGATGCCCGCGTCGACCGCGTCCCGGGTGACCTTCGAGGCGTCCGTGGACCCCGTGATCTCGCCCTCCGCGTCGTCCGTCAGGGTCGTCTGGCCCAGCCGGATCGTGCCCAGGTACTCCTTCTCGGTGAGCGCCAGGTGCCCGAGGAGTTTCGTCGCCCTCTCGATGCCGAGGACGAGGACGCCCGTCGCCATCGGGTCGAGCGTGCCGGCGTGGCCGACGCGGCGGGTCTTGGCGATCCCCCGCATCTTGGCCACGACGTCGTGCGAAGTGAAGCCCGACGGCTTGTCGACGATGACAAGGCCGTCGGGCGGGGTCTGCTTGCCGTTCATCAGGCGGAGTCGTCCGTCTCGTCCTCGTCACCGGGCTTCTTGTACGGGTCGGCATCGCCGGCGTACCCGGCACCCGCGGACACCTCGCGGACCTTCTCGTCGGCGGCACGCGCCCTGTCGAGGAGGTCGTCGATGGTGCGGGCGTTGTCCGGCAGGGCGTCGGCGACGAAGGCCAGCGTCGGCGTGAACTTCACGCCCGCAGCCCGGCCCACCTCGGAGCGCAGGACGCCCTTGGCGCTCTCCAGCCCGGCGGCCGCGGCCGCCCGCTCCTCGTCGTCCCCGTACACCGTGTAGAAGACCGTCGCCTCCCTGAGGTCACCCGTGACCCGGGTGTCCGTGATGGTGACGTGGGAGCCGAGCCGCGGGTCCTTGATCCCGCGCTGCAGCTTCTGCGCCACCACCTGCTGGATGAGGTCCGCCAGCCTCTTGGCGCGCGCGTTGTCGGCCACTGGTCCGTCTCCCGTTCTGTCTGCTCTTGCGTTCTGTGGTCGGTCAGTCGTCTTCGCCGTGGAAGCGGCGTCTGACCGACAGCAGCTCCACTTCGGGGCGGCCGGCGACCAGCCGTTCGCACCGGTCCAGTACATCGGTCAGATGCTCCGCGTCACCGGAGACCACGGCGAGACCGATCTTGGTCCTGCGGTGGAGGTCCTGGTCGTCCACCTCGGCCGCACTCACCGCGAACTTGCGCTGGAGCTCGGCGACGATCGGACGGACGACGGAGCGCTTCTCCTTCAGCGACCGTACGTCGCCGAGGAGGAGGTCGAAGGACAGAGTCCCCACATACATGTGTGTAACCGGTTCACCCGCCGGTACGGGATCGATGGCCCTGCCCGCCCACGGGACAGGGACATCAAGAACGGTACAACGATCCTGGCGGACGCTCGACGGGGTTTTACCTCGCTCATGCGTCCGCCGGACGCCGTACCGGCCGGCGGGGAACGATCCCCCGCCGGCCGGTACGGACCATGGGTGCTTACACCCGCGGCTTCTCCCGCATCTCGTACGTCGCGATGACGTCGTCGATCTTGATGTCGTTGAAGTTTCCGAGGTTGATACCGCCCTCGAAGCCTTCGCGGATCTCGGTGACGTCGTCCTTGAAGCGACGCAGCCCGGAGATGGTGAGGCTCTCCGCGATGACCTTGCCGTCGCGGATGAGGCGCGCCTTGGTGTTGCGCTTGACCTCGCCCGACCGGACCAGGACACCGGCGATGTTGCCCAGCTTGGACGACTTGAAGACCTCGCGGATCTCCGCCGTGCCGAGCTCGACCTCCTCGTACTCCGGCTTCAGCAGGCCCTTCAGGGCTGCCTCGATCTCCTCGATGGCCTGGTAGATCACCGAGTAGTACCGGACGTCGACGCCCTCGCGCTCCGCCATCTGCGCCGCGCGGCCCGCAGCGCGGACGTTGAAGCCGATGACGATGGCCTCGGAGCCGGTCGCCAGGTCGATGTCCGACTCGGTGACCGCACCCACACCGCGGTGCAGAACGCGGATGTCGACCTCTTCGCCGACGTCGAGCTGGAGCAGCGAGGACTCGAGAGCCTCCACCGAACCGGACGCGTCGCCCTTGATGATGAGGTTGAGTTCCTGCACCAGACCGGCCTTGAGGGCCTCGTCCAGGTTCTCCAGGGAGAACCGGACACCCCGGCGGGCGAAGTTGGCGTTCCGCTCACGAGCGGCACGCTTCTCTGCGATCTGGCGGGCCGTGCGGTCCTCGTCGACGACGAGGAAGTTGTCGCCGGCGCCCGGGACGTTGGTGAGACCGAGGACGAGGACCGGGGTCGAGGGACCCGCCTCTTCCACGTTCTCGCCCTTGTCGTCGAGCATCGCGCGGACACGGCCGTACGCGTCGCCGACCACCATGGTGTCGCCGACCCGCAGGGTGCCTCGCTGGACCAGGACGGTCGCGACGGCGCCGCGGCCACGGTCGAGGTGGGACTCGATCGCGATGCCCTGCGCGTCCTGCTCCGGGTTGGCCCGCAGGTCGAGCGAGGCGTCCGCGGTCAGGACCACGGCCTCCAGCAGGCTCTCGATGTTGAGGCCCTGCTTGGCGGAGATGTCGACGAACATCGTGTCGCCGCCGTACTCCTCGGCCACCAGACCGAACTCGGTGAGCTGACCGCGCACCTTGGTCGGGTCCGCGCCCTCGACGTCGATCTTGTTGACCGCGACCACGATCGGCACGTCGGCCGCCTTGGCATGGTTCAGCGCCTCGATCGTCTGGGGCATCACACCGTCGTTGGCCGCCACCACGAGGATCGCGATGTCGGTCGACTTGGCACCACGGGCACGCATGGCGGTGAACGCCTCGTGACCCGGGGTGTCGATGAAGGTGATCCTGCGCTCTTCACCGTTGACCTCGGTGGCGACCTGGTACGCACCGATGTGCTGCGTGATGCCGCCGGCCTCGCCCGCGATGACGTTCGTCTTGCGGATGGTGTCGAGCAGTCGGGTCTTACCGTGGTCGACGTGACCCATGACGGTCACGACCGGCGGACGCGCGACGAGGAACTCCTCGCCACCCTCGTCCTCGCCGAACTCGATGTCGAAGGACTCGAGCAGCTCGCGGTCCTCCTCCTCGGGGCTGACGATCTCGAGGACGAAGTTCATCTCGTCCGCGAGGAGCTTCAGCGTCTCGTCGGAGACGGACTGCGTGGCGGTGACCATCTCGCCGAGGTTCATCATCACGCCGACGAGCGACGCCGGGTTGGCGCCGATCTTCTCGGCGAAGTCGGTGAGGGACGCACCGCGCGACAGGCGGACGGACTGTCCGTTGCCGCGAGGCAGCATCACGCCGCCGACCGACGGGGCCTGCATGGCCTCGTACTCCTGGCGCCTCTGCCGCTTCGACTTGCGACCGCGACGCGCGGGACCGCCGGGACGACCGAAGGCGCCCTGCGTGCCACCACGGCCACCGGGACCGCCGGGACGACCACCGAATCCGGGACGGCCACCGCCGCCACCGAAGCCGCCGCCACCGCCGCCGGGGCCACCGCCGCCGGGACGACCGGCGAAACCGCCGCCGCCACCCGGACGTGCGCCGCCACCGGGACCGGCCGGACGACCTGCGAAGCCGCCGCCACCGGGACGACCGCCGCCGCCGGGACGACCGGCACCGCCGCCGCCACCCGGACCGCGGCCGCCGGGGCCACCGCCGGGACGCGGGCCCGCAGCGGGACGCTGCGGCATCATGCCGGGGTTGGGACGCGGACCGCCGCCGGGACGGGGACCGCCGGGGCCTGCGCCCTGCGGGCGAGGCATACCGCCCGGAGACGGACGGGCGCCGCCCGGAGACTGCGGACGAGGACCGCCGCCCTGGCCACCGGGGCCCTGCGGACGGGGACCTGCGCCGGGAGCGCCACCGGGGCCGCCGGGACGCGGAGCGCCCTGCGGACGGGGCGCCTGCGGGCGCGCCATGCCGGCGTTGCCGCCGGAGGTGAAGGGGTTGTTGCCCGGACGCGGACCCGAGGGACGGGCACCGCCCGGACGCGGGGCACCGGCGCCACCGGGGCGCGACCCCTGAGCGGCGGCCGGACGCTGGCCGCGGTCACCGCGGTCACCGCGGTCACCGCGGTCGCCACGGTCACCGCGATCGCCGCGGTCCTGACCCTGACCGGGCGCGGGGCGGCCGGCGGGGCGGGGCGCGCCGGGGCGCGGACCCTGACCCTGGGAGGCCGGCCGCGGGGCGGACGACTGGGCCGGAGCGGCGGGGGCGGCCGGAGCGGCCGGCGGAGCGGTGAACTCCGGGGCGGCCGGGGCCGGACGCGGCGCGGGCTTGGGACCCGGACGCGGGCCGGAGGCCGCCGGCGCGGGGGCCGACGAGGCGGCGGGGGCGGCCGGGGCCGCCTCGGCCGCGGGCGTCTGCGCCGCGGGAGGCTTGGGGGCGGCCGGCCGCGGTGCGGCCGGACCCGGACGGGCCGCCTGCGCCGGTGAGGGCGCGCCGGGCCTGGGGGCTGCCTTGCGCGGGGCGGGCTTGCCGCCGCCCTGGAAGGCGTCTGTCAGTTTGCGGACAACGGGCGCTTCGATGGTCGAAGACGCCGAACGGACGAATTCACCGAGTTCCTGGAGCTTGGCCATGACGGCCTTGCTCTCCACCCCGAACTCCTTGGCGAGTTCGTATACCCGGACCTTAGCCACTTCGCTCCTTTTAGGTCCGGGTGTGTCCGGACCGTCGCTACTTCATGGGCGTACTCATCGCGTGCTCATCGAGTGCTCATCGCAATCTCGACCTACTTCCAACTCGCGGGGTACCAGAGCCGCACGGAGGTTCCGTGCGACGCCTTCTTACTTTGTCGCCTGTTCGGCAACGGTCGTCTGCTCGACGTACTGGCGCAACGCCTTTGTGTCGAGCGCTCCCGGGGCTCGCAACGCCCTCGTGAACGCCCGGCGGCGTACCGCCTGGTCGAGACAGACCGGGGCGGGGTGCAGATACGCACCCCGGCCGGGCAGCGTACCGCGTGGATCGGGGACGCATGCGTCCTTGATCGCCACGATGCGCAGCAGCCCCGTCTTGGCCGCCCGCTCCCGGCACCCCACACAGGTGCGTTCAGGGCATGCTCCGGTGTGCGTCCGGCCAGACACTGTTAAGTCTACCTCCCCGCGGCGACCTCACCCCTTCGGGCCAGGATTCGAACAGTTGCCGCGTTACATCTGTCGTGATCTGAGCCCCGGCAGGCCGAGATCTATTCCCCCGCTGCCCGGTGCAGCGCGTTGACCTGCTCGCCGGGCCACTCGGTGGACTACTCGGTGGGCTGTTCGACGTCCGGGCGGATGTCGATGCGCCAGCCGGTCAGCCGGGCGGCGAGCCGGGCGTTCTGCCCTTCCTTGCCGATCGCCAGCGACAGCTGGTAGTCCGGCACGGTCACGCGCGCGGAGCGGGCCCCGAGGTCGACGACCTCGACCTTGGAGACCCTGGCCGGGGACAGCGCGTTCGCCACCATCTCCGCCGGGTCGTCCGACCAGTCGACGATGTCGATCTTCTCGCCGTTCAGCTCGCCCATCACGTTGCGCACCCGGCCGCCCATGGGGCCGATGCAGGCGCCCTTGGCGTTCAGGCCCGAACGGGTGGACCTGACGGCGATCTTCGTACGGTGACCGGCCTCGCGTGCGATGGCGGCGATCTCGACCGAACCGTCGGCGATCTCCGGCACCTCCAGGGCGAAGAGCTTCTTCACCAGGTTGGGGTGGGTGCGGGAGAGCGTCACGGACGGGCCGCGCACTCCCTTCGCCACCCGGACGACGTACGACCGCAGGCGCAGGCCGTGCGGATACGTCTCACCCGGGACCTGCTCCTGCACCGGCAGGATGGCCTCCAGCTTGCCGATGTCCACGAGCACGTTCTTCGGGTCGCGGCCCTGCTGGACCACGCCGGTGACGATGTCGCCCTCACGGCCGGCGTACTCGCCGAGCGTCGCGTCGTCCTCCGCGTCGCGCAGACGCTGGAGGATCACCTGCTTGGCCGTGGTGGCGGCGATGCGGCCGAAGTCCGACGGGGTGTCGTCGAACGGACGGGGCTCCTGCCCCTCCTCGAGGTCCTCGGGGTCCTCCTTCGCCCACACGGTCACATGTCCGGTCTCCCGGTTGAGCTCCACGCGCGCGTGACGGCGGCTTCCCTCGGTGCGGTGGTAGGCGATGAGGAGGGCCGACTCGATCGCCTCGACCAGCAGGTCGAAGGAGATCTCCTTCTCCCGCACCAAGCCCCGCAGGGCACTCATGTCGATGTCCACGGCTACGCCTCCTCTTCCATCTCGTTCTCGTCGTTCTCGTCGATCTCGTCGTTCTCGTTCTTGGCGTGCTCGTCGCTCTTGTCCTTGCGGTTGAACTCGACCTGCACGCGGGCCTTGTCGACGTCACCGAAGGGGAGTCTGCGAGCGGTGGCCTTGCGGCCCTTCACGCCGGGGACCTCGAGGTCGAGTCCCTCGTCGTCGACCGTCAGGATCCGGGCGACCAGCTCGCCGCCCTCGGTCAGCTGGAACCGCACCAGCCGGTCGACGGCGCGTACGTAGTGGCGGTGTTCGGTGAGTGCGCGCTCCGCGCCCGGGGTGCCGACCTCGAGGGTGTACTCGCCCTCGCCCATCGCGTCCGTCTCGTCGAGCTTCGCCGAGAGCGCGCGGCTCACATCGGCGATCTGGTCCAGGTCCGCTCCGGAGTCGGAGTCGACGACGACACTCAGCACCCGCTTGCGTCCGACGGAGTCCACGGTGATCTCTTCGAGATCCAGTCCCTGGGAGGCGACGAGCGGTTCCAGGAGCTCTCGCAGCCTCTCGCTCTGGGTGGTGCTCATCCGGGTGACTCCTCGGCCGCGTGTGCTGTTGTGGGATGGGGCGCGTGTCTGGTCAAAGGGTATCCGGTCGCAAGGTGTGTTGCCGTCCACCTGTGCACGGAGGGTGGCGGGCCCTCGCGGCACGGTGCCGCTGAGTGGTACGGGACGACCGCGCGGGTACGGTGATCACGGGCCGCCGCCCACCAGGACGCCAGTTCCGTACGAGTTCCCCGAGGACGCCTGCCGTGCCGTTGCCCCTCCCCTCGCGCACCCCCTCGGGGCCGCGCAGAAGATCCCTGCTCGCGTCGGCCGCGGGAGCCGCGCTGCTCGTGGGCTGCTCGTCCGGTACGGAGGAGTCCGAGGAGAGCGCGAGCAGCAGCCCGTCGGCCACCGAGCGGGCACGCGCGCGTGCGGCCCAGGAGAGCGGCGCACTGGTGGCACGGTACGACGCCGTGCTCGCCGTCCATCCGGCGCTGGCGGTGCGGCTGGCGCCGCTGCGGGCGGAGGTCGCACGGCACGTGGAGGCGTTCGGGGGCACCGGGAAGGCGTCCCCCTCCGCCACGGATTCCGTCACGGGTTCCGCCACGGACTCCCCCGCCTCCCCCACGGTTTCGCCCACGGGCTCCGCCTCGGTCGCTCCGGCCGATCCGACGGCCGTGCCGTCCGCCGTGCCGATCACCGACACGGACGCGCTCGCCGGGCTGGCCGCGGCCGAGCGGACGCTCGCCGACCGCAGGGCCACGGAGCTGCTGGACGTCCCGGGCGAGCTGGCCCGGTTGCTGGCCTCGGTGGCGGCGGCCGGCGCGGCCCACGCCTATCTGCTGACGGAGGGGACCCGATGAGCGGGACCACGAGCGCGGAGCTGACGGCACTCCAGGCGGCGCTGGCCGCCGAACACGCCGCCGTGTACGGGTACGGGGTCGTCGGCGGGCGGATCCGCGAGGGGCGACGCGCGGAGGCGCGGGCCGCCTACGACGCGCACCGGGCGCGCCGGGACGCGCTGGTGCGCGCGGTGCGCGACCTGGGGGCCGAGCCGGTCGCCGCGAGCGCCGGGTACGCGCTGCCGTTCCCGGTGCCGGACTCCGCCGCGGCGGTCCGGCTCGCGACCGAGCTGGAGGACCGCGTGGCCGGGGTGTACTCCGACCTGGTGCGCGCGGCCGCTGAAGCGCGGCGCCGGGACGCGGCGGGCGCGCTGCGGGAGGCGGCGGTCCGCGGGGCGCGCTGGCGCGGCGGGAGCGTAGCCTTCCCTGGTCTCGCCGAGCGGACCGGTACGGATCCGGCCACGGGCTCGGCGTCCGTACCGGCAGCGGCGACGCCTCCGGCGGCGGCAGCGGCCTCCGGCACACCGGCGGCCTGACCCGAAGCAGGAAGGGAACGACTCGCGCATGGCTTTCGAACCGCCGCAGCGTCTGATCAGGGCGCTCGGTGAGACGGCACCGGACGGTGACGGCTGGTTGGAGAAGCTGCCGGAGGCGGCCCGACAGGCCGTCGCGCTGGGCGAGTTGACCGTCGATCGGGTGCAGGTGCCGGGCGGCCGGACCAGCCTGGTGCTGCTCGTGCGGCACGCGGACGGGACACCGGCCGTGCTGAAGCTGGCCCCGCCCCGGTTCCGGCCGGAGGCGGAGCGGGCCGCGCTGGCGCACTGGGACGGCCTGGGCGCCGTCCAGTTGCTCGCCGGGCCGCGGACGGCGGGGGCACTGCTGCTCGAACGGCTGCATCCGGACGTGTCGGTGCGGTCGCTGGCGGAGGCGAAGGCCCTGCTGGAGGCGGCCGGGACGTTGCGGCGACTGTGGGTGGAGCCTCCGGCCGGCCACTCCTTCGAGTCCGTGGCCGACCGGACGGGACGGCAGGCGGAGGCGATGCGGGCGAGTGCCGGGGCCGAGCCCGAGGTGGCCGCCCTGGTGGACGCGGCGCTCGCCGCCCGTACGGAGCTGCTGGCGGCGCCGCCCGAGCACCGGCTGCTGCACGGCACGTTCCGGCAGAGCAAGGTGCTGGCGGGCGAGCGGACGCCGTGGCTGGCGGTGGGCCCGGATCCGGTGGTCGGCGAGTGCGCCTTCGATCTGGCCCGGCTGGTCCGCGACCGGGTGGAGGACCTGATCGCCTCGCCGTCCGGGGCGACGATCACCCGGCGCCGGGTGAAGCGGCTCGCGGAGTCGCTGGAACTGGACCAGGAGCGGCTGCGCGGCTGGACGCTGTTCCGGGCGGTGGAGTCGGGGGTCCGGGCACGGCGGGTCGGGCGGACGCGGGACTCCGAGCTGCTGCTCGAGTTCGCGAGCTGGCTGTAGCGGGGCCCGGGCGGGCCGCGGGGTTGCCGGGCCGCCGGGCCATGGGACCGCCGGGCCGCCCGCGCGACGGCCGGGAGGCCGAGGACGGGAGGCCGAGGACGGGACAGCGCTCCCCTGCTGGAGATCCCCCCTCGCAGGGGAGCGCTGTGGATCCGGCCGACGTGCCTCCCGAGCCTGCCGACCGGAGTCTCGCGGGGCGGGCTCCGAGGCCCGTCCCCTGGGCTGTCAGTGCTCGGTCGACCGCGCCTGCGGCCGTCTCTCGGCGGGAGCGGTGAACAGAGTCCCCTCAAGGGCCAGCAGGCGGGTGTGACTGCGGATGTGGGCAGCCTGCTCCACAGCGGTGAAGCCGTCCCGTTGCGGGTGGCCGTCGGCGCGCTCCGTGTACGGGACATGCGCGAACAGCGGGATGTCCCGGGGAGGAAGACGCCAGGACAACTGCCGTCCCCCGGCCACCAGTCGCAGCAGGTGCGTGCCGTCCGGTCCGGCCCCGACGGCCCCGGTGACGACCGCGCTCGCCGGGTGCAGCGCCGCCAGCCACGCCAGGAGGTGCGCGCGTTCGAAGGAGACCCGGGTCAGCTCCCGCTCGAAGGAGTCGGCATGGCGCTGCCAGCGGACCAGCTCCTGACGGCAGTTGTCCAGGTCCGGGGAGGGACTGTGCCGTGGCGCGGTCTCCGGCAGGGGATCTCGGTCCCGCGGCCTGAAAAGGCGGCGAAGGGCGGACAGGCGGCCGACGGGACGGGCGGCTCGGGAGCGGCGCTCGCGGGAGCCGTCGGACAGGAGCTCTTCGGGCGGACGGCCCGTCGAGGGTACGGACATGAAGTACTCCGGTGGCGGTGAACGGGGGGTCACTTCCGGGGCGGGCTGCCAGGTTTCCCGGCTGTTCCCCACGAGCGGTCGCAGCCCCGGGCGGCTTCGTTCCGGGCGGCTTCGTTCCGGGCGGCTTCGTTCCGGGCGCGGGTGGAACCGGTGCGGCGGTAACGGCCGGCGCTGCGGGCGTTGGCGAGACGGCAGGGCTCGTCGACCGGCTCCCGCAGGCGCAGATGCCGTTGGTAGGCCGCCCGGGTCCCGCACGGGGCAGGCTGCTTGCGGGGCGCACCGACCGGCGCGCGGGGCGCCTCGAGATCGGCGGCCGGCGTCGGCCGCGACCGGTCCGCCCGACACTCCAGGGCATAGCGCTGAGGGCCGGTCAGGCCGGCGATGACACCGTCTCGATGGCATTTGGGCAGTCCCTTCTCGCGTATGAGCACGGCGGCCCTGCAGTGGGCCAGCACGGGGCAGGCCGCGCAGATGGCAACGGCACGGGACGAGGACCGGCGGGAGAACCACAGCTCCGCGTCCTGGTGCCGGCAGGCGGCACTCGACTCCCATGCCCGGGTCCCCCCGTCCGCCTCTCCTCCGGCGCCGGTCGGCCCCCTCGACCGACCGGCACTCATCGGACCGGCCCCGCCGGACCGGCCGCCGGCACCGACGGCACGAGCGGCCCGAACGGTTCGGCCCAGGCCGGCCGGTGCGCCGGTTCCACCGGTTCCGCCGACTCCACCGGCTCCACCGGTTCCGGCTGCCGCACCTGCGCCTGTTCCCGTTCGGGCAGCCCCGAGATCGTCCGCAGGTCCCGCAGGCCCGGCATCACCCGCGGTCGCGGCACGTCCGGCGGGACTCCCGCCTCCGACACGTCCACCATCGCCCAGGGCCCAGGCTCGTCCGGCAGCGTCCGCGGTACCGCCGCGACCGGAAGCACATGCGGGACCACCCGGCCCGGTGGCGCCGGTCGATCCGTCGGGGCCGGCCGCGCGGGCACCGCCGACGGACTCTCCGCCGGTGCGGCGGCCGAGCCGTCGTCGTCGTGCCGCACCGGCGACAACGGCCCCAGGTACACGGCCACATTGGCGAGGGAGCACCGCTCGGGCCGACCGTCGAGGGCCATCAGAGGCATGCCGTCGCCGCTTCGACGGCCCTCGAAGTACCAGACGCCCCCGTATACGTCGCGCATCGGTAAGGCCAGGTCGTACAGGGTCTCGCCGATCCGGAACCGGTGCCTGTCCACTTCTGTCGTCGACTCCGGCGGTGACGTGGAGGCGCTGAGGGCCACCACCGTCACCTGGACGCCGTCACGTTCCCCCTCCCCCGTCAGCAGGTGGGGATCGGTCCGCTCGGCGACGCCCGCGATACCGAAGTAGGAGCGCCAGCGCGCCCATTGGGCGGGGCCGTCGACGCGGAGCGAGACCCGCAGCCGGTCGCCCTCGACGCGGACGGCGTGCGGTCCGGGGTGCGTGTCCAGGTGCCGTTCGATGCCGCGCGCGACGTGCCGTGCCCGTTCGCAGGAGGTGTCCCAGGTCAGGGCCTGCCGCTCCAGTTCGGTGACCGGTCGCGCGGTGCGGGACCAGCCGCCGTCCGGCGTCCGGTAGAGCACCACGCCGAAGGAACGCTCGGGGTCGACGAGGAGACGGGCCGAATCCAGCGCCTGCGCCACGGCCGCCGCCTGTTCGGTCCGGACGGTCGCCAGCACCGTGCGGATCACCCGCGCGGCGTGGAGCACGTTCCCGTTCACACCGCCACCGTCCCGGCCGTCCAGCGCAGCTTCTGGAGCGCCCGGTGGGTCAGCGCCTTGACGGCGCCGACGCTCCGCCCCATTTCCAGGGCCGTCTCCTGCGCGGTCAGTTCGTCGAGGAAGCGCAGTTGGACGCAGTGGCGCTGCTGGGCGTTGAGCGTGTGCAGGACGGTGCGGACCGTCTCGTGCGCCTCGACGGCCTCCAGTTCGCGCAGGGCGAGCGACTCCGGGCCACGGCCGGGCACCTGCGGGTCCAGGAACTCGGCGACCGGGGTCTCCAGCCGGGTACGGCCGCGGCCGAGTTCGTCCAGATGGAGGTTCTTGGCAATGGTGATCAGCCAGGCGGCGAACGCCGTGCCCTGCCAGACGTACCCGTCGATACGTCGCAGCGCGCGGGTGAACACCTCCTGGGTCAGGTCCTCGGCGAGGTGTCTGTTGCGCGTACGAACGAGCAGAAAGCTGTACACGAGGCGGTAGTGCTCGTAATAGAGGGTGGCGAACGCCTCCCGGTCGCCCGCCCGGGCCCGGGCGATCAACTCGGGTTCCGGACCGTCCGGAGCGGACGTGACGTTGTTCGGTGCGGACACGGTGGGTACTCCCGTCGTCGTGCGGGGTGTGCGGAGCGAGGATCCTCCGCATCTGCGATATACATGTAGATGTAGATTCATTCGGCGAACGTCCGGTCACCCTGCTCCGCGACAGGGCAGGGCGACCGATGCCAGAGATTGCGGGACGCGACTCCGTCGCGCGAGGCACCGGGAAAGCAGGGCCGTCGACTCCCGCCGGAAAGGGTGCTCGCCACCCGTTTCCCCCGCGAGCCGGACGGCCCGTCGCCGGGCCTATCTACAGTCTTCACGTAGATGCATACAGTGTCAAGTGATGTACGGAGCGCAAGGTGCGGGTGTGATTCCGCGCAGGGGAGCACGGGGGCGCAGGTTTGCACGACTGCGTCGTTAACGCTCCGGCGTGCACCAAAGGGCCCGATTGCCGGTCTGCGATCTACTTGCGCTTGTAGATATCGATGCCCGATCCTCTGAGTCGTGACGAACCAGCAGAGCCGCCCAGGAGACCCAGCGCCCCGCAACGATCCGGCACGCCAGGACGTGGACCTCGCGATTCTGCTCGAACGTCTCCTGGCGCAGGCTCCGGGGAAGACCCAGAAAGACCTGGCCTCGGCGGCCGGCATCTCGTACCCGACCCTGAACGCGTGGATGAACCGAACGCGCGGCACCTCACGCATAGACCCGGAGAAGCTGCGGGCCATGGTCGACGCGTTCCGGCGCTGGGGCGTGCAGACGACGCCCAGGGAGTTCTTCGAGGCGGTCGGCCGTCCCGCCCCCGGCCCCAGCGGTGACGAGCGGGAGGCACGGCTCCTCAAGCTGTACCGGCAATTGCCGGAGGCACGTCAACGTGCGCTGCTGAAGGACGCGGAGGCAATGCTGCAGGTCAGCCGCATCACCTGAGGTCAGCGGCGTCACCTCGACCCACGGGCCGTGATGCCGACCGGCGGCGGACGCGCAAGGCGATCCGCCCCCTACGAATGAATATGACCGAAACTCCCCCTAGCCACGACCGTCACCGCTACCATCGGTGCGCCGCTGGCCTCCCGGAGCGGATCACTCGTGTCGTTGTGCATCCCTGGGGAGACAGTTGTGTGCATCCACATTTCATTAACGGACAATCTGCCCAAAATCGCGGTCTGGGACCCTGATGAGGTCAGCATCCGCGTTGCCAGAGGCTTCCAGCTGAGTGACGTGCTCCGGGAAGTACGCGACATTCTGATGGTCGACCTGGGTGCCCCTGCCTCACGCGGCAGCCTGCTGTGGTGCTTCTGCGGTATGCGGGTGCAGCTGCCGGACGAACTCGCGCCCCGCGGCTTCCTCGCGGCCGAGGTCTGCTGATCCTCCCGCCCCTCGTCAGCCCGCCCGCCCCGGGACCAACGTCAGGGCGAGCACCGGGCAGTCGGCCGCCGCGCGCCGGGCCCGCCGTACGGTGCCGGCCGGGACCGGGGCGCCGTCGACCAGGGGGTAGCCCCACTCGTCGAGGGTGATGTGCTCGGGAAGGAAGTCCGCGCAGAGGCCATGGCCCTGACAGGCGGTCCAGTCGATGTCGATGCGCTGGGCCGTGTCGATGCGCTGGTCCGTGCTCATGGGTCAGACCTCCTCGGGGACGGGCAGCAGGGGTGTGTGGTCGGTCGCGGTGCAGTGGCCCCGGGCGTGTGCGTCGACCTCGGCGGCGAACGTGGTCAGGGCGCTGCGGACCAGGCGGACGGTGCCGTCGGGGTGGTGGCAGGCGCCTCGGCCCTCGACGAGCCCCGACCAGCGGGCCAGGTCGGCGCGGACAGTGCCCTGGGGGCCGGGTGCGGCGAGGGTACGGAAGGCGGTGGCGATGCGGGGCAGGCCGTTGAGGCAGGGACCGCACTGGCCGGCCGACTGGAGGGCGAGATAGCGCAGGACGCGCGCGGTCTCGGCGAGGCCGCAGCGGTCGGCGGGCAGCGTGGCGAGCACACCCGCGCCCAAGTAGCCACTGTCCAGGGCCAGTCGAGCGGCCTCCGGGGCCGGGATCCAGGTGCCGTGGTAGCCGCCGACCAGGACCGCCCGGGCGCCTTCCAGCGGCAGCAGCCGCCCCAGGGGCAGGCCGTAGGGCGCCTCCACCACCCGGGGTTCACGGCCCGGCACATGGACCGTGCACAGCGCGCTGCCTGGCTGGGTCGGGGTACCGGCCGTGCGGTACCAGTCGGCGCCGTAGCGGGCGACCAGCGCGAGATGGGCCAGGGTCTCGACGTTCTGCACGAGGGTCGGGGCCCGGTGCACTCCGCGCTCGCGGACCGGCGGGCGCTGATGGGTGGGCAGGGCCGCGCCGCCGGAGACGTACCGGGCGAGGGCGGCGGCCTGGCCGGAGAGGAACGACTTGGGCAGACGGACGACCTTCACGGGCAGCGGGTCGGCGGTGCGCTGGGCGAGGACGGATTCCAGCCAGGTCGCGCCGTCCTCCACGGCGAGGTACGCCTCCCCCGCGCCGACCGTGCGGGCCGCCGACTGGAGTCCGTCCAGGACCAGATGGGGCGACCGGCGCAGCAGAGCCCCGTCCTTGCGGCTGGCCGACTCGCCCTCGGCGCCGTTGGCCACGACGACGGGAGCGCGGCCGGTACGCCGGCCCGCCTCCGCGACGGCGACGAGCTTGCGGTACGTCGGGAAGCCGGCTCCGCCGCGCCCGGTGAGGCCGGACTCGGCGACCGTGCGGAGCAGGTCCTCCGGGTCGCCGTGGGACAGCGGGCCGTAGCGCTGGTGGTGGGTGGTGAGGTCGGCCGGGGTGGTTCCGGGGGCGAGGAGGCGCGGGGGCATGTGAAGGTCCGGGAGGGTGGCGGTCACGGTCGGGCTCCTTCGGCGGTGCGCAGGAGAGCCGCCGGGGTACGGTGGCCGGCGCGGGCGGCGTGGGCGAGGCGGGCGGCGAAGGCGGCGACCGCCGTGGCCACACAGGCGACGGTCAGCCAGGTCATCCAGTCGGCGCCGGTGTCCGTGCCGATGCCGACGCCGTGGACGAGCGCGACCGGCCAGGCGGCGTACGCCAGCCGGTGGACGGTCCGCCAGGCGCGGTGACCGAGGCGTTCCCGCAGCAGGCTGGTGACCAAGACGGCGAGCATCAGGTCCAGGGCGACCGTGCCGAGGCCGAGCCAGAGGGGCTGGTAGTCGCCGGCGAAGGGGACGAGGACGTCGACGACCGTGATGTCGACGTAGCCGTCCACGACCGCGGCGGTGATGTGCAGGGCGAGGAAGGCGGTCGCGGAGAGGGAGAGCGTGCGGTGCAGGCTCATCGTGCCGAAGCGGGGGAGCCCCGGGAGCCGGGTCCTCGTACGGACGGCGACGCCGAGCAGGACGACGACGGTGAAGAGGACCATGCAGACGGCGCCGGTGGCCCGGTTGGCGTACCAGAGGGTCTCGGAGCTCACGCGGCCGCCTCCCGGTGGTGGGCTCCGGGGACACTGCCCCCGGGCCCCCGATCGGCCCCGCCGACCTCGGCCCCACCCGTCGGACGGGCGGGATCCGGCCAACCCGGAGTTGTCACGACCGTGCCGTTCTGGGCCACCAGACGCGCCGCCAGTCCCCTGCGCGTCAGCCACCGCTGCGCACCCGCGCCCTTCACCAGGGCCGCCGTGCTCGCCGCGTTGGCGTCGGCGCAGGTCGCGGCGGCGACGGAGACCGTGCGCCAGGGGGAGCGGACCGGCAGGCCGGTGCGCGGGTCGACGATGTGGTGCAGGTCGTGACCGCCCCGCCGCCAGCGCCGGGCGGTCGTGCCCGAGGTGGCCAGGCCCCCGCCGCGCAGGCCCACCGAGTCCCAGGGCCCCTCGGCGGGGGTTTCGTCGACGGATCCCGTGACGTCCTGGACACGGATCTGCCAGCCGCCCGCCGGGGCCTCCCCCGCGACGGCCGTGTCGCCGCCCAGACCGACCAGGACCCCGCAGCCGGCCGCCGCGGCCAGCGTCCTGGCGGCCCGGTCGGCGGCCCACGCCTTGGCGGTGGCCCCCAGGTCGAGGCGGACGCCCTCGGGGACGGTGACCGTGCCGGTCGCCCGGTCCAGGCGCACGGTACGCCAGCCGGGGGTGCGCCGGACCGTGAGCCGGACCGGGCGGTCGTCCTCGCGGACGAGGGTGAAGTCGCGGTCGTAGCCGAGGGCGTTCATCGCCGAGCCGACGGTGGGGTCGACCGCCCCGTCGGTGTCCTCGGCGGCGCGCAGGGCCACGTCGAGGGCCTCGGCGAGCAGCGGGCTGACCCGGACCGGGCGGCCGGCGGTGCCGTCGAGGGCGGCCAGTTCGGAGTCGGCGCGAAAGCGGCTGCAGGCCGCGTCGACCTCGGCGAGGTGCCGGGCGAGGAGCAGGTTGCAGGACTCCAGCAGGGCCGGGTCGGTGACGACCAGACGGACCGTGGTGCCGAGGGCCCGCCACTCGGCGGCGGCCGTAATGCGGGACGCGAGGGGGGCGCTCATCACGACGCTCCCGACGTGGAGTCGGCGGAGCCGCCGGAGGAGGAGGTGAGACCGCCGTCCGAGGAGGAGCTGCCGCTGTCCGACGACGAGCCGTTCGTCGAGCTGCTCGACGAGCCGCCCGACGAGGAGTCCGTACCACTGTCGGTGGAACTGCTGTCCGTGGAGCCGGTGTCGGTGGAGCCGGTGTCGGTGTCGGTGGAACTCGAGTCGGCACCGGAGCTGGAGCTGCTGCTCGTGCTCGTGCTCGTGCTGCTCGCCGTCGTCTCGGCGTCGGCCTGCATGGTGCCGACCAGGGCGAACACCCCGGCCGCCGCGGCGAGCGTGACCGCCGCGGCCAGGGCGGCCGTACGCCGCGCACCTCTGCGGACCGCTGCCGCGGCCCCCCGTTCCTCTTCCCTGGTCGCCATGACCGTTCCCCTCCGCAGTGACGTTCTGTCACGCCCTACGGTCGGGGAACGGTCTGAGAGAAGTCTGTGAGGCAGCCGTACGCCCCGCCAGAATTCTCTGAGACGTTGCTTTACGTCACGCCGTCAGCCGGGCGATCGCCTCGTCGACCGTGAGCTCCTCGCGCTCGCCGGTCCTGCGGTCCTTCAGCTCAAGGACGCCCTCGGCCGAACGGCGGCCCGCCACCAGGATCTTCGGCACACCCATCAGCTCGGAGTCGGTGAACTTCACGCCCGGGGAGACACCGGGCCGGTCGTCGACCAGGACGCGCAGACCCGCCGCGCTCAGCTTCTCGGAGACGTCGAGCGCCAGCTCGGTCTGGAGCGCCTTGCCCGCCGCGACGACATGCACATCGGCCGGGGCGACCTCGGCGGGCCAGCACAGGCCCTTCTCGTCGGCGCTCTGCTCGGCGAGGGCGGCGACCGCGCGCGAGACGCCGATGCCGTACGAGCCCATGGTCACGCGGACCGGCTTGCCGTTCTGGCCGAGCACGTCGAGCTTGAGGGCGTCGGCGTACTTGCGGCCCAGCTGGAAGATGTGGCCGATCTCGATGGCGCGGTCCAGCTTGAGGCCGGTGCCGCACTTCGGGCAGGGGTCGCCCTCCTGGACGACGACGACGTCGACGTACTCGCCGACCTCGAAGTCGCGGCCCGCGACGACGTTCTTCGCGTGCAGGCCCTCCTTGTTGGCGCCGGTGATCCACGCGGTGCCCGGGGCCACACGCGGGTCGGCGACGTACTTCACCTTGTCCAGACCCTGCGGGCCGACATAGCCGCGGACCAGGTCCGGGCGGCCCACGAAGTCCTCCGCGGTGACCAGTTCGACGGCCGCCGGGGCGAAGTGCGCCTCGACCTTGCCCAGGTCGACCTCGCGGTCGCCGGGGACGCCCACGGCGACGATCTCGCCGTCGACCTTCACGAGGAGGTTCTTCAGGGTGGCCGAGGCCGGGACGCCGAGGTGGGCGGCGAGGGTCTCGATGGTGGGGGTGTCCGGGGTCGGGATCTCCTCAAGAGCGGCCACGCCGTCGGCGTCCACCGGCTTCAACTCGTACGCGACGGCCTCGGTGTTGGCCGCGAAGTCGCAGTTCGGACAGTCGGCGAAGGTGTCCTCGCCGGCACCGGCCGGGGCGAGGAACTCCTCCGACTTGGAGCCGCCCATCGCGCCCGCGGTCGCCGCGCAGATGCGGTAGTCGAGGCCGAGGCGCTCGAACACCTTCCGGTACGCCTGGCGGTGCAGGGCGTAGGACTGCGCGAGGCCCTCGTCCTCGGTGTCGAAGGAGTAGGAGTCCTTCATGAGGAACTCACGGCCGCGCAGGATGCCGGCCCGGGGACGGGCCTCGTCACGGAACTTCGTCTGGATCTGGTAGAGGATGACCGGCAGGTCCTTGTACGAGGACGCCTGGTCCTTCACGATCAGCGTGAAGATCTCCTCGTGGGTGGGGCCGAGGAGGTAGTCGCCGCCCTTGCGGTCCTGGAGGCGGAACAGCTCCGGGCCGTACTCGTCCCAGCGGCCGGTCGCCTCGTAGGGCTCGCGCGGCAGCAGCGCGGGGAGGCTGACCTCCTGGGCGCCGATCGCGTCCATCTCCTCGCGGACGATGCGCTCCACGTTGGCGAGGACCTTCTTGCCGAGCGGCAGCCACGACCAGATGCCGGCTGCGGTACGTCGGACATAGCCGGCGCGGACGAGGAGCTTGTGGCTCAGGACCTCGGCGTCCGCAGGGTCGTCGCGCAGCGTCTTCGCCATCAACCGGGACATGCGCTGGACCGGTGCGTTCGCCATGGTTCTCGTATCTCCTGCTGATGGGGGTCCCCCCGCTTCGAGCGAGGCCGAAAGTGAGGGAGGGTCGTGGCTAGGAGGTTAGCCGGGAGCGTGGCGGGCCGGAAATCCGTTACCCGCGCAGGAGGGGGAGCGGGGCGCCCATCACCGCGTAGGGGCGCGGGGCACTGGGGAACAGCACCCGGCGGGCCAGGTCCTGGTAGCCCAGGGAGTGGTAGAGGGCCCGGGCGGGACTTTCGGTGTCGATCGCGGAGAGGATCGAGCGGGGCTGGGTCGCGGTGTCGGTGATCGTGGTGATCAGGGTCCGGCCGGCGCCCCGGTTCTGGTGGGCGGGATGGACGTGCAGTTCCGTGATCACGAAGGAATCGTCCAGCCAGTGCTCGTTGCCCTGGGCCCGGAGGTAGGGCTGTACGACCGTCGACCACCAGTGGGTGCGGTCGTTGGGCATGCCGTAGACGAAGCCGACGAGCCGGTCTCCGGCGGTCGCGCCGAAGGCTCTCGCACCCGGGTGCGCCATGTGACGCAGGACGATCTGCCGGCGGACGGCGACCTCGTCGGGGCCCAGTCCGAAGGCGATCGCCTGTACGGCCAGGGCCTCGTCCACATGGGCGGGAAGGTCCAAGGGGCCGATCACGAGGTCCATGGCGGGGAGCCTACAGGGGCGCTAAAAGAGGACGCTCATGAAGGCGCCGACCTCCTGGAAGCCCACCCTCCTGTACGTGCGCCTCGCCGTGGTGTTGAAGTCGTTCACGTAGAGGCTGACCACCGGGGCCACGTCGGCCAGGGCGTAGCGCAGGACCGCGGCCATGCCGGGGGCGGCCAGGCCCTGGCCCCGGTACTCCGGGGCCACCCACACGCCCTGGATCTGGCAGACGTGGGAGGTCGCCGCGCCGATCTCCGCCTTGAAGACGACCCTGCCCCGGTCGTCGAGGCGGGCGAACGAGCGCCCGGAGCCAACGAGTTCGGCCACCCGGGCCTGGTAGAGCAGGCCTCCGTCGCCGGCCATCGGGGAGACGCCGACCTCCTCGGTGAACATCGCCACGCACGCCGGCATGATCGAGTCCATCTCGTCCTTGCGGATGCGGCGGACGTAGGGATCCGGGGCGATGTCGGTGGGCATGCGGTCGGTGACCATGAGGGGCTGTTGGCCGCGGACCTCGCGGGCCGGGCCCCAGTGGGGTTCGAGGAGGCGCCACAGCCGGGTCGTCGGCTCGACGGGGCCGACGATCGAGGAGCAGCGGCGGCCGGCCCGGCGGGCGCGGTCGGCGAAGGCGCGCACGGCTCGCGGTGTCGCGCAGATCGGGACGAGGTTGGCCCCCGCGTAGCACAGGGACGTCAGCATGCCGTCCTCGTACCAGCCCCACATCTCGCCGCCGAGCCGCCACGGGTCGAGGCCCGCGACCTGTACGCGCGACGTGACGAAGGCGTTGGCGACCGGCTCGCGGTCGAGGACGGCGAGCGCGGCGTCCAGGTCGCTCGGTTCGAGGACCCGGGAGGTGGTCTGGGTCAACACGCGCGGGGCCTCACACTCAGGTCTGCTGATCCCCGCACTGTACCTGCGGAAGCTGGGCGGTGCCGACCTGTGTTCAGCGGGCGTTCGTCTGCTGTGACCGTCGGCTGTCGTCCCGTCTCCCGGGGGCTGCCGCCCCCGAACCCCCGCTGTCGGCCTGAACGGCCTCGTCCTCAATCGCCGGACGGGCTGGTGGGACCTGCACAGCCTCACCGACAAGCACCGGACGGGCCGGTGGACCTCTACGACCTCGTCCGTGAGCGCCGGACGGGCCGGTGGGCCCTCACGGGCCCGGCCGGTGTCGAAGGTCGGTCGTCAGCCGGCGACCGAGACCGACGGCTCGCCGGAGGTGATGCCGTCCGCCTCCATCTGTTCGGCCAGCTTCATGGCCTCCTCGATGAGGGTCTCCACGATCTTCGACTCGGGGACGGTCTTGATGACCTCGCCCTTCACGAAGATCTGACCCTTGCCGTTGCCGGAGGCGACACCCAGATCCGCCTCGCGGGCCTCACCCGGACCGTTGACGACGCAGCCCATGACGGCGACACGCAACGGGACCTCCATGCCCGTGAGGCCCGCCGTGACCTCTTCGGCCAGCTTGTAGACATCGACCTGGGCCCGCCCGCAGGACGGGCACGAGACGATCTCCAGGCCGCGCTGCCTGAGGTTGAGGGACTCCAGGATCTGGTTGCCGACCTTGACCTCCTCGACCGGCGGCGCCGACAGGGAGACCCGGATCGTGTCGCCGATGCCCTGGGCGAGGAGCGCGCCGAAGGCGACCGCCGACTTGATCGTGCCCTGGAAGGCGGGACCCGCCTCGGTGACACCAAGGTGCAGGGGGTAGTCGCTCTGGGCGGCGAGCTGCCGGTACGCCTCGATCATGATCACCGGGTCGTTGTGCTTGACCGAGATCTTGATGTCGTGGAAACCGTGCTCCTCGAACAGGGAGGCCTCCCAGAGCGCGGACTCCACAAGGGCCTCGGGGGTCGCCTTGCCGTACTTCTGGAGCAGACGGCGGTCCAGCGAACCGGCGTTGACACCGATACGGATCGGGGTGCCGTGCTCCTTCGCCGCCTTGGCGATCTCCTTGACCTTGTCGTCGAACTGCTTGATGTTGCCCGGGTTCACCCGGACCGCCGCACAGCCCGCCTCGATCGCCGCGAAGACGTACTTCGGCTGGAAATGAATGTCCGCGATCACCGGGATCTGCGACTTCCGGGCGATCGTCGCCAGCGCGTCCGCGTCGTCCTGGGTGGGACAGGCCACCCGCACGATCTGGCAACCCGACGCCGTCAGCTCGGCGATCTGCTGAAGCGTGGCACCGATGTCGGAGGTACGGGTCGTCGTCATCGACTGCACCGACACCGGGGCGTCTCCGCCCACCGCCACGGATCCGACCTGGATCTGCCGGCTCTTACGGCGCTCGGCCACCCTGGTCGGAACGGACGGCATGCCGAGAGAAATCGCAGTCATCTGCTGTGCAACCCCAAGTCGTGGATCAAGGCCCAGGTCCCGTCGGAGGCGGGTTCCAGGCTTCGAGATTACGGCACCGGCACCGGCACGAGCACGCCCCCGCCTCGAACCACTCGGCGGGGGGACCCCCGGGCCGTCAAACCCACTCGCCGGAAAACGGTCCGGAACACGCGGAAGGCGGCCCGGAACGTATCGTCCCGGGCCGCCGCAAACCGCGTGTGACGAGAGGGTGACTACGAGATGCGCACCGGGTTCACCACGTCCGCGATGAGGACCAGCACCGTGAAGCAGATGAAGATGCCTGCCACCACGTACGCCACCGGCATCAGCTTCGCCACGTCGAACGGGCCCGGGTCCGGCCTGCGCAGGACCTTGGCCAGGTTGCGGCGCAGCGACTCCCACAGGGCGCCCGCGATGTGCCCGCCGTCCAGCGGGAGCAGCGGGAGCATGTTGAAGAGGAACAGGGAGAGGTTGAAGCCCGCGACCAGCATCACGGCCATCGCCAGCTGCTGCGAGGCCGGGATGTCCAGGGTGAAGATCTCGCCGCCGACGCGGGCCGCGCCGACCACGCCCATGGGTGAGTCGGGCTCGCGGGGGGCGCCGTCGAAGGCGGCGTTCCACAGGGCCGGGATCTTGCCGGGGAGGGCGGCGATGGAGTCGACGGCCTCTCCCACCCGGTCGGTCATCCAGGACGCGGAGTCGCCGAAGTCCTGCCTGACGACGCCGGTGGCCGCGCTGAAGCCGAGGAAGCCGGCCTTGATGTACTCGCCCTGGACGTAGGTCCCGTCGGAGTCCTTCTTGGCGACCTGGTTGGTGGCGATCGTCGTGTGCAGGGTCAGTTCCTTGCCGCCGCGGTCGACGACGATGGCCACGTCCTTGCCGGCACTGACCCGGATCAGGTCGGAGAGCGTGTTCCAGTCGTTCGTCCTCTCGCCCGCGAAGGAGACGATCTTGTCGCCCGGCTTCATGCCGGCGGCCGCGGCCGGGGAGGCCGGGTCGGTCGACTTGCACTCGTCGCGGTTCTGGCTCTGCGAGATGACGCAGGGGGAGACCGAGCTGACGGTGGTGGTCTGCTGCTGGATGCCGAAGCCCATCAGGACGGTGAGGAACAGGCCCACCGCGAGCACCAGGTTCATGAACGGGCCCGCGAACATCACGATGACCCGTTTCCACGGCTTGCGCGTGTAGAACATGCGCGTCTCGTCGCCCGGCTGGAGCTCCTCGTAGGCGGCCGAGCGGGCGTCCTCGATCATGCCGCGCCAGGGTGAGGTGGAGCGGGCCGTGATCCGGCCGTCGTCGCCCGGCGGGAACATGCCGATCATGCGGATGTAGCCGCCGAAGGGGATCGCCTTGACGCCGTACTCGGTCTCGCCCTTCTTCCGCGAGAAGATCGTCGGGCCGAAGCCGACCATGTACTGCGGCACCCGGATGCCGAAGAGCTTGGCCGTGGACAGGTGCCCCAGCTCGTGCCAGGCGATCGAGATCAGCAGGCCGACCGCGAAGACGACTATGCCGAGGATCATCATCAGGGCTGTCATGCACGCGCCTCCGCGGTAGCCGTCAGTTCCTGGGACCGGGCTCGTGCCCAGGTCTCCGCTTCGAGGACGTCCGACACGGTGAGTGAAGTTCCCGCCGCCGGCGTGCCGTGCTCGTGCACGACCCGGGTGACGGTCTCCATGATCCCGTTGAACGGGAGCGCGCCCTTGCGGAACGCCTCCACACACTCCTCGTTGGCGGCATTGAACACCGCCGGGGCCGTGCCCGCGAGCTCGCCCACATGCCGGGCGAGGTTCACCGAGGGGAAGGCCTCGTTGTCGAGCGGGAAGAACTCCCACGTCGACGCCGTGCTCCAGTCGAAGGCGGGCGCCGCGTCGGGGACGCGCCGGGGCCAGCCCAGACCGACGGCGATCGGCCCTCCCATGTCGGGGGGCGTCGCCTGGGCCAGCGTCGATCCGTCCGTGAACTCCACCATCGAGTGGACATACGACTGGGGATGCACGACGACCTCAATACGGTCGAAGGGAATGTCGTAGAGGAGGTGCGCCTCGATGACTTCCAGGCCCTTGTTGACCAGGGTCGCGGAGTTGATCGTGATCACCGGGCCCATGGACCAGGTGGGGTGGGCGAGGGCCTCCTCGACGGTCACGTCGGCCAGCTGCCGCTTCGTGCGGCCCCGGAAGGGGCCGCCGGAGGCGGTGACGACCAGCTTGCGCACATCCGCGCGGGTGCCGGCGGCCAGGGCCTGGAAGAGGGCCGCGTGCTCGGAGTCCACCGGGATGATCTGGCCGGGCTCGGCGAGCGCCTTGACCAGCGGGCCGCCGACGATGAGCGACTCCTTGTTGGCGAGCGCGAGGGTGCGGCCCGCCTTCAGGGCGGCGAGGGTGGGCGCGAGGCCGATGGAGCCCGTGATGCCGTTGAGGACGGTGTGGCAGTCGGAGGCGGCGAGCTGGGTGGCGGCCTCCGGGCCGGCCAGGATCTCGGGGAGCGGCTCCCCCGTCCCGTACTCGGCGGCGAGTGCCTCGCGCAGGGCCGCCACGACGTCCTCGCGGGCCACCGCGACGGTCCGCACCCGCAGCCTGCGGGCCTGCTCGGCGAGGAGGGCGACCCGGCCGCCGTTGGCGGACAGGCCGGTCACCCGGAAGCGGTCCGGGTTGCGCAGCACGAGGTCGATGGCCTGGGTGCCGATCGAACCGGTGGAGCCGAGGATCACCACGTCCTTCGGGCCGTCGACCGCGACCGGGTCGTAGACGAGGTGCGGGTCGGCGAGGGGGGCTGGACTGTCGCTCATCCCCCCATTGTTGCCGCAACGGGTGCGCGGCAGGACCGGGGTGTCCCCCGGGAGCGCCCACCGGTCGGGTACGCCCCCTCGCGCATGGCCGAACCTGGTCGGCGATGTGCATTTCATATCGTCCGCTGTACGTAGTTTTTCGCGCAGTTTCCCGTAAGGACCACTTCGCCTTTTTCGTTGGCACTTCACCTATCGGTGCCGTTAGCTTTCGGCGCAGGATCTGCGGATCGATCGGGGGGTTCTGATGACGAGCCGCGCAGAGGCGGAGCAACTGCTGTCATCGCTGGGTGACAACGACCTCGTGGAGGTCGGTGAGGACGGCAACATCTATGCCGCCGGAAGGTCACCCGCCGGGTTCATCAACAAGCCGATCGTCGGCATCGCCGACCAGAAGGGGGAGTACTCCCGGACGGGCCGGTCCTGACGTGGCGGGCGAGGCGCGGGACATCAAGGTCACCCGCAGCCTGGTCATCGGCGCCGATCCGGTGGGCGGCCGGCTGGCCGAGGAGAGACGCATCCTCGCGCTGCACTTCCCCAGGTTCGTCCTGGACTCCACGACTCCGCGCGCGGGCACATGGGCGGTCGCCAGGGGTCCGCTGCAGACGTTCGCCGGCACCCAGTACGGCATCTGGATCGATCTGCCCGACGGCTATCCGCACAGCCTTCCGCAGGTCTGGCCGCACGGCTGGACTCCGGTGAAGAACCCGCACATGTACGCGGACGGCACGATCTGTGTGATGCGTCGCAGACAGTGGTCCTCCTTCTTCTCGGCGGCCGCCGTGGTCGCGAAGGCGGCGATCTGGCTCAACAAGTACGAGATCTGGGTCGAGCGGCAGGTATGGCCGGGCCCGCAGCAGCCCCACTGACAAGGGGCCACCAGGCATCTGAGGAGGTCCTGGCATGACCGCTGACGCGGTGCTCGACACATCCCGCATCGACTATCTCCTCGACACCTCCGAACTGGGCCGGGCCAGGATCGTCCTGGTCGGCCTGGGGAGCGGGGGCACCGTGGTCATGGAGCGCCTGGCCATGTGCGGCATCCGTGACTGGGCGCTGTTCGACCCCGATGTGCTCCAGCCGGAGAACCTGGTCAAGCATCCGGCGCGGCGCAGCGACCTCGGGCGGCTCAAGACCGACATCGCCACGGAATGGCTCATGGACCGCAACCCGGCGAGCAGGGTCGACTCCTTCGCGCACGACGTGACCGGGTCCCCCGAGATCGAGCGGGCGATCGCCGGGGCGACCCTGGTGGTCTGCGCGGTCGACGACGCCGTGGCCCGCAACTACGTCAACGAGCTGTGTGTGCGCAGCCGCGTCCCGTGTGTCTTCGGCATGGTGTTCCGCACCGGACTGGGCGGCGAGGTCTACGCCTATCTCCCGGGCGAGACCGGTTGCCACGACTGCAAGCTGAAGTTCTGCATGGACCGGGGTCTGGACCTCGACGACTGGCTGGAACTCACCGACGAGGAACAGCAGCGGATCTACGGCCTGAGCGAGACCGACTTCGCGGCTTCCGGGCTGGCCGCCGACATCTCCATCGTGGCCTCGTACCACGCCCACTACGTGCTCTCCCTGCTGGGCGGCCGCCGTTCGCGGTATCTGCTCCAGCCGAGTTTCAACTGGCTGACCGTCGGCATCCGCCGGGCGGAAGGCCTCTTCGGCAATTCGTACGACAACACGCGCATCCTGCTCCGGCCGCTCACCGGGTGCCACCTCACCTGTGGACCGGCCACCGGACCCGACACGGGCAGCGAGTGAGGACGGTGGAGATGTTCGGAACAGCCCGGAAGAAATGCCCAGCCACGCTGCGGGTCTTCGTACGGCCCCGGGTGACGCACCGCTTCACGCAGGAGATCCTCGGCCATCCGAAGGTGGAGGTGGGCGGCAAGTACGTCGGGTTCATCCGGGGCACGAAGCGTTCCGAACGCCTGGACGAGCGTCAGGCGGCGATGGAGCGGCTGGAACTGCACGTCGTGGACTACATCGACGACGGGCCGCGGGCGGACCGCACCCCCACGTTCCACCGCGGCGACACCGAGTTCCAGACCCAGGAGTTCCGGCGGCTGGAGAAGCGGTACCCCGAGATCGAGCATCTGGGCAGCTGGCACAGTCACCATCCCAACCGGCTGCGCAACCTCAGTCCCGGGGACATCGAGGGGTACCGGGACACGGTGAACGCCCAGGGGCACAACCACGACTTCTTCTTCGCCAGCCTGGGCACGGACAGCCGTGGATTCGCGTCGGCCCGGCACTTCCTCTTCGTCCGGGGCGACCGGCACTACTACGAGCTGGCGGGAGAGAACCTGATCGTGGCGGAGGGGCCGCAGGGCCCGGCGGGTCCGGCGACTTCTGCGGGTTCGGCGGGTTCGGCGGGTTCGGCGGGTTCGGCGGGTTCGGCCGTGGCGGTCCCCGATCCGGGGACGCGGGGGCCCGTCCCGCTGTCGGTGCCGGGCTGGACCGACTCGCCCCAGGGCCAGGAACGGCTGGCCCGCGACCGGGACCTGATAGCGAAGTACGGCGGGCTGCGCCATGTCGTCCGCTCCGACCGGATCGCGGTGACCGGCCAGGTGATCTGGGCCGGCCGGATCCCCGTGACCCTGCACGTGCTGTACCCGTCCTCGGCGCACACCAGCGACGGGCTGCTGAAGGTGACCGTCGCGGGGAGCCAGACCATCGAGGTCAGTCTGACCGGCGACCGGTCCGGCGATCTCGCCTTCGCGCTCGAGGCGGTGGAGTCCATCGCGCAGTGCGCGGCCGACATCCACCGACGGGCGCTGCACCAGCCCGCCGGGCCGCCCGCCCGGGGCGGGCAGAGCGGACCCCGGCCATGAGCACGACCACGAACCGGCGCACCATCGCCCTGACGCACCGCGAACCGCCCGCCTTCCAGGGCGAGTCGGTGGGTTCGGCGCTCGGCGAGCTCCAGCACCGCCAGTCCGCCTGGCTGGTCTCGCGCAGCATCTCCGCCCCGGCGTTCACCCGTCGGCTGCTCGCGCAGGAGCTGGGCTTCGGCACGCTGGCCCCGGCGCAGCTGGACGCGGCCTCGGAGCTGCTGACGTTCCGGCTGGGCCATGCGCAGCGCTGGCGGCTGCTGTGGGTGGTGTCCACCGACGGGCCCAGCCAGTTCACCGACGAGCGGACGGTCCGCGTGGGCGTCAGCGAGGAGACCGCCCGGGAGCTCGCGACCACCATCGGTCTCGAGGCGAAGTTGGACATCCCGTTCCTCGCCGCGCAGGCCAGCGCGCAGTGGTCCCGGCTCACCAGGTCCACCATCTCGGTGAACACGGAGTCCGAGTTCACGCGGACGCTGTCGTACGACGTCCCCGAGGGCGGCCTGGACATCGCGCTGTGGCAGCTGGAGTCGCAGCTCATCAGACGTCTCGAGCTGCGGGCCGGGGCCGCCCTGCCGCCGGATCCGATGCCGCGCTGGGTCGAACTGGCGGTGACCGCCCGGGCCAGGAGCCGGGTGATCACCGTTCCCACGAACGTGGTCCGGGTGCTGACCAGGAGGGCACCGGGAGGCGGGGGCGGCAGCGCCGCCGGGACGTGAGTCCGCGCACCGTGGCGGACACACGTCCCGGCGCCGGCTCAGCGGATGCGGCGGTGGACGTTCGCCCGCTCGCTGGGCCCCGGTGTGGTGTCGGCGATCCAGGGACCGTCCCCGGACGGGTCGACGACGCCCTGCTCCAGCCACTCGTAGGTGCCGGACATGACGCCCTTGACGACCTTGCCGTCCACGTCGTCGGTGTTGCTCCACAGCCGGCCGAAGAGCTCGTCGACGCGGATCCGGGACTGACGGCAGAAGGCGTCGGCGAGTTGGTAGGCCTCCCGGCCGTTCTCGCCGCGCGAGCGCAGGAGTTCGGCGCGCACGCAGGCCGCGCTCATCGCGAACAGCTCCGCGCCGATGTCGACGATCCGGCCGAGGAAGGCCTGCTTGGTCTCCATCCGGCCCTGCCAGCGGGACATGGCGTAGAAGGTCGAGCGGGCGAGCTTGCGGGAGTGCCGCTCGACGTGCCGCAGATGCGGGGAGAGGTCGACGCCGTGCTTGAACTCCGCGTAGGAGGAAGGGAGTTGACCAGGTCCCGCGACCAGCTTCGGCAGCCACTTGGCGTAGAAGACACCCGCGTTGGCGCCCGCCCTCGCCTTGTCCTGAAGGGACTTGTCGGGGTCGATCAGGTCACCGGCGACCGAGAGGTGTGCGTCGACGGCCTCCCGCGCGATGAGCAGGTGCATGATCTCCGTCGAGCCCTCGAAGATGCGGTTGATCCGCAGGTCGCGCAGGACCTGCTCGGCGGGGACGGCCTTCTCGCCCCGGGCGGCGAGCGAAGCCGCCGTCTCGAAGCCGCGGCCGCCACGGATCTGGACCAGTTCGTCGGCCATGCGCCAGCCCAGCTCGGAGGCGATGAGCTTGGCCAGCGCGCCCTCGATCCGGATGTCGTTGCGGTCCTCGTCCGCCATCTGGGAGGAGAGGTCGAGCACCGCCTCCAGGGCGAAGGTGGTCGCCGCGATGAAGCTGATCTTCGCGCCGACGGCCTCGTGGTGGGCGATCGGCCTGCCCCACTGCTCGCGGGCCGCGGACCATTCACGGGCGATCTTCAGCGACCACTTGCCGGCCGCCACGCAGGACGCGGGGAGCGAGAGGCGTCCCGTGTTGAGCGTGGTCAGGGCGATCTTCAGGCCCACGCCCTCGGGGCCGATGCGGTTCGCGGCCGGGACCCGCACCTGGTGGAAGCGGGTCACGCCGTTCTCGATGCCGCGCAGGCCCATGAAGGCGTTGCGGTTCTCGACGGTGATGCCGGGCGAGTCCGCCTCCACGACGAAGGCGGTGATTCCGCCGCGGTGGCCCTCGCTCCTGGGCACCCGGGCCATCACGACCAGCAGGTCGGCGACCACCCCGTTGGTGGTCCACAGCTTCACCCCGTCGAGCACGTAGTCGTCCCCGTCCGGTACCGCGCTGGTCGCGAGGCGCGCCGGGTCGGAGCCGACGTCCGGCTCGGTGAGGAGGAAGGCGCTGATGTCGGTGCGGGCACAGCGCGGCAGGAACCGCTGCTTCTGCTCCGGGGTGCCGAACAGCTTCAGCGGCTGCGGCACGCCGATCGACTGGTGCGCCGAGAGCAGCACGCCGACCGCGGGGCTGGCCGAGCCCACCAGGGCCAGCGCCTTGTTGTAGTACACCTGGGTGAGACCGAGACCGCCGTACTTGGGGTCGATCTTCATACCGAGGGCGCCGAGCTCCTTGAGCCCATTGATCACCGCGTCGGGGATACGGGCCTCACGTTCGATGAGGGCCGCGTCCACCTCCGTCTCGCAGAAGGCGCGGAGCTTCGTCAGGAACTGCTCGCCGCGCCGGACGGCCTCGTCGGTGGGGAGCGGATGGGGATGGATGAGGTCCAGCCGGAAGCGGCCGAGGAACAGTTCCTTGCCGAAGCTGGGTTTGCGCCAGTCCTGCTCCCGAGCGGCCTCGGCGACCTGGCGCGCCTCACGCTCGGTGACAGTGGGTTTCTTGAGGGGTGGTGCGGACATGAGGCTCACCTCGCCGCGAATCGGGATCTCGGGCCACATTGGTTACCGATGGGTGCTACTCGATCGTTGGTACCCGATCCGGGGCGAGGTGGCCACCCCACGCGCGTACGTCCGGCCACCGTCGGCCGCGTGCGGCTCCGGTCCGGGCGGCCCGTTCCCCGCAAGGGCCCGGCATCGGCTCCGGCGCCGGGGACGCGCTCGTCGTCGCCGGGGAGCCTGCGCCGAACGAGTGGTGGCCGCGGGGCCGGAAAAGCTTGCCGTACTCTTCTTCACCAATCCCCCACAACTCGCTGTCGAAGCGCTTCGACAACCTATGGACACCCACCCCCGCTGGAGCTACTGTCGAACCACCCTCACCCGCCCCTGTTCGCCCCGCGCACTGTCGAAGCGCTTCACAAAACTTGGAGAGCTGGATGGTCACCCTCGCCGAGGTCGCCCAGCACGCCGGAGTCTCGGCGAGCACGGTGAGCTATGTCCTCAGTGGCAAGCGGTCCATCTCCACGACCACCCGGCAGCGGGTCGAGCAGAGCATCCGGGAGCTCGGCTACCACCCGAACGCGGGCGCCCGCGCCCTGGCCAGCAGCAGGTCGAACATCATCGCGCTGATGATCCCGCTGCGCACCGACATCTACGTGCCGGTGATGATGGAGATCGCCATCGCGGTGGCCACCACCGCGCGCACGTACGGGTACGACGTCCTGCTGCTCACCGGCGAGGAGGGCCCCGACGCGGTCCGCCGCGTCACCGGCAGCGGGCTCGCCGACGCGATGATCCTGATGGACGTCGAGCTCGACGACGAGCGGCTGCCGTTGCTTCGCTCCACCGACCAGCCGTCCGTGCTGATCGGACTGCCCGCCGACACCTCCGGCCTGACCTGCGTCGATCTGGACTTCGCGGCGACCGGCGCGCTCTGCGTGGAGCACCTGGCGATGCTGGGGCACCGTGACATCGCTGTCATCGGCGAGGCGCCGGCCGTCTACGAACGGCACACCGGTTTCGCCGAGCGCACCCTCGACGGACTCCGGTACCGGGCGAAGGAGTTGGGCCTTCGGCTGCTGCACCGCCCGTGCGAGGGCGGGTACGACGCGATGGCCGTGACCCTGGCCCGGGTCCTCGACGAGCGTCCGGGCACCACCGGGTTCGTCGTGCAGAACGAGTCGGCGGTCGAGCCGCTCCTCGCGCTGCTGCGCCAGCAGGGCCGGGCCGTGCCGGAGGACGTGTCGGTGGTGGCCATCTGCCCCGACCAGGTCGCCGTCCAGGCCTCGGTGCGGCTGACGTCGGTCGCCATCCCCGCGCAGGACATGGGCCGGCACGCCGTGGAACGCCTGGTCGCCAAGCTGGAGGGGCACGCCGGCGACGAAGTCGTGCTGATCGCGCCCGAGCTGACGGTCCGGGCGAGCACGGGACCGGCGCCCACCGCCTCCTGACACCCACCCCGCCCTGCCGCACCTCCGCCCTGCCGCACCGCCCGCTCCTCCGCACCCCCGCCCTGCCTCCCCGCCGCCCTGCCGTCCCTCCGCTCTGCCGCACCCCGCCCTGCCTCTCCGCCGCCCTCTCTCAGCCGCCCTGCCGCACCTCCGCTCTTCCGCCGTCGCGCCCGTTGCCAGGGCACCGCCATGTCTGCACTCCTTCAAGGAGCACCTCACATGAACCAGCCTGCCGAAAACCAGCCTCAGGTCAGCCTCGCGCAGTCGTCGCCCACGGTCGGCACCTTCCGTGAGGACGGCGGCGCGCTGGAGTGGAGCGGCCGCCAGGAGACCCTGCGGGTCGAGCCGTGGGGTCCGGACGCCGTCCGGGTGCGCGCCCGGCTCGGCGGGCCGATCCTCGAAGGGCTGCCGGGCGCGCTCCTCGACGAGCCGCCGGCCACCGAGAGCAGCGTCAAACTCACCGACGCCGAGGGCCGGTTGACCGTCGGCGCGCTCACCGTCGAGGTGAACGGCGAGGGCGTGATCCGGTTCCTGCGGACGGACGACCACACCGAGATCCTGGCCGAGGAACGCGCCCACTTCTGGTGGCCGGGCACCCGCCTCTACACGGCCGTCGGCAACGGCCACCACCGCCTGGAGCAGCGCTTCGCCGCGTACGACGACGAGAAGCTGTACGGCCTCGGACAGCACCAGCACGGCCGCCTGGACCAGAAGGGCCTGGTCCTGGACCTGGTCCAGCGCAACGCCGAGGTCGGCATCCCGGTGCTCACCTCCAGCCGCGGCTACACCCTGCTGTGGAACAACCCGGCGATCGGCCGGGTCGAACTGGCCGGCAACGGCACCCGCTGGGTCGCGGACTCGGCCCGGCAGATCGACTACTGGATCACCGCCGGCGCCCCGGCCGACGCGCAGCGCCGCTACAGCGCGGTCACCGGCCGCACCCCGATGCTGCCGGAGTGGGCGGCCGGCTTCTGGCAGTGCAAGCTGCGCTATCGCACCCAGGACGAACTCCTCGGCGTGGCACGGGAGTACAAGCGGCGGGGCCTGCCGCTCGACGCCATCGTCTGCGACTTCTTCCACTGGACCCACCTAGGCGACTGGAAGTTCGACCTGGCCGAGTGGCCCGACCCGGCGGCGATGGTCCGTGAACTCGAGGAACTGGGCGTCAAGCTGGTGGTGAGCGTCTGGCCTTCGGTGTCGCCGCTGAGCGAGAACCATCCGGTGATGGAGCAGCGCGGCTACCTCATCGGCACCCAGTACGGCCCGATGGCCCACGCCGACTGGCCGGACAAGGGCGTCGCGTCGACGGTCCAGGTGGCGTTCTACGACGCGACGAACCCCGGTGCCCGGGAGTTCGTGTGGTCGAAGATCCGTGACAACTACCTGGCCCCGTACGGCATCACGGCCTTCTGGCTGGACGCCTGCGAGCCGGAGCTGAAGCCCGGCTTCCAGGAGAACCTGCGCTACTGGGCGGGCCCCGGCCTGGAGGTCGGCAACAGCTACCCGGCCGAGAACTCCCGCACCTTCTACGAGGGGCTGCGCGCCTCGGGCGAGGACGAGATCATCAGCCTCAACCGCTCGGCGTGGGCGGGCAGCCAGCGCTACGGCGCCGCCCTGTGGTCCGGCGACATCGGCACCGACTTCGCCACCCTGCGCCGGCAGATCGCGGCCGGACTGAACACCGCGCTGTCGGGCATCCCGTGGTGGAACACCGACATCGGCGGCTTCCACGGCGGCGACCCGAGCGACCCGGCGTACCAGGAGGTGATGGTCCGCTGGTTCCAGTTCGGCGCGCTGTCCCCGCTGATGCGCCTGCACGGCTTCCGCGACCCGGGCATGCCGCTGGGTCCGGACATGACCGGCGGCCCGAACGAGGTGTGGTCGTACGGCGAGGAGGCCGGCGCGGTCCTGGAGAAGTACCTGCGGCTGCGCGAGCGGCTCAAGCCGTACGTCCTGACGGTCATGCGGGAGGCGCACGAGGAGGGGCTGCCGCCCATGCGGCCGCTGTTCCTGGAGTTCCCGGACGACCCGGCGACCTGGTCGGTGGACGACTCCTACCTCTTCGGCCGGGACCTGCTCGTCGCCCCGGTGCTGACGGCGGGCGCCACGGCCCGCACGGCCTACCTCCCGGCGGGCGCGAGCTGGACGGACGCGTGGACGGGCGAGACGTACGAGGGCGGCACGGCCGTGACGGTCGACGCCCCGCTGGACCGCCTCCCGCTGTTCCTGCGGGACGGGGCGCGGCTGCCGGTGACGGGGTAGCCGCACGGGCAGGGGAACACGGGCGGCCGGTCCCCGATCAAGGGAGGGACCGACCGCCCGTGGAACCTGCCCCGAGGTCAGCTGCTGCTGACGGTGAGGTTGTTGGTCACGAAGTCCAGCCCGCCCGAGGACGAGGTGATCTCGTATCCGAACTGCACGTCACCGATGGTCTCGTTGCCGAACCAGCCCTTCGTGTCCTTGATCCACTTGAGGATCGGCAGGATGCTGACGGTTCCGGACGACGAGTCGGACGTGCGCAGGAACGAGAACACCTCGTTCGCGCCGTTGCTGCCCTTGTAGACGGTCCAGGTGTGGCCGCCGAGGGTGACGTTGCCCTGGGAGGTGCCGAGCGGCCCGACGGCGCCGTTGTAGTTCACCCAGAGCATGATCTCGTAGTCGTAGTCGGTGTCCCAGATGTCGTACGACGTGTTGTAGGCGCCGGACGACGGGACCGTGACGTTGTAGCTGCTGGACAGCGAACCGAGCGAGGTGATCGTCTTGTTGATCACCTTCTTGGAGTTGGGGTACGACTTGATGCCGCCGGTGTTCGGGTGGTTGGCCCAGACGCCCCAGTTGGTGCCGGAGTTGGCCCAGACGCACTGGCTGCCGGCGCCGGAGCCCCAGATGTTGTTGTAGAGCGTGTAGCCGTTCAGGCTGGTGTTGCCCCACTGGTCGCAGGAGTTCCAGACGGCGGCCTGGGCGGGGGCGGCGGCGAGTCCGACGGTGGCGCCGAGTGCGAGCGCCGGGGCCAGCAGGGCCATGCCGATCCTGCTCGACGTACGTGTTGCCATGGTGTCCCTTCCATGGGTGGGGGGAGTCACCACGTCCCCGAGGTGAGGACGTGGTCTTCTCCGGCGACCAGGTCGAGCGGCGATGCGCCGCCGGAGGAAGTCCGTACTTCGATGCGGTGACCGCGCCCCGGCCGCAGGACGGCCCGGGTGCCGTCGGGGCCCCAGGAGAGGTCGAGTTCGGCGCCGAACCGGGTCCGCACGCCCCGCAGTTCGCCCGACGGGAGCGCCGGGGGGAGCGCGGGCAGGAGGACCAGCCGGTCGGGGGTCGACTGGACGAGCGCCTCGATCAGCACGGCGGGGAGGGCGTGCGCGGCGTCGGCGTTGTAGACGTCGCGGTGGGGGTAGTGGGCGCTCATCAGGGAGTCGTGGAAGAAGTCGCCGTCCAGGACCTCGCCGAGGGCGTCGGCGACCCGCCGGCCGTCCCGGAGCCGCGCCGCGATCAGCGCGTGGTGGAGGTGGCCGTGCGCGGAGTCGTTCTCGGAGCCGCGCAGTTCGAGGGCGCGACGGGCGGCGGCGGCCGTGTCCGGGGTGTCGTAGGGATTGATCTCGTCGAGGGGCCAGACGCCGTAGAGGTGGCTCAGATGGCGGTGGTCGTAGGTGTCGCCGAGGCCGGGGCGGGCCCACTCGGCGAGGGCGCCGTCGGCGTTGATCCGGTGCGGCGGGAGACGGTCGGCGAGGGCACGCCAGCGGCCGACGCGCTCGGGGTCGTCCGGGTGGTACGCGGCGGCGGTGAGCAGGGCGTGCCGGGCCGCCGAGAGGTCCATGGCCGCGTTCACCGCGCCCCAGCTGCCGCCCGTGGGCCGGTTCTCCGGCGAGTAGGAGGGGACGACGACGAGCGGCCCCTCGGGGTCGCCGGGATCGGTACGGGTGAGGAAGTCCTCGTAGAACAGGGCCACTTCGGCGAGGGCGGCGGCGGTGCGCGGGTCGCGTCCGCCGCGGGTCTCGTCGTGGTCGACGAGGGGTTTGAGCAGCCAGTCGGCGCCGGCCGTCCACAGGTGGAGCGGGTATTCGCGGCTGAAGTGGTACGTCAGCCCGGACTCGCCGTCGCTGTGCGCGGGCGCGACCGCGCCCCGGGCGCCGAAGACCGCGCGGGCGTTCTCCCGCCAGTCGTCGGACTGCCGGTGGATCAGGGCGGCCAGCGCGTCGGTGACTTCGGGGAGGGCGGCGGCCGCGGCGGAGGCCGTCTGGAGGTTGACGTTGGCGTCGTTGGTGAATCCCCCGGCCCAGGCGGTGTCCCAGTCGCCGGTCCACAGGCCGGGCAGGCGGGGCGGGTTGAGGCCCGAGGAGGAGAGGAGGTGGTAGCGCCCGGCCGCGAAGAGACGTTCGAGCAGCGCCGTGCTGCGGGGGCGTTCCAGCAGCTCGGAGCCGGGCAGTCCGCGCTCGCCCGGCTCGGCGTGCAGGTCGAGGGTGACGCGCTCGTAGGCGGTGCGGTGGAGCGGGAGGTGGCGGTCGAGCAGGTCGTCGTAGAGCTGCGGCAGCTCGCCCAGAGCACGCTGTTCCCCGGTGACGTCCAGTTCGCCGGTGTGCCTGCGGACGCGGGTGAGCAGCAGCACGGACTCGGCTCCGGTGACCTGTACACCGGGGTGGGTGAGCCGGGTGCGGCCGCCGGTGACGACGACGAGGGTCACGCCCGTGTAGCCGCGGTCGCTGCCGGGGTAGCGGGCGCGCAGGGTGAGCAGGGCGCCGTCCGGGGTGAGGACGGACCCCTGGCCGACGGCGAGGTCGGCGGGCGCGCCCGGCAGCCGGTGGTCGAGGGAGATGTCCAGGTCGAGGCCGGTGACCTGCTGGACGATCACGTCGTCGGCGCGGGAGACGAAGACCCGGCTGACGCCGCCCGCGCAGGTCGCGGTGGCCTCGCCGGTGGTGAAGTCGACGGCCCGCAGGCGGTATCGGCGCGGCTCGTCCGAGGGCGCCCTGAGCCGGATCCGGAAGGCCGGGTGGAAGGGCTGGACCCATTGCAGCGGCCGGTGGTCGGTGAAGCTCTCGGCGGCCTCCCACTCCCCGGCCAGCAACTTGTCCTGGAGAGCGGGGAGTTCCGCGGCGAGCTCCGGCGGGCGGGCATGTTCGGCGCCGTTGGGGCGGACCAGGCTGTGGTGGGTGACGACGACCCGGTCGTCGTACGGGTCGCCGAACGTGAGAATGCCGTGCCGGCCGTTGCCGCTGAGGAAGGCGTCCTCCCAGCGGGCGGCGGGCCGGTACTCGTGGGTTCCGTGCACCGGACGGTCGGTGCTGGGCAGGGCGGGGTGCGCCCGGGACGCGGAGTCGGTCATGAGCGCAACACCACCACGCCGTAGCGGCCCAGCGTGATCCCGCCCGTGAAGCGGTCCCCGGTCAGCAGGTCGTGGTGGGTGCCAGGCAGCTCGAAGGTCACCGGCTCGCGGCCGTGGTGCAGCAGGAACAGCAGCTCGCCCCGGCGCACCGCCTCGACGTCCGGCGGGAGGCCCTCGAGGACGGGCCGGACGCCCGCGTCGGCGGCGATGCGGGCCAGCAGCCCACGCAGGGCGTCGGGTTCGGGGAGGGTGGAGACGTACCAGGCGCGGTCGTTGCGCAGGACGGCGGGCAGTCCGTCGAGTTCGCCGCCCTTGTAGACGACCCGCACCGCGTCCGGTTCGGCTTCCAGCTCCTCCGACCACAGGGTCCCGCGGAAGTCGTCGGTCCCGACGCGCTCCCCCTGCTCCAGCGGCCACCACTCGTGCAGGGTGCGGATGCCGAACAGCTCGCGCAGGCGGGCGTCCATTCCGCCGGGCCGGACCCGGTCGTCCTCGTCGGCCACGCCGGTCAGGAAGCCGGCCACGAGGGTGCCGCCGCCGCGGACGTAGGCGAGCAGGTTGTCGATCGCCGTGTCCTCCATCGCGTACAGCTGGGGGACGACGACCAGCCGGTAGCCGGTGAGGTCGTGCGCGGGGTGGGCGAAGTCGGTGGTGAGCCGGCTCTCCCACAGGGCGCGGTGCCAGGCGTGCAGGACGGCCGGGTGGTCGACGTGGGTGGAGGGACGGCCGTCCTGGGCGCCGGCCCACCAGGCGTGCCAGTCGTGCAGGATCGCCACGTCCGCCGTGACATGGCTGCCCGTCACCTCCGGGCCGATCCGGGCGAGTTCGGCGCCCAGCCGCTTGACCTCCTGGAAGACGCGGCCCCGCTCCCCCGCGTGGCCGACCATCCCGGAGTGGAACTTCTCGGCGCCCTGCCGGGACTGGCGCCACTGGAAGTAGCAGACGGCGTCGGCGCCGCGGGCCACGGCCTGGAGGGACCAGAGCCGGTTGAGGCCGCGCGGCTTGGGGTGGTTCACCCCGCGCCAGTTGACCGGTCCTGCCGCCTGTTCCATCAGCATCCAGGGGCCGCGCGCCTGGGAGCGGGTCAGGTCCTGCACCAGTGCCCCGTGCTGTGCGCCGAGCGGGTCGCGCGGATCGGGGTAGAGGTCGACGGAGACGACGTCCTCCTCCTCGGCCCAGCGCCAGGCGTCCTGGCCGACGAACAGGGGCATGAAGTTGGTGGTCACCGGGATGTGCGGGGTGTGCCGGGCGACGATGTCCCGCTCGGCGAGGTAGCACTCCAGGAGCATGTCGGAGGTGAAGCGCCGGAAGTCCAGGACCTGAGCGGGGTTCTTCAGGTAGTGGGTGCGGCGGGCGGGCAGGACGCTGTCCCAGCTGTCGTGGCGCTGGCTCCAGAAGTCGGTGCCCCAGGCGGTGTTGAGGGCGTCCAGGGTGCCGTACTTCTCGCGCAGCCAGCGGCGGAAGGCGGCGGCCGCCTCGTCGCCGTGATCGGCCGTGCAGTACTCGTTGTTGATGTGCCACATCGTGAGGGCGGGGTGGCCGGCGTAGCGGGCGGCCAGGTCCTCGGTGATGGCGGCGGCGTGCCGGCGGTAGGTGGCGCTGGAGTGCGAGAAGTGCTGACGTCCGCCCCACCACTCGACGTCGCCGTTCTCGTCGCGGGGCAGGGTGTCCGGGTGCAGCCGGCCGAGCCACGGGGGCGGGGCGGAGGTGGGGGTGGCGAGGACGACGCCGATGCCGTTCGCGTGCATCAGGTCCATCTGCGTGTCGAGCCAGCCGAACTCCCGGGCGCCCGGCTCGGGTTCGAGCCTGGACCAGGAGAAGACACCGAGGGTGACCGAGTTGACGCCGGCGTCCCGCATGAGCCGGACGTCCTCGTGCCAGGTCTCCTCGGGCCACTGCTCGGGGTTGTGGTCGCCGCCGAAGAGGATGCGGCCGCGGGTGGCGTCGGCGAGGCCCGGCCGGTCGACGGCGGTCATCGGACGGGCTCCCCGTACTGGATGCCCCGGCCGTTGGTGGCGATGTACACCCGGCCGTGGATCCGCGGGTCGGCGGCGATGGTCGCGCCGGTCCAGCCCCACTGGTGCCGGTCGTCGTTGATCCGCACCCAGGTCCGCGCACCGTCGTCGGAGCGGTACACGGCGGTGATCGCCTCCGTGGAGCCGACCTGGTAGACCGCCGGGTACGCGGCGCCGTCGGCGGCCCTGCCGAAGGCGAGGGTGTACGAGGCCCAGCAGTTGGTCACCCGGGTGAAGCCCGCACCGCCGTCGGTGGACCGGTACAGGCCGTTCCACTTGGTGCTCAGCCACAGGTCGCCGATCCGCCCCGGGGCCGCGGCCAGCTGGAACTGGCTGTCTCCGGAGGGCAGTCCGCTCGCGCGGGCGGTGAAGGTGAGGCCGCCGTCCGTGCTGGCGAACAGGGTTCCCGTGTCGGTGTCGTACGCGTAGAAGCGCGCCGGGTCGGCCGGGTCGGCGAGCGGGGTGGCGCCCTTGGGGAAGGAGGAGACCTCGGACCAGGTCGCTCCGTTGTCCGTGGAGCGCTGGGCGGGGTACCTGGTGCCGTCCCGGTGCACGAAGGTCCACAGCAGGACGCTGCCGTCGGTGTTGGTGGCGATGGGCCCCGGTGCGTTCTCGGCGAGGGCGGGCTGGGCCGCGAAGGGCGCCCAGGACTTGCCGCCGTCGGCGGACCATGCGCCGTTGCCGTGGTCGCCCCAGCCGGTGCGGACGACGTACGACGGTCTGTCCGCGGCCTGCGCGAGCCCCGTCACCGTCCCGAACACGGGGTTCGTCGCCATGCCCCGGGACGGCGAGGCCGTGAGCCGCTCGTGGTACATCACGCCGACGTCCCCGAGACCGCTGATCAGGTGCGCCTGTCCGGTCGGGGGCGAGATCAGCTGCCGCACGGAGGTCTCCTCCAGGCCCCGGACCTGCGGGGCCCAGTGCTTCAGGTCCCGGGTGCCGTAGAGCGTGGCGCCGGTGCCGAAGACGACGTGCTGCGAGTCGTACGGGTCGACGGCGACGGCCTGGATCCACCAGCCGAACTTGGGCGCGTCGGTGCCGAAGGTGAGGAACGGGGTCTCGGACACGTCGAGGACCGCCGCGTCCTTGAGCGACGTCCAGGTGCGGCCGCCGTCCACGGTGCGGTACAGGGTGTCGACCGCCGCCCAGCGGTTGTTGGTGGAGACGACGACGGTGCCGGGTCGCCGGGCGTCCACGGCGACACCGCCGTAGCCGAAGGTGTCGCCGTCCGCGGGCCGGGCCGGGGTGACGTCGGTCCACTTGCCGCTCGCCGTCGCCAGTCTGTGCACGCTGCCGTCCGCCTGGCCGTTGGGGCCGGGCGCGTCGGCGTACGTCACGTACAGCTCGCGGGTGTGGCGGTCGTGGGCGGCGCGGACGGGCACCTTGGCGGAGGTGCCGGTGGGCCGGCCGGGGACGGCCTCCCAGGTGACGCCGTCGGCGGTCCGGTACAGGTTGGCGGTCGTCCCGTCGGAGTCGCCCCAGCCCGCGTAGAGGGTGCGGCCCGCGGCGACGAGGAGGGTGACGCCCTGGCCGCTCGCGCTCGGGGTGGGCGGGAAGCCGGTGACCGCCGCCCAGGTGGCGCCCCGGTCGGTGGACCTGAGGAGCCCGTCGTGCCGGGTCCCCAGCCACAGGGTGTCGCTGTCCCGCGGATCGACCAGCAGCCGCTCCCCCGTGCCCCGGCCGTCCTCGTTGCCGCCGAGCTTCACGGTGAGGTCGGTACGGGTCCAGGTCGCGCCGCGGTCCTCGGAGCGCAGAACGGCGCCGTTGCCGGCCCAGGACTGGGCGTAGGCGCCGAGGGCGAGGTAGAGGCGGTCCGGGTGCGCGGGGTCGACGGCGAGGGCCTCCACGCCGAGGAGGTTCCAGTCGTCCCAGCCGAGGTGGTCGGTGAGCGGGGTCCAGCGGGCCGCGCGGTCGTCCCAGCGGTAGGCGCCGCCGATGTCGGTGCGGGCGTAGGCGAGACCGCGGACGGCCGGGTGGAAGAGCACGCCGGTGACGAAACCGGTGCCCCCGATCACGGCGTTGCGCCACCGGTAGCCTCCGGCGGTCGAGCCGGGTCGGGTGGGTGCGGCCTGGGCCTGGTCCTGGGTGAGCGGGAGCGCGGTGACCGCGGCGGCGGCTGCGGTGCCGGTGAGGAGGATGCGGCGGGTGGGGCGCATGTGGGGTACCTCGGTGGGTGAGGGTCTGCGGGTTGGGAGGGTGTCGTTCGTCTGCGGGCAGTGGGGGCCGGCCGCGCAGTTCCCCGCGCCCCTGAACGGGGCCGGTCCCGCTCGGCCTGAGGGGCACGGCTGACCACGACGAACCTGCGGCCGCCGTGCTTCCCACTCCGGCGCGGTGGGCGCCCGCTACCCCTTGACCGCCCCCGTCAGCATCCCCTTCTTGAAGTGCTTCTGGACGAACGGCGACAGCACCGCCACCGGCAGCAGCGCCATCACCATGACCGCCATCTGCACGGCCAGTCCCGACAGCTGCCCCGTCTTGATCGCCTGCCCCAGCCCGACCGGCGCCTCCTGCTTCTGCACCAGCTGGATCATGACGTTCTGCAACGGCATCATGTCCTGGTCGTTGAGGTACAGCGACGCGTTGAACCAGGCGCTCCAGTACCCGACGGCGTAGAACAGCGTGATGACGGCCAGCACCGCCCTCGACAGCGGCATGACGATCTGCCAGAGGATCCGGAAGTCCCCCGCGCCGTCGATGCGCGCGCTGTCGACGAGTTCCTGCGAGATCCCCATGAAGAACCCGCGCAGGACCAGGATGTTGAACACGCTGATCGCGCTGGGCAGGATCAGCGCGAGGTAGGTGTCCATCAGGCCCAGGGACTGCACCAGCAGGTAGGTCGGGATCAGGCCGGCGCTGAAGAACATGGTCGCCAGCAGGACCATCAGGATCCACCGGTGCCCGAGCGAGCCCGAGCGGGAGAGACCGTAGGCGCACAGGACGGAGACGCCCATCGAGAAGAGCGTGCCGACGAGGGTGATCAGGACGCTGATGACCGCCGCGCGGGTGACCTGTCCGCCGCTGAGCAGCTCCCGGTAGGCGATGAAGGTGATCCCCTTGGGCACCATCACCAGCCCGCCGGCCTCGTCGATGGTCTTCCGCGAGGAGAGGCTGGTGACGAGGACGATCCACAACGGGAAGAGGATCGCCAGGCAGGCCAGGGACAGGGCGATGCCCTTGCCCGCGAGGCCGGCCCTGCCGGGCTCCTCCTCCCACACGGGCCGCGGCGGCGCCGCCCAGCGGCCGGGTGGGCGCACGGGTTTGTCGATCACGGCGGTCACTTCTGGTACACCCCCTGCTCGCCCATGAGATGGGCCACCTTGTTCGCGACGAGCACCAGACCGAGGCTGATGACGCCCTTGATCAGACCGGCGGCGGCCGCGTAGCCGAAGTCCTGGTTGCGGACGCCGTTCCACCACACGAAGGTGTCGAGGACCTCCGACGCCCCCGGTCCGACCGCGTCGCGCTGCAGCAGGATCTGTTCGAAGCCGACCGTCAGCGCGTCACCCACCCGCAGCACCAGCAGCAGCGCGATCACCGGGCGCAGGGCCGGCAGCGTCACGTGCCACATCCGGCGCCAGCGGTTCGCGCCGTCCATCGCGGCGGCCTCGTACAGGTCGGGGTTGACCGAGGCCAGCGCGGCGAGGAAGACGATGATGCCCCAGCCGGCGTCCTTCCAGACGCTCTGCGCGGTGATCAGGAACTTGAAGGTCTCCGGGTCGGTCATGATGTCGATGCCGTCGTACCCGTGCTGCCGCAGCAACTGCGAGAGGATCCCCGCGCCGCCGAACAGCTGCTGGAACACGGCGATGACCAGCACCCAGGAGAAGAAGTGCGGCAGGTAGAGGATCGCCTGCGACACCGCCCGGATCCGGGGCCTGACCACGCTGTTGATGAGCAGCGCGAGCATGATCGGGATCGGGAAGTAGAGCACCAGCTGGAGGAAGAACAGCACCAGGGTGTTGCGGACGGCCTCCCAGAAGGCCGAGTCCTCGAAGAGCCGCTGGAAGTTCTCCACACCCACCCAGGGGCTGTGGAAGATGGCGACGATCCCGTTGTCGCTGATGTAGGGGTCGTAGTCCTGGAAGGCGACCACGTTGCCGAGGATCGGCACGTAGTTGAAGAGCAGGACGAGGACGATGGCCGGAAGGGTCATCAGCAGCAGGACGCGGTCCCGTCTGAGCCTGACCCGCAGGCCCAGCTTCCCGGAGGACCGTTTCCCCCGGGGGCCGGTGGCGCCGCCGGGCGCCACCGGGGTCTTTCCCGTCTCGTCGGCCTCGGCCCTGCTCCGAGGCACCGTGCTGTGCGACACGGCCGTTCTCCTTGCCTCGCCGCCGTCAGCTCGTCGCCGTGCCGTTGTCGTCGAGCAGCTTCTGGTACCAGGCGCGCAGCTCGTCGCCGCCCTTCTTCTTCCAGTCGGAGACGGCCGCCTGCATGTCGCTGATCTTCTTGCGACCGCGGACGATGTCGTCCTCCAGCTGCTCGAAGTTGTTGGAGAGGTTGGTCCAGCGGCTGGGCTCGGTGATCTGCATGCCGTAGAAGGCCGACTTCTTGGTGAAGGCGCCCATCCGCTGCTGCCACTCGACCTGGCCCTTGGCGATGTCCGGGAAGTCGGGGTGGGCGATGGTCGACGCCGGGCTCGCGACCATCACGAAGGCGTTGAGGACCTCCTGGTTGCCCTTGTCGTTCTTGACGGGCACCCCGTCCTTGACGCTGTAGTGCGTGCCCTCCACCCCGTAGTTGGTGAGCATGTACTCCTTGGTGCCGTACGGGGCGGCGGTGACGTTGGCGACGGCCAGCACATCGCGGATGACCGCCTCGGAGGCCTTCTTGTTGACGAAGGCGAAGATGTTGGCCGGCTGGGTGGCGTAGATGACCGGGTCGGCGCCGCCGTGGCCGAAGATGTCCATGCCCCAGATCTGGAAGTCCGGGTTCTGGGCCGCCTGCGAGGCCTGCTGCCCGTACCAGCTGGAGATGTCGTTGTTGTAGATGAGGAACTCGCCGGCCGCGAACTTGGTGCTCGGGTCGACGGCCTGGCTCTTGCCCAGCTTGAAGTCCGGGTGCACGTAACCGGCGGCGAACAGCTTGCGGGTCCACTCCAGCGCTTCGAGGTAGGAGTCCAGCTCGATGCGGTTGATCAGCTTGTCGCCCTCGAGGATCCAGCCGAGCGGCTTCTCCCCGCCGGACGGCACTCCGAAGCTGTTGAACGCGGTCCACTTCATGTCGCCGCAGGCCCACACCTTGGCCTTGGCGTTGGTGATCTCCTTGGCCAGGGCCGTGAACTCGTCCGTCGTCGTCGGGACCTCGTAGCCGTTCTTGTCGAAGAGGTCCTTGCGGTAGAAGGGCACGATGTTGGTGACGTAGGACGACGGCATCGGCAGACCGCGCAGCTTGCCGCCGAAGAGGGAGCGCTGCCAGGCGTCGGTCGGGATCGCTGCGAGGTTCGGGTACTCCTTGACCTTGTCACCGGACAGGTACGGGCCCAGGTCGGCGAACTTGCTGAGGATGGCGCTGGGTATCTTGCCGCCCATGTTCCAGCCGGGGACGACCACCACGTCCGGCACGTCGCTGGAGGCGAGCACGGCGCCGAGCTTCTGGTCGTAGGTGTTGCCGTCCTGGTTCTGCCAGACGACGTCGACGCCGATGAGGGCGTTCATCGCCGTGTAGTAGGCGTTGTCGCTCTTCGGCGGTGAGCCCCAGAACGGCGACATGACGGTGACCTTGCCGCCCTTGCCGAGCGCCTTCGGCACCGAGGTCTTCAGCGTGGCGAGGTCGAGCTTGCTGCTGAAGCCGACCGAGGAGCCGTTCTTCGACGGGATGTCGGGCGTCACCACGTTGGAGGCGACGTACGCCGGGAGGATCTTCTTGGCGTCCTTCCCCGAGGTGGTGCCGTCGCGCGAGCCGCTGTCCGTACCGCCGCAGGCGGCAAGCAACGGCATCCCTCCCGCCACCGCGGCGGTGGCGACCGCCGTGGAGGCGAGGAAGCTTCTCCGGCTGGGCCCGGAAGGACCAGCGGAGAGGGAAGCGGCGTTCGGCGTCATTGCGTCAACCCTTCATGGCGCACCAGGACACCCGGCGGTGGCCGTCGGCTGCGGTGTCTCGAGTGGAACTGGCTGAGCTGAAGCGGTCCTCCGACGAATGTCTCGACAGTTTCCAGTCGAAGCGCTTCGATGTTGCTGCGAGGTTAAGTGAACACCCTGGGGTGCACAAGGGTCGCTCCCAACATTCCTCCGAGGTATCAGGGGCGACCTCTCCGTATGTGCTGCTTGAAATAGCGGTGAAGTCCCCTTGACACCCGCCCCACCGTCGAATGAGCATCGAAGCGCTTCGAAAGAGCCTCCCCGCTCCACCGCAAAGGGATCCCCACGTGACCGCACACACGCCGCCCACGCCGCCTTTCCGCGATCCGCAGCTGCCGTTCGCGAAGCGCATCGACGATCTGCTGTCCCGGCTGACCCCTGAGGAGAAGGTCTCCTTCCTGCACCAGTTCGCGCCCGCTGTCGAGCGTCTCGGCATCGCCGCGTTCCGCACCGGCCAGGAGGCGCTGCACGGCGTCGCCTGGATGGGCCCCGCCACGGTGTTCCCGCAGGCCGTGGGGCTGGGCGCGACCTGGAACACCGACCTCGTACGCCGGATCGGCGAGGCGGTGTCCAAGGAGGTCCGGGCGATGCGCGCCCGCGACGAGCGGGTGGGCCTGAACGTCTGGTCCCCCACCGTCAACCTGCTGCGCCACCCCCTGTGGGGCCGTAACGAGGAGGGCTACTCCGAGGACCCCCGGCTGACCTCCGCCATCGCCACCGCCTACACGCACGGTCTGCGCGGTGATCATCCGACGTACTGGCGCACGGCCCCGGTCCTCAAGCACTGGCTGGCCCACAACAACGAGACCGGCCGGGACGTCACCTCGTCCTCGGTCCGCCCGCGGGTGCTGCACGAGTACGATCTGCGCGCCTTCCGCGGCTGCGTCGAGGCGGGCGCGGTGGCCGGGGTGATGCCGGCGTACAACCTGGTCAACGGCCGCCCCAACCATGTCTCGCCGTATCTGCGCGAGCACCTGCGCGCCTGGACCGACGAGGAGCTGCTGGTCTGCTCGGACGCGGGCGCGCCCTCCAACCTGGTCGACTCCGAGCACTACTTCGACACCCACGAGGAGGCGACGGCGGCCGCGCTCGTGGCCGGCGTGGACAGCTTCACCGACCACGGCACGGACAGCTCGAAGATCGTCGCCCGGGTCGCGGGGGCCCTGGAGCAGGGACTGCTGACCGAGGCCGACGTCGACACGGCGGTCCGCCGTCAGCTCTCGGTCCGCTTCCGGCTGGGCGAGTTCGACCCGCACTACGATCCGCACGCCGGCACCGGCGAGTTCGACTCCCCGGCCCACCGCACGCTCGCCGGGGAGGCCGCCGAGCAGGCGATCGTCCTGCTGCGCAACGACGGTGTGCTGCCGCTGGCCGCCGACACCCGGATCGCGGTCGTCGGCCTGCTCGCCGACGAGTGCAAGCTCGACTGGTACAGCGGCACCCTGCTGCACCGCTCCACCCCTCTGGAGGGCCTGTACGAGCGGTTCGGCGCCGAGCGCGTGGAGTTCGCGGAGGGCGTGGACCGGGTCCTGCTCAAGACCTCCACGGGGACGTTCCTGAAGGTCCCCACCGCCCCGGAGGGCACCGACGAGGTGCGCGCCGCCGAGGGCGCCCTCGACCCGGCGCTGCTCGCCGGCCGCACCGACCTCCCGCCGCTGACCACGGACGCGACCGGTACGGAGCTCGCGCTCGTCGACTGGGGCGAGGGCGTGCTGACGCTGCGCGCGCCCGACGGGCGCTACCTCTCCGTCGCCGAGGACGGCTTCCTGCGCGCCGCCGCCGACCAGCCCGGCGGCTGGGTCGTCCAGGAGACGTTCCGCCTGGTCCCGCAGGCGGACGCCGACGGGAACACCCACGGCTACGGACACGGGAAGGGACACCTCCTGCTGCATCTGGGAACGGGTCGCCCCGTCTGTGTCGCCGCCGACGGCGTCAGGGTTGCCGGGCCGGACGAGGAGGGTCACGAGGCCGGCACGGCCGTCGAAGTGATCGTCGTCGAATCCGGCGAGGACGCGGTGACCCGGGTCACGGCCGCGGCCGACGTGGTCGTGGTCGTGGCGGGCAACGACCCGCACATCAACGGCCGGGAGACCGAGGACCGCACCACGCTGCGGCTGCCGGCCCACCAGGAGCGGCTGCTGGCGGCCGCCCGGGCGGCGGACGCGCGCACGGTGCTGGCCCTGGTGTCGGCGTATCCGTACGCGATCGAGCCCGGCCCGCTGTCCGCGGTGCTGTGGACGGCGCACGGCGGCCAGGCCGCGGGCACCGCTCTCGCACGGGTCCTGGCCGGTGACGTCTCCCCGGCCGGACGCCTTCCGCAGACCTGGTACGCCGGTGACGCCGATCTGCCCGACCTCCTCGACTACGACGTGATCGGCGCCCGTCAGACGTACCTCTACTTCGAGGGCACCCCGCTGTTCCCGTTCGGGCACGGCCTGTCGTACGCGTCGTTCTCCTACGCGGACCTGGCGGTGCGCGTCGAGGACGGCACGGCGCACGTCTCCTGCACGGTCACCAACACCGGGGACCTGACGGCCGACGAGGTCGCCCAGCTCTACAGCCGCGCCGTGGACCCCTCGGTCACCCGGCCGCGCCGCGAGCTGCTCGACCACCGCCGCGTCACGCTCGCCCCGGGGGCGAGCGCGGAGCTGTCCTTCGAGGTCCCGCTGTCCGCCTTCGCCTTCTGGGACGTGGCGCAGGGCCGGTGGCGTCTGGAGTCCGGCCCGTACGAACTGCTGGTCGGCGCGTCCAGCGCGGACGTCCGGCTGCGGACGACCGTCACGCTGGAGGGCGAGCCGTCCGCCCCGCGCCCGGTCCGCCGACGCGGTCTGGAGGCCGCCGACTTCGACGAGCAGAGCGGGGTGGAGATCGTCGACCGTACGAAGGTGTCGGGCGACGCGGTGGCGCCGGTGGCGGGCGGGACGGGCGAACTGGTCTACCGGGCCTGCGACTTCGGCACGGGCGCCGGCACGACGGGCGTGACGGTGACGGCGGCCGGCTCGGGCACGGTGGAGCTCTCGCTCGACGGCGGCCCGGTCCTGGCCACGCTGGCGGTCGCCGCGCCCGCCGCGGGACCGTACGACCACCTCACCGTCGACGCGGTGTTCGCCGCGCAGGGCGTCCACGATCTGCGTCTCGGACTGCGCGGCCCGCTGCGGCTGGCGCATGTCGGCTTCTCCGGCTGAGGGTCCGGAGCACGCCGGCACGAAGAAGGGGTCCGGCACCGGAAGGCATCGGTGCCGGACCCCTTCGGGGAGCCTATATGAAAATGGTTCCCATTAGCCAGAGGGTGGCCTCAGAGCGCGAGCCCGGTGAGGACCAGCACCCGCTCGTACGTGTAGTCGTCCATCGCGAACCGCACGCCCTCGCGCCCCACGCCGGACTGCTTGGCGCCGCCGTACGGCATCTGGTCGGCGCGGTAGGAGGGCACGTCGCCGACGATGACACCGCCGACCTCCAGCGCGCGGTGCGCCCGGAAGGCGACCTGCACGTCGTGCGTGAACACGCCCGCCTGGAGGCCGTACTTGGAGGAGTTGACGGCGGCGAAGGCCTCGGCCTCGCCGTCCACCTTCGTCACGGTGAGGACCGGCCCGAAGACCTCCTCGCAGGCGAGGGTGGTGTCCGCCGGTACGTCGGTGAGGACGGTCGGCGCGTAGGAGGCGCCGTCCCGCTTGCCGCCCGCGAGGAGGGAGGCGCCCGCCGCCACGGCCTCGTCCACCCAGGTCTCGACGCGCTTGGCCGCGTCCTCGCTGACCAGCGGGCCCACGTCGGTCCTGTCGTCGCCGGGGTCGCCGGTGACCTGCGCCTCGACGGCGGCGACGATGCGCGGCAGCAGCCGGTCGTACACGGAGGCGTCCGCGATGACCCGCTGCACGGAGATGCAGGACTGGCCGCCCTGATAGTTGGAGAAGGTCGCGATACGGGTGGCCGCCCAGTCGAGGTCGGCGTCGCTCGCGAAGTCGCCGAGGACGACGGCCGCGCCGTTGCCGCCCAGCTCCAGGGTGCAGTGCTTGCGCGGCACCGAGTCCATGATCGCGTAGCCGACCTTCTCGGAACCGGTGAAGGAGATGACCGGCAGACGCTCGTCCTGGACGAGGGCGGGCATGCGGTCGTTGGCGACCGGCAGGATGCTCCAGGAGCCGGCCGGCAGCTCGGTCTCGGCGAGCAGGTCACCGATGATCAGACCGGACAGCGGGGTCGCCGGGGCCGGCTTGAGGATGATCGGCGTGCCGGACGCGATCGCCGGGGCGATCTTGTGGGCGCACAGGTTCAGCGGGAAGTTGAACGGCGCGATACCGAGCACGACACCCTTGGGGAAGCGCCGGGTGAGGGCCAGCCGCCCCTGGCCGCCGGCGTCGGTGTCGAGCCGCTGGGCCTCGCCGCCGTTGAACCGCCGGGCCTCCTCGGCCGCGAACCGGAACACCGAGACGGCTCGGCCGACCTCGCCCCGCGCCCACTTGATCGGCTTGCCGTTCTCGGCGGAGATCAGCTGAGCGATCTCCTCGGTGCGCTCGACGAGCCGCTTGCTGACGTGGTCGAGGGCGGCGGCGCGCACATGGGCCGGGGTCGCGGCGAACTCGTCCCGCACGGCGTACGCGGCGGCCACGGCCTCTTCGACCTGCGCGTCCGTCGGCACGCCGACCCGGCCGACCAGCCGGCCGTCCCACGGGGAGGTGACGTCGAAGCTGTCCTCGCCGGCGACCTGGCGGCCGGCCAGCCAGAAGGCGTGGATGGCCCCCACATTCGTTTCCTGCGGCATTGCGAGTCCCGGCCCTTCCGCTCAGGGGGTGTCCTGTGGTTTTCGTGCTCCACGGTAGGCGCGCGAGGCCGAAGGGTCGCTTGTCCGAGTCGTACGGGTGGACGGCCGGGGTGCGCCGGTTTGGCACGGTCGCCCCCCTGGCGTCCCCGGCCGCTCCCGCCCCGGCCGCCCCCGTTCCAGGAGGAGCCACAGCGCGCCGAGCAGCACCGTGCACAGACACCAGCTCGCCACGACGTCCAGCGGCCAGTGATAGCCCCGCCGGACCAACCCGAACGACACGGCCAGGACGAGGACGGCACTCGTCGCGAGGGCCAGCCACCGGGCTGCCGCGCTGCGCAGCCACGGCAGCAGGATCAGCGCCGCCGCACCGTAGGCGACGGCCGCCGTCGCCGTGTGCCCGGAGGGGTAGTAGCCGGTGGCCGGGGGCACGGCGGGCGTACCGGGCCGGTCGGTCCACACCTTCAGGGGGACGACGATCAGCGGCACCAGCACCATCACGGCCGACGCGGCGAGGGACGGCACCCACCACCGCGCCCCGCCCGCCGCTCTCCCCCGCCACGCCACGTACCCCGCGACCAGCACCAGGACGGGCACCGCGATCTGCACCTCGCCCAGGTCGGCGAGCAGCTCGGAGACCCGGTCGGGATGGACGAGGGCGCGGCTGAGGCGCTCGTCCGGGCGCAGCAGCGGGCCGTCGGCGGCCACCTGCCAGGTGATCAGCGCGAAGAGCAGCGCGGGCGGCAGGAGGCCGAGGACGGCGTGGGTGAGGCGGGTGGGGCGGGACGGCATGGGCCCCAGCTTGTCAGGAGCGGCCGGACGGCGGAAAAGGAGCCCGGACCGACAAGGACCACGAAAAAAGACCCCGGATCGAATCCGGGGTCCGCTTTCCGTGGTCTGCACCTCAGAAGGAGGTCGGCCACCCCGGAACAGGGGGGTAGTTCCGGGGTGGCCGTCCGGACCGGGGTGCCGGCCGCCCCGGGGGGTTTGGGGCGGGCGGCCGTCCGATCGGTGTGGAGATCCGAAGCCGGAAGCTCCGGTTGTGTGCGCGAGGGCACGACCAGGTCGAAGCTGGGGAGGCCCCGGCCTGGGTCCGTCCGCAGTCCCCTGCGGACGGGGTGTATCTCTCATCTGCTGAGAACCTACGACAGAGGCGGGCGGTACGACAGGCCGTATCCCGTCCCGCCATCCTCCTCGCACACCTTCTTCACACGCTCTGCGGCCGATGGGAATCAGCTGTGCGGTGCCTGGGCTCAGATGCGCGCGAACGCCTGCTCAGATGCGCGCGAAAGCCTGCTCGATGATGTCGAGGCCCTCGTTCAGCAGGTCCTCGCCGATGACCAGCGGCGGCAGGAAGCGCAGCACGTTCCCGTAGGTGCCACAGGTCAGGACCAGCAGGCCCTCCTGGTGGCAGGCCTTGGCGAGCGCGGCGGTCGCCTCGGGGTTCGGCTCCTTCGTCGTACGGTCCTTGACCAGCTCGATCGCGATCATCGCGCCACGGCCGCGGATGTCGCCGATGCTGCATCCGTCGTTGTCGGCGAACTTCTCCGCCATGGCGGAGAGGCGGCCCTTCATGACGGCCTCGATGTGCTTCGCCTTCGCGTTGAGGTCGAGCTCCTTCATCGTCTCGATCGCGCCGAGCGCGCCCGCGCAGGCGACCGGGTTGCCGCCGTAGGTGCCGCCCAGGCCGCCCGCGTGCGCGGCGTCCATGATCTCGGCGCGGCCGGTCACCGCGGCGAGCGGCAGACCGCCCGCGATGCCCTTGGCCGTCGTGATCAGGTCCGGGACGATGCCCTCGTCCTCGCAGGCGAACCACTGGCCGGTGCGGCAGAAGCCGGACTGGATCTCGTCGGCGACGAAGACGATGCCGTTGTCGGAGGCGAACTTGCTGATGGCGGGAAGGAAGCCCTTGGCGGGCTCGATGAAGCCGCCCTCGCCGAGCAGCGGCTCGATGACGATCGCGGCGACGTTGTCCGCGCCGACCTGCTTGGTGATCTGGTCGATGGCCTGCGCGGCGGCCTCGGGGCCCGCGTTCTCGGCGCCGGTGGGCCAGCGGTAGCCGTAGGCGACCGGGACGCGGTAGACCTCGGGCGCGAACGGGCCGAAGCCGTGCTTGTACGGCATGTTCTTCGCCGTCAGCGCCATGGTGAGGTTGGTGCGGCCGTGGTAGCCGTGGTCGAAGACGACGACCGCCTGGCGCTTGGTGTAGGCGCGGGCGACCTTGACGGCGTTCTCGACGGCCTCGGCGCCACTGTTGAACAGCGCGGACTTCTTGGCGTGGTCACCCGGGGTGAGCTCGGCGAGGGCCTCGGCGACCGCCACATAGCCCTCGTAGGGGGTGACCATGAAACAGGTGTGGGTGAAGTCGGCGAGCTGGGCGGTGGCCCGGCGCACGACGGCCTCGGCGGAGGCGCCGACGGACGTGACGGCGATGCCGGAGCCGAAGTCGATCAGGCGGTTGCCGTCGACGTCCTCGATGATGCCGCCGCCCGCGCGCGTGGTGAAGACGGGAAGCACCGAACCGACACCGGCCGCGACCGCGGCGGTACGGCGGGCCTGGAGTTCCTGCGACTTCGGGCCGGGGATGGCGGTGACGACGCGGCGCTCCTGCGGAAGGGCGGTCATGAGGGGCTCCTGGGGTTTTGCGGACACTTTCGTTCTTTTCTCGCAGGCTAGGACGGGGAGTGGAGGGTGGGCATGCTCCATGTGGGCGGTGTCGGCGCGGCGGCTTGTCCGTCATGGACAGTGCCACCGGACGGCGATCGTCGCAGGCCCGGCCGCGTAAGCGGTGAACTCCCCTTGCGGGCGCGTTAGATTGACTCGCTGATGGTGGACGGAACGGCTGGTCAGGGGGCAGGGTCGATGGACAGCGACGGGACCCAGGACGCGCGGGGTACGCAGGCGAATCCTGTGCCGCGCCCGGCGGGGCCGACGCGCCCGCCCTCGACTCCGCCGCGGCCGGACCGGGCGCCGGGCGTACCGCCCGCTCCCGGGCACTCCCCGCGGGCCGCGTCCGCCGTCGCCGACTGGCTCGACGAGACGCGCCCCGCGGCCGCGACGGGGATCTGGCGCTTCGGCCACCGGCCGCCGAAAGCGGCCCGGGCCACGGAGCGGCTCGCGCCGGTCACCGTCGTCGGCATGCTGGTCCCGCTCGTGGTCGCGCTGGTCCTGTGGTCGCTGTGGCGCCGGGGCGGCCTGCCGTACCAGTTCACCCTGCTGCGGCTTTTCACCCCGGACGACTGGTGGTGGGGCGGCACGATCGCGTCCCCCAAGTCCACGGAGGGCGCCGAGGCGCGCGTGGTCTACGACGGCGTGTTCTTCGCCGTCCTCGTCTACGGCATGGGCCGGCTGGGCAGCTGGGCGCACGCCGTGCGGCACTTCGTGGGCCGCCGGCCGCAGCCCGCGCGGGCTCTCGTCGCCCTGCTCGGCGCCCTCGCCACCCTCAGCTTCGTCTTCCCCGGCGCCTTCGGGGTCGGCTGGGACGCCCTGCCCGTCATCGACCCGCTGTTCTCGCTGATCGTGCTGATCTCCGGCAGCTACGAGCTGTTCGCCTCTCCCCTGTTCACGAACGCGCTGTACACGGTCATCACGCTGCTGGTGGTGTGGCCGTTCGCGAAGTCCGGCGGCTGGTGGCCGTACCTGCAGGAACGACTCGCCGCCCGGCGCGCCGGACCCGACCGGACCGCGCCCGCGGTCGAGCTGCCGCGCGCCCGGTGGCCGGAGCTGCGGGACGCGGGACAGTACGAGGCCGCCGACCTGCTGACCGCCGAGGTGGCCGCCGGCCGGATGAACGACGTGGACTGCGTGCGCGTACGGCGGGCCTGGACGGCGGGGCTCGCGGACTTCCGGGAGACCGTGCTGCGCCAGGGCGGGGCCGCCTGGACGCATCCCTCCGGCGCCCGCGACCTGCCCCGGCGCACCGCGCGGCACGATCTGCTCACCGGGCAGGTGCGCGTCGGCCGCTGGGTCGCCACCGAGCGCACCCCGGTCGGCTACCACGACGCGGGCGCCGCGCTCGGCCCGGAGGTGCTGGGCACCTCACTGCTCGCGGTCGGGCCGTCCGGGTCGGGCAAGACCCGGACCCTGGTCGAGCCGCTCACCGAGGCCCTGGCCCTCCAGGCGCTCACCGGCGCGTGCGCCGTCGTCGCCGTGTCGTCGCCCGGGGGCGGCCGGCTCGGCTCCGACTCCGCGTTCGACGTGATCGTCGGGATCGGGGACCCCTCGTCCGTGCACGACCTGGACCCGTACGCGGAGTCCGAGGACCCGGACGAGGCGGCCGAGATCCTCGCCGAGGCGCTGGTCGGCGACCTCGACACGGTGAGCGGGCAGAGCGCGACCACGGCGCTCGCCCAGGTCCTCGGCCCCTACCGGAGCGCGCACGGATGCTTCCCCACCCTGCCCGAGCTGCGCGAGCTCCTGGAGGGCGAACCGGCCGCGCTGTCCGCGCTGCGGGAGGCCGTGGCCGGTGACGAGGTGATGCGCCGTGAGCTGGAGGCGCGCGTCCGGCAGACGGGGTCCCCGGGCGACGCGGGCCGCGCGCTCGCCGACCGGCTGGCGCTGCTGAACCGCCCGGTGTTCGCCGAGTTCTTCGGCGGCGGCAGCAACGCGCACCGGGCGTTCTCGCTGCGTGCCGTCGCCCATCACCCGCTGCGGGTCCGTATCGACCTGCCCGAGCGGGGTCACGAGGAGGCCGCCCGGCTGATCACCCGGCTGGTCCTCGCCCAGTTCCACACCGTCGTACGGGAGCGGCGCGACCACTTCGCCTGTCTGGTCCTGGACGACGCGACGGGCACGGTCACCGACGGGTCGGTGCGCCGGCTCCAGCGGCTGCGCTCGCGGAACGCGGGCGTGGTGCTCGCCCTGCGCTCGGTCGGCGACGTCCCCGAGGCGCTGCACGGGCCGCTGTACGGGGCCGTCGGCTGCCGGATGGCGTTCTCCGGCATCACCACCTGGGACGGCAGCAGGTTCGCGCAGACCTGGGGCACCGAGTGGGTGGAGACCACGGAGGTCGCCAAGCACACCGTCTTCGCCGACCAGCCGATGACCCGCGCCATCCACGCCCTGCGCAAGCTGGTGACCGGCAGGGCGGTGACCACGGACGCGGTGACCGTGCGCGAGGTCGAGCGGGAGCGGTGGTCGGCGTCCCGGCTGGCGCACGAGGTGCCGCCCGGCCACGCGGTGCTGTCCCTGACGGACGTGCGGGGGGAGCACGCGCCGCCGCTGCTGGTGGACCTGCGGGACTGAAGGCGCGGCCGCGGTCCGTACAGTGAGGCAGAATCGGGTGAGGCCGTTCATACGCGACGGCCAAAAGATCACACCGCCCGTCACGCCGATCACCGCCGATCGCTCCCCGACCTGAAGGCCTCATGCCTCCCACGCTCGCCTCGCTCGTCCATCACTCCGCGCTGAAACTGACCGTGCGGGCGGGCGGGGAACGGCTGGACGTGCCGGTGCGCTGGGCGCACGTCAGCGAGCTCGCGGACCCCGTGCCGTACATGGAGGGCGGGGAGCTGCTGCTGATCACCGCGCTCAAACTGGACGCGGAGGACCCGGAGGCCATGCGGCGCTATGTGCGGCGGCTGGCCAAGGCCGGGGTGGTCGGGCTGGGCTTCGCCGTCGGTGTCAACTACGAGGACATCCCGAAGGCCCTCGTGGACGCGGCCGAGGAGGAGGGTCTGCCCCTCCTGGAGGTGCCGCGCCGCACGCCCTTCCTCGCCATCAGCAAGGCGGTGTCGGCGGCGATCGCGGCCGACCAGTACCGGGCGGTCACGGCAGGGTTCGCGGCCCAGCGCGAGCTGACGAAGCAGGCGCTGACGGACGGCCCGCAGGGACTGCTCCGCGCGCTCGCCGCGCAGGTCGACGGGTGGGCGGCCCTGTACGACGCCTCGGGTGCCGTCGTGGGAGCAGCGCCGGAGTGGGCGGGCCGGCGCGCGGCGCGGCTCACGGCGGAGGTCGAACGGCTGCGGGAACGGCCCGCCCCGGCTTCGGCGGTGGTGGGCGGCGGCGGGCGCGGACGGCGGGACGTCCATGCACACCTGGTCGAGACGGCTGCCGGCCACCACGGGCGGCCGCACGGAC
>NZ_JBEOVB010000035.1:0-79747 GCF_040295245.1 Streptomyces sp. NPDC002884 | reverse complement strand
GGCCCCGACCACGAAGGTCGGGGCCCCGCCCGCAGGTGTACCGTCCGCGCCGCGGCGGCCGGTGCCTCGTCACGCCCTCAGTGCTTGAAGACGTCCTTGGTCTTCTCCTTGGCCTGACGGGCGTCGCCCTTCGCCTGCTCGGCGCGCCCCTCGGCCTCCATCCGCTCGTTGCCCACGGTGCGGCCGATCGCTTCCTTCGCCTTGCCCTTGGCCTGTTCCATCTTCGCCTTGGACTTCTGCTCGCCTGCCACTGTCCATCACTCCCAGTCAGGTCTGCGGGTGGTCTCAACACTGCGGGTGACCCGTCCGGCGCCCCTCAAACCCCGCTGACGGCCTCCAGGAACTCCAGCCGGTTGCCGACGGGGTCCCAGGCGTAGAAGCGGCGGTGGCCCGGCAGGTCCGCGTCCCAGGTGACCGGTGTGCCGTGGGCCTCCAGCCGGGCCGCGTACGCCTCGATCGCGGTGACCCGCAGCCCGGGGTGGGCCTTCGCGGACGGTCTGAAGCCCGCCTCGATCCCCAGATGCAGGTGCACGGCCCCCGCCCGGAACCAGCATCCGCCCTTCGCCGCGAGCACCGGCGGCTTGGGGACCTCGGTCATGCCGAGGGTGCCGGTGTAGAAGCGGCGCAGCAGGTCCTCGGCGCCGGGCGGGGCGGCGAGCTGCACGTGGTCGACGGCGGCCAGCACGTCAGGCCGCCTTCACGGCCACCGCGAACAGGCGGCGGAACGGCAGGACGGTGCCGTACTCCGCGCTCGGGTAGGCCTCGCGGAGCAGGTCGCGGTATTCGGCGACGAAGGCGTCGCGGGCCTCGGGGTCGTCGGCGAGGGCGTCGAGGGCGGGGCGCAGACCGGTGCCCTTGACCCAGTCGAGGACGGGGTCGTCGCCCTGGAGCACATGGAGGTAGGTGGTCGTCCAGACGTCGGTGGCGCAGCCGAGGCGGGCCAGCCGGTCGAGGTAGACGCCGGGGGCGTGGACGGAGTCCTCGTGGCGCAGGACATGACCGAGGCGGCCCTTCCAGCGGGCGCTGCCGCCGAGCTCGCGCATGAGGGCGTGCAGGAGCGCGTCGATGTTGTGGGGGACCTGGAAGGCGAAGGTGCCGCCGGGGGCGAGGCCGTCCAGCCAGCGGGCGAAGGCGTCGAGGTGGCCGGGCACCCACTGGAGGGCGGCGTTCGAGACGAGCAGGTCGTACGTCTCCCGCGGCGCCCAGGTCGCGAGGTCGGCGTCGGCGAAGTCGAGGCGCGCGCCCGCGTGCGCCGCCGCGTCGGCGAGCATCCGGGGCGAGTTGTCGTAGCCGGTGACGCGGGCGGTGGTCCAGCGGTCGGCGAGGACGGCGGTGAGGTTGCCGGGGCCGCAGCCGAGGTCGGCGATGCGGGGCGGGTCGCCGGGCAGGCCGGGGACGCGGGCGAGGAGGTCGCCGAAGGGGCGGGCGCGGTGGCCGGCGTGACGCAGGTACTGGGCGGGGTCCCAGGTGGGGTTCGTCGTCATGTCCGGTACTTTCCCCCGGCATTTATCTTGATGTCAAGAGACTCGACATCAAGAGACTTCACATCGACACAACCACTACACTGATCGTCATGGAGGACGAGGTCGATCGGCTGGTCGCAGCGTGGCGCCGGGAGCGCCCGGACCTCGACGTGGAGCCGCTGGAAGTACTCAGCCGGGTGAGCAGACTGGCCCGGCACCTGGATCGCGCACGCCGTCTGGCGTTCTCCGAGCACCAGCTGGAGCCCTGGGAGTTCGACGTCCTGACGGCGCTCCGGCGCGCGGGGGCGCCCTACCAGCTCTCGCCGGGGCAGCTGCTGACGCAGACGCTGGTGACCTCGGGCACGATGACGAACCGTATCGACCGGCTCGCGAAGAAGGGCCTGGTGGAGCGGCTGCCGGACCCGAGCGACCGCCGCGGTGTGCTGGTCCGCCTCACGGACGACGGCAAGGACCGCGCCGATCAGGCCCTCGCCGGCCTGCTCGACCAGGAACGAGCGATCCTGGCCGAGCTCTCGAACGCCCAGCGCGGTGAACTGGCGGGCCTGCTACGCCAGTTGACCGCCCCGTTCGACAACATCCCCGGCTAGGTCCACCGGCCCCACCCCGGCCCGGCGCGCCAGCGCGACCGCGGCGAGGGTGGAGTGCACGCCCAGTTTGCCGAGGACGTTCTGCATATGGGTGCGGACGGTGTGCGGGGAGAGGAACAGCCGGTCGGCGACCGCCTTCCTGCCCAGTCCCGCGACCATGCAGCGCAGCACCTCGCGCTCCCTCGGGGTGAGCGACTCCACCAGCCGTTCGCTCTCGGTGCGGTGCTTGCGGGCGGCCGTCAACTCCCGCAGGACACCCGTGAGGAGCGCGGGCGGGAGATGCGTCTCCTCCCGCAGCACGCCTCTGATGACGGTGAGCAGCCGGGACAGCGAGCAGTCCTTCGCCACCCAGCCGGACGCCCCGGCCTGCAGGGCGAGGGCCGCGCGGCGCGGATCGTCCTTCTCGGCGAGGACGACGATCCGGATGTGGGGCTGCGCGGCACGGACCCCCACGACCAGCGATATCCCGTCGACGAGCCCGTCCTCCCCCACCTCCTGCACCGGCACGGCGGGCCGTATGCCCGGCAGGGCGGCGCCCAGATCTGCATCGACGAGCAGCACGTCGTACCGGCGCCCCTCGGCGGCCGCGCGCTCCAGGCTGCGCAGTGCCGCCGGGCCGCTGCCGGCCGCGGACACGTCGACGTCGGGCTCGGCGGCCAGTGCCGCGGCGAGTGACTCGGCGAAGATACGGTGGTCGTCGACGACCAGTACACGAATGCGAACCACGAAACCCCCTCCCCCAAGCTCCTTGACAGAGCAGGGGATACCCCAAGGTCCGGAGACGGAGAACGACGACCTGCGCGGATACGACGCCCGGAAGGGATGCCACTGCCGCAACGGCCGCCGCCGTGCAGAGACTGCTACCCCCACCGCGGGCGCCGTACCCGACTGTCTCGCCCCCTGATCAGTACCGGCCCCCACCGGCACTGTTCACAGGGTAGGGCCGCGGGCGTACAGCGGAAGGCAAATTGCAGGATTGGTTCGGCCACCGCGCTTATGGTGTGCCGCATGTTTCGTCTTGAGACAGAAGTCGACAGGACTCGCCGCGATCTTCTCCGTTCGCGGCTCCTCGCCACCAACACCGAGGCCTCCCCGGTCCTGCGCGCACTGCGCGGCACCCCCGCGGAACGCGAGTCGGCGCTGCACGTCTGGGCCTCGGACCCCGAAGGCGGCCTGGCCGGCGGTCTGGTGGGCCACACCTGGACGACCTGGCTGCACGTCACCCACCTCTGGGTCGACGCCCGGCACCGGGGCACCGGCCTGGGCAGCGCCCTCCTCGCCGAAGCGGAGCGCATCGCCCGCGAGCAGCGCGGCTGCGACCGCGTACGGCTGGAGACCTGGGACTTCCAGGCCCCGGAGTTCTACAGACGCCATGGCTACGAGGTGGTGTGCACGATCGAGGACTACCCCCCGGGCCTGACGGAGTTCACCCTGACGAAGAGACTGGGGTGACGGGAAGGGGCGGCGGGGGCGAGATCCACTCGGCCACCCCCACCGCCCCGACGACACGGCTCAGCCCAACCGGCGCGCCCCCGCCGCGGGCACCGCCTCGAACACCCGCGGAGCCTTGTACCCCGCGGCGGCGAACGCCTCTTCGACACCCTTGGTGAGCGTCTCGACATCGGCGGCCTCGGCCAGCACGATCGCCGACCCGCCGAACCCGCCGCCGGTCATCCGCGCACCGAGCGCCCCGTGGGCGAGCGCGGTGTCGACGACGAGGTCCAGCTCGGGACAGGAGACCCGGAAGTCGTCCCGGAGCGAGGCGTGACCCGCCGTCAGGATCGGGCCGACGGCACGGCTGTCACCGCCGGACTCCAGGAGGGCGACGACCTGTTCCACGCGCTGGTCCTCCGTCACGACATGGCGGACCAGACGGCGGACCTCCTCCTCGTCGCCGAGCCGGGCGAGGGCCGCGTCCAGGTCGGCGTACGCGATGTCACGCAGTGCGTCGACGCCGAGGAGGGCGGCGCCCTTCTCGCAGCCGGCCCGCCGCTTGCCGTACTCGCCACCGCTGTGGGCGTGCGTCACCTGCGTGTCGACGACCAGCAGGCGCAGGCCCTCGGCGGCCAGGTCGAGCGGGATCTGCTTCTGCGAGAGGTCGCGGGTGTCGAGGAACAGCGCGTGGCCGGCCTCGCAGCACGCGGACGCCGTCTGGTCCATGATGCCGGTGGGCGCGCCGACGTAGACGTTCTCGGCGCGCTGGCACAGGCGGGCGAGCTGCCAGCCCTGGAGCCCGAGGTCGTAGAGGTCGTTGAGCGCCAGGGCCACGACGACCTCCAGCGCCGCGGACGACGACAGACCCGCGCCCGACGGGACCGTCGACGACAGATGGACGTCGGCGCCGGTCACCCGGTGGCCGGCCTCGCGCAGCGCCCAGACGACTCCGGCCGGGTACGCCGTCCAGCTGCCGTCGGACTCGGGCGCCAGGTCGTCCAGCCGCAGCTCGGCGACGCCGCTGTCCAGGTCGGCCGAGTGCAGCCGCAGCACGCCGTCCGTACGCCGTGAGACCGCCGCGACCGCGATGTGCGGCAGCGCGAAGGGCATCACGAAGCCGTCGTTGTAGTCGGTGTGCTCACCGATGAGGTTGACGCGGCCGGGCGCCGCCCAGACGCCCTCGGGCTCGGTCCCGTACAGCCGGACGAAACCCTCGCGAACTTCCTGTGCCCCCACTACGACTCCCTTGCGCTGCTTGCGATGTGCTGCGCGAACTCCCACGCGTCCGCGACGATACCCGCGAGATCCGCGCGGGACGGGTTCCAGCCCAGCCGCTCACGGGCGGTGGCCGCCGAGGCGACCAGGACGGCCGGGTCGCCGCCGCGGCGAGGGGCCACGACCTCGGGGATCGGGTGGCCGGTGACCTGGCGGACGGTCTCGACGACCTCGCGCACGGAGAAGCCGTTGCCGTTGCCGAGGTTGCAGATGAGGTGCTCGCCGGGCGCGGCGGCGGCGACGGCGAGGAGGTGGGCCTCGGCGAGGTCGGCGACGTGGATGTAGTCGCGGACGCAGGTGCCGTCGGGCGTCGGGTAGTCGTCGCCGAAGACGGAGATGGCCTCGCGACGGCCCTGCGCGACCTGGAGGACGAGCGGGATGAGGTGCGACTCGGGGTCGTGCCGCTCGCCCTGCTCGCCGTACGCGCCGGCCACGTTGAAGTACCGCAGCGAGACGGCGCCGAGCCCGTGGGCGGCGGCCTCGCCGCTGATCATGTGGTCGACGGCGAGCTTGGAGGCGCCGTAGGGGTTCGTGGGCCGCGTCGGCGCGCTCTCCACGATCGGGACCTGCTCCGGCTCGCCGTACGTCGCCGCCGTGGACGAGAAGACCAGCTTGCGCACGCCGGCCTCGCGCATGGCGCCGAGCAGGGCCATGGTGCCGCCGACGTTGTTGTCCCAGTACTTCTCGGGCTTGACGACGGACTCGCCGACCTGCGAGAACGCGGCGAAGTGGAGCACGGCGTCGAAGGAGTCGTCGAGCCACTTGGCGGCGTCGCGGATGTCACCCTCGATGAACGAGGCACCCGCCGGGACGCCTTCGCGGAAACCGGTGGAGAGGTTGTCGAGGACGACGACCTCGTGGCCGGCCTCCAGCAGGTGCCGGGCGACCACGCTGCCGACGTAGCCCGCGCCACCCGTGACCAGATACTTGCCGCCCGTGCCGGTGGTGCCGCTCATGAACTCGCTACCTCTCGCAGTCGCTGGGCCGCGAACTCCGGCGGCACGTCGTTGATGAAGACGTTCATGCCTGATTCGGAGCCCGCGAGGAACTTCAGCTTGCCGGAAGTGCGGCGAATGGTGAAAAGCTCGAGATGGAGCGCGAAGTCGTCCCGGTTGACACCCTCGAACTCCTCCAGCGCGCCGAACGGCGCCTGGTGCCAGGCGGAGATGTAGGGCGTGGGCGGTTCACCTTCGCCGAAGATCCGGTCGAAGCGCCTCAAGAGTTCCAGATAGACCTGGGGGAACTCTGTGCGCGCCTCCTCGTCGAGGGCGAGCAGGTCCGGCACCCGGCGCTTCGGGTAGAGGTGCACCTCGTAGGGCCAGTGCGCCGCGTACGGCACGAACGCGACCCAGTGTTCACCCTCCAGGACGACCCGCCCGTCGGCGAGTTCACGCTCCAGGACGGCGTCGAAGAGGTTCTCCCCGCCGGTCGCCTCCTTGTGCGCCGCGACCGAGCGCAGCATCAGGGCGGTGCGCGGAGTGGTGAACGGGTAGGCGTAGATCTGCCCGTGCGGGTGACCCAGAGTCACGCCGATCTCGGCGCCGCGGTTCTCGAAGCAGAACACCTGTTCCACGGAGGGCAGATGCGACAGCTCGGACGTCCGGTCCGTCCACGCGTCGAGCACCAGCCGCGTCTGCTCCTCGGTGAGGTCGGCGAAGGACGCGTTGTGGTCGGAGGTGAAGCACACCACCTCGCAGCGCCCGGAGTCGCCGGCCAGCGAGGGGAAACGATTCTCGAACACGACGGCGTCGTACGACGAGTCCGGGATCTCGCTGAGCCGGTCGCCCTGGGAGGGGCAGAGCGGGCACTCGTCGGCCGGCGGGTGGTAGATGCGCCCCTGCCGGTGCGAGGCCACGGCGATGGAATCGCCGAGCAGGGGGTCCCGCCGTACCTCCGAAGTGGTGACCGTGGGGTCCAGCGGACGCCTGTCCACCGCGTCGCGCACCGAGTCGTCCCGCTGGTCGTAGTAGATCAGCTCACGACCGTCGGCCAAGCGGGTCGAGGTCTTCTTCACCGCGACTCTCCATCCGTACCTCTAGACCCGCAGACCTAGATCCGTACACCTAGCGAAGCTTCCAACAGAACCAAACACATAAAACCATAAACCCCCACGCGAGTCACCACCACAACCAAACAAGAACACCGAACAAAGTGAGCAGGGCATGCGAACCCCCACAGACCCGCCCCACACGGCAGTACAGCTGGCGGCAGAGCTGCGGCTGCCGACGAACTGGCTCGACTACACGATCCTCGGCATCTACTTCGTCGTGGTCCTGGGCATCGGCTTCGCCGCCCGCAGATCGGTGAAGACCACCCTCGACTTCTTCCTCTCCGGACGCTCCCTGCCCGCCTGGATCACGGGCCTCGCGTTCGTCTCGGCCAACCTGGCCGCCACCGAGATCCTGGGCATGGCCGCGAACAGCGCGCAGTACGGCGCGTACACCGTCCACTGGTACTGGATCGGCGCCATCCCGGCGATGGTCTTCCTGGGCCTGGTGATGATGCCGTTCTACTACGGCAGCAAGGTCCGCTCCGTCCCCGAGTTCCTGCTGCTGCGCTTCGACCGGGGCGCCCACCTGCTGAGCTCGGCCCTGTTCGCCTTCGCGGCGATCCTGATCTCCGGCGTGAACCTGTACGCCCTCGCGATCGTCGTCGAGGCGCTGCTGGGCTGGCCGCAGTGGGTGGCGATCGTGGTCGCCGGCGCCTTCGTGCTGGCCTACATCACGCTCGGCGGCCTCTCCTCGGCGATCTACAACGAGGTCCTCCAGTTCTTCGTCATCCTGGCCGCGCTCATTCCGCTGTCGGTGCTCGGACTGAAGAAGGTGGGCGGCTGGGACGGCCTGACGGACTCGCTGACGGAGACCCACGGCGACGACTTCGTCACCGCGTGGGGCGGCACGGGCATCGGCAGCGACAACCCGCTCGGCGCGAACTGGCTGACCATCGTGCTGGGCCTCGGCTTCGTGCTGTCCTTCGGCTACTGGACGACGAACTTCGCCGAGGTGCAGCGCGCCCTGTCGGCGAAGAACCTGTCGGCAGCCCAGCGCACCCCGCTCATCGCCGCCTTCCCGAAGATCTTCATCGTCTTCCTGGTGATGATCCCGGGCCTGGTGGCGGCGGTGCTGGTCCCGAAGATCGGCACCGCCGACTCCGACCTCCAGTACAACGACGCGATCCCGTACCTCATGCAGGAACTGCTGCCGAACGGCGTACTGGGCATCGCGGTGACGGGCCTGCTGGCGGCGTTCATGGCGGGCATGGCGGCGAACGTCTCGTCGTTCAACACGGTGTTCACGACCGACATCTGGGCGAAGTACGTGGTGCGCGGGCGCGAGGACACGTACTACGTCCGGTTCGGCCGCCTCATCACGGCGATCGGCGTGGCCGCGTCGGTGGGCACGGCGTTCCTCGCCTCCTCCTTCTCCAACATCATGAGCTACCTCCAGACGCTGTTCAGCTTCTTCAACGTGCCGATGTTCGTCGTCTTCATCGTCGGCATGTTCTGGAAGCGGGCGTCGAGGAAGTCCGGCTTCTGGGGCCTGCTCGCGGGCACGACGGCCGCGATGGTCAACTACTTCGTCCTCTACAAGCAGGACATCATCGGCATCCCCACCGACCAGGGCGCCAACTTCGTCTCCGCGATCGCGGGCTTCGTGGCGGGCGCGGTCGTCATGGTGGCGGTGTCGCTGTTCACGGCCCCCAAGACGGACGAGGAGCTCCAGGGCCTGGTCTACGGCACCGTCTCCCCCGGCATGGCCGAGCCGCCCGCGGCGGGCGACGACGCGTGGTACCGGCGCCCGGCGCTGCTGGGCTGGAGCGCGGTGATCCTGGCCGCCCTCTGCTACATCCCGTTCTCGTTCTGAGCCCGGTCGCGACTACTGCGGGAGACTGGAGAGACCATGTCCGAGCAATTCGAACCGTCTGAGCGCGCCGAGGCTGCCGACCGGCTGCGGCGGGCGGGGTACTCCGAGGCCGACCTCCAGCGGGAGGTGACGGAACTCGAGGAGAAGTCCGCGACCGCGGCCCGCATCTTCGACCTGCGCCGCATCATCGGCGGCCTGTTCGTCGTCTACGGCGTGATCGTCACGATCGCCGGGATCACGGCCAGCGACGCGGAGATCGACAAGGCCCAGGGGATCAACATCAACCTGTGGACCGGCCTGGCCATGCTGGCCCTGGGCATCTTCTTCCTGGCCTGGCTGAAGCTGCGGCCCGTGGCGCCGGTCACCCCGACACTGCCGCCCGAGGCGCTGGGCGGGGAGCACCCGGAGGCCCCGCGGGGCGAGTAACGCCGGGGCGGGGCGGGGCGGGGCGCGGACCCGAGCACAGCCCTGATCCAGACCCTGACCCTGACCCAGGCCCAGGCCCAGGCCCAGATCATGAAGCCGAGCCGGCTCCCGGATCCGATGCGTCGGATCCGGGAGCCGGCTCAGTTCGTCTAGCCGTGGTCGGCGACGTTCGCGTTGACGGCGTCGTCCCCGTTGTTGCAGATCTGCTGCGTCGCGTCCTGGTTCGACGAGAGGCCGAGCAGCGGGAGGTTCAGGTTCGGGATGTTGATGAGACCGAGCGAGATGTTCTCCACGTGGTTGGCACACTCCCGGGAGTCCCCGTCCGCGCCGTGGACGGCGGCGGAGGCGAATCCGGCGCCGGCCATGCCGAGGCTTCCGATCATGGCGGCCACGAGAGCGGCGTTGCGGAGCTTGCGCATTGCGTACCCTTTTCCGCCTGGATGGCGTGTCCCACTACAGAGCGAGACGTTACGGTTACGCACTGTATGTCGCGATTATCGGCTTTGCGTCACGGACTGAGCCTTATGACACCGCCGGCTCGCACCACACGAGCTTGCCGCGACGCCCCCATCCGGGACAGCGGCCGCCAGTGCCAGAGGTCCGTGCGAGTCATCCCCACGGATCAGGACGGCTTCGCCGGTGCCGGAGCCTCGATGGTGTACGCGGGCGGCCCGCTGCCCCGGCTGGACACAGGTCTTCGGGACGCCCCGACCGGGGTCGTGTTCATCGATGAGGACCCGCAGTTGGAACGGCTCCGAACACTCCTTCGTAGAGTGGAGGACGCGTCGCTGGACCCGGTGGCGTCGCGGGACTTCATTCACCGCCTGACGAAGGAGCTGTGAGGCCCTGATGAACCACACCCTGCGCTGGCAGAAGTCGACGTTCTCCGACGGCGGCGAAGGAGACACCTGTGTCGAACTCGCCGCCTCCTGGCAGGGATACGCGCCGCCCTCACACCTCAGCGGACGACGTCGAACACGTTCTTCTGAAGGCCGTTGGCGTACGCCTCGTGCTCGACGAGCTTCAGCTTCTGCGTGTCCTTGTCCGTGGCGCTGAAGAGCCGCTTGCCCGCGCCGAGCAGGAGCGGGAAGACGAGCAGGTGGTAGCGGTCGATCAGGCCCGCGTCCGAGAGCGCCCGGTTCAGGGAGGCGCTGCCGTGGACGATGATCGGGCCGCCCTCGGTCTCCTTCAGCGCGGCGACGTCGTCGAGCGAGCGCAGGATCGTCGTCCCGCCCCAGTTCGACACCAGGTCGTCCTCGGTGAGGGTGGTGGAGACGACGTACTTCGGCATCACCTTGTAGTCGGCGAAGTCCGCCATGTCGGGCCACACGGGGCTGAACGCCTCGTAGCTGGTCCGGCCCAGCAGCATCGCGGTCGCTTCGGTCTGCTCCCGGCCCTTGAGCTCGAAGGCCTCGGGGAGGAACTCGATGTCCTTGAAGGTCCATCCGGCGTTCCGGTAACCGGGTTCGCCGCCCGGGGCCTCCACGACGCCGTCGAGCGAGATGAATGCGGTGCTGATCAGGGTGCGCATCTGAGGTCCTCGGGGTCTCTGGTCCGGTGCGGTCATGGTCTCTGACCGCGGATCGCGGCGAAACTCATCGCCGTCCGTCAGTGTCCGGTGCCGTACCCGGCGATCTCACCGCTGCGGGCCGCCGCCACCAGGGCGATCGTCAGGGTCGCCGACCAGGTGAGGAAGTGGATCGAGGGCGGGTAGCTCGCGAGGGTGTAGCCGTCCCCGGTCAGGGCGGCGACGGAGAGTGCCGCGACCGGCAGCCCCGCGGTGAGTGCGGCCAGCAGGCCGCGCAGCGGGGGGCGGGTGAGGAGGCCGCGGGGGGCGAGCGCCAGGGCGAGGCCGGTGGCCGTGCCCAGGGTGATGCCCACCGCCATGCTGCCCAGGACGGCGAACGCGCCCGCGGACGTCAGCGTCCACGCGGTGCCGTCGTGACCGCCGACCCGGAAGACGAGCGCCGTCACGAAGCACAGGACGCCTGCGATGCCCGCGGGCCACGCACCGATCAGCACACCGAGGCGCGCTCCCCGCCGGACCGTCGCTCGCAGCTTCATGCGGTCAGCCTCGCAGCTTCACCAACTGGGCGTCCAGGACCGTGGCCGGGATCGACGGGGTGCCGCTGAGGTAGGCGACCGCGTTGCCGGAGCGGAGGATCACGGCCTCGGCCGGGGCCGCCCTGCCGGACCGGGTCACCGTCGCGCCCACGCCCATCGCCTGGTCCACGCCCTCGGGGGCGAGTTCCGGGGTGACCTTGCCGAGCTTGTGCTCGTCGCCGTCGACGGTGACCGTGAAGCCGGCCGCGCACTCGTCGAGGGCGGTGGCGATCGCGTCCATCGCCGACCGGGCCTGGTCGGCGGCGTATTCGGCGAGGACGACCGTCACGACCGCGCCCTCGCCGGATGCCTCCCGTACGAACGTGGTGGCCGGCTTGCCGACGGCCGTGCCCGACAGGGCCTGGGCCAGCGGGGCGCAGGCGTCCTGCGTGACCTTCACCTTGCGGGCGTCGTCCGGCGTGGACACGGTGAAGCCGTTCGCGTCCCGGGACACCAGCGCCGCGCCGCCCAGGCCGCCGGCCCGCGCCGTGGCGCCCGGCTGGGCGGTGGGCTTCAGCAGACCGTCGGTACTGCCGCCACCGCCACCGCTCGCCACGTCACACGCCGACAGCAGCGCGCACAGGGCCAGCACCGCACTTCCCCACAGGCGACGCACGCCCACCCCTCTCATTCGGTCACTTACCGCAGACTGTCCCAGTCAAGGACCGGATCCTCCACGAAATCCACGATCGGAGAACGGTCTGACCTTTGTCCGTTCATCTCGCCCGCAATCCATCCGATGGACTCGGGCCTTTCTCCCGTGCCCGCCCGGCAGAATTCCTCCACCGCTTCGCGGACGACGGGAATCGGCAGAGTGCTGGCCGGGTCGTGGAACAAGGGATATCCGGGGTCCGACACGACCGACGGATCGAAATCCGGCGGCTCGGGATTGTCGGAAACCCATACGGAATCGTAAATCCCTCCGCTCCGGGGAAATCGCTTGTCGGCAAACCAGACGAGAGCCCCGTATCCCGTGCGCCGGTTCGCCGCGACGCGCAGACTGCTCTTCGCCACCGACTCCCCGTCGCTGCACCGCCGGTCCGCAAGGCAGAACCAGGCGTCCTCTCCGGGGAAATGGCCGCTCTCGCCCTCGCGCTCGCCTTCCAGACCCTCCATCACCTCGGCAATGATCCGGGATGTTTCAGCCTCGGTCTCTCCGTAGAGCCATTCCCGCCTGAAGAAAACGCTCAGGATCACTGCATCCACTTCCACTACGTTCAAGGTTTCGGCCCCCGCCCGACAAGCGGTACGGACTCGAGCCTACCCGCGGTGTTTCTGAACCAGACCGTCAAGGTCGATCCGGCGGGAAGAATCGCCGGCACCGCTCCCGAGCAGGAGTACGGGCCCGCGCACGGCCCCTCGGCCTTGTTGATGACCACGTGCATCGACGTCACCCCGGCATTCCGCATGCGCCAGGCGAGCTTCGTCTCGACGTGGCTCGCCGCCTCGAACAGGTCGTTCGGCGGGCTGTCGATGTCGGCCGAGTCCACGAGATAGTCATTGATCGCGTCCCGGTCCGATGTGAAACCACTCTTGAACGGTGCGCCGACCCGCGTGGCGTTCCCCGAGGCATCCAGGTTGATGACCTGGCCCACCGTGGGGTCGTCCTTCTTGGTCCGCTTCGGCAGGCTGTCGGAAACACCCGCGACCGAGCAGTTGTGGACAAGGAGGGAGGTGTCGCCCGCCACCACGTAGTACGTGTGGAGATCGCTGACAGTGAGGTTGTGGACGGTGGCCCGCTGAGCGGTCCAGCGCTCGACGGCCGTGATCTGGACGTGGGTGCCGGCGCCGGTGCGCAGCCACCCGCCGGCCTTCAGGCCCTTGGCCTCGACCCACGTGCCCAGTTCCGGGACCCAGAACGGATGCCCGTCGGTGGCCGTCACCTGGGCGGTCCGCAGGCTGCCGTCGCCTTCGTCGGCGACCGCGACGGACACCTTGACCAGGTGTTTGACCCCCTCGCCCACGATCTCGGCGGTGACCGTCTCGACCGCGGTCTCGCCGGTCTCCGGGTCGGTGGCCAGAACCCTGTCGCCGTTCTCGACCTGCTCGATCGGCTTGGTGGTCCCGTCGGCCATCAGCACCCTGGTTCCGGGCGTGAAGCTGTTGTCCTCGCAACTGCTCTTGCCGGTGACCTTGGCCTTGGCCTTGTGATAGGTGGTCTTCACCGCCTCCTTGGCCCTGGCCGCCGTCTTCTGGCCCTTCTGGACCGCGTTGCCCGTCTTCTGTGCGGCCTTCTTGGCCTGCCGGGTGGCCGCTTCCTTGGCCTTCTTCTTCAGCTGCGCCGCCAGGGCGGCGGCCTTCTTCTTGAGCTCGGCCGCCTTGCGGGCCAGTTCGCGGGCCTTGCGGGCCAGCTCGATGATCTTGCGGGCCTTCTGCTTGGCCTTCATCAGCGCGTTGATCGCCTTCGCGATCCGGAACGCGGCCTTGGCGATGCCGAAGGCCTTGTACGCCTTCGTCCAGGGGATGGCGTTGAGGAAGAGGTCACCGCACGCCCAGACGTCGCCCCGCGAGAAGCAGCCCACCACGCTGTTCCAGCCGACGAACTCCTTCAGAGCCGCCCAGCCGATGGACAGGATCACATCGGCCACCGAGGTGCCCAGTGTCTTCTTCGCGGACGCCTCGTCCGAGGCCGACGGACCGCCGTACTCCGAACCGCCGCCCTCCGACGCCAGACCCGACGGGTCGGAGAACGTGACCGGGTTGTTCTCGCAGTACACGTATCCGTTCATCTGGACCGGGTCGGCCGGGTCCAGCATCGGGTCCGGGGAGAGGAAGCGACCCGTGGTGGAGTCGTACTCCCGCGCACCCAGGTGCACGAGGCCGCTGCCCGAGTCCTCGTCACCGCCGACATAGCCCTGATGCGAGCGCCAGGTTCCCGGCTCCGACCGTTCCACGCCGAAGGGGTCCGTCTTCGAGAACTTGACCTTGTTGCCCGACGTCAGCGCCACATTGATGTAGGCCGTGCCGTTCTGGTCGGTGACCTGGACGGACAGTTCCGCCGCACCCGTGCCCTGCGCGTGGCGCATCACGGTCGGCGCGCCCGCCTGGGAGTAGTAGCGCTCGGTGTAGGCGGGACCGCCGGCCGCGTTGACGGAGATCGTCGACTCGCCGAGGTACAGGGTGCGCTCGGTGGCGGAGATCGCCATCAGGCGCGAGCCGTCACCGCCGTAGACGTACTTCGTCTCCTTGTCCGGCACCCACTGCTGGTTCGCGGCGGTCCCGCACGTGTTCAGCTGGAGGTCCGTGCTGTCCGCCGAGTTGGAGCCCGGGACGTCCAGGCACCTGCCGGACGAGACGTGCTTCAGGGTGCCGGTGGACGTCGCCGTCCACTGCTGGGCCGCGGCGCCGGTGCAGTCGGCGATGACGACCGGTGTGGCGTTGGCCGTGCCGCCGTCCTTCGGCACCACGCACTTGCCCAGGATCTTCAGCGCGCCCGTCGACGGGGTCGCGGAGGACGCCGCGTCGATGCGGAGCTTCTGCGCCTTGCTGCCGTTGCACGTGTAGAGCTGGAGCGGCGTTCCGGCCGTGGTCAGACCGCCCGCCAGGTCCATGCACTTGTTCGCGAGACCCAGCCATGCGCCGGATCCGTTCTCCCCGAAGCCGGTGATCTTCTCGACCTGGCCGTCCCAGGTCCAGTCGAGGGCCTGCTCGGATCCGTCGTACGTACGGGTCTCGGTGTTGCCCGCATCGTCGTACGTCAGCGTCGTCGCCTTGGTGACGCGGGCGCCGGAGTCCGCTTTGTAGCTGGAGGACATGCCGGTCAGCGTGTGCGGCTGGGTGCCGTCCGCGTTGCCGTACGTGTAGTCGGTCGTCGCGTCCTTGGTGGTGTCCAGGCCCGGGTCGTGCTCGACGAGCTTCTTCCGGTTGCCCATCGCGTCGTACTCGTACGACTGCCAGTAACCGCTGTTCGCAGCCGTCACGTTGGTCGTGCCGTCCGAGTACTTCGCGGCCGCCGCCGTCTTGCCCGTCGCCGTGCAGGACGTGGGCGCCGTCCACGCCTCGTTCATCTGGCCCAGCGCGTCGTACGTGAAGCACTGGCGGTCGGTCACCGAGTTCGAGGTGTCGGCGATCGAGGTGACGTTGCCTGCCGGGTCGTAGGCGTACGCACGCGAGTTGACGCGGTGACCGGTGACGGCCGTGGTGTCGCTGGTCGACTCGCGGTCCACGATGCTCTGGGTCAGTTCACCCGTCGCCTCGTCGAACAGGTTCGTCGTCCAGACGCGGTTCGGGTTCTCGCCGCTGGCCGTGCGCAGGACCTGGCCGTACGGGGAGTACGAGGTCTGCGCGTTGTACCAGGCCAGGCCGGAGGTGGAGACGGGCAGGCCGTCCTCGTTGTACCGGATGACCACCTTCTCGGCGGGCAGGGTGCCCACCGACGGCAGGTTGACCGACTCCAGACGGCCCGACTCGGAGTACTCGAAGCTGTACGCGTACTCCTTCTGGAGGCCGTAGGAGAGCGCCACCGATTCGGGGATGCTGATCTTCTGGCCGGCCGGCTGGTAGTCGTCCGTGTAGCCCGACACCGCCGTGGTGTAGGCGAGTTGGTCGGTGTAGCGGGTCTGCGAGGTGAGCAGCCCGACGCCACCGATCAACGTGTCGTACGTCGACTTCGTCAGCAGGGCGCCGGTGGCGGAGTTCTCGTGCTGCTCGACGGGGCGGGACAGCTTGTCGTAGACCGTCCACACCGCGCCGTTCTCGTCGGTGACGAGCTCAGGACGGTTCAGGACGTCATAGGTGCTCGTGGTGGTGCCGGCGTCCGGGTCGGCCGACTCCGTCTCACGGCCCCTGGCGTCGAACTTCCAGGTCCAGAGGTTGCCCTCCGAATCCTTGGCCTCCACCCGGTCGCCGTGCTCGTCGTACGTGTACGTCGTCGACCGGTAGGCGGCGCGCAGCGCGTCCGTGTAGGTGTCCACGCGGACCGTGCGGCCCATCGCGTCGGACCAGGTGCGCTGGGCGGTCGCGCCCGTCGGGTTGATCACCGTGGAGTTGTCGAGGCCGTACTCGTAGCGGCTCGCCTTCGCCGGGACCTCGGTGCCGTTCAGGTACGGCGTCTCGGTGAGCGTGCGGCCCAGGCCGTCGTACGCGTACAGCGTCGCGTTGGGGACCTGGTAGTCCGACTCCAGATCGAACAGGACGGTCGAGGGGCCGTCCTTGTCGTAGTACGCGTTGTTGGTCTGGCGGATGGTGCCGTTGGGGCCGTAGAGGACGTCTGTGATCAGACGGCCACCGCCGACCGCCGGGTCCTGCTTCTGGCGCTCACGGCCGAGGCCGTCGTAGATCACCGTGGACTTCTCGTACACACCGGCGTCGAAGGGTTCGACGAGCGACTCGGTCGTGATCGAGACCGGCTGGCCGATCGTCGTGTCGTAACTGATCTTCGCCGACGGCGACTTGGAGGTGGCGCGGGACGGGTTCCAGACCTGGGTGGCGCGGCCGAGGGCGTCGTACGTGTAGGTGGTGACCCGTCCGTTGACGTCCTGGTCGGTCAGGGCCACCCCGCGGCCGGGCTCCAGCGTGCTGGTCTCGCTCTGGTTCAGCACGTTGGTGGTGGTGATCCGGTAGACCTGGCCCTTGTCCGGGACGTAGGTCGTGACGTCCTTCGCGGTGTCGCCGTTCGCGATGGCCAGGGCGTTCCTCGTGGAGGTCGTACGGCCGTAGTCGTCGTAGCTGACCTCGCCGTCCTTGACCCAGCCGCCGCCGGTGCCGGTGATCGCCCAGGTGGTGGTGGCGTTGCCGCTGGTGGGAGCGGCGTCGTAGGCCTGGCCGTCGTAGGCGACCCGGGAGCCGTCGATCCAGTCGGCCGCCGTCGCCGTGGCCGCCTGCGCGCAGGTGCCCGCGGTGGTGAGGGTCTGCCGGTCCAGGCCGATGAGGTGCTTGGCGGTGTTGTGGACGTACGACATCACCGTGCAGGTGTCGTCGTCCGTGTTGTCGGCCGCGGACTCCGCCGACCAGTCGTTGTACTCGGCCACCTGTGTCGGCAGGCCGTAGGTGTCCTCGTAGTCGGTGACGGTGCGCAGGACGCGCACGGTGCGCTTGTCGTCTCCGGCGCCGGAGGAACGGGTGTAGGTGAGGGACTCGGGGGTGAGGACCCGCCAGGCCTTGAGGTCCGGGATGCCGCCGGAGCGGCTGCGGGAGGCCAGCTTCACGGCCTTCGGCTTGTCGACGGTCCTGGTCAGCCAGGTGTCGGCGGCCGCCGAGGTGTAGGTGAGGGACTCCGCGACGCGGCCGGCGAACGGCTCCTCGTCCGTCGCGACGGTGACGCCCTCGGAGTCCTTGACGGTGACCGAGCGGGTGCCGCCGCCCGAGAGCGGGTCGCCGTCCATGCCCCGGAAGTAGCGGGTCTCCGTCATGCCGCGCTTCGTGGACACGTACGCGGCGTCGCTGTCGGCGCCCGTGTAGGTGCGCACGCGGGCGAAGCCGCGCCACTGGTCCCAGGTGCGGGTCTTCTTCTTGGAGAACTCCGCCTGGTTCAGGGCCCAGGCCGCGTCACCGAGATAGTCGTAGGTGGTCGTGATCGCCTCGACGCCGGTGAGGGCCGGCAGTTCCTGGACCGACTCGACGACGTACTTGTTGAACCAGTCGGTCGTCTCGACGTCCGGGTCGGCGTTCCAGAACACCGGGTAGCACAGGCCGGTGTTGGCGTCCGGTGCGGGGAAGCCGCTGCCCGTCCTGCACGCGCCCGACGGCGCCTTGTAGGTGACGACCGTCTCGCCGCCGTACTCGCTGACGACGCGCGCGATCCGCAGCCGGTCGAAGGCCGGGTTCGGGTCGTTCGTGCCCTCCTTGACCCGGTTGGGCATCGGCTGGCTGTTGGCGAGGAACTGCACCGGGTTGAGGGTGAGCGACTCGCCCTCGGTGTCGTAGCCGGTGCGGGTGATCGACTCCAGCCACAGGGCGGTGCCCTCGTCGGTGAGGTCGGCGGGCAGCGACTGCTGGAGCGTCCAGCTGTCCACCTTCGACAGGGCCGTGGAGCCCTGGGTGCGCTGCGTCCACGTCGTCACCTGGGCCAGCCGCTTGCGCGACCAGAAGGTGGGGACGGGGACGTAGCACTCCTTGCCGGCGGCGCAGTACAGGTCGGCCGGGGTGTCGTACCAGATGCGGTTCTTCGCGAAGTCGCCGGAGGCGAAGTTGTCGTTCTCGTCGCCCTCCGCCGTACAGGCGAGTTCGCCCTCCTTGAAGCAGCGCTCGTCGACGTCGAAGGTGACCTTGGAGACCGGGGCCGCGTACGGATCGGCCGTGGTCAGGCCGTACTCGATGCGCTTGAGCCAGCCGCCGCGGTCGTAGGAGACGGGCGTCTTGTACTTGTTGTTCTGCGCGTAGTGGTTGGTCTCCTCGGCCCACCACAGCGTCATCGCGTTGCCGCTGGTGTCGACGACGTAGTCGAGGTTCCAGCGCCAGGCCTGGTCGCAGAAGGAGCCCGCGAAGTCCCCCGACTTGTAGCAGGGTTCGCCGGACTGGTTGCCTGCGACGGGCGCGGTGAGGACCGAGTTCGTCACCGGGTCGCCGCTCGCCCAGTCGTCGGCCAGCTTGTGCTTGCCGAAGTAGTACTGGGTGCCGTCGCGGGTGGTGACGCGCCAGTACTCGCCGTCGGCGTCGCCGTTGTCCAGGGCGGTGTCGCGCAGCAGTTCGACGCGCGAGCCGTCGTCGTTCGCGGTGACCCACTTGTCGCCGTAGGGGCTGCTCGCACCGTCGGGCAGGACCAGTTCGGTCGTCGTCCCGCCGAGCGTGAGCGTGGCGTTGTACGAGCCGAAGCAGAGGTCGCTGGTCTTCTTGGTGTTGTTGCCGTTGCTCTGGTCGTCGCGGCAGGAGGTGTACGTACGGGTGATGGAGCCCGCGTTGTACTCCCAGCCGTCGCCGACCCAGGAGGGCTGGTTGTTGGAGGCCGAGGTGCGGCCGTCCACGCCCTGCGAGTTGTAGCCGAAGGACACCGACGGCGAGGGGCCGCCGGGGACGCTCGGGGTCTGCAGGGCGTACGAGTAGGTGAAGCCGCCCGCGTTGCCGCCGGCCGACCAGGAACCGGCGCTGACCAGCGGGGTCGCGCCGAAGTCGCCCTTGGAGCCGGACCCGGAGTCGGTGGCGAGCAGGACGGAGGAGCCGGAGCCGGCGGCGGTCGCGGCGGCGAGGGTCGCCAGCCGGGTTCCGTCGCCGGCCTTCGCCTCGCGGTACACGCCGTCGGTGACCGTGCCCGCGCCGGTGGCGGCGGCCGTGGACGCGGTCGAGGCGCTGGTGCCGCCCGCCGCGAGGACCTCGGTGTCGACGGTCGCCAGGATGCGGCGCTCGAACACCGCGCCGCCGTCGGCGTCGGTGCCGGTCTGCGCGACCACGTTGTCGGTGGAGACCTGGGTCGGCTCCGAGCAGCCCTCGGTGTCCGGGGTGGTCAGGAAGCACGCCGGGTACTGCACGAAGGACAGCCGGTCCGCCCAGTTCGCGCCGTACAACTCGGAGAAGTCGGTGTAGTCCAGGGCGATCACGGCGTCGCCGGTCGCCTCGGCCGGCGGGGTGACCGTGAGGGCCACGCCCTCGATGGCGGTGGTGGCGAGTTCGCCCTGGCCGGCGAGGGTGACCTGCCACTCGCCCTCCAGGGCGGTGGCCTCGGTCGCGGTGGCGTCCTCGGGGGCGCCGACCTCGACGGGGAGCGCGGTGCCGTCGGCCTGGGCGAGCGGGACCAGGTCGCCGGGCGCGAGGCCCGTGAGGTCCTTCGTCGCGGTACCGCCGGCCGGCGCGGTGACCTGGCTCGGGTCGTACTCGATGGGCTGCTCGGCCTCGGCCGTGGTCAGTTCGGCGAGCTGACCGCCGGCCTCGCCCTCGGCCTGCTCGGCGTCCGGCAGGTCGACCAGGTCGACCCCGCTGCGGTCGTCACCCGGCGGCAGCGCCACGGCGGCGGGCGAGACGACCAGCACCAGCGCCACGGCGAGCGTTCCGATCACACCGGCGCGCATCCGCGCCCGTCTGCGGCGTTCGGCGCGCGTGCTCACACGCCACCCCCTGCCGCTCCATGACAGCGATCCCCACACAGCGACAGCCCCCGCGCCCACAGTTCCGGCCATTGATGAGCACGAATGCTCTGGCAAATGTTCATGGAAAGTCAACAGGTCCGAGAAGGCGCGTGATTTAGCTCACCGGACGAAATTCCACAGTCCACTGAAAAAGATATGTGCAGGGTTCAATCGCTGAAAGACCAGGTCAAATACCGGTCAATGCACTGTCACGCGTGGGTAAATTGTGATCGTTTGGCGCAAGACGCCCGGGAAGCGAACTCACTGCTCAGCCCCACTGGTTAGACGTACGAGGGGACGGTCCCGCTCCGCCCCCAAGGTCACGGAACGGTAAAGGCGACCGAGCGGTGTGGCGCAATCTCCTCGGCATCGGCGATGCTCTGGTGCGCGCTTTCCGGGCGCGGAATGCGAAAAGCAGACACCCGGGTGCGGCATAGCTCATTCACAGAATCCCGGGTATTCCCGGGATTTCAGGGGGAGGGGGCGCAAGCCCATGGAACGTCGTCGCTTCGGCCTGCCCGCGTCCGGGCGCGGCCGGGCAGGGGTAGCCGCAGCGGTCGCCGGCGCGATCGGCGTCGGGCTGCTGGCCGTGCCGCTGTTCGACGATCCCGGCACCGCCGACGCCCCTTCCGGGACGAAGAAGGCCGCCGTCCGTCCGCTGGACCAGGACACCGCGCAGCGGCAGGCCGTCGCCGCGGGCAAGCGCGTCGAGGTCACCGCGATGCGGGACGAGACGTCCACGACCTACGCGCGCCCCGACGGCAGCTTCGAGCTGGTCGCCCACGGGGCGCCGGTGCGGGCCCGGGTGGACGGGGTCTGGAAGCCCATCGACACGAGCCTGGCCCGGACCGCGCGGGGCTGGGCCGCCAGGGCGACCGTCGATCCGGTGGTGTTCTCGGCGGGCGGCGGGACCGGGACCGGCGGCGGGACCGCCGGAGACGGCAGGAACGCCAAGGGTGCCAAGGCCGCCGGACACGGCAACGACGGCGGGAGCGGCGGGAGTCGCACGGGCGGACGAGGCGCTTCGGGCACGGGCACGGGCCCCGTGTCCACGTCCGTGCGGGCCGCCGTCTACACCGTCGCGCGCGGCGGTGACGCCGTGCGGGTCGCCGACGCCACCGAGGGATTCTCCAAGCTCGCCACCCTCACCAGCGGCGGCCACGAGATCACCCTGAGCTGGCCCGGCACCCTGCCCGAGCCCACGATCAGCGGGTCGAGCGCGCTGTACCGCGAGGTCCTCGACGGCGTCGACCTGATGCTGACGGCCCAGGCCGGCGGCTTCAGCCACGTCCTCGTCGTGCACAGCGCCGAGGCCGCGGCCGACCCCGCCCTCACCCGGCTGTCCTACGGGCTCTCCTCCCCCGGCCTGACCTTCCGCCTCGACCCCGTCACGAAGATCGTCACCGGCACGGACCGCGACGGCCAGGAGATCGCCGTCTCCCCCACTCCCTACCTGTGGGACTCCGCCGGCACGTACGCGGTCACCGAGGGCGCCGACCCCGAGCCGGCCGAGGAGACCGCCGAGCCGGCCCCGTCCTACTCCGAGGAGCCCGGCGCGCCGGTCGGCGAGGAGAGCGCCGCGCCCGAGGACGGGCAGGACACCGACGCGCCGACGGCGACCGCCACCGAGGACGGCGAGTCCGAGGACGGCGACACCGGCGGCACCGGCGGCACCGGCGGCACCGGCGACACCGGGGACGCCGACGCGACCACCGCCGACCCGGCCGCCTTCCGCCAGGCGCCCTCCACCGCCCTCACCGACGCCCAGGTGTTCGCCCTGCCGGGCCTCGCCGGGCCCGACCCGGGCACCCATATGGCCGTCGCCGGAACCGAGTTGAGCGCCCCGGGCGCCGCCTCCACCGCCCTGTCGATCGTGCCGGACGCCGACCTGCTGGCCGACGCGGACACCGTCTACCCGGTCTTCGTCGACCCCACGATCTACGGCAAGACGAAGAACTGGACCACGGCCTACAAGAAGTACCCGACCTCCAGCTTCTACGACGGCGCCAACTACAACAGCGGCACCACCGAGGCCCGGGTCGGCTTCGAGTCCACCACCTGGGGTTTGTCCCGCTCCTTCTTCAAGCTCGGCTGGTCCACCGACATCAAGGGCGCCAGCATCTCGTCGGCCTCCATACGGCTGCGCGAGACCTACTCCTGGTCGTGCTCCGCGCGCGAGACCCAGGTCTGGCTGACCTCCGGCATCTCCTCCAAGACCACCTGGAACAACCAGCCGGACTGGAAGTCGGAGATCGGCACCAAGTCCTTCGCCTACGGCTACAACTCCTCCTGCCCGGACTCCTACGTCAGCTACGACGCGAAGCCGGTCGCGCAGGACGCCGCGGACGGCGGCTGGTCCTCGATGACCATCGGACTGCGGGCCAGCACCGAGGACTCGGCATACGCCTGGAAGAAGTTCCGCGCGGAGGGCGACAGCGCCCCCAAGCTCACCCTCGTCTACAACCGCAAGCCGAAGACGCCGAGTTCGGTCGTCCAGTCCCCGGGCGGCACCTGCGACCGCACGACCCCCTACCTCCACATCGGCAAGCGCGACCTCGTGCTGTCGGCCGCCTCCTCCGACGCGGACGACACCTCCACCCGCCAGGACCTGAAGTACCTGGACTTCGAGCTGTGGCGGACCGGCTACGGCGACAGCAAGATCCTCGACAAGAACGTCACGGTCACCAGCGCCGGCAAGGCGTCGGCCACGGTCGCCAAATCGTCGTTCACCAACGGCTACCAGTACTCGTGGCGGGTGCGCGCGATCGACTCCAGCGGGGCCGCCTCACCGTACGCGCCGACCTCCGACCCGTACGTGTGCCGGTTCGTCTACGACAGCAGCGTGCCCAACGAACCGCTGATCACCTCCACCGCCTTCCCGGCGGCCGACGAGGACGGCTCGGTCTGGTCGACGGTGAAGTTCGGCACGTCCGGCAACTTCACCTTCGCGCCGGACGAGGACACCGACGTCACCAAGTTCCAGTGGTCGTTCAACACCACGACCTACGCGAGCAGCAAGACCGTCACCGCGGGCGCCTCGACGACCGTGTCGCTGCCGCCGCCGCTGGCCGGCCCCAACGTGCTGTACGCGCGGGCCGTGGACAGCGCGGGCAATGTCTCGATCGGCACGAAGTACCTGTTCTACGTCACCCCGCGCGACACCGCCGACGAGGCGGGCGACACCACGGGGGACGGCACCCCCGACCTGTTCGCGATCAGTTCGGGCGGCAACCTGTGGATGTACCCCTCGTCGACCGCAGGTGACCTGCACGTCGGCATGGAGGCCGCCCATGACGACGGCGTCGGCCTGCTCTCCGACCCGGACGAGGACGGCGTGGACCACGCGCCGGCCTACTGGGTGGGCGCCGACGGCACGGCGGCGCTGATCGCCCACGGCGGCGACGCGCTCGGCGCCGACGGCATCGGCGACGTCTTCGCCCGGATGCCCGACGGCAGGCTGTACGTGTACCCCGGCGACGGCTACGGCAGCGTCGACGTCTCCGCGCGCATGACCGTCCGGCTGCCCTCGGGCTCCCCGGACCCGGCGACCTTCGACCAGATCATCGTGGGCGACTACGACGCGGACGGCCGCGTCGACCTGTTCGCCACCGCCACCGGCGGTGAGATGTGGGCCTTCGAGGGCTACACGGGCGCCACGTTCCTGACGGTCACCAAGATCGCCTCCACCGCGTGGCTGGAGCGCGACCTCGTCTCGGTCGGCGACCACGACGCCGACGGCGCCCCCGACCTGCTGTGGCGCTCCGGCTCCTCCAGCCGTCTCTACCTGCGGTTCGGCGTCAAGGACAGCGCCGGCGGCTCCACCATCGCCTCCCTGTCGACGGCGGCGGCCTCCAGGACGGGCGCCGACGAGGTCTACGCCGAGGGATGGTCGACCACCACGGTGCCCACGAGCCACTTCTACGGCACCCCGGACGTCGACAACGACGGCGTCCCCGACCTCTGGGCCCTGTCCAGCGCCGGAAGCATCTACTTCTACAAGGGCGGCGCCGCCGTGATCGGCACGGGCACGGCGGTGATCAGCGCGGACAGCGCGTGGGCGACGACGAAGCTGCGCTTCGGCTGACCCGCCCGCGACTCCCCGGTACGGGGCCGGAGTTCGTCAGAACTCCGGCCCCGTACCCGTTTCCGGCCCCCGGGACATGTGCGGCAGCGGCCCCGCGCGGTCCAGCAGGCCCGTGCGGGCTGCCAGGGCCGCCGCCTCCAGGCGGGAGCCGACGCCCAGTTTCATCAGGACCCGCTGGACATGCGTCCGGGCCGTGGACGGGGCGATGCCCATGCCGGCGGCGATCAGGCGGGTGTCCTCGCCGTCGGCGACCCGGACCAGGACCTCCACCTCGCGGGGCGTCAGCATCTGGAGCAGCCGCTGGCCCTCGTCGTCCGGCTGGGCCGCCGGGTTCAGGAGTTCGCTGAACGCGCCCTGCAGCAGCGTCGGAGCCACGGCCGCCTCACCCGCCCGCGCCTTCATGATGGCCCGCTCGACGCCCTCTATGCGCTCGTCGTGGCGTACGTAACCGGAGGCGCCTGCGGCGAAGGCCGCCGCGATGCCACGGGGGCTCGGCACCGGGCCGAGCACCAGGACCGCCACCTGTGGCCGCTCCCGCTTTATGCGGACCACCGGGTCGAAGATGCCCGGCTCGGCCGGGACCGCCGTACCCAGCAGACACACCTCCGGGGCGCGGGTGATCACCAGCTCCGCCGCGCCCGCGGCCGGTGCCGCCGCGGCGAGCACCCGGTGCCCCCGCAGTTTGAGCGCCGAGGCCAGTGCCTCGGCGAGCAGTCGGTGGTCGTCGACCACCATCAGCCGCACTCCCAACGAGCAACCCCCCAGTCCCCCCATGGATGCCCACACGGACTCACACGGACCCTCGCGGACCAACAAAGGGTGCCCCCCGGCACCCCGTTCTTCATGCCCCCGGAAGCTACACGCTTGTTCGACGTTGCGCTCCCCCTACCGGTGAGAAGTGCCCCGGATCGCCGAAATTCCTCACATTCGAGGGTCATGAGCGATAAGTGAACGGCCCCGCCCCTGAGCAGGGACGGGGCCGTCACGGCGAGAAGGACGATCAGCTGCCCGTGCCGTACGCGACGGCGAGGTACTGCGGATCACCGCTCGAGAGCGAACCGTCGTCGGCGTACACCTCCGACATGAACAGGCGTCCCTGGGAGAAGAGGACCTCGGAGTACTCCGGGGACATGCTGGTCTCCAGGTCGTGCACCGCCTCCGTGGACGGGTTCTCCAGCAGCTTGGTCTCCTTGAAGGAGCCTCCGGCGATGCTGACGACCTGGCCGCCCTTGTCGTACGGCGGCCGCTTGTAGGCGATCAGGTTGCTGCCGTCCATGCGCAGCGGGTAGATCGTGTAGCCGTCGCCGGCGTCCGCGCGCTGGCCGGTCTGCTTGCCGGTGGTCAGGTCGAAGGCGATGACCTCGTTGGTCCGGCTGTAGTCGCCGGTGCCGTCGTGCTCCTCGGTCGGGACGTAGATCCGGTCGTTGCCGACGGCCAGGCCCGTGCAGGCCTCGATCCTGGTGATGCCCTCGCAGTCGGCCGCGTACTGGTCGCCCGGGACGGAGATACGGGTGCGCAGCTTGCCGGTCTTGTTGTCGATGGAGAAGAAGTCCGAGATGCCGCTGCCGTCACCGGCGCTGTCACCGACGTCGGCGGCCACCACCAGCGGGTCGCTGGACACGACGGACGCGTACTCGATGCCCGTGGCCAGCTTGTACTCGGAGATCACCTTGCCGGACACCGGGTCGATGGTCTGGATGTGCAGCTCGGGGTTGTCGTAGGCGCCGCACTTGCGGACCGCCACGAGCTTCGGGCCGCCGCCGTAGCCGGCGTCGTAGCAGGTGTCGGCCGGCTTCGGCGACCACAGCACCTTGCCGGAGTCGATGTCGAAGGCGGCGCCGCCGTTGGTGCTGCCGAGGGCGACCGTGTTCGCGCTGACCGTGACGTTGTTGAAACTGATCGGGTAGTCACCGGAGTTGACGGTCTTCTTCCACAACTGCTTGCCCGCGGTGAGGTCTATCGCCGCGACCTGGTCGCAGGCGGCCGTATCGGTGGCGCTCGCCTGGAAGGTGACCGCCGTGCGGTGGTCGTCGGTGGCGAACCTGCTGGCCTCGCACACCGGGCCGGGCAGCGGGACCGACCAGAGCTTGGTGCCCTTGTCCAGGTCGTAGCCGGCGACCTCGTTGACGCCCGTCTTCACGTACGCCTTGTCGGTCAGCCAGGAGCCCTTGACGCCGACGCTGTCGTCCTTCTTGACCACGGGCATCGGGACCTTGAAGAGGACGTTCGAGGCAGGGTCGGCCGGCACCTTCTCCGTGCCGCCGGAGGACGTGCCGCCGGTGCCTCCCGTGCCGCCGGTGCCGCCGGTGTCACCCCCGCCGCCGGTCGGGCCCGCGGTGTCCGCCTCCGTCTTCTTGCCGCTGTCGCTCGACTTCGAGTACCAGACGCCACCGCCGACGATCAGCGCGATCGCGACGACCGCCCCGATGATGATCGCCACCTGCGCGTTGAACTTCTTGCCGGCGCCGCCCGGTCCCTGCCCGGGGCCGCCGGCCTGCGGGTGCATGGGCATGGTCGGCTGCCCCGGGTAGCCGTAACCCGCCGGAGCGGTCGGATACCCCGGCTGACCCGGCTGACCCGGGTAGCCGTAACCGGGCTGCTGGCCGTACGGGGGCGTCGGCTGCTGGCCCTGGCCGTACGGGGGCGTCGGCTGCCCGCCGTAGGGGCCCGGTTGCTGCGGCTGACCATACGCGGACGGCACGGACGGCACGGACGGCGCGGGCGCGCCCGGCTGGGCCGGATAGCCGTAACCCGGAGCGGCGGCCGGAGGCGTCGGCCCGCCCGGCGCCTGCGGGTAGCCGTACCCCGGCTGGGGCTGCTGCGGGGGCCCGGACGGGGCCGGGGGCGGAGGGGTCTGCGGAGACTGCGGAGCCTGCGCGGGCTGAGCCGCCGGGGCCGGGGGCGCCTGAGGCACCTGGCCCGGCTGGCCCGGCTGGCCCGGCGGGGGTGCCTGCGGGTAGCCGTAACCCGGCTGCGGGGCCTTGGCCAGGCTGGGGGCGGGCGGCTGCGGCGCGGCGTCCTGAGGTGCCGCGTCCTTGGGCACGGCGTCCTGAGGCGGCGTGTCCTGCGGCGGGGTGTCCTGCGGCGGCTGGGGCGGGCCGAAACCGCCCTGCTGCGGCTGCTGCGGGGGCTGGTTCGGCGGTGGGGGCGGCGGCTGGGTCATGGTGTGGATACCTCGGGAGAACGCTCGGAAAGCTCGGGCGGACGGGGCGGGGACGTCGACGGGGCGGGGAAGGCGGTGGGTCGCCTCACTTGCCGTAGGCGAGCATCAGCTTCTCCTTCGTCTCGTCGCTGCCCGTCAGCCGGGTGGAGGAGAGGTAGAGGCGCCCGTCGACCCAGGCGAGGTCGCGCGAGTAGAAGCCGTCCTCGATCTCGGCCGTGCTCTCGGGAAGCTGCATCAGCGTCGTCGGCGTGTGCGCGGACCCGGCCGTCGGGATGCCCACCACCCGGCCGGCCGCGTCGTACGACGGCTCGACGTACGCGACGAGATTGCCGCCCTCGACCTTCACCGGCAGCATCGTCTCCTCGGTCGGGGACTTCACCCGCCACTTCTCCTTGCCGGTGGAGAGGTCGATCGCCACGATCTCGTTGGGACCGCTGCTCGACTCGGTCGGCAGGTAGAGCGTGTTCGCGTCGGAGGCCGTGCCCGTGCAGCCCGTGAGGTTGCGCTGGAGGAAGCCGGAGTCGCACTCGGGCGCGAAGTCCTCGTCGAAGCCGACCTGCGAGCGGTAGGAGCCGTCCGGCTTGAACGTCGCGATGTTCCAGGTGTTCTTGTCCTCGTTGGTGCTGTAGACCACCAGCGGGTCGACGGAGTACGTCTTCGCGACCGACCAGCCCTTGTCGAACTTCTGGGTCCACTTGGCCTTGCCGGTCGCCGGGTCCAGCTCCTGGATCTCGTCGTGCTCATCGGCCTCGGTCGCGTCGCAGGACGCCACCGCGATCAGCCGGGTCCCGCCCGCGAACGCCGTCGGGAAGCAGGCGTCGCCGTACTTCTGCTTGTCGTACAGCTTCTTGCCGGTGCGGACGTCGTACGCCGTGCCGGACTGCGAGCGGCCCACCATCAGGGTGTTGCCGGTCAGCGACAGCTCGATGCTGATGGCGCTGTCGAACAGCGCGCCGTCCGCGACCACGCCCTTCCAGCCCTTGGCGCCGGTGCCGAGGTCGATCTGCTGGAGCTGGTTGCACTTGGCGCGGTCGCTGGTGCCGCTCATGTACGCCACGACGACCTTGTCGTCCGCCGTCTTCTGCGGGGTGACCGCGCAGATCTTCTGCGGCAGGGCGATGGTGTCCCAGGTGGGCTTGCCGTCGCCGACGTTGTACGCGACGACCTCCTTGTACGCCGCCTTCACGGCCGTCTTGGAGGTGATCCACATGCCGGGGGCGTCGGCGCCGGAGGCGGGCGCGTCGGGCGCCTCCTTGTACCAGAGCACCTTCGCCTCGCCGGCCTTGCGGTCCGCGTTGAAGTCCTCGGTGTCCGCACCGCCGTCGCCGCTGCCGTCCCCGGGGTTCGCCGGTGCGCCGCTCGACGTGGCCTTGCCGTCGTCGCTCGGTCCGGCGACCGGCTTCTTGCCGCCCTCGTCGTCGCCCTTCGTGACCGCGAACACCGTCCCGCCGATCACCAGCAGCGCCGCCACCGCGGCCCCGACCACCAGCACGGGCCGCCCCTTGAAGGGGTTGCGCCCACCGGGCGGGGTGCCGGGCGCGCCGGGCGCGCCGGGGAACTGGGGCGGCTGCGGATAGCCGTACCCGGGCTGCTGACCGTAGGGTCCGCCCGGCTGGCCGTACGGCCCCGGCTGGGCGTAGGGGCCGGGCTGGCCGTACGGGCCCGGCTGCGGCGGCTGGCCGTAGGGACCGGGCTGCGGCGGCTGACCGTACGGGCCGGGCTGCGGCGGCTGTTGCTGCGGATAGCCGTAACCCGGCTGCGGCGGCTGGGCGGGCGGGCCCTGGGGCGGCTGCGGCGGTATGTGGGGCACGCCGAAACCCCCCTGTGGCGGCTGTGGCGCCTGCGGTGCCTGTGGCTGTTGCGGCTGGTCCTGCGGTGCTCCGAAACCACCCTGCTGCGGCGGCTGATTGGGCGGCTGAGCCATCAGCGTGTTCCCCCTATGTCACTGGTTTTTAGCCACGCCCCCAGGTCAGTGACCCGCCCGGAGCCGTCTTCAGAAAGTTCTCAGACGGCTCTTTCTATCACCCGTGACGGACGGCTCCCGGGGCCGATCCACCCCTGTTCCCAAGGGAGGACCGGCCCGTGATGCCGTCGTTATGCGCCTTCACGCACCCTTCACGCGTCCTCGGCGAGTTCCAGCCACCGCAGCTCCAGTTCCTCGCGCTCGCCCACCAACTCCCTCAGCCCGGCGTCGAGTTTCGCGACCTTCTCGAAGTCGGTGGCGTTGTCGGCGATCTGGGCGTGCAGCTTGGACTCCTTCTCGGAGACCTTGTCCAACTGCCGCTCGATCTTCTGGAGTTCCTTCTTGGCGGCGCGCTGGTCGGCCGCGCTCTTCTCGGCCACGGGCTTCGCGACGGCCGCCGGAGCCGAGGCCGCCGCGGTCTCCTCCATGCGCTGCCGGCGCTCGATGTACTCGTCGATGCCGCGCGGGAGCATCCGCAGGGCGGCGTCACCGAGGAGCGCGAAGACCCGGTCCGTGGTCCGCTCGACGAAGAAACGGTCGTGGGAGATGACGATCATCGAGCCGGGCCAGCCGTCGAGGAGGTCCTCGAGCTGGGTGAGGGTCTCGATGTCGAGGTCGTTGGTGGGCTCGTCGAGGAAGAGGACGTTCGGTTCGTCCATGAGCAGGCGCAGGATCTGCAGGCGGCGGCGCTCACCGCCCGACAGGTCACCGACCGGCGTCCACTGCTTGTCCTTGTTGAAGCCGAACGTCTCGCAGAGCTGCCCGGCGGTCAGCTCGCGCCCCTTGCCCAGGTCGACGCGCTCACGCACCTGCTGGACGGCCTCCAGGACCCGCAGACCGGGATCGAGCTCGGCGACCTCCTGGGAGAGGTAGGCGAGCTTGACGGTCTTGCCGACGACGACCCGGCCGGCCGCGGGCTGCACCTCGCCCTCGCTGCGGGCGGCCTCGGCCAGGGCCCGCAGCAGGGAGGTCTTGCCGGCGCCGTTGACGCCGACCAGGCCGATGCGGTCACCGGGGCCGAGGTGCCAGGTGATGTGCTTGAGCAGCACCTTGGGACCGGCCTGGACGGTGATGTCCTCCAGGTCGAAGACCGTCCTGCCGAGGCGCGAGGACGCGAACTTCATCAGCTCGCTGCTGTCGCGGGGCGGCGGCACGTCCTTGATGAGCTCGTTGGCGGCCTCGACGCGGAACCGCGGCTTGGACGTCCGCGCGGGCGCGCCGCGGCGCAGCCAGGCGAGCTCCTTGCGGACCAGGTTCTGCCGCTTGACCTCCTCGGTCGCGGCGATGCGCTCCCGCTCGGCGCGCGCGAAGACGTAGTCGGAGTAGCCGCCCTCGTACTCGTGCACGTCGCCGCGCTGCACGTCCCACATGCGCGTGCAGACCTGGTCGAGGAACCAGCGGTCGTGGGTGACGCAGACGAGCGCGGAGCGGCGCTCGCGCAGATGCCGGGCCAGCCAGGAGATGCCCTCGACGTCGAGGTGGTTGGTCGGCTCGTCCAGGACGATCAGGTCCTGCTCCTCGATCAGCAGCTTGGCGAGCGCGATCCGGCGACGCTCACCGCCCGAGAGCGGACCGATGACGGTGTCCAGTCCCTGCGGGAAACCGGGCAGGTCGAGCCCGCCGAAGAGCCCGGTGAGCACGTCCCGGACCTTGGCGTTGCCGGCCCACTCGTGGTCGGCCATGTCCCGGATGACCTCGTGCCGTACGGTCGCGGCCGAGTCGAGCGAGTCGTGCTGGGTGAGCACGCCCAGGCGTACCCCGCCGGAGTGCGTGACCCGGCCGGAGTCCGCCTCCTCCAGCTTGGCGAGCATGCGGATCAGCGTGGTCTTCCCGTCGCCGTTGCGGCCGACGACGCCGATCCGGTCCCCTTCGGACACGCCGAGCGAGATGCCGTCGAGCAGCGCACGGGTCCCGTACACCTTGCTGACGTTCTCGACATTGACCAGATTGACGGCCATTACTCTCCTGCGCATCGGGGTCGGTCAGCCTTCTAGCCTACGGCCTGGCGGGTGAGGGGCCGGGCGCGAGGGGGCGGTCACTCTTCGTGATGACGCGATTGGGACCGGGCCGCCGCCGTGGCGGACGGGCAGCGGGATCCCGTCCATGGGAGGAACCATGACCGCCGGGTCCGCAGGGCACCGCGTCCGGTGGCCGGTGCCGGCGCAGGACGGCTGCACCGTGGACGACCTGTGCACGCTGCCCGGTCTCCCGCCGCGCACCGGGCTGATCGGCCTGACCTCGATCGACGCTCTGCGAGCCGCGGGGCTACGGCCTCAGAGGACCGTCGCGCCGGGTACCGGCCCCGCCGCCGCCCGCACCGCCCGGCAGGTCCCCGACGCCCGCAGCGCGTCCGCCACCTTCTCGGCCGACCCGGCGTCCCGCACGAGGAACGCCGTGGTCGGGCCCGAGCCGGAAACGAGCGTGGCGAGGGCGCCGGCCGTGCGGCCCGCGGCGAGGGTGCCGGCGAGTTCGGGGAAGAGCGACAGCGCGGCCGGCTGGAGGTCGTTGGAGACGGTGGCCGCGAGGGCGTCGGGGTCACCCCCGGCCAGGGCGTCGAGGAGGTGCCGGGAGGGCACCGGCTCGGGGATGTCACGGCCCTCGGCCAGCCGGTCGAACTCCCGGAACACCGACGGGGTCGACAGCCCCCGCCCGGCCATCGCGAACACCCAGTGGAACGTGCCGCCGACCTCCAGGGGCGTCAGCTTCTCGCCGCGCCCGGTGCCGAGAGCCGTCCCGCCGACCAGGCTGAACGGCACATCACTGCCCAACTCGGCGCAGATCTCCAGGAGTTCGTCACGGGTGGCGCCGGTGCCCCACAGTGCGTCGCAGGCCAGCAGCGCGCCCGCGCCGTCCGCGCTGCCGCCCGCCATGCCCCCGGCGACGGGGATGTCCTTGGCGATGTGGAGATGCACGTCGGGCGTACGGCCGTACCGCTCGGCCAGCGCGATCGCGGCCCGCGCCGCCAGGTTCGTACGGTCCAGGGGGACCTGGCCGGCGTCCGGGCCCTCGCAGGTGACGCGGAGCGCGTCGGCCGGGGTCACCGTGACCTCGTCGTAGAGGCCGACCGCGAGGAAGACGTTCGCCAGGTCGTGGAAGCCGTCCGCGCGGGCGGCGCCCACCGCGAGCTGCACGTTGACCTTGGCGGGCACCCGCACGGTGACGCTCACTCGGAGTCCTTCCGCTTCGGGGACGCGAGGGAGGCCCGGGAGGGGAGGGAGGCCGGGGATCCGGCGGACGTCTCCCGGTCCGGCGCGGCCTCGGCGATACGGGCGAACTCCTCGACCGTGAGGGCCTCGCCGCGCGCCTGCGGCGAGACGCCGGCCGCCACGAGTGCCTCCTCCGCCCGCGCCGCGGAGCCCGCCCAGCCGGCGAGCGCGGCCCGCAAAGTCTTGCGCCGCTGGGCGAACGCCGCGTCGACGACGGCGAAGACCTCGCGCCGCGACGCCGTGGTCCTGATCGGCTCGGTCCGCCGCACCAGCGACACCAGCCCGCTGTCCACGTTCGGCGCGGGCCAGAAGACCTTGCGCCCGATGGCGCCGGCCCGCTTGACCTCGGCGTACCAGTTGGCCTTGACGGACGGCACGCCGTACACCTTCGAGCCGGGCCCGGCGGCGAGCCGGTCGGCGACCTCCGACTGGACCATGACGAGGGTGCGCTCGATGCTCGGGAAGGTCTCCAGCATGTGCAGCAGCACGGGCACGGCCACGTTGTACGGCAGGTTCGCGACCAGCGCGGTCGGGGCGGGGCCGGGCAGTTCGGTCACCCGCATCGCGTCGGAGTGCACCAGCGCGAAGCGCTCCGCGCGCTCCGGCATGCGCGCGGCGATCGTCGCGGGCAGCGCGCCGGCCAGGACGTCGTCGATCTCGACGGCCGTGACCCGGTCGGCGGTCTCCAGCAGCGCCAGGGTGAGGGAGCCGAGCCCGGGGCCGACCTCGACGACCACGTCGTCGGGCCGGACCTCCGCGGTGCGGACGATACGGCGGACCGTGTTCGCGTCGATCACGAAGTTCTGACCGCGCTGTTTGGTGGGCCGCACGCCGAGGACCGCCGCCAGCTCACGGATGTCGGCGGGGCCCAGAAGGGCGTCGGGGGCGGGGCTGGTGCTCACGGGACAAGGGTACGGGGGCGCACGGACACCGTCCGCCGCCGCACCTCTCACCCGTGCAGCCGCGTCCCGCAGTGCGGCCAGGGACTCGCCCCGCGTCGCACGTACAGCTTCTTCGCGCGGAGCGTCTGTTCCGCCGCCGGGGCGTCCTGGGGCCGTCCGCTGCCGCCGAGGCTCTGCCAGGTGCGGGTGTCGAACTGGTACAGCCCGCCGTACGTGCCCGAGGGGTCGACGGCGTTCGGCCGGCCGCCGGACTCGCAGACCGCGAGGCCCTGCCAGTCCAGGCCGTCGGCGCCGCGCACGGACGCCGGCAGCGGCTTCGTCCCGACCTTCACCACCTGATCGCGCGGTTCGCGCACGATCTCGTCGCGGATCCGCCGCGGTGTCTGCCGGACGCCGTTGACGGTGCGCAGGGAGTACGTGATCCGCCGCAGGCCGGGCCGTCCGGCCCGCTCCACCACCTCCGTGCCCTTGAACAGCGAGGAGTCGTCGGTACGGCGCACGTCGTACGGGATCGCCTCCTCCCGCACCTCCTTGGTGCCGGTGATCCGCAGCACGGTGACCGTCTGCCCGTCGCGCGGGAAGCTGCCGGACGCGACGGACGTGGTGTCCTGGCCGCGCAGGGTGATGCCGGCCGCGGCCACCGCCTCGCCCACGGTCGCCGCGTTGGTGCGGACGGTGCGGGCCCGGCCGTCGGCCATGACCGTGACCGAACGCTCGGTGCGTACGTCCAGCGCGAGCCCCGCACGTCCGATCGGCCGGGAGCGCGGTACGGACATGTAGGCGCCCTCCGCGCGCACCCCGAGCTGCTGGAGCGCCTCCTCCACGGTGTGCGCCGTCGTCCACACCTCGTGCCGGTGGCCGTCCAGGGTGAGCCGGACGGGCCGCCCGTACTGCACCGCGATCTCGTCGCCGCTGGCGAGGGCGGTGCCGGGGGCGGGCGCCACCACGTCGTGCGCGCCCACCCGTACGCCTTCCTCCGCGAGGAGTTCGGTCACGTCGTCGGCGAAGGTGTGCAGCGTGCGCGGCTTGCCGTCGACGGTCAGCTCGACCGCCTTGTCCTCGGCGACGAAGGCAGTGGTGCCGCCGGCCAGGAAGGCGACGACGAGTGCCTGCGGGACCAGCCGGCGGATCGTGGACTCCGGGCGCTCGGCGGAGCGCGTCCTGCGCCGACGCGCCGCCCGCCCCACATCCGGCCCCGCGTCCTGCCGCGGCAGCGGCGCCTGCCGGGGAAGCACCGGCCCGGTGAGCTGCACCGTCTCGGCGTACGGTCCGGCCCCCGCGAGCTGCACGGTCTCGGCGTACGGAGTGGTCCCGGCGAGCCGGTCCGGCTCGGCGAACTGGATCGGTTCGGGGAGCTGGAGGGTATCCGGGGGCCGGGGCGGCGCCTCGTAGGCCTCGTACGCGGGCCGGTACGTGTCGTCGTACGTCCCGGGCGCCGCGTACACCCCGTACGCGATCGTCTCGGCGTTGTGCAGGTCGGCGTACGACCCGCCACCGCCGTACGGCTCGTACTCGAAGTACTGCGAGTTGCTCACGCCGACACTCCAGGGGAGGGGTCCGGATCGGGCCCCCAGAACCTAGCGGAGCGACGGTCACTCTCCAAAGTGGCACGGCTACCGAGAGTTGTGTTCGACGGGTGTCGGGCGCCGCTCAGTAGCCGAACGCGCGTGCGGTGTTCGCGGCGAGAGCGGTGGCCAGGGTGTCCTCGTCGATGTCCCGTACGGCCGCCATGGCGCGCACCGTGACCGGGATCAGATACGGGGCGTTGGGCCGTCCGCGGTAGGGCGCCGGGGTCAGGAAGGGGGCGTCGGTCTCCACCAGGAGCAGCTCCAGCGGGGCCACGGCGACGGCGTCCCGGAGGCTCTGGGCGTTCTTGAAGGTGACGTTGCCGGCGAAGGACATGAAGTATCCGGCGCGGGCGCAGATCTCGGCCATCTCGGCGTCGCCGGAGTAGCAGTGGAAGACGGTGCGCTCGGGAGCGCCCTCCTCCTTCAGGACCCGCAGGACGTCGGCGTGGGCGTCGCGGTCGTGGATGACCAGCGCCTTGCCGTGCCGCTTGGCCATCTCGACATGGGCGCGGAAGGACCTCTCCTGGGCTTCCTTGCCCTCGGGGCCGGTGCGGAAGTAGTCGAGTCCCGTCTCGCCGACGCCCTTGACGTGCTCGAGCGCGGCCAGGCGGTCGATCTCGGCGAGCGCCTCGTCGAGCGCCTGCGCGCCGCCCGGCGTCCGCGCGCCCTGGCGGGACCAGCCTCCCTCGGGGTCCCCGTGCACGATGCGCGGCGCCTCGTTCGGGTGCAGGGCGACCGCGGCGTGGACACTGTCGTGCGCCGCCGCCGTCTCGGCCGCCCACCGGGAGCCCCGTACGTCGCAGCCGACCTGGACGACCGTCGTCACACCGACCGACGCGGCTTTCGCGAGGGCCTCCTCCACCGTGCCCGACTGCATGTCGAGGTGGGTGTGGGAGTCGGCGACCGGCACCCCGAGGGGGGCCGGAAGCGGCGGCGCGGCGCTCTTGTCGGCGTTCTTGTCGGCGTTCGAAGGCATGCCCCGATCCTACGGAAGGGGCACGCCCTCCCTCCGGCCGGCTAGCTCGCCCTGCGGAACGGGTGCAGAAGGTCGGACAGGTGCCAGTGGTGCTGCTGCGGCACCTTGGAGTGCGGGCCGGAGTGGGCGTCGGAGTGGGCGTCGGACGGCTCCTCGGCCGCCGCGACCGGCGCCTGGACCGGACCCGCCGGGGACGCCTTCTGCGGACGGGCCGCACTGAGCACCGACGAGACCTGCCCCGCCCGCATGATGCGCACGACGTGCCCGTCGCAGTTCTGGCACGCGGGGCGGCTCAGCGGCGACGGCACGACGCGCCCGTTCGCCACGTAGAGGACGAACTCGTGACCGTCGGCGTCGGTGTGGTGCTCTATCTCGAAGGCCTGCTCCCAGCCGTGCCCGCAGCGCATGCAGGCGAAGGAGTACGACTCGTTGACGACGGCGCTCGCGCCGCCGCGGAGGCCGGTCTGCCCTGTGATCTCACTCATGACCGCTCCTGTGGTCCGCCGGTGGGACGGTTCGAGTCCCGTCATCCAGTGGACGCCTCGCCCGGAGCGAATGCACTCGACCTGTGCACTGTTGAAGCCGATTTGGGCGTCCCTTGCCACAACGCCCGGCGCCCTTTGCCCGCACATGGGGCGCACGCTCAGACGGCATGCGCCCTGCTCAGAGGGGGTGTGAGCCCCTTCACCCCGCCCGGGCAACAACCGTCACACCGTCACGGCCCACCGTCACAGCCCACCGTCACGGGCTTTCCGCCGACGGCGGTCGCAGCTCCCCGGCGTTCTTCGCCGCCACCACCGCGTCGAACACCTCCCGCTTCGGCAGCCCGACCTCCGCCGCCACCGCCACGATGGCCTCCTTGCGGCGCTCGCCCGCCTCCTCGCGCACCCGCACCCGCCGCACCAGCTCCGCCGCGTCGAACTCCTCGGGACCGCGCTCGGCCGCCCCGGTGACGACGACGGTGATCTCGCCCCGCACGCCCTCGGCCGCCCACTCCGCCAGCTCGCCGAGCGGACCGCGCTTCACCTCTTCGTACGTCTTCGTCAGCTCCCGGCACACGGCGGCCCGCCGGTCCGTGCCGAACACCTCGGCCATCGCGGCCAGGGTGTCGTCGAGCCGGTGCGGGGCCTCGAAGTACACGAGGGTCCGGCGCTCCTGCGCGACCTCCCGCAGCCGGGACAGCCGCTCCCCCGCCTTCCTCGGCAGGAACCCCTCGAAGCAGAACCGGTCGACGGGCAGCCCGGACAGGGCCAGCGCGGTGAGCACCGCGGACGGGCCGGGGACCGCGGTGACCCGGATGTCCTGCTCCACGGCCGCGGCGACCAGCCGGTACCCGGGGTCGGAGACCGACGGCATCCCGGCGTCCGTGACGAGCAGCACCCGCGCGCCGCCCACCAGCTCCACGACCAGCTCGGGGGTACGGGCGGACTCGTTGCCCTCGAAGTAGGACACGACACGCCCCTTGGGCGTCACCCCGAGCGCCTGGGTCAGCCGCCGCAGCCGGCGCGTGTCCTCGGCGGCGATCACGTCGGCACCGGCCAGCTCCTCGGCGAGCCGGGGCGGGGCGTCGGACACGTCACCGATGGGAGTACCGGCAAGAACGAGGATTCCGGGCGTAGCTGTCACGTTTCCATCCTCGCAGGGCCGGACCCCGCTCGATCGACCAGGCCGGTTAGGGCCCATGCACGGGACTCGCACAGACCTGTTCCCTACGATGGCGCGGTGACCAGTACCGCGTCCTCCATGGACTCCACGGACTACCGGCAGGGCCGGACGCCGCCCGACCAGCGGCCGTCGTGGCAGCAACGGCTGCGCCGTTTCGGATACACAGCGGAGCCGTCCGCCGACGTCCGGGAGCGGCTGGTGCCTCCGTTCGCGCAGCCCAGCCCCCGGTTGTGGCAGGCGCTGGGCCTTCCGCCCGTGTGGGCGGACCGGATCGGGCGCTGGTCGTCCTGGGGCGGTCCGCTGCTGGTCACGCTGCTGGCGGGCGTGCTCCGCTTCTGGCACCTGGGCAGCCCCAAGGCGGTGATATTCGACGAGACGTACTACGCCAAGGACGCGTGGGCGGTCGTCCACCGCGGGTTCGAGGTGAACTGGGACAAGAACGCCAACGACGTCATCCTCTCCTCGGGCGGGCACGTCACGATCCCGACGGACGCGGCCTACGTCGTGCATCCGCCGGTCGGCAAGTACGTGATCGGGCTGGGCGAACTGCTCTTCGGGTTCGACCCGTTCGGCTGGCGGTTCATGACGGCGGTGCTCGGCACGCTCAGCGTCCTGCTGCTGTGCCGGATCGGCCGCCGGATCTTCCGCTCCACCTTCCTGGGCTGTCTGGCGGGCGCCCTGATGGCGGTCGACGGGCTCGCCTTCGTGATGAGCCGCACCTCGCTGCTCGACGGCGTGCTGATGTTCTTCGTACTGGCGGCTTTCGGCTGCCTGGTGGTCGACCGGGACAAGGCACGCGAGAAACTCGCCGCCGCGCTCCCACCCGACGTGGACGGCCGCTACCGCCCCGACCCGCACATCGCCGAGACCACCCGCCTGGGCCTGCGCCCCTGGCGCTGGGGTGCGGGCCTGATGCTGGGCCTGGCCATCGGCACGAAGTGGAACGGCCTCTACATCCTGGTCGCGTTCTGCCTGATGGCGGTGTTGTGGGACGTCGGCTCGCGCAAGGTGGCGGGCGCCCGCCGCCCGTACCTGGCGGTGCTGAAGCGCGACACGGGCTTCGCGTTCCTGGCCACGGTCCCGGTCGCGCTGGCCACCTACCTGGTGTCCTGGACCGGCTGGATCCTGTCCGCCACCGACGGCAAGGGCGGCTACTACCGCAACTGGGCGGCCACCGACGGCAAGGGCGGCAACTGGACCTGGCTGTTCCCCGACTGGTGGCGCAGCCTGTGGCACTACGAGCACGAGGTCTACGAGTTCCACACCCACCTCACCTCGCCGCACACGTACCAGTCGAACCCGTGGAGCTGGCTCGTCCTCGGCCGCCCGGTCTCGTACTTCTACGAGTCCCCCGCCCCCGGCAAGGACGGCTGCCCGACCGACGCCGGCGAGAAGTGCGCCCGCGAGGTCCTCGCGATCGGCACCCCGCTGCTGTGGTGGGCGGCCTGCTTCGCGCTCGCCTACGTCCTGTGGCGCTGGCTCTTCCGCCGCGACTGGCGGGCGGGCGCGATCGTCTGCGGCATCGCGGCCGGCTACCTCCCGTGGTTCATGTACCAGGAACGCACGATCTTCCTCTTCTACGCCGTCGTCTTCCTGCCCTTCCTGTGCCTGGCGCTGGCGATGATGATCGGCGCGCTCGTCGGCCCACCGGGCTCCAGCGACACCCGCCGCGTGGCGGGCGCCACCGGCGCAGGCGTCCTCGTCCTCCTCATCGCCTGGAACTTCATCTACTTCTGGCCCCTGTACACCGGCCAGGCGATCCCCATCGACGACTGGCGATCACGAATGTGGCTCGACACCTGGGTCTAGCCCCGCCGACCCGTCACGATGCCCACGACGAACATTCAGTCGTCGTGGGCATCGTTGGCCGTCGACGACCTCTCCGGGCCGCCCCAGGGACTTTCGGAGCCCTCTTCGGCCGGCAGATGACCGAACCGGGCCATGCCCTCTTCCCTGGGGTGGTCCACTTGTGGTGAATGCCAGATGTGAGAGGCGGTGCAGCGTGGATCCGGTGTCGGTGGGGTTGCTTGCGGCGTTGGCGGGTGGCGCCGGCGGGGAAATAGGTCGGCAAGTGTGGGCCGGCCTCGGTTCACTGGTGCGGCGTCCCTTCCGAGGAGCCGAGGACCCTGGTGCTCCGACAGTGAGTTCGGGTGAAGCCGAACTGGCGCGACTGGTTCGAACGCCGGGCGATCCGACCCAGGCTCAGGCGCTCAGTACCGTGCTGGCGGTACGGGCGGCCGTGGACGCAGACTTCCACCTGGCGCTACAGCGATGGCATGAGCAGGCGAAGCTCGTTGATACGGGTGCCGGTGGCACGCACAACGCCATCAGCGGAGGCACTTTTCACGGGCCGGTGCTGCAGGGCAGGAACTTCTCCAGGAACTCGTTCGTCACTGGATCCGCCCCTGCGTACCTTCCTGTTGTCCCGCCCGAGCCACCGGGCGCCTCATAGGCGGGGAAGCGGAGTGGTCAGCGGGACCACGGGACGGGAGACCTGCATACGGACGCGGGCCGCGCCGTCGTTGTCCAGCAGCCCTTCGTAGAGACGGAGCGCGTTCCGCCAGTTCTCCAGTGCCGAATCCTTCTGGCCGACCTCGTACGTGGCGGCCCCCAGGGTCTCAAGGATCCACGCCTCGCCAGGGTGGTCCCCGATGTCACGGGAATTGCCGAGCGCCTGCCGCAGGCAGTGGATCGCCTCCGGTAATTTACGCTGCCGCAAAAGGGCATAGGCCAGCCGGGCGAGAGCAATACCGAAACCGAAACGGTCACCCGTCTCGCGGAACACTTCGGCGGCGTCTCTGCAGTAAGGCACCGACTCCTCGAACCTGTTCAGCCGCTGGTAGGTCGATCCCATGCTCTGGAGAGCGAATGCCTCCGCATTGCGGTGACCGATCCGCCGGGATACGCCCAACGCCTCTCGGAGGTGGGCGAGGGACTCGTCGTACCGTTCCAGAGCGGCGCAGACGCTCCCCAGATTGACCAATACGATCTCCCCTTCCTGGCCCAGCGACCGATAGCCGTCGAGGGCGCGGCGCTGATGCTCATACGATTCCTCGAAACGGCCCTGGTAGTAGTAGGCGCCGCCGATGCCCCGGTTCAGTTCGGCCTCCGCCTGAGAGTCGTTCACCGACCGGGCGGCGGCAAGACCGGCCGTATGCGTGGCGACCCAAGCACGGAAGAGGTTTCGGCGCTGGAAATACGGTTGAAGTACCACAGGCAGCCAACAAGCCACGTCGTCGCGACCTTGCTCTGCGGCTTGCCCTATCGCCGCCTCCACGTTGGCCAGTTCGGCATCACACCACGCCAACGCCTCCTTGTGACCGGTGAACACGGGAGCGGAAGCAGGTGGGAGGCCGAATGCGGAGGGCAACATGAACGGGGTCCCGGGTCGGCCGACCGTGAGCACGGTCCTGGCCGCCGAGGTGGCGTGCAAATACCACAGGAGTACTCGCTCCACGGCCTCCTTACGGGCCACCTCCGACTCGTCCGCGATGGCGCGCTCACCGGCGTAGACCCGCAGCAGGTCGTGGAATCGATAGCGGCCGTCGACGGGTTCTTCGATGAGGTGCACGGCCGCCACTCCGTCGACAAGCCTGCGCGTGGCGACCGTTCCCGTACCGCTCAGCGCCGCAATGGCGTCGATGGACATGTCAGGACCGGCATGCAGACCCAAGAGTCTGAAGGTACGGGCAAGTTCAGGGCGAAGGGCGCGATACGACCAAGAGAACACGTTGCGCACCGCGGTCACCTCGTCGTCGCCGGTAGCCATGACGTCCAGCCGGTTGTCTTCACCGGCGAGAGTCTGCGCGAGTTCGGCAAGCGGCCTGCGCGGATGTGCCGCCAGATACTCGGCCGTGATCCGCAGCGCCAGTGGAAGGTGCGCACAGAATTGGGCGATGCGCGTGGCCGCTTCCGACTCGGCGGCAACGCGGTCCGGGCCGACGATCTTGCCCAGCAGCATGCTCGCCTCATCCGGGGCCAGCAGATCCAGGTCGACTCGGAACGCATCGTCACGGGCGACGAGTCCAGCCAGCCGACTACGGCTTGTGATCAGGACCAGCGGCCCCCGTGAACCGGGCAGCATGGGTCGCACCTGCTCGGCGCTGTTGGCGTTGTCGAGAACGATCAGCATCCGCCGCCCGTCCACCAGCGTGCGGAACATGGCCGCCCGCGACTCGACCTCCCGCGGGATACGTTCGGGCGCCGTACCCATGGCGGTCAGAAATCCATCGAGCACGTCCCCGGGCCGAAGCGGCCTGCTCGGGCCATATCCCTGAAGGTTCACGTACAGATCCCCATCAGGGAACCGATCCCTCACCCGATGCGCCCAGTGGACGGCGAGCGCCGTCTTCCCGACGCCCGCCGCCCCCGCGATAGCGGAGACAATCATGGTGACGGACCGCGATGTCGACTCGTCGAGCAGCGAGTCGAGGGCCGCCACATCACGGCGCCGCCCCGTGAAGCAGGAAACGTCACGCGGCAACTGACGAGGCCTCGACATCTGCACCCCGCCGGAATGCAGATGGATCGTGTTGCCTTGGAAGTCCCGCCCTTGTACAGCACCCGCACCCACGCCCGACACCTGATTACGCGTGCCGTCCCCCGGTAGCGAATCTCGCACCAGTCCCCCTCGCCGGATATCGCCCACTCAGCATGCTGTTCCTGCCCATCCCACCCACAACACTCCGCACCGTGCAAGACCGCACCGCGGCCGCGCCCGGGCCCACTCCGCCTCCGGCCGCGTGCCCATCCGCACACAGAGGCGCGCTGCACAGCGGCGCCAAGGCTGCATACACAGCCCTGGCCGAAGGCGGACGGCACGCCCGATCGACCTTCATCGGCCGACATGCGGGACTCCTGCGGCGTCACACCGACAGACAGGCCATCCCGGTCGGCGACCGGCGTTCACGTATGTGGCTGGATACGTGGGTCTAACGATTGCGGCAACTCGCGCCCCACGTACCACCCTTTCCGCTTACTGTGAGGCTGAGGGGATTTTTCTGAACGCGTTCAGAAAGCCTCGCGGGGACAGTGACGGGGACGACGGGGAGGGCGAACATGCGCAAGGGGGCCAAGGCAGCCGTAGTCGGCTCGGTCTTCGCGGTGATGGTGGGCGGGGCCGGTTACGGGGCCTTCAACATCGTGAACGCGCTGAGCGGGGGCGGCGGCGACGGGTCGGGGGGCAGTGAGCCGGCGGTCGTGAAGACCGGGCCGCCCAGCGGGTCCGAGGTGAAGGACACGAGCGCCAAGTTCTTCGCGGCCTGGGAGAAGGGGCAGGCCGTGGCGGCCGCCGGTCTCACCAACAACGCGGCGAAGGCCGAGCCCCTGCTGACCTCCTACGGCCAGTCGGCGCACATCACCGAAGTGAAGATCACACCGGGTGCCGCGGTGGGCGACAGCGTGCCCTTCTCGGTCAGGGCGACGGTGTCGTACGGAGGGAAGTCCAAGCCGCTCGGCTACAAGAGCGAGCTGACCATCGTACGGGGCGTCACCACCGGCAAGGCGCTGGTGGACTGGGCGCCGTCGGTGGTCCACCCCGAGCTGAAGTCCATGGACGACACCCTGGTCACGGGCTCGTCGGCGGCGCCGTCGATCGAGGCCGTGGACCGTGACGGCAAGGTGCTCACCAAGGAGAAGTACCCCTCCCTGGGGCCGATCCTGGACCAGCTGCGCGCCAAGTACGGGAGCAAGGCGGGCGGGACGGCGGGCGTCGAGCTGGCGATCAGACACGCCACCCAGGACACCGCCGACACCCCGCTGCTGACCCTCGCCGAGGGCAAGGCGGGCAAGGTGCCCACCACCCTCAGCGCGGACGTGCAGGCGGCCGCGGAGAAGGCGGTGCAGAAGTACAACCAGTCGTCGGTGGTGGCCGTGAAACCGAGCACCGGTGAGGTGCTGGCGGTCGCCAACAACCGCACCGACGGCTGGAACGCCGCGTTCCTGGGGGAGGTCGCCCCAGGCTCCACCATGAAGATCGTCAGCGCGGCCACCCTCATCGACAACGGCCTCACCACCGCGAACGGGCCCGCGCCCTGTCCGCCCTCGGCCGTCTCCGAGAGCCAGACCTTCCAGAACATCACCGGCATGAAGCCGAACGAGAAGGCGACCCTCGCCGAGAGCTTCGCCCGCTCCTGCAACACGGCGTTCGTGAAGTTCGCGGACGAGGTGAAGGTCGACTCGCTGACGAACGAGGCCCGGGACCGCTTCGGGATCGGCCTCGACTGGCAGACCGGCATCCCGTCCTTCGACGGCTCCGTCCCGGCCGCCGGCGGCCCGGACACCGCGGCCGGGCTGATCGGCCAGGGCCAGGTCCAGATGAACCCGCTCAACATGGCGTCGGTCACGGCGACCGCGATGACGGGCGCCTTCCGGCAGCCGGTGATCGTGCCGCTCAGTCTCGACGGCCGTGAACCGGCACACGCGCGTGGCCTGTCGTCGAGCACCGTGCAGCAACTGCGCTCCATGATGAACCGCACCGCGACCAGCGGCACCGCGGCCGAGGTGATGGCCGGACTGAGCGGCCGGATCGGCGCGAAGACCGGCTCCGCCGAGGTCGACGGGCAGAACAAGTCGGACAGCTGGTTCACGGGGTACCGGGGTGATGTCGCGGCCGCCGCGATGACCCAGGACGGCGGTCACGGCGTCGACGCGTCCGGCCCTATCGTCGTGGACGTACTGCGGGCGGGCTGAACCGGCGGGACGGAGACGACGGAGACGACGGCACGGTGGCTCACGTCACGGTGACCGACGGCACGGTGGCTCACGTCACGGTGGCTGACGTCACACGTGACGTCACCCTCACAGGACGGGACTCTAGGGTGGTAGCCGTCGTTGGGGTCAGTGAGGGCAACGAGGGCAGCGGGGCTGGGGGGAAGCCCCTGGGGATCCGGAGGATCTGGCAGTGGGCAAGAGAAGGCGCGTCGAAGAGCGGAGCAAGAAGCGGCGGCCCGCCGTCGCCGGCGGCATGATCGCCGTCGTGGTCGGCGGGGCGGGCATCGCCGGCTACGCGCTGTACGGCGGCGGAGCGGCGGCCGACGAGGGGTCCGCCGCGGCGGCCAACGGCAAGCAGGTGCCGCGGGTCAGGGCCGACGCGCCGTCGGCGGCCGAGGCGAAGACCACGGCCACACGGTTCCTGACGGCCTGGCAGCAGGGCAAGGTGTCCGGGGCGGCCGCCGCCACGGACGACTCCGCGGCCGCCACCGCCCTCCTGACCGGCTACACCAAGGACGCGCACGTCACGGGCGTCAAACTCACCGCCGGCAAGGCCACCGGCGCCAAGGTCCCGTTCTCCGTGAAGGGCACGGTGAAGTACAAGAGCGTCAGCAAGCCGCTCACGTACAGCAGCACGCTCACCGTCGTCCGCAACCCGAAGAACGGCAAGGCGCAGGTCGACTGGCACGCGTCCGTCGTCCACCCGGACCTCCAGGACGGCGACACGCTCGTCACCGGCGAGTCCGGCACCCCGCCGGTCAAGGCCGTCGACAGCGCGGGCGGCGAGCTCACCGCCGCCGAGTACCCCTCCCTGGAGCCGGTCCTGGACGGGCTGCGGGAGAAGTACGGCAAGAAGGCGGGCGGCAAGGCGGGCGTCGAGCTCCAGGTCGTCCGCGGCAAGGCGTCGAAGGCGAAGAAGGCCTCCGACAAGACGCTGCTGGAACTCAGCAAGGGCACTCCGGGCACCGTGAAGACCACGCTGAGCCCCACCCTCCAGGCGGCCGCCGAGCAGCAGGTGGCGAAGACCGCGCGCTCGTCGGTCGTCGTGATGCGCCCTTCCACGGGCGAGATCCTCGCGGTGGCCAACGCGAGCCACGGCTTCAACACCGCGTTCAACGGCTCGCTCGCGCCCGGCTCCACGATGAAGGTCATCACCTCGTCGCTGCTCATCGAGAAGGACCTGGCGTCGGCGGACAAGGCGCACCCCTGCCCGAAGACGTTCACCTACGGCGGCTGGAAGTTCCACAACGACGACGACTTCCAGATCACCGGCGGCACCTTCAAGGCGAGTTTCGCGCGCTCCTGCAACACCGCCTTCATCAGCCAGGCGCCCGAGCTGGACAACGACAGCCTGACCAAGCAGGCTCAGCAGGTCTTCGGTCTGTCGATGAACGACTGGGCGATCGGCGTCCCGTCCTTCGACGGCTCGGTGCCGGTGCAGTCGGCGGCCCAGATGGCGGCGTCGCTGATCGGTCAGGGCGGGGTGCGGATGAACCCGCTGAACATGGCGTCGGTCGCCTCCACCGTGAAGGCGGGCGCCTTCCACCAGCCGTATCTGGTCGCCCCGTCCGTGGACGACCGCACGCTGGCGACGGCCTCGCGCACGATGTCGTCGTCCACGGTGTCGCAGCTGCGGGAGCTGATGAACTACACCGCCGCGGCCGGCACGGCCGCCGAGGCGATGTCCGGTCTGGGCCCCGACTACGGCGCCAAGACGGGCTCGGCCGAGGTCGACAACCAGGACAAGCCCAACGGCTGGTTCACCGCCTACCGGGGCGACCTGGCGGCCGCGGGCGTCGTACAGGCGGGCGGGCACGGCGGCGACACGGCCGGACCGATCGTGGCGTCACTGCTGGGCATGGGCGGCTGACACCCCGGCCGGAAGACCCGCCGGAACACCCGCCGGAACGCCCGCCGGAACGCCCGCCGGACGATCCCCGGCCGGAACGCCCGCCGGAACGATCGATCCCCGGCTAGTGCGTGACGGGCTGCTGCGCCGTCGCCATATAGGTGCGGCGCAGGAATCTCAGCAGCGTCTTCGACTCGAACTGGACGACCGAGACGCCGTGCGGCGAGTGGAACTCGACAACGGTCTGGACGCGCCCGCACGGCCATACCCGTACCTCACCGGTACCGGTCGGGGCGCGCAGCCCCTGTTCGAGCAGGGCGCGGGAGAACGTCCACTCGCGCCGGTCGGGCAGTCCGATACGAACCGCTCGGGGGTCCTCGGGGTCGTACCGCAGGACTACGGGTACGGCCCTGCGTTCTTCCTCGGCCTGGTCGGCGTCGGTGACGATGCGGGCTCGCGCGTACTGTTCGACTACGGACATCGGCCGACCCTCTCACGCAGCGTGACCTGTGCGGAAGCTGTGCGTCCGCTCCCCTTCCAATGTCGCATATTTTGCGGATTGCGCTCCTCCGCGCAGGCGTATCTCACATGTGCGATACACGGGGTCCGGTACCCGCCACCGGCACGGACCCGCCGCGGGCCCGAAGAGACAACCTTCTCGCTCTTGCGAACCGTTCGCATTAAGCCACTATCATCGTCGGGTGCACGTACCCGACGGATTCATCAACGCCCCGACCTCCGCCGTGACCGCGGTCGTCGCAGCCGGCGCCATCGCCGTGAGCCTGCGCGGCGCGCGCCGCGAGCTCGACGACCGCACCGCGCCGCTGGCCGGCCTGGTGGCGGCGTTCATCTTCGCCGTGCAGATGCTGAACTTCCCCGTCGCGGCGGGGACCAGCGGCCATCTGCTCGGCGGCGCGCTCGCCGCGATACTCGTGGGCCCCTACACAGGGGTCCTGTGCGTGTCCGTGGTCCTGCTGATGCAGGGCATCCTCTTCGCCGACGGCGGCCTGACCGCGCTCGGCGTGAACATCACCGACATGGCGATCGTGACGACCGTCGTGTCGTACGCCGTCTTCCGCGGCCTGGTGAAGGTGCTGCCGCGCGGCCGCCGGTCCATCACGGCCGCGTCCTTCGTCGCCGCCGTGCTGTCCGTGCCCGCCGCCGCCGTGGCCTTCACGCTCATCTACTGGATCGGCGGCACCACCGATGTGTCGATCGGCAAGGTGGCGACCGCGATGATCGGCGTGCATGTGCTGATCGGCGTCGGCGAGGCCGTGATCACCGCGCTGACCGTGGGCGCCGTCGTCGCCGTACGGCCGGATCTCGTCCACGGCGCGCGCGATCTGCGGCAGAAGCTCCAGCTGCGGGTGCACGGCGAACTCGTCGACGCGCCGGCGGCCGAGGAGGCACCGGCCGGGGCACGCACGGCGCCCGTGGCGGCGCGCACCTCGCGGCGCACGCTGTGGGTGACGGGTCTGGTCACCTCCCTCGTCCTGGCCGGCTTCGTCAGCTTCTACGCCTCCGCGAACCCCGACGGCCTGGAGAAGGTCGCCGCCGACAAGGGCATCGACGCGAAGGCCGAGAAGCACGCGTCCTCCGACTCCCCGCTCGCCGACTACGGCGTCGAGGACGTGACGAACGCCCGGCTGTCCGGCGGGCTCGCGGGGGTGATCGGCGTCGGCACGACCGTCGTCGCGGGCAGCGCGGTGTTCTGGGCGGTCCGCAGGCGCCGGACGGGTGACGACGTGTCACCGACGGCCGTAGAGAACGCCTGACGTCATGGGCGCAGGACACGCGCACCGGCTCTACCGGCACGGGCACTCGCCCGTGCACGGCCTGCCGCCGCACACCAAGCTCGCCGCCGTCCTCGCCTTCGTGGTGGTCGTCGTGTCGACCCCGCGCGAGGCGATGTGGGCGTTCGGCCTGTACGCCGTCCTGCTGGCCTTCGTCGCGCACCACGCGCGCGTGCCCGCCGGTTTCCTGCTCAAACGGCTGCTGATCGAGGTGCCGTTCGTCGCGTTCGCGGTGCTGATGCCGTTCGTGGCGGAGGGCGAGCGGGTCGACGTCCTCGGCCTGTCGCTCAGCGTCAACGGCCTGTGGGGCGCCTGGAACGTCCTCGCGAAGGGCACCCTGGGCGTCGCCGCCTCCGTCCTGCTGGCGTCCACCACGGAGCTGCGGGAACTGCTGCTCGGCCTCCAGCGGCTGCGGCTGCCCCCGCTGCTCGTGCAGATCGCGTCCTTCATGATCCGCTACGGCGACGTCATCACGGACGAGATGCGGCGCATGCGGATCGCCCGGGAGTCGCGCGGGTTCGAGGCGCGGGGCGTACGGCACTGGGGGGTGCTCGCGAAGTCGGCGGGCGCGCTGTTCATCCGTTCCTACGAGCGCGGCGAGCGCGTGCATCTGGCCATGATCAGCCGGGGGTACGCCGGTTCGATGCCGGTGATCGACGAGGTGACCGCCTCACGGACGCAGTGGTCGTACGCGCTGACCCTCCCGTTCGCCGCCCTCCTGGTCTGCGTGTTGGGATGGTCCCTGTGACTGACGCCGTGACGCCCTCGCCCTCCCTGGAAGTGGCCGGCCTGGCCTTCGCCTACCCCGACGGCCACCAGGCCCTGTTCGGCGTGGACTTCTCCGTCGCGCGCGGCGAGCGGGTCGCGCTGCTCGGCCCCAACGGCGCCGGCAAGACGACCCTCGTGCTGCATCTCAACGGCATCCTGACCGGCGGCGCGGGCACCGTCACGGTGGCCGGGCTGCCGGTCGGCAAGCAGCACATGGCGGAGATCCGCCGCAAGGTCGGCATCGTCTTCCAGGACCCGGACGACCAGTTGTTCATGCCGACGGTCCGCGAGGACGTGGCGTTCGGACCGGCGGCGGCCGGGCTGAAGGGGGCCGCCCTGGAGGCGCGGGTCGACCACGCGCTCGAGCAGGTCGGCATGGCGGAGTTCAAGAACCGTCCGCCGCACCACCTGTCCTTCGGCCAGCGGCGCCGGGTGGCCGTCGCCACGGTGCTCGCGATGGAGCCGGAGATCCTCGTCCTGGACGAGCCGTCCTCCAACCTCGACCCCGCCTCACGCCGTGAACTGGCGGACATCCTGCGTTCGTTGGACGTCACCGTGCTCATGGTCACGCACGACCTGCCGTACGCCCTGGAGTTGTGCCCGCGCGCCCTCATCCTCAGTGAGGGCGTGATCGCGGCGGACGGCCGGACCGGCGAACTGCTCGCCGACGACGCCCTCATGCGCGCCCATCGCCTGGAGTTGCCCTTCGGGTTCGACCCGCGCTCCGCAACAATGGGCGCGTGACGAACAAGGCACCCACCGCCGACGGCACGCTGCTCCTCGACGAGCAGCTGTGCTTCGCGCTGTACGCGGCCCAGCGCGCGGTCACAGCCGCCTACCGGCCGCTCCTGGACGAACTGGGGCTCACCTACCCCCAGTACCTCGTGCTGCTGGTCCTGTGGGAGCGCGGTGAGACGACCGTCAAGGAGCTGGCCGCGGCCCTGCGCCTCGACTACGGCACGATGTCACCGCTGCTGAAACGGCTGGAGGCGGCGGGGCTCGTACGCCGGGAGCGCTCGGCGCGGGACGAGCGCTCGGTCCTCGTCGCGTGCACCGGGCGCGGCGAGGAACTGAAGGGGCGCGCGGAGCGCGTACCCGGCACCCTGCTCGCGACGACGGGGCTCGGTACGGCCGAGGTCACGCGGTTGCGCGAGGAACTCCGGGGGCTCGCGGAACGGGCGCAGGGCGCGGCGGACCGCACCCGCTGAGCCCCACGGCCGCCCGTGACGCCCCCGGCCGCCCCACAGCGCCCACAGCGCCCGCAACACCCACAGCGCTCGCCATGACCTCACGGCTGCCTCGTCGCAGCCCGGCCTGAGCACGGCCGCAGCCTGGCCTGAGCCCCGCCTGAGCCCCGCCGCCGTTCCGGCGCTGAAGTTACCCCCGGTTACCACCCCCCTGGTAAACGAGCGCCTACCTACCGGCCGGTACCTTGTGCACGATGTAATTGGGCAAAGCAATTGGGCAAGTTCCCGGGGGAGGTCCCGCCGTGACCGAAGGCAGCGCCGTCGACAGCGTCAACACCGTCGACACCCGTCCGACGAAGATCACATACGTCGCCGAGGCGACCGCCCACGGCGGCCGCGACGGGTACGTGACCAGCCAGGACGGCCAGATCGAGCTGAAGGTGGCGATGCCGCCGGAGCTGGGCGGCGACGGCAACGGCACCAACCCGGAGCAGCTCTTCGCGGCCGGCTACAGCTCCTGCTTCCACAACGCGCTGATCCTCGTCGGCAACCGCGCGGGCTTCGACCTCACCGGGTCCACCGTGGCGGCCAAGGTCGGGATCGGGCCCAACAAGACCAAGGGCTACGGGCTCGCCGTCGCGCTCAGTGTCTCGCTCCCCGTCCTCGACCCGGAACTCGCCGGGAAGCTGGTGGACGCGGCGCACCAGGTCTGTCCCTACTCGAACGCCACCCGCGGCAACATCGACGTAACGATCATTCTCGGCTAGCGACACGAAGGAATCGCAGGCTCGACGGGGGTGTTCCCCCAGGAGTTGAAGGCGATCTTCGAGAGGGCGTGACGGGCGTGAACGTGAGCGGTGCGGTGGCCGAGGGCTTCGAGCCGGTCCGGGAGGCGTTCGTCCGCAACTTCGAGACCCTCGGGGACCGGGGCGCGGCGGTGGCCGTCTACCGGGACGGGCACAAGGTCGTCGACCTGTGGGGCGGCGCACGGGACGTCGACGGCGCGGCCGACGGGGCGCCCTGGGAGCAGGGCACCGCGCAGATCGTGCGGTCGGCCACCAAGGGCGTCGCCGCCACCGCGCTCCTGCTGCTGCACCAGCGCGGGGAACTGGACCTGGACGCGCCCGTGGGAGCGTACTGGCCGGAGTACAAGGCGGCGGGCAAGGAGCGGACGCTCGTCCGGCACCTGCTCGCGCACCGCGCGGGCGTGCCCGTGCTGGACCGGCCGCTGACCCCGGCCGAGGCCGCCGATCCCGACCTCGGCGCGGCCGCCGTGGCGGCGCAGGCACCGGCCTGGGAGCCCGGGACGGACCACGGGTACCACGCGCAGACGTACAGCTGGCTGGCCGGTGAGCTGGTGCGGCGGATCACCGGAAGGACCATCGGCGAGTGGATCGCCGACGAGATCACCGGGCCCGTGGGGGCCGACCTGTGGCTCGGACTGCCGCCGACGCAGAGCGCGCGCGTGGGGCGCGTGGGGCAGGTGGACGCGCCCGCGCAGAGCGGGACACTGCGGACCCGGCCCAAGCCTGCCGTCGCCGCCGCCTACGCCGATCCCGCCTCGCTCACCCGCCGCGCCTTCGCCGCGATCACCCCGCTCCCCGACGAGAACGACCCCGCGTACCGGGCCGCGGCACTCCCCGCCTCCAACGGCATCGCCACCGCCGACGGCCTGGCCCGCTTCTATGCGTCGCTGATCGGCGAGGTGGCGGGCGGGGTGCGGCTGCTGCGGCCGGAGACGATGGAACTGGCCCGCGGCGAGCAGTCCGCGGGCCCGGACCGGGTGCTCGTCGTGAACACCCGGTTCGGCCTCGGCCCCATGCTGCACGGAGCCGCGTCCCCGCTGCTGTCCCCGGCCTCCTTCGGCCACCCGGGCCGCGGTGGCGCGCTCGGCCTCGCCGACCCCGAGTCGGGGATCGCCTTCGGCTACGTCACCAACGGCTTCCGGACGAGCGTGACGGCGGACCCGCGCGCGCAGGCGCTGCTGCGCGCGCTGCGGACGGCCCTGGCCGCCGGGCGCTGACGCCGACACGCGCTCACGCGCGCTCACACGTTGATCGAGTGCGACCTGCGGCCCGAGTCGTCGTCGATCTCCACATGGGCCTTGGTCAGCAACTGCATGGCGATCTCGTTGAGGGCGCGGGCACCGGCGATCTCCTCGCCGACCCGTGGCTGGTCGATGTCCACGTTGTGCCGGGTGGCGTGCCCCTGGGTCCTGATCTCGGTCCCGTCGGGCAGGCGTACCAGCGCGACCGCGCGCGTGTGCCGACCGTCCTCCTCGAACTCCAGCTCGACATGCCATCCGACAGTGGTGTGCATAGTGGTCATGAGGTCACCTCCGGAAGTCCTCCTTCCAGAGTGCTCCTGAGAGCGGACGGACGCACCCAGTCGGCTCAGGGCAGCAGCCGCGTCCCGTCCGGCACGGCGACGCCGAACTCCTCGTCGAGGACCCGACGCGCCTCCGTCTCGCCGGTGAGCTCGCGCCGCTCGACGGTGCCGTCGGCGCCGGTCCCGGTGAGCAGCGGGCCGTCGAGGAGGAGGTGGCGGCCGGGCGTGCTGCGCTGGACGTAGACGCGGCTGCTGAACGGCGAGCGGGGGTTGGTGGCGATGTGCCAGTTGATCACTTCGAAGTCTGGCCGCTCGAACGGTTCGAGAGTGAAGACGTACTGCGCCTGCCAGGCACCCCCGTCGGACGCCCCGTTCGTCTCGTGCGCCTGGAGCACCCAGAGGTCCAGCGGGCCGTGGTGCGGGGCGTGGACGAGGCGATGGCGGCGGCCCGCGTCGTGGAACTCGGTGTCCGCGGTGAGCGGGACGGCTTCGAGGAGGGCTCCCCGGGCGCCGAAACCGACGTCGGCGAGGTACGGCAGCGGGGCGCCGGGAACCGCGACGAGGAGCGCCATATGGGTGCGGGGGCGGTCCTCGAACCGCCGCGCGCCCACGACGACCCGGGCCGTCAGCAGGGTCACCCCGAAGCCCAGCGCCTCCAGGACGGCCGCGAACAGCATGTTGTGCTCGTAGCAGTAGCCGCCGCGCCGGCCGCCCCGGACCAGCTTGGCGATCAGGTCCGCGGGAGCCAACGAGGGGACCGTGCCGCGCAGCGGGTCCAGGTTCTCGAAGGGGATGGCACGGCTGTGGGCCAGGTGCACACCCCGCAGGGTCGCCGCGTCGGCACGGCGTTCCCCCTCCCAGCCGATCCGCCGCAGATACGCGTCGAGCTCGTCGGGGCCGAACGCTGTCGTCTCGGGCATGACCTCACCCTAACCAGCCGGGCACTGGACGAGCCGAGGAGACGGAGGAGCGGAGGAACAGAGGAACGGAGGGGAGGGACCAGCGGAGGAGAGGGACGAGCGGAAGGAAGGGCGGAGCGGTTCAGCCGGTGTGCAGCATCAGGCCGATACCGACGACGAGGAGTCCGGCGGCGACGAGCCGGGGCGCGCCGAACCGTTCCTTGAAGAACAGCGCGCCGATGGCCGCCCCGACGATGATCGACGATTCCCGCAGCGCGGCGATCGGCGCCAGTTCGGCGCGGGTCTGCGCCCACAGGACGAGCGCGTACGCGAGGACGGACAGCGCGGAGCCGAGGAGGCCCAGGGCCGCGTAGGGGCGGAGCACGGCGACGGTCCGCCCGCGCCAGCGGTGGACGGCGTACGCCGGGATGACGGCGCCCTGCACGGCCATCAGCCAGGCGATGTACCCCAGGGAGGACCCGGAGGCGCGCACGCCGAGCCCGTCGACGACGGTGTACGCGGCGATGGTCAGCCCGGTCGCCAGCGCGGCGCCGATCGCCGCCCAGTTCGGCCGCCGGCCGCGCAGCCCCCACAGGGCGACGCCGGTCAGCCCCGCGCAGGACAGCGCGACACCGGCGGCCGCCCAGCCGTCCGGCACCTCGTGCGCGAAGACGGCGGCGAGGACGGTGACGACGAGCGGCGCGGAGCCGCGCGCGATGGGGTAGGCCTGCCCGAAGTCGCCGAGCCGGAACGACCGCATCAGCAGCACGTAGTAGACGATGTGGATCAGCGCGGAGGACAGCAGGTACGGCCACGCGCGGGCCGCCGGGAAGGCGGTGAACGGCACCATCGCGAGCCCGATGAGCATGCCGCCGCCGGCGATCAGCGTGAACCCGACGAGTTTGTCGGTGATCCGGTGGGCGATGGCGTTCCAGCTGGCGTGGGTGATCGCGGCGAACAGGACGGCCGCGGTGACCAGCGGGGTCACGCGGTGTGCTCGCGCACGTCCACGAGGGTGGCGTCGGCGTGTGCGACGAGGTCCCGGGGCGCCATGGGGAAGACGACGTGCGGGTTCCCGGCGGCGGCCCACACGATGTCGTGCGCGAGCAGGTTCCGGTCGGCCAGCACCCGGGTCCGCGTCCGGTGCCCGAAGGGCGGCACGCCCCCGATCGCGTACCCGGTGGTCTCCCGTACGACGTCGGCGGCGGCCCGGGTCACCTTCTGCGCGCCGAGTTCCCGGCGCACCAGTTCCACGTCGACGCGCGAGGCGCCGTCCATCAGCACCAGCACCGGCACCCCGTCCGCCGCGAAGATCAGCGACTTGCAGATCTGGCTCAGCTCGCACCCGATCGCGGCGGCGGCCTCGGCGGCGGTCCGGGTCGCCTCGGGGAAGCGGCGGACCCGGGTGTGCAGCTGGTCGAGGCCCAGGTCCTGCAGCGCCTCGGCGAATCGGGGATGCGCGGCTGTCGTCGTCATGCACGGCACGCTAGCGGTCGGTGTACGGGCCACGCGAGCGGGTTGTCCCGCCTCGCGCCGCCGGCCCCGCGCGGAGCCGACGCGACGTCCCGCGCGGAGCCGACGCGACGTCCCGCGCGGAGCCGACGCAACGACGTCCCGCGCGGGCGCGCGCGAGACGCCGGGGAGGATCACGACGGCGACCCGCGCGGACGATGGCCTCGACCGACCCCGGCCGACCCCGGCCGACCCTGGCCGACGGTGGCCGACGCGACCGACCGCGACCGACCGTGGCCGACCGTGAAAAAAGAAGCCGGTGAGGGCGCCCCGTCCCCACGGAGCCCTCACCGGCGGTCTTCAGGTGGACCGGTACGTCAGGCGCGTACCAGTTCCCGGTCCTCGTCGCCGTCCCGGGACGAGGCGGCGTCGGCCTGGGTCTTCAGGCCCTCGCCCTCGACGTCCACGTTGGGCAGGGCGCGGTCCAGCCACTTCGGCAGCCACCAGGCCTTCTTGCCGAGCAGGGCCAGCACCGCCGGCACGATCGCCATGCGCACGATGAACGCGTCGAAGAAGACGGCGATCGCGAGGCCGAAGCCGATCATCTTGATCATCGACTCGGTGGAACTGATGAAGCCGCCGAAGACGGCCATCATGATGATCGCGGCCGCGGCCACCACCTTGGCGCTGTGCCGGAAGCCGGTGACGATGGCCTGGCTCGGGCTCTCGCCGTGGACGTACGCCTCCCGCATCCGGGTCACGAGGAACACCTCGTAGTCCATCGCGAGGCCGAAGACCACGCCGACCATGAAGATCGGCATCATCGACATGATCGGGCCGGTCTCCTCGACGCCGATCAGGCCGCCGAGCCAGCCCCACTGGAAGACCGCGACCACGGCGCCGAGCGCGGCGAGCACGCTGAGCAGGAAGCCGAGGGCCGCCTTCAGCGGGACCAGGATGGAGCGGAAGACCACGATCAGCAGCAGGAAGGCCAGACCGACGACCAGGCCCAGGTACGGGATCAGCGCGTCGTTGAGCTTCTGCGAGAAGTCGATGTTCATCGCGGTGGTGCCGGTGACCAGCACCTGCGCACCCGTGTCGGCCCTGACGTCGACGCCCTGGTCACGAATGGCGTGCACCAGGTCCTCGGTCTGGGTGGAGGACGGCTTGGAATCCGGGATCACGGTGATCGTGGCGGTGTCGCCGGCCTTGTTGAACATGGCCGGGGTGACCGTCGCGACGTCCTGGAGGTCCTTGATCCCGTCGGTCACCGTGGTGGCCGCCGCCTTGGGGTCGTCGCTGTTCTTGGCGTCGACCACGATCATCAGCGGACCGTTGAAACCGGGGCCGAAGCCCTCCGACAGCAGGTCGTACGCCCGGCGCTGCGTCGTGGACGTCGGCTGCGAGCCGTCGTCGGGCAGGCCCAGCTCCAGCTGGGTGGCGGGGACGGCGATCGCGCCCAGACCGACCACGCCGAGCAGCAGCACGGCGGCCGGACGGCGGATGACGAAGCTCGCCCAGCGGACGCCCAGGCCGGGCTTGCCCTGCTTGCCCTTCCCGCCGATGGTGTCGCCGGTCTTCGCGGCGGTCTTCGCGCCGGCCCTGTCGCCGGCCGACCTGCGCTTCTCGCCCGTGGCCTTGACCTTCTTGCCGGCGTATCCGAGCAGCGCCGGGATCATGGTCAGCGCGATGAGGACGGCCACCACGACCGTGCCGGCCGCCGCGAGGCCCATCTTGGTCAGCATCGGCACGTTGACGACCGCGAGGCCCGCCAGGGCGATCACGACCGTGAGGCCGGCGAAGACCACCGCCGAGCCGGCGGTGCCGGTGGCGCGGCCGACCGCCTCCTCGCGGTCGCGGCCCTCGGCCAGTTCGCTCCGGTAGCGGGAGACGATGAACAGCGCGTAGTCGATGCCGACCGCGAGGCCGATCATCAGCGCGAGGGTGGAGGTGGTGTCGCCGAGGTCGAGCGCCTTGGCGAGGGCGGTGATCGTGGAGACGCCGATGCCGACGCCGATGATCGCCGTCAGCAGCGGCAGTCCGGCCGCGACCAGTGAGCCCAGGGTGATGACGAGGACGACGGCGGCGATCGCGAGACCGATGACCTCGCCGATCGCACCGGGCTCGGCCCCCGCCTGGAGGGCGTCACCTCCGACGTCCACGGTCAGTCCGGTCGCCCGGGCCTCGTCGCCGGCCGTCTCGAGGGCGTCCCTGGTCGAGTCCTTCAGCTCCATGCCGGGGGCGTCGTACTTCACCGACGTGTAGGCGACCGTGCCGTCCTTGCTCACGGCGTTCGTCGTGAACGGGTCGGTGACGGAGACGACCTCGGAGCCGTCGCCGAGCGCCTTGACGGTCTTCTCGACGGTCGCCTTGTTGGCGGCGTCCGTCATCTTCTGGCCCTCGGGCGCCTTGAAGACGATGCGTCCGGTCCCGCCGTCGGCGCTGGCTCCGGGGAAACGCTGTTCCAGCAGGTCGAAGGCCTTTTGGGCCTCGACGCCCGGGATGGAGAAGGAGGTCGTGCCGGCGGCGGGCGCGGAGGCGGCGCCGACGCCGGCGAGGGTCAGCAGGGCCACCCATATGAGGGCGACGAAGTGGCGGCGCCGAAAGGCGAACCGGCCGAGTTTGTAAAGGAACGTGGCCACGGAGGCGTACTCCCGGTCAGGTCGTGTGTGTGCAGGGCAGGGTTGACCAACCCGGCGGGGAGGCAGGGGTGATCGGCCCGACGACGTGAGCGGTGACGTCAGGTGGGCGGACCGCGGGGACGGTCAGGTGGTGGTGGAGACGCCGAGGGCAGGGAGGACGACGGCGTCGATGTACGCGAGGAGGAAGGCCTGGGTCGGCGGTTGTTCGTCGAGCATGGTGCGGGCGGCGAACGCGCCGATCATCATGTGCGGCACGAAGTCGATCGCGGGGTTGTCCGCACGGATCTCACCCCGGTCGATCGACCGCTGGAGCACATTGCGGAACTCCGCCATCTCCGGCTCGACGAGGTGCTCCTTGAACGCCTTCAGGAGGTCCGGGCTGCCATGGATCGCCATGGCCAGACCTCGCATCAGCGCGGAGTTCTGCTCCATCTCGCAGTCGTCCGAACGCATGGTGAGGGCGTGCAAATCGCCTCTGAGCGATCCGGTGTCGACACCGCCGGCGGCGGCGCCCGGCTTGTCGTGCCGCACGGCCTTCGCCACCAGCTCGGCCTTGCCGCCCCACTGGCGGTAGAGCGTCGCCTTGCTGGATCGGGTGCGGGTGGCGACGGCGTCCATGGTGAGGGCGTCGTAACCGACCTCGCGGAGCAGGTCGAGCACGGCCCGGTACAGCTCGGCCTCGCGCTCGGGCGTGATGCGACTGCGACGCGCCGTTGCGATCTCAGTCATGCCACTCACCTTCCGGCTCCGTCGTAGCCAACTCGTCTCGTACACCATGAAGATACCCTGAGGATCAACGAAACGAAACCGTTTCGTACGTGTGCTGGCTCACGCCTGTGAAGAGCGCATAAGGCGGGCGCGCGGCGAGCCCACAAGTTGCCCGGCCCCATTCGCCGGAAAAGCATGGGGAGGTGAGCTATCTGCGTCTGCCCCACCTCAGTGGTGACCTGCTGTGCTTCGTGGCCGAGGACGACCTCTGGCTGGCCCCGCTGGCCGACCCCGGCCGCGCCTGGCGGCTCACCGTCGACCGCACCAAGGCCGGACACCCCCGGTTCTCCCCCGACGGGAGCATGATCGCGTACACGAGCTGGCGCAGCCTCGTCCCGGAGATCCATCTGGTGCCCGTGGACGGCGGACCGGGACGACGGCTGACGTACTGGGGCAGCTCCGACACCCAGGTCTGCGGCTGGACGCCCCCCGACCAGGACGGGAACACCGACATCCTCGCCGTCGCCTCCCACGGCGAGCCCTTCTCCTACTTCACCTGGGCCTACAAGGTCCCCACCGACGGCGCCCCCGGCCGCAAGCTCCCCTGGGGCCCGGTCTCCGACCTCCAGAGCGCCGACATCGACGGCGAGCGCAGGACCCTCCTGCTCACCGGCACCCCACCGCACGAACCCGCCGCCTGGAAACGCTACCGGGGCGGAGCGACGGGCCGCCTGTGGCTGCACGGGCAGCGGCTCCTGGCCGACCTCGACGGACATCTGCACTCCCCCCTCTTCGTCGGCGGACGCATCGCCTTCCTCTCCGACCACGAGGGCGTCGGCAACCTCTACTCCTGCACCCACGACGGCTCCGACCTGCGCCGGCACACCGACCACGACGCCTTCTACGCCCGGCACGCCGCCGGCGACGGCACCCGGGTGGTGTACCAGTGCGCCGGGGATCTGTGGATCGTCGACGACCTCGCCGCCGGCTCCGAACCGCGCCGGATCGACGTACGGCTCGGCGGACCGCGCGCGGGACGGCGGCCCTACCAGATCCCGGCCGCCCAGCACGTGGACGGCATCTCCGTGGACGAGACGGGACGGGCGAGCGCCGTCGTCGTACGCGGCAGCCTGTACTGGCTGACCCACCGGGACGGCCCCGCCCGGACGATCACCGACACCCCCGGGGTACGGGTGCGGCTGCCGGAGATGCTCGGCTCGGGCGGCCAGGTCGCCTATGTGACGGACGCCGAGGGCGAGGACGCCGTCGAGATCGCCCATCTCCCCCGGGCCACCGGCGACCGCGCACCCCGGAGGCTGGCCTCCGGACGGCTCGGGCGGGTGCTGGAGATGGTGTCCGACCCCGACGGCGAGCGGCTCGCCGTCGCCGCGCACGACGGACGCCTGCTCCTCATCACCGTGTCCGACGACATCACCCTGGCCGACGACATCACCGGGCTCGACGGCATCACCCGGCCCGACAGCGTCACCGGGCTCGACGGCATCACCCAGCCCGACGGCATCACCGGGCCCGACGACGCGGGCGCCGGGAATCCGGCCGACGCGGACCCGGAGGGCGCGAGCCCGGCCGGTACGGACCGGTCCGGTGCGGACAGGGCCGGTGCGAGCCCGGTCGGTGCGAGCCCCGACGGTGCGGTCACCGAGCTGATCTCGTCGGTCAACGGACCCGTGCGGGACCTGGCCTTCTCCCCCGACGGAAGCTGGCTGACCTGGTCGCATCCGGGGATCGGCCGGTCGCTGCGGCAGATCAAGATGGCCCGCATCAAGGACCGGCTCATCGTCGACGTCACCAACGGCCGGTTCGAGGACGAGAACCCCGTCTTCACCCGGGACGGCCGCTATCTCGCCTTCCTCTCCTGGCGCGGCTTCGACCCGGTGTACGACGTGCACACCGGCGACCTGTCCTTCCCGCTGGGCTGCCGCCCCTACCTGGTGCCGCTGTCGTCGGCGACCCCCTCCCCCTTCGCCCTGACCCCGGAGGGCCGGCCCGCCGCCGGAGGCCTGGACCCGGTGGAGGACGACGAGGGCGGCGACGGAACCGTGACCGTCGAGATCGAGGGCCTGGAGAGCCGCGTCACCCCCTTCCCGGTGCCGGCGTCCAAGTACTCGGCGCTCTGTCCGGTGGCGGGCGGCGGGCTGGTGTGGCTGCGCTGGCCGATCTCGGGGGCGCTGGGCGAGACCTTCGCCAACCCCGACGACACCAGCGGGCGGCCGACCCTCGAGTACTTCAACATCAGCAAGGCGAAGAAGTCCGAACTCGTCGACCACCTCGACTGGTTCGCGCTCAGCGGCGACGGCTCCCGGCTGGTCGTGGTCGACGAGGGCGACCTGCGGGCGGTGCCGTCGACCGAGTCGGGCGACCTGGACTCCACCGTCTGGATCGACCTGCGGCGCATCCTGCACGAGGTGGACCCGGGCGCCGAGTGGCGGCAGTCGTACGAGGAGGCCGGGCGGCTGATCCGCGCCTACTTCTGGGACCCGGGGATGTGCGGCATCGACTGGGACGCGATCCTCGACCAGTACCGGCCACTGGTCGAACGGGTCACCTCACCCGACGAGTTCGCGGATCTGCTGCGCGAGGTGCTGGGCGAACTCGGCACGTCCCACGCGTACGTCACCGCCGCCCGCCGCAACGAGGGCCCGCCGCACTACCAGCGCCTCCAGGGTCTGCTCGGCGCCAACTTCGTACGCCGGGACGCCGGTTGGACCGTCCGGCGGATCCTGCCCGGCGACTCCTCCGACTCCAAGGCCCGTTCACCGCTGGCCGGCACCGGGATCCGGGACGGGGCGGTCCTCACGCACGTGGACGGACGGCGGGTAGACCCGGTCACCGGCCCGTACCCGCTCCTCGCCGGCGCGGGCGGCACCACCGTGGAACTCACCTTCACCCCGGCCCAGGGCGAGGCGGGCCGCCCGCGCCGGGTGGCCGTGGTCCCGCTCACCGACGAACGCCCGCTGCGCTACCAGGACTGGGTGGCCAAACGGCGGTCCGTGGTCCACGAGTTGAGCGGTGGCCGGTGCGGCTATCTGCACATCCCCGACATGGGCGGCTCGGGCTGGGCCCAGTTCAACCGCGACCTGCGGATGGAGGTGTCCAGGCCCGCGCTGCTCGTGGACGTGCGCGGCAACGCGGGCGGGCACATCAGCGAGCTGGTGGTGGAGAAACTGACGCGCACGATCCTGGGCTGGGACCTCACCCGCGACGCCCAGCCGGTGTCGTACGCCTCGAACGCGCCGAGGGGCCCCGTGGTGGCCCTGGCCGACGAGGCGACGTCCTCCGACGGCGACATGATCACGGCCGCCTTCAAGCTGCTGAAGCTGGGCCCGGTGGTCGGCCAGCGCACCTGGGGCGGTGTGGTCGGCATGACCGGCCGCCACCAGCTCGGCGACGGCACCGTCATCACCGTCCCGATGAACGCGGCCTGGTTCGACGCGTACGGCTGGTCCGTGGAGAACACCGGCGTCACCCCCGACCTGGAGGTGCTGCGCACGCCGCTCGACTGGGCCGAGGGCCGCCACGCCCAACTCGACGACGCCGTACGGCTGGCGCTGGACCTCCTCACCACCCGCCCCCCGGCGGCCCCGCCGACCTACGACGACGTCCCCGACCGCTCCCGCCCCAAGTTGCCTCCCCGGCGCGGGCTTTAGCGGCCGTCGCCGGAGCTGGTCTCAACGGTCGTCACGGTCGTCGCGACGACGGCCTCCGCAACGAGGCAGGGCGCCCTCCCGGAAAGGAGGGCGCCCCACGTCATCGCACGGACCGCGTTCGGCTAGAAGTCCTGGCCGATACGGTCGTCGTCGTCGCGTCGCATACGCTCCGTGTCCTGGCCCGGACGCTGCCCCTGACGCTCACCGGGACGCTGGCCCGAACGCTCACCGGGACGCTCACCGGGACGCTCACCGGACCGCTCGCCCGGACGCTCACCGGGACGCTCGCCCGGGTGCTGCTTGCCGCGCTGCTGCGCCTGCTCCTTGGCCTGCCCGACCTTCTGCCCGACCTTCTGCTTGGCCTGCTGCTTGAACTGCTCGGACTGGTCCTGGAACTTGTCCTTCATACCCATGTGGGTTCACTCCTGTGGGGAGATGAGGGGGGTTGGGGCCCCTTGGTGGGGCCTCGACCAGATTCACACGGGCACTCACGGCGCGCATGTCGATCAACTACGCTGCGTAGCCCTCGCCTGTTCGTCGGCGGAACCGCCCGCGCCCACCAGCCCCGTCCGCATCCCGTGCAGCCGGGGCGCGAACCGCTTCATCTCGCGCTGGCCCACCGTCCCGATGAGCGCGGGCAGATAGCCGCGCACACCCTGCATCCCGCGCAGCCACCACTGCCCGTACACGTGCGACGAGCGTCGTTCGATCCCGGCCACGATCCGGTCGACGGCCGGCCCCAGCGGATACGTCTTGTTCGACGGCCACGGCAGCCGCTGCCTCAACTCCCGCATCACCTCGTCCTGATCGGCGCCCCGCACCATGTCGGTGTCGGTCCAGGACAGGTAGCCGACGCCGACCCGGACACCCTGGTGGCCGACCTCGGCGCGCAGACTGTGCGCGTACGCCTCCACACCCGACTTGGAGGCGCAGTAGGCGGTCATCATCGGCGCCGGGGTGATCGCCGCGAGCGAGGCGATCTGGAGCAGGTAGCCGCGGCTCTCCCGCAGCAGCGGCAGGAAGGCGCGGGCCGTGACCGCCGAGCCGATCAGGTTCACCTCGATGACCCGGCGCCAGGCCTCCGGGTCGGAGTCGGCGAACGGACCGCCGTTGGCGACACCGGCGTTGGCGACCACGATGTCCACCTTGCCGAAACGCTCCTTCACCTCCGCCGCGACCCGGGTCATCGCCTCGTGGTCGGTGACGTCGGCGTACCAGTGGTCACTGTCGCTGTGCAGCCGCTCGGAGACCTGCTTGAGCGCGTCCGGCTCCAGTCCGACGAGCGCGACCTTCGCACCGCGCGCCGAGAGCTTGCGGGCGAGCAGCTCCCCGACGCCCCGCGCGGCCCCGGTCACGACGGCGACCTGTCCTTCGAGACTGACCCTGCTCATGCGCCCTCCTTCAACTGTGCGTACGTGGTGACGAGTTCCCGGATCCGGCCGGTGACCAGGTCGGGCGCCTCGACCGGCGTCATGTGGCCGAGGCCGGGCAGTTCGGTGAGGCCGACGCAGCTCGGGAGCGCGGCGGCGATCCGGCGGGCGTGCACCGGCGGCGTGAGCCGGTCACCGCTGCCGACGATCACCGCCGTGGGCACGCGCAACTCCCGTACGCCGTGGTCGAGATCGAGCAGGTTCAGCACGTGCGACCAGGTGTGCCGCACCTTGCGCGGGCAGGCGTGCACGATGCGGGCGCACGCGTCCACCATGTGCGGTGCGGATCCGGCGCCCATCGTGGCGTACCTGAGGATCCGCTTCGCGACCGGCGTGACCGGCCCGAGGGGCGCCCTCGAGCCGAGGATGTGCCGGGTCAGCCAGGTCCGCAACGGGCCGGGCCGCAGGGGCAGGACGGTGGACTCGGCGACCAGTCCCGAGGCGCCGGTGGAGCACAGCAGGACGGCCGCCGCGTGCTCCTGGAACGTGTCTCTCGCGGCCGCCGCCAGCACCGTCATGCCGCCCATGGAGTGCCCGGCGATCACCGCCTTCTCACCGGGCGCGAGCGTCGCGGCGAGGACCGCTTCCAGGTCGTCGGCGAGGGTGTCCGTGCTGCACGCCGGGCTCGGCAGGGTGCGTCCGTGGCCGCGCTGGTCGTAGGCGATGACCCGGTGGTCGGCGGCGAGGTCCCGGATCTGGGCCGCCCAGAACGCGGTCGAGCAGGTCCAGCCGTGGGCGAGGACGACGGCGGGCGCGGTCTCGGGACCGTGGACCTCGACATGCAGGCGCGTGCCGTCGGCGGAGACGGCGGTGAGCTCACGCAACGCAGATGACTTGCCGACGGGCCCGGCGGACGACTTGCCCGCGGGCTCGGCGGAGGACTTGCCGGATGTGGTCACGCCGTCACCTCGTCCGGCTCCTCGACGGCCTTCTTCACGGCGGGTGCGCGCAGGACCTCGTACTCCGCGAGGTCCACGCGTCGGGTGGCGCGCCGGAACTCGGCCGTGGTGCCCGGCCAGACGGTGGTGTTGCGGCCGTTGGCGTCCAGGTACCAGCTGGTGCAGCCGCCCGTGTTCCACACCGTCCGCTTCATCCGGTCCTGCACCCGGCGGTTCCACGCGTGCACGGCGCTCGGCCGGGCGTCCAGGGCCGCGCGGCCCCCGAGGACGTCCAGCTGGCGCAGATAGTCGGCCATGTAGTTCAGCTGGGACTCGATCATCAGGATCATCGAGGAGTTCCCGAGCCCGGTGTTGGGGCCGATGATCGTCATCCAGTTGGGGAAGCCGGCGGCGGAGGCGCCGCGCAGCGCCTCCATGCCGTCCTTCCAGCTCTCCGCGAGCGTCCGCCCGTCGGCGCCCACCACCCGGTCGGCGATCGGCATGTCGGTGACGTGGAAGCCGGTGCCGAAGACGATCGCGTCGACCTCCGCCTCGCTGCCGTCGGCGGCGACCAGCGTGGACCCGCGGACCTCGCTCAGCCCGCTCGCGACGACGTCCACGTTGGGCTGCGCGAGGGCCGGATAGTAGGTGCTGGAGAGCAGGATCCGCTTGCAGCCGATGCGGTAGTCCGGGGTGAGCCTGGCGCGCAGGGCCGGGTCCTTGATGGCGCGGGCCATGTTCTGCTTGGCGAGCTGCTCGACCAGACCGAGCTGGTTCGGGTGCTTGGTGAACGCCTGGACCTGCAGTTCCCGGATGCCCCACAGCAGCCCGCGGCGCATCCTGGCGGTGACGGGCAGGGCCCGGTGCAGTCCGCGCTCCGCGCCGCTGATCGCCCGGTCCACGCGGGGCATCACCCAGGGCGGGGTGCGCTGGAAGAGCGTCAGCCTGGAGACGTCGGGCTGGACGGCGGGCACGATCTGGATGGCCGAGGCGCCGGTGCCGACCATGGCGACGCGCTTCCCGGTGAGGTCGGCGTCGTGGTCCCAGCGGGCCGAGTGGAAGACCTTGCCGGGGAAGGTTTCGAGGCCGGGGATCTCCGGGATCTTCGGGTCGGACAGCGGTCCGGTGGCCGACACGACGACCTCGGCGAAGTACCGCCCGCCGCTGGTCTCGATGTCCCAGCGCAGCTCCTGCGCGTCCCACGTCATCCGCAGCACCTCGGAGTCCAGCCGCAGATGCGGACGGAGCCCGAAGACGTCCGTGACGTGCTCCAGATAGGCCCGGATGTGCTCCTGCCCGGAGAAGGTGCGCGGCCAGTCCGGGTTGGGCGCGAAGGAGAAGGAGTACAGGTGGGAGGGCACGTCACAGGCGCACCCCGGGTAGCTGTTGTCCCGCCAGGTCCCGCCGACGCTGCTCGCCCGCTCCAGGACGACGAAGTCGGTGATCCCCTCGCGGCGCAGCCGCACGGCCGCCCCCAGCCCACCGAAACCGGACCCGATCACCGCCACCCGTACGTGTTCGGTCATCCCGACACCTCCTAGCCGTGCGTACGACTCCGCGGACTCTGCCAGTGAACACTGGCGCAATGGGAGCGTAGAGCAGCTCCGTACCGATGGGTAGGGCCGGGAGAGGGAAAGTTACCGGCGGTACAACATAGGCTTCGCCCGTGACGGACAAGCGGGAGTACCGAACGGAGGAGCTGGCCGGGGAGGCCGGCATCACGGTGCGCACCCTGCGCTTCTACCGCGAGCGCAAACTCCTCGCGCCACCCCGCCGCGAGGGCCGTATCGCCTGGTACGACGATCACCATCTGGCCCGCCTGCGCACGATCGCGGCACTGCTGGAACGCGGCCACACCCTCACCGGCATCGCCGAGCTGGCGGACGCCCTCGACCACGGCCGCGGAGTGGCCGACCTCCTCGGCGTCGGCGGCCCCACCGAGGAGGAGCCGGTCCGTCTGACCCCCGAGGAACTCGCCGCGCGCTTCGAGGGCCAGGTCACCACCGAGAACCTCGCCGCCGCCCTGGACCTCGGCTACCTGGGCACCGACGGCGACGAGATCGTCCACATCAGCCGCCGCCTGCTGGACGTCTCCTCCGCCCTGGTCCGCGAGGGCATCCCGCTCGCCGAGGTACTGGCGGCCGGCGTCCGGGTCCGCGAACACGCCGACGCCCTCGCCACCCTCTTCACCGACCTGATCCTGCGCCACGCCACCGAGGCCGACCTGCCCCGCCTGCGCCCACTGGCCCGCAGCGTCGTCGAAGCGGAACTCTCCCTCGCCCTGGACCGACAGCTGCACAGGACGCCCTAGAGGCAGCGACCGCCGTCGCGCTCCCGGCGCTGCATGCCACTGTGCTCGCGGCCGTGCGTGCGGTCGTGTGCGCGGCCGTGCGTGCAGTCGTGCCGTCATGCTTCCGGACGTGCTCGCGGTGGTGCTCGCGGTCATACCCAGGTCGTACTCACGGTCGCCCCAGGGATCGCGCTAGAGGTCGTAGACCACCGTCACCGGGGCGTGGTCCGACCAGCGCTCACCATGCGTGGCCGCCCGCTCCACGAACCCCTTTACGGCCTTGCCGGCGAGAGTGGGCGTCGCGACGTGAAGGTCGATCCTCCAACCCGAGTCGTTGTCGAAGGCCCGCCCCCGGTACGACCACCACGTGTACGGCCCCTCCACGTCCGGGTGCAGCGACCGTACGACGTCCACGTAGCCGCCGTCCTCCGCGGCGAAGACCCGGGTCAGCCAGTCGCGCTCCTCCGGGAGGAAGCCGGAGTTCTTGGTGTTGGAGCGCCAGTTCTTCAGGTCGGCCTGCTGGTGGGCGATGTTCCAGTCGCCCACCACGAGGACCTCGCGGCCGTCGGCGGCGGCACGGGCGCGCAGGTCCTTGAGGTGGGCCAGGAACTCGCCCATGAAGCGGACCTTCTCGTCCTGCCGGTCGGTGCCGACCTCGCCGGAGGGCAGATAGAGGGAGGCGATCGTCACACCGGGCAGGTCGGCCTCGACGTAACGGCCGCTGCCGTCGAACTCGGACGAGCCGAAACCGATCCGGACGGCGTCCGGTTCACGGCGGCTGTAGAGGGAGACACCGGCGCGGCCCTTCGCGGCGGCCGGCGCGTGGGTGACGAACCAGCCCTCGGGGGCCCGGACCGCCTCCGGCAACTGCCCCGGCTCGGCACGCACCTCCTGGAGGCACAGCACATCGGCGGAGGTGTCCGCGAGCCACTCCACGAAGCCCTTCTTCGCGGCGGCACGCAGTCCATTCACGTTCACGGAGGTCACGGTCAGCACCCGGGCACGATACAGGCCCGGGTGGCGCGCCGGCCTCCGGCGGATACCGGCACACTGGACCAGGTCCAGAATTCACTTTTCCAGGATTGTGCATACATCTACTGTGAACGGCATGAATATACGCCCGGTCGCCTTCGACCACCCCGACGCCGTCAAGCTCAACGACGAGGTCCAGGCCGAGTACCACGAGCGCTACGGCGACGGCGGTGACGCCACGGTCCTGGAGCCGTCCGACTTCCAGCGGCCGCGCGGGGTCTATCTCATCGCGTACGACGAGCTGGACCGGCCGGTGGCCACGGGCGGCTGGCGCAGCCAGGACGACGACGGCGAGGGGCACGAGGACGGCGACGCCGAACTCAAGCGGATGTTCGTGATCCGGGAGATGCGGGGCCGAGGACTGGCCAGGCGGATGCTCACCGCCCTGGAGGAGGACGCGCGGGCGGCCGGCCGCGTCCGGATGGTCCTGGAGACCGGCACCGAGCAGCCCGAGGCCATCGCCCTGTACACCTCCAGCGGATACGCGCCGTGCACGAAGTTCGGCTACTACCGCGCGTACGAGAACAGCCGCTGCTACGCCAAGCCGCTCGGCTCCTGAAGAGCCTCAGCTTCTGAGGTAGGCGAGCACCGCCAGGACACGGCGGTGGGTGTCGTCCGCCGGCGGCAGGTCCAGCTTGGTGAGGATGCCGCCGATGTGCTTGCCCACGGCCGCCTCCGACACCACCAGCTGACGGGCTATCGCGCCGTTGGACCGCCCCTCCGCCACCAGCCCCAGCACCTCCCGCTCGCGCGGGGTGAGCCGGGCCAGCGGATCGCGGCGCCGGCGCAGCAGTTGCCGTACGACCTCCGGGTCGACGACCGTGCCGCCGGCCGCGACCTCGCGCAGCGCGTCCACGAACTCCTCCACCTGGCCGACCCGGTCCTTGAGCAGATAGCCGACGCCGGTGCCGTCGCCGGAGTCGAGGAGTTCGGCCGCGTACGCGCGCTGCACGTACTGGCTGAGGACGAGCACCGGCAGTCCGGGCCGCTCCACGCGCAGCCCCACCGCCGCCCTCAGCCCCTCGTCCTGGAAGGCGGGCGGCATGCGGACGTCCGTCACGACGATGTCGGGCGCGTGGTCGGCGACCGCCCGCAACAGGCCCGGCGCGTCGCCCACCGCCGCCACGACCTCGTGTCCGAAGCGGGTGAGGAGCGTCGTGAGGCCGTCGCGCAGCAGGACGCCGTCCTCGGCGAGGACTACGCGCAGGCCTCGGTGACCGTCCCCGTCCGGCCGTCCGGCCCGCTCGGCGGGTTCGGCCCGCTCGGCCGGGGCGGCGGGTTCGGCGGGTTCGGCTGACGCGGCGGGTTCGGCTGGCTCGGCTCGCAAGGGATCTCCACACGCAGCAGGGTCGGTCCGCCCGGCGGGCTGGTAAGGATCAGTCTTCCATCGAGCACCGACACCCGGTCGGCGAGACCGGTGAGGCCGGTGCCGCGGGCGCTGTCCGCGCCGCCGCGGCCGTCGTCGGTCACCTCCAGGACGAGCAGCCGCCCGCCCCGGTGCTCCGCACGCACGCGTGCGTGCCGCGCCCCGCTGTGCTGGGCCACGTTGGCCAGCGCCTCGCGCACCACGAAGTAGGCGGCGGCCTCCACCGCCTGCGGGAGCCGGGGGGCCGGCCGGGCGAACTCCACGTCCACGGGGACGGGCGAGCGGTCGGCGGCGTCGGCGACGGCCGCCTCCAGGCCGTAGTCGGCGAGCACCTGGGGGTGGATGCCGTGGATCAGCTCACGCAGTTCCGCGAGGGCCGCGCCCGCCTCCTCGTGGGCGCGGGCGAGCTGCTCGGCGAGGGCGCCGCCGGGCGGGGCGTCGAGACGGGCCAGACCGAGGTTCATGGTGAGCGCGACCAGCCGCTGCTGGGCGCCGTCGTGCAGATCGCGTTCGATCCGTCGGCGTTCCGACTCGAACGCGTCGACCAACCGCGCGCGCGAGCGTGTGAGTTCGACGACCCTGACGCGCGGATCGCCCCCGCGCGGGGCGACGAGCAGCCGGGTCAGCGCGGCTCGGGCGCCCGCCGCCGCCCCGAGGGCGTACCCGCCCACGGCCAGCAGCAGCACGCCCAGCGCGGCGGCGCCGAAGGCGGCTGGCCAGCCGGTCACCGTCCACACCTTGAGCACCTTCGTCTCACGGCCCCCGCCGGCCGTCGCCAGCAGCAGCGGGGCCGCGACCGTCGCGAGGGGGACGAACAGCGCGACGGTCAGCAGGAGCGCCTCGGCCGGCCAGAGGAGACAGGCGGTGAGGAGGGTGTGGCCGAGTTCGCGCCAGGTGGCCCGTTCCCGGAGCCGGGTGGTGAGCCAGCTGCGCAGGCCCGGCGCGGCGGGCTCGAGATGCGCGCCGGGCGCGTCGTCCGCGTCGACGAGCCGCAGCCGTCGTCGCTCCAGGGCCGCCACCGGGAGCCCCGCGAAGGCGACGGCCGCGAGCAGCGGCAGCCCGACGAGGACGACCGCGAGGACTCCGCCCACCGCCACCACCGCGACCAGCCCCACGAGGACGGCGGCTCCGGTGACCGCCCCCGTCAGCAGGTAGACGACGGCCCGCCAGGGCCACGGCGACAGCAGGTAGCCCGGGCGGGACAAGGCCTGCCACACGTTTCGGGGTTGCATGCGGATCACCGTAGAAGGGGCGCCGCGCCGCGGCCATCGGCCTGACCGGAGGTTCGGGGGTATGCCTGGCCCCACCCCAGGTCTCGCCCCTGCCCGACAGACCCGGCGGGGGTGCGCACGGTTTCGTGGGGCCATGACCACACACGCCGTCCAACTGACCTCCGTGAGCAGGCGATACGGTGCCGCGGGCACCGGGGTGACCGCGCTCGACGACGTCACCCTCGCCCTCCCCCGAGGCTCGTTCACCGCCGTCATGGGGCCGTCCGGCTCGGGCAAGTCGACGCTGCTCCAGTGCGCGGCCGGACTGGACCGGCCGACCTCCGGGTCGGTGCGGATCGGCGGAACCGAACTGACCGGGATGGGCGAGCGCCGGCTGACGCTGCTGCGCCGGGAGCGGATCGGCTTCGTCTTCCAGTCGTTCAACCTGCTGCCCTCCCTCACCGCCGAGCAGAACGTCGCCCTCCCGCTGCGGCTCGCCGGCCGCCGCCCGTCCAGGGCACAGGTCCTCGACGCCCTGCGGCAGGTCGGACTCGCCGACCGCGCCGGTCACCGGCCGGACCGGCTCTCCGGCGGCCAGCAGCAACGCGTCGCCCTGGCCCGCGCCGTGATCACCCGCCCGGAGGTCCTGTTCGGCGACGAACCGACCGGCGCGCTCGACTCCCGTACCGGCCGCGAGGTGCTGACCCTGCTGCGCTCCCTGGTCGACGAGGCCGGCCGGACGGTCGTCATGGTCACCCACGACCCGCTCGCCGCGTCCTACGCGGACCGGGTGGTCTTCCTGGTCGACGGCCGCGTCCACGGCGAACTCTGCGGCGCCGACGCGTCCGTGGCGGCGATCGCGGCCCGGATGGCGGGGCTGGAGACCGCGGCCGACGGCGCCGCGCTCGCCTCGGCGGGTGCCGCGTGCTGAGCGTCGCGTGGCACACCCTGCGCGCCCGATGGGCCGCCTTCGTCGGCAGTTTCGTCGCCCTCGCACTCGGCGTCGCGCTGCTCACCGTGATGGGACAGGCGCTGGCCGCTTCACTGGACGCTCCGGCGCGCGCCCCGGAGCGGTTCGCGGCGGCACCGGTGGTGGTGGGGGGCCAGGACACCCTGCGGGTCACGACCCCGACCGGTGAGCGGACGAAGGAGCTGGCCCGGCCGCGCCCGGTGCCCGCCGGGACCGTCGCCGCGCTCCGCGCGCTCGGCCCGGTCACCGAGGACCGCTCCTTCCCGGTCCGGACGTACGGCGCCCGGACCGCGCCGGACGACCTGGTCGGCCACCCCTGGTCGACGGCCCGTTTCGCCCCCTACCGGCTGACCGCGGGCAGGTCCCCGGCAGCGGCCGGCGAGGTCGTGACCAGCGGCGACTGGGCGACCCCGGGCACCCGACTGCGCACCGAGGACGGCCCGTTGCGGGTGGTCGGCACGGTCGAGGCGGTGGCCGTACCCGGACTCGGCTTCGAGCACGCCGTGTTCTACCCGGACGCCCAGGCCGCCCGGCTGTCCCCGGAGTCGACCCAGCTGGTCGTGGAGGCGGACGCGGCGGCCGTCCGGGCGACGGTCACGGACGGCGACGCGGACGTACGGATCCTCACCGGTGACGCCCGCCGGCTGGCCGACGCCGACCCGGGCCGGGACGCCGAGGCCCTGACGGCGCTCAACGCCCTGTTCGGCACGGCGGGCGGCGTGACCGCCTTCGTGTCCGTCTTCGTCGTGGCGTCCACCTTCGCCTTCGCGGTCGACCGGCGGCGCCGCGAGTTCGGCCTGCTGCGCACCGCGGGGGCGACCCCGGGCCAGATCCGGCGGACGGTCCTCGCGGAGGCCCTGCTGGTCGGCGCGCTCGCCTCGGCGACGGGCTGTGTGCTGGGCACGTACGGCGCGCCGCGCCTGGCCGAGCTGGTCGTCGACGGCGGCCTCGCGCCCCGGTGGTACGCGATCGGCGGCCCCTCGGCCGGCGTCTGGCCGTACCACCTGGCCTTCTGGACGGGCCTGCTGGTCGCCCTGTGCGGCGCGCTCGCCGCGTCCTGGCGGGCCGGACGCACCGCCCCGGCCCAGGCGCTGCGCGAGGCCTCGGTGGACGGCCGCGCGCTGACCCGGGGACGGCGCGTGTGCGGTACGGCGCTGCTGCTCGCGGCCGCCGCGACCCTGGCGTACACGCTGGTGACCGACCCGGGCGAGCTGCTCCACCGCAAGTCGTACATCAGCCGTCCCCTGTTGCTCATCACTGCGGTGGCACTGCTCTCGCCCCTGACGGTGCGTCCGCTCGTGCCCCGGCTGCCGGGCGCGGTGGGCCTGTTGGCGCGGGCCGGCGCGGTCACCGGGGTCCGCCGTACCGCCGCGGTGGCCGCACCCGTCCTGGTCACCGTGGCGCTCGCGGGCTCCTTGCTGGGCGCGACGGCGACGATCGGCGCGGCGCGGGCGGCGGAGGTGCGGCAGCAGACGGCCGCCGACTTCGTGGTGACGCCCCGGGACGGAACAACCCTGCGGGCAGGGGTCCTCGACCGGCTCCGGCAGGTGCCCGGCACGGTGGTGTCGGCCGGTTCGGCCACCGCCGTGTTCACGCTGGAGGACGGTGTCGCGCTCGTGAAGTCCGAGGCCCGGGCGGCCGATCCGGCGCTGCTCGCCGCGACCGTACGGCTGCCGGTGACCGCCGGGCGGCTCGCCGACCTCGACGACGAATCGATCGTCGTGACCGAGGAGTGGGCGCGGCACCGGGTGGGGCAACGGGTGCGGGTGTGGCTCGGAGACGGTACGCCGAAGACCCTCCGGATCGCCGCGGTGCTCTCCATCGGCACCGGGGACAACGGCGCCTACGTCACCCCGGCCAACGCGGGCGGCGGGGGCGTGGACCGCGTGGACGTACGGGTGCGGGCGGGCGCGGACCCGACGGCGGTGGCGGCGCGGCTGCGGACCGTCGACGGGGTGCGGGTGACGAGCAAGGCGCAGTGGGTGCGGGCCGCTCTCCCGCAGACCAACCGGACGACCCGGCTCGGCATGCTGCTCGTCCTGGGCATCGCGCTTGTCTACACCGGCATCTCGCTGGCGAACACCCTGGCCATGGCGGCCGCCGAACGCGGCCCCGGCCTGAAGGCCCTACGGCTGGCCGGAGCCACGGGCGGCCAGATACTGCGACTGGCCGCCACGGAGGCACTGATCGCCGTAGCGGTGGGCACACTGCTGGGCCTGGTGGTGACGGCCGTCGACCTGACCGCCCTGAGCGCCGCCCTGCACCTGCTCTCGGCCCCGACGGCAATCGTCCTGCCCTGGCAGGCACTCACCTGGACGACAGCGGCATGCGCCCTGCTCGCGACCGTCACGGCACTGGCATCGACGGCACCGGCACTCCGTTCGGCCCGGCCGTGAACCACCGCACCGGCCGCCCCACCTGAACCACGAACCACGCCCACCCGGCCGGCCGCCCGACCCCGAACACCATAGAGCCCCCGTCGGTTACCCGACGGGGGCTCTATGCTGCGTGGACCTGTGGGGATTTGAACCCCAGACCCCCTCGATGCGAACGAGGTGCGCTACCAGACTGCGCCACAGGCCCTTGCAACGAGTGAAACTCTAGCATCCCGGTCGGCCTGCCTGGAAATCCGTTCCCCGAGGCCGGGCGCGGGATGCCGGGGCTCTCATTCGTTGGCCGCCAGCGGTCGCTCGCCGTCCTCGTACTGGTCGAACAGCGGGGTGCGGCCGCGTTCGCGCGAGCGTCGGGCGGAGGCCGCGCGCCGGGCGTCGCTGCGCTCGTCGCCGTCCGCTCCCCTGTCGTCCGCGCGGTCCGCGTCGTCGGATTCCCCGGCCGGCGCGTCCCCGGCGTCCGTCGCCTCGTGCTCCGGCGCCACCGAACTCGAGCGGGCCGAGCTCCAGGCGTCCGGCGCCCCGAGGTCCACGTCGGAGGTCGCCCGGGGCGCGACCGGGGCGGTCACGTACGTCGGCAGCGGTACCGGTACCGGATCCCAGCTCTCGCCGTGGCCGGGCCGGCGCTGCCGCTCGCGCTGCTGGTCGACCCACTCCGCGTGATCGGTCTGCTCGACGAGCGCCCTGCGGTCCGCGGCGAGCGCCAGCAGACCCGGGTCGGTCTCCGGCTCGGGGGCCGCGTGCGGCTCCTCTGCGCCGGCGTCGGGGCCGGTGTCGACGGACGAGGCGTTCGCCGAGGCGGGCGCGCGCCGACGCGGCTGACGCTCACGCAGCCGCTGCGCGGCGACCTCGGCGCGCCTGCGGTCCATCTGGAAGGCGAAACGACGGCGCTCCTGGGAACGCAGGTACCCGATGTACGCGCTGAGCAGGACGGCGGGCACGCCGGGCGCCCACAGGAACGTGAGCCCGCCGACCGCCGCGACGATCGCGCCGAGCGTGAAGCCGAGGAAGAGCATCACGGTGGTGCGCCGACGGCGCGCGAGCGCCTTCGAGCGCTGGGCGCGGGCGGCGGACGCCTGCTCGGCGGGTGTCCGCCTGGCGACCGGCGCCCGTCGGGCCGCCGGCCCGGCTCCCCCGTCGCGTGCGGGCTTGGCACCCTGTTCGCGGTGGTCGTGCGCGGGCTTGGCCGCCGGATCGCGCGCCGGTTCACGCGCCGTCTCCGGACGTCCGGGCCCTCGCTCCTGACCGCGCTCGTGAGCTCGTTCCTGAGCTCGTTCCTGACCGCGCTCCTGAACCGGCGCCTTCACCTGCGGGCGGGTCGGAGGCATGGCGAAGGACCGGACGTCCACCGATGCGGTGACGGCGTCCGGAACGTCGGCGCCGGACTCCCCCTCCTCGGTGGAGCGCGCCCGCAGGTCCTTGGCGTACCGGCGCTCCATTCCCGCCCGTCCGGACAGCAGCCGGATGGCGGTGCTGAAGCGTTCCGTCGGACGGGCCTCGTTCAGCTCGTCCTGCCTACGGAGCCACATAGGCACCAAGTAGGCGGCCCAGGCCCCGACAATGACTGCGTAGATGAGGCCGCTGCTGCTCACGCCTCACACGGTAGAGGGGTTTGCGTGAGGCCATCCGCCAATTGGGCCGGTGTGTCGCACGATCTGGCTGATATTTCGAACTTTTTTTGCGACCGGTGCGATCAACCGATCATTTTCGAACATGCATTCGGCTGGTCGGCCTAATTCAATTGGACGCCTTCTGCGAGCGTGTCCGGCGCCACCGGTTCAGCAGGCCCTCCGGGACCTCCTCCGCCGTGAGCGCGAAGACGAGGTGGTCACGCCAGGCGCCGTCGATGTGGAGATAGCGCGGCCGCAGCCCTTCCTCACGGAATCCGAGTTTCTCCACGACCCGGCGGCTCGGCCCGTTCTCGGGCCTAATGCAGACCTCGATGCGGTGCAGTCCGACGGTACGGAAACAGTGGTCCACGATGAGCGCCACGGCCGTCGGCATCACACCGCGGCCGGCGACCGACTCGTCCACCCAGTAACCGACGTGCCCGGAGCACATCGACCCCCAGGTGATACCGGCGACCGTCAACTGCCCGACGAGCCGCCCCTGGTACTCGATCACGAACGGCAGCATCCGGCCCGCGTTCGCCTCGGACCGCAGATGCCGGACCATCTGGCGGTAGGTCGGCCGGTGGGCGATCGGCCCGCTGGGCGCGGGCGGCGGGATGGTCGCCTCCCAGGGGCGCAGCCAGTCCCGGTTGCGCCGGTTGACCTCGCGCCAGGCCCGCTGGTCGCGCAGCTTTATGGGCCGCAGGACGATGTCGCCCTCCACCAGTTCGACGGGCCAGGATGCGCTGTTCAGCTGGCACCCCCGTGGCCGGGTCTGGGGTGGTCGCCGCCACGGATCTGGTCGACGGCGTGGATCAGCAGGGGCTCCAGGACGGCGAGGCCGTCCTTCACCCCGCCGGTGGAACCCGGCAGGTTGACGATCAGCGTCCCGCCCGCCACTCCGGCCAGACCGCGGGAGAGCACCGCGGTGGGCACCTTCTCCCGGCCGTACGCCCGGATGGCCTCGGCGATGCCGGGCACCTCGTGGTCGATCACCGCGCGGGTCGCCTCGGGCGTGCGGTCGGTGGGCGAGATGCCGGTGCCGCCGGTGGTGACGACGGCGTCGTACCCGGCCTCGACGGCGGCCCGCAGCACCGCCTCCACCGGGTCCCCGTCCGGGACGACCTGCGGCCCGTCGACGGCGAAGCCGAAGCCGCGCAGGCCCTCGGCGATCAGCGGGCCGCCCCGGTCCTCGTAGACGCCTGCGGCGGCCCGGTTGGAGGCGGTCACGACCAGCGCGCTGTACGGCGCGAGCAGGGCGCCGCCGACCGACACGTCGAGTGTCATGCCCGGCTCCAGTCGCCCGACTTGCCGCCCGTCTTCTCCTCCACGCGCACGTCCGTGATGACCGCTCCCTTGTCGACCGCCTTCACCATGTCGATCACGGTGAGCGCGGCCACGGAGACCGCGGTGAGCGCCTCCATCTCGACGCCCGTGCGGTCCGTCGTCTTCACCGTGGCGGTGATCTCCACGGCGTCGTCCGCGACCGACACATCCAGTTTCACACCGGATACGGCCAGGGGGTGGCACAGCGGGATGAGATCCGGGGTGCGTTTGGCGCCCATGATGCCCGCGATCCGCGCGGTGGCCAGCGCGTCCCCCTTGGGTACCCCCTCGCCGCGCAGCAGCTCGATCACGCGGGGCGAGACGAGGACCCGCCCGCTGGCACGCGCGGTGCGCGCGGTGACGTCCTTGCCGGAAACGTCGACCATGCGGGCGGCGCCCACGTCGTCGATGTGCGTCAGTCGGTCCTGCGTACTCATGGTGGTGTGGCGCTCCCGGTCCGGGCCTGTTGTGCGCGACACGGTACCCCCAACCAGGAGTACTCAGCCGAGGAGGACCACCTCGACGTCGGCACCGGGCTCGACGGACTCCACGTCCTCGGGGACGACGATCAGCGAGTCGGCGTGCGCGAGGGCCGCGATCAGGTGGGAGCCGGCGCCCCCGACAGGGCGGACGGTGCCGTCGCCGTAGGTGGCTCGCAGGAACTGCCTGCGGCCTTTCGGCGAGGTCAGCGCCTTGTCCGCGATCAGCTTCGCGCGCGTGGTGGGCCGGTGCACGTCCTCGAGGCCCATGAGGGTCCGGATGGCGGGGCGGACGAACAGTTCGAACGAGACGTACGACGACACCGGGTTGCCCGGCAGGGCCAGCAGGGGGATGTGGTCGGGGCCGACGGAGCCGAAGCCCTGGGGCTTGCCGGGCTGCATGGCCAGCTTGCGGAACTCGACGCCACCGCCCGCCTCGTCCTCGTCGCCGACGTGCTCCAGGGCTTCCTTGACGACGTCGTACGCCCCGACGCTCACTCCGCCGGTGGTGACGACGAGGTCGGCGCGGACGAGCTGGTCCTCGATGGTGGAGCGGAGCGTCTCGGCGTCGTCGGCGACCGCCCCGACCCGGTAGGCGATGGCACCGGCGTCCCGGGCGGCCGCGGTGAGGGCGAAGCTGTTGGAGTCGTAGATCTGGCCGCTGCCCAGCTCCTCGCCGGGCTGGACGAGTTCGCTGCCGGTGGACATCACCACCACGCGCGGGCGTGGGCGTACGCGTACGGCGCCCCGGCCGATCGCGGCGAGCAGGGCGATCTGGGGCGGTCCGAGGACGGTCCCGGCGTCGAGGGCGCGGTCCCCCGCCTTCACGTCGCTGCCCTTCGCGCGTACGTGCGCGCGTGCCTCGGCGGGCCGGTACACGCGTACGTGCCCCGACGCCTGCTCGGGGGCGAGGCTGCGGGCACGCATCCCGCTGACCGGGCCCTCGCCGAGCCCACCGTCCGTCCACTCCACCGGGACGACGGCCTCGGCCCCGGTCGGGAGCGGGGCGCCGGTCATGATCCGGGCGGCCTGGCCGGGTCCCACGTACAGCAGGTCGGCCGCCTGTCCCGCCGCGACGTCGCCGACGACGTCCAGAGCCGCCGGGAACTCCTCGCTCGCGCCCGCGACATCTGCGACCCGCACCGCGTACCCGTCCATGGAGCTGTTGTCGAAGGGCGGCAGTGAGACCGGCACCATGACGTCGTCGACCAGGACACAGCCCTGGGCGTCGGGCAGTTGCAGCTCGATGGGTTCCAGAGGGCGGACGGTGGCGAGGATGTCCTCCAGGTGTTCGTCCACCGACCAGAGCTGGTCCTGGCCGGTGGGGCGGGGCGCGGCGGTGCTCAAAGTGGCTACATCTCCTCGGTGACGTAACTGCGCAGCCAGGACCGGAAGTCCGGACCCAGATCTTCACGTTCGCACGCGAGTCTGACAATGGCACGCAGGTAGTCGCCGCGGTCGCCTGTGTCATAGCGGCGGCCCTTGAAGACGACGCCGTGGACGGGGCCGCCGACCTTCTCGTCCTGCGCGAGCTGCTGGAGGGCGTCGGTGAGCTGGATCTCGCCGCCGCGGCCGGGCTCGGTCTGCCGCAGGATGCCGAACACGCTCGGGTCGAGGACGTAGCGTCCGATGATCGCGTAGTTCGACGGGGCGTCCGCCGGGTCCGGCTTCTCGACGAGGCCGGTCACCTTGACCACGTCGCTGTCCACGGTGGCCTCCACGGCCGCGCAGCCGTAGAGGTGGATCTGCTCGGGTGCGACCTCCATGAGCGCGACGACGCTGCCGCCGTGCAGCTCCTGCACCTCGATCATCCGCTGGAGCAGTGGGTCACGGGGGTCGATCAGGTCGTCGCCCAGCAGGACCGCGAAGGGCTCCTGCCCGACGTGCGGGGCCGCGCACAGGACGGCGTGCCCCAGGCCCTTGGGGTCGCCCTGGCGCACGTAGTGCATGGTCGCGAGGTCGCTGGACTGCTGGACCTTGGCGAGCCGGGCGGCGTCGCCCTTCTTCTGCAGGGCCGACTCGAGTTCGTAGTTGCGGTCGAAGTGGTCCTCGAGGGGGCGCTTGTTGCGGCCCGTGACCATGAGGACGTCGTCGAGGCCTGCGGAGACGGCCTCCTCGACCACGTACTGGATAGCCGGCTTGTCCACGACCGGCAGCATCTCCTTGGGAGTGGCCTTGGTCGCCGGCAGGAACCGGGTGCCGAGACCGGCTGCGGGGATGACAGCCTTGCTGATCCTGGGGTGCGACTGCGTCATGTCGGCAACCTTATCCGGTGACTTTGAGAGGGATCTGTGACTCCGGCTAATTGATGATCATATGAACGCATTGGAGCGGTGTGGGAGATGAGCGGGAGCGACATATGAGCCACCTCGAAGGCGGACCAGAGTCTGACAAACGTATGTTGCGGCAAGGGTTCCTCGCCGTGAGAAGCAGGTTGACGCCCGATGACGTCCGCGCGGCGGCCGTCTCCCTGGCCGAGCAGGCCCTAAAACTGGCCGAGTTGACGCACGCGCGCACGGTGGCGGCGTACGTCTCCGTGGGTACCGAACCCGGCACCCTGGCGCTGCTGGACGCGCTGCGCGCGCGGGGCGTGCGCGTGCTGCTCCCCGCACTGCTGCCCGACAACGACCTGGACTGGGGCGCCTACACCGGCGAAGGCTCTCTCGCGCGGGTCCTGCACGGGTCCAGGATGGCCCTCCTGGAGCCGGCCGGCGAGCGACTCGGCCCGGACGCCGTGACGGACGCCGACGTGGTGCTGCTGCCGGGCCTGGCGGTCGACGCGCGCGGTATGCGCCTGGGGCGCGGCGGAGGGTCGTACGACCGTGTGCTGGCCCGGCTGGCGGCTTCCGGGGCCCGCCCCTCACTGGTGGTGCTCCTGTACGACGCCGAGGTCGTCGAGCACGTCCCCGGGGAGGCCCACGACCGGCCCGTGCACGCGGTGGTGACGCCCTCGGGGACGCGCCGCTTCACCTGACACCCTTGCCCTCACACGGAAGGGGCCCTCCACGCGCGCGGGGAGGGGCCCGAGCGGAGCGGGGACAGCGCAGGGGTTTAGAACCAGGGGT
>NZ_JBEOVB010000034.1:0-87004 GCF_040295245.1 Streptomyces sp. NPDC002884 | reverse complement strand
CACGTAACATGAGAACTTCGTCGGTGTACTCGTGGTGGGCGACGCGCAGCTGCCGGTCGCACTCGCCCGGACCGGGCAGCACCGCCGCCGGGTCACCGAGACCGGCCGGGGCGCCGAAACCGGCCGGGCCGGTGGTCGCCGGCCGACGTCAGTCGGACAGGCCGAGACGGGCGACGATCCGTTTGCCGACCGGCTCCTGCGCGACGTCGAAGTCCTCCGCCACCGCCCTCACGATCTCCAGGCCGTGCTGGCCCACCCGCGTCGGATCGGGTGCACGCGGCACCGGCAGCATCGGATCGCTGTCCCAGACGACGATCTCCACCGCGGCCCCGGCGATGCGCAGCTGCAGCAGGACCGGCCCGGGGGCGTATCTCAGCGCGTTCGTGACCAGCTCGCTGACCACGAGCTGCGACAGATCCATCGCCCGGGCCGACACGGCCAGGCCGTCCCGGCTCCGCACGCCGCTGAGGAAGTCGCCCGTGAGTCTGCGCGCCCGGGCGATACAACCGTCCTTGCCGTCCAGCGCCACCGTCGTCTCGGCAGGGTTCCCGTCGGGCACGGAAGAACCCTGGTCGGGCGGGACAGCTTCCATCCGGACCGCCTTCACTACCCCGTTCATATCGGCGCGACTACCCGCGAACCCACCCCCTACGCCCCAGCCGCACCATTCACCCGGTCATCGTGCCGCCGCTCGTCCGAAGCGGCATCCGCAGGGCCGCCCGGAACGCCGTCCGCGCCGGACACGGCCCGCGCCCGGCGGGCCGCCGCGAACCCGGCCGACACCGCGAGGACGTCGGCGCCGACCGCAGGACCCGGTGGAGCCAACACGTTCCAGGGCTCCCCTTCTGCCAAGTTCTGTCAGGTACGGCTTCAGTGCTGCACCGGGTGATCGGGATCGGCGTAACAGTGACACGCTTTCGCGCGGAGCCTCCCTCTCGAGCCGGGTCCGGGTTCACTCTGTAACGCTTTTGGCGCCTCGTTCCAAGAACAGGTGTAGCGCTTTTGAAGGAGCCGAGAAGGAGACGCCTGTGGACGACGCGGAACGGTTACGGGGCGGCCCCGCCGCGGCGGTACGTGACCCGCGGCTCTTCGAGGAGTTCTACCGCCGCCACGTGGACGCGGTGACGCGGTTCGTGGCCCGGCGGGTCGACGATCCGCACACCGCGGCCGACCTGACGGCCGAGATCTTCCTCGCCGTCCTGCGCACGGCGCACTCCTACCGGCCGCACCTCGGCAGTGAGACCGCCTGGCTGTTCGGCATCGCCCGCAACGTGGTGTCCGCGGAGCGCCGCCGGGTCGCCCGGGAGACCGAACGCGACCTGCGCTTCTCCGGGCGGCGGCTGCTCGATGCCGACGACATCGTCCGTATGGAGGACCGACTCGACGCGGCGAGCCCGGGGCGGCGCGCCCTGGCCGCGCTGGCACGGCTTCCCGAGGGCGAGCGGGCCGTCATGGAGTTGATCGCGGTGGACGAGCTCACGGTCACGGAGGCGGCGGCCGCACTGGGGATACGCCAGGTCACGGCCCGTGTACGACTGCACCGGGCACGCAAGGCGCTGCGCCGGGAGGCGGAGGCCCAGGCCGCGGAGACGGCTCCGCCCGCCGCACGCACGGCCGCCGCGCAGGCCACGACGCCGGACGCACCACTGCTGTACATCGCGAGGGGGGAAGCATGAGCACGCCGCGGACGTTCGAGGACCGGCTCCTGGACGAGCTCAAGGCGCAGATCGAGCTGCGCGAGACAGGCGAGGTCCGCGGGCCCGGGCCGACCTCGGCCCGACCCGGCGGCGGAACGAGGACGGCCGTGCGCCGGCTCCTCACCCCGCGCCGGATCGCCGTCGTCGCGGCGGCCTGCGCGGTGGCCTGGTTCGGCGCGGCGGCGGTGCCCGGATCGTCGTCCTACTCGACGGCGTACGCGGTGGAGCGCCGCGGAGACGGCACGGTCACGCTCACCGTGAAGGATCAGTCGATCGACGTCGCGGCCCAGCGCGAACTCGCGACGAGGGTGAACCCGTGGGGCATAGAGGTGACCATCGACGTGCTGGCACCGGGCTATGTCTGCGAGCGCAGCGGGTTCACCCCGCTCCCGGTCCGGGCCCTCGACAGGCACGGCAACCGTGTCCCCGTCATACCGGTCAAGGCCGGCTGGGACGTGACGCTGCGCCGGGGCAACGTACTGGCCTTCGAGAACACGGAGGGCATGTCCCGGCCGCGCGCGGTCGAGTTGTACTCCACCAAGAGCCAGGCCGAGCCGTGCGTTCCGACGAAGGTCGCCCTGCCGGACGACTAGCGCCTGCCCCAGCCTGACGAACCCCTCACCCACACAGGATCCGGTCCACGTATGCAACCCCCGCCCCTGGTTCCTCCACGTCCACAGAAGTCACTCTCCGTGACGGAACGATCACTCGACACAGTCCCGTCGGCGCGACTGGGCTGGCTCGACGCGCTGCGCGCCGTCGCGGCTCTCGCCGTGGTCCTCGACCACTCGTCGTACGCGTTCCTGCCGGAACTCCGGCGGGAACTGATGCCGCAGTTCACCGTCGGCCGGTACGGCATCATGCTGTTCTTCCTGGTGAGCGGGTACATCGTCCCCGCGTCACTGGAACGCCGCGGCTGCGTCCGGACGTTCTGGATCGGACGGGCGTTCCGCATGTACCCGCTGTGGGCGGCCGCCGTCACCGCGGTGCTCGTGCTCGACCTCCTGGGCATCGCCGAGCTGCGCGCCGGTCCGGGCCGGGAGAACCTCGCCGCGGTCGCCGTCGCTCACGTCACCCTGCTGCAGGAGCTGCTGGGGACGCCCAGTCTCCTGCTCGTCCTGTGGACCCTCTCCTACGAGATGGCCTTCTACCTGCTGGTCGTCGCGCTCTTCACGGTCCGTCTGCACCGTCGATCGGCGGCGGTCGCCGTCACCCTCGCCGCGCTCGCCGCCGTGAGCGCGGTCGTGAACGCGGCCGCGGGTGGCGCGCTGCCGGTCTCCGCGCTCTCCGGCGCGGTCGGCACCGGCCCGCTGGTCGCGCTCGCCGCGCTCGCCCTGGCGCTCGCCATCGGCTGCGCGAGTGCCGGGACACCCTCGCTCCGGGTGGCCGGCGGCGTGCTGGGCGGGGTGTCGGCGCTCGTCCTGGTCGCTTTCAACGGCACGGTCGCGATGTGGGAGGGCCTGGTGATTCTCGCCGTGATGTTCCTCGGCACCGCGGTCCAGCGGGCCGAGAACGACGGGAGCGGCCGGCGCCGCGTGGCCGGCGCGGCCGCCGTGGTGGTCGTCTGCGCCGTGGGGAGTGCGTACCTGTACGGCGACGGTACCCACTCCACCCGGCGCGGCTGGATCCTGGCGTTCCTGATGGCCGCGCTCACCTTCGGCGCCGGGCTGGCCGCGCGCCACCGGCGTGTACCGCGCCCGCTGACCGCACTGGGAACGATCAGCTACTCGGTCTACCTGGTGCATCCCGTGCTGCTGACGGTGACCGACGGCACGGTGGGCCGGTGGCGGCACGACGTTCCCGCGCTGGAGGCGGCGTTCCTCGCCGTGCTGCTGCCACTGTGCGCACTGACCCATCGGTACGTCGAGGTACCGGGTCAGGCGTGGGGCCGCAGACTGGCACGCCGCGTCCAGCCGGGATCACGCGGAGGCGGTCAGCCGATGTGGTAGCTGTCGCCGTACACCTTCCAGTCCAGGGGCGGGTTCAGGTCGAGGTTGCCGTTGCGCAGGAAGACGCGCTGGGCGGTGTCGACCCGGCTGGTGTCGCTGTGCGCCTCCTCCTGCTTCATGGCCCAGACCCGGGCGTCGAGGAAGGCGTTCAGATACGTCGTCTCGTCGCCGCCCTGGGCCGGGGGCTTCGCCTTGGTCAGCGCGCGCTTGCGGATGTTGCGGAAGCTGGTGGGGTCGGTTCCGTCGCCGTGCATGACGATGGCGTCGTAGTACGCGAACTGGCCGAGGACCCGCAGGCCGTCCGTCTTGCCCTGCCGGACGGCGGGGTTGAAGTAGACGCGGTCGCGCTCGTCGTTCTGGGCCTGCTGGAACGCCGTGTCCTGGGCGGCCTTGCGCCAGTCCTTCGGGTAGTTCGGGTCGAGACCTGAGTGCGAGTCGGTGCCGTCGACCGCGCGCAGGGCGGGCAGGTACTTGGCGAGGACGTTGCCGGGCTTGCGGTCGCTGTAGAGCTGTACGAGGTCGAGCATGTCGTGGGTGCCGGAGCAGAAGCCGATGATGCCGGCGGTGTAGCCGCGGCCGTCGCCGATGTCCTCGATGTACTGGTACTGGGCCTTCCAGTCGAGCGAGGAGTTCTCCGCGCTCGACACCAGCTTCATGGCGATCTCCTTCTTCGCCGGGTCGTCGAGGCTCTTCGCCGTGGGGGCCGCGGTCGCCTGCTGGGCGGCGAGGAGCGGCGCGGCCGCCAGGGCGCCGGTGAGGGCGAGGAAGAGGCGGCGGGAGGTGGGGGCGGAGGTGCGGGTGGAGGTGGGGGCGGGGCCGTCGACCGGCCGGGATATGTGCACCACAGTGGCTCCAGGTGAGGAGTGGGGGGTGGGGTGACTACCGCACTGCAACTGACAGGAAAGTTTCCTATCAGCGCTGGGCGACAGAAGTAACCCATCGAAGCCATGTTCGTACGATCGAACGAATGGCCGCCTCACCTATCGCGTGCACCGGTGCCGCCCACCGGACCCGACCGCTCATCGGAGAGTGGCGGACCCGTTCGTCATCCGCTTCGTCCCGATAAGCTCTGAATTGTGATCAGATCAGCACGGCTCCGGCGCCGCCACCGTTCCTCCGGCGGTCAGCGGCAGGCCGTACTGCTGTCGCCGCTGTTCGTCACCGTCCTCGTCGCGGGACTGGCCTTCGCCACTCCGAGAGAGGTCGCCTTCAGCCGCCTCCTGCCCGCGGCGCCCGCCCTCGCGGCCGCGGTGTGGCCCGTGCTCCCGACGGTCCTGCTGGGAGCGTTCTGCCTTCTGGTCATGATCGGCATCAGCTTCTTCCACTCCGATCTGGGAACGCCGTACACGGCTGCCGCAATCGCGGCGGTCACCTTTGCGGCCGCATACACGAGCCATCTACGGCTCCAGCGCGAGGAGACGCTCTTCCAGGTCCGGCTGGTCGCCGACGCGGCCCAGAAGGTGCTGCTGCGCCCGCTGCCGCACCGCATCCAGGGCATCGAGATCGAGTCGCTGTACCGGGCGGCCCAGGAGCAGGCCCGGATCGGAGGCGACTTCTACGAGGCGGCCGACACACCGTACGGAGTCCGCCTGCTCATCGGCGACGTACGCGGCAAGGGCCTGTCGGCGGTGGGGGCGGCAGCGGCGGTGATCAACTGCTTCAGAGAGAACGCGTACGACCAGCCCGACCTGAAGGGCCTGATCCATCGCCTGCAGATCACCATGACCCGCTACAGCGCCGCGATCCCCGCCGACGATCAGCAGGAGCACTTCGCCACCGCCCTGATCACCGAGATCCCCTACGGCGGCAGGCACGTCAAGGTCCTCAACTGCGGGCACCCGCCACCGGTGTTCGTACAGAGCGGCGAGGTCCACGTTCTCGAGCCCACCCGGCCCTCCACACCGCTCAATCTCGCGGCGCTCCTCGGAGACCACTACCACGTGGACACCGTCGCTTTCGTCCCCGGCGATCAGATGCTGCTCTACACCGACGGCGTAACGGAAACCCGCGATCGCAACGGCAAATTCTTCCCGTTGCCCGACTGGATGCGCCTGCACCGCGCGGCACCGCCCCGGGAGCTGCTCACCCAGCTCCACCGGGATCTGCTCCGCTACGCCGGCGGACGACTCGACGACGACATCGCGGCCCTCGCCGTACGCTGCCGGCACGGCTCGGCTCCGGAGCACTAGCCGGCTGTCGCACTCGGGCGTCGCGTGTCGCACCCGGGCGTCGCGGACTTCCGGCCGCGCGGTGCGCCGCTGGCGGCCCCGGGCGGGCTGCGCGGTGCGGTGTTCCGGAACGCTCGTCAGCCGATCCGCCAGGGACGGAGCTTCTCGGGGTTGCGCACCGCCCAGATGTGCCTGATCCGGTCGCCCGCGATCTCGAACGCGAACACGGTCGCGATGTCGCCGTCCTGCTGCGACACCAAGCCGGGCAGGCCGTTGACCGTGCACTCCAGGAACGTCGTGCGGTCGCCCGCCACCCGGGAGATCTCGGCATAGGCATGTGCGATCCGCTCACCGCCCACGATCGGGTGCAGATGGGTGACGGCCAGTCCGCCGCCGTCGGCGGTCGCGGTGGCGTCGGGGTCGAGCAGACCGATCAGGGCGTCGATGTCCTTGGCCTCCCACGCCGTCCTGAACTGCCTGACGATGCCGGCCTGCCCGGCGCTCGGACCCGCCGGGGTCCGCGCGGCGCGGAGGCGACGGCGGGCGGAGGAGGCCAGTTGGCGGCACGCCGCCGGAGTGCGGCCGACGATCTCGGCGACCTCGCCGAACGGATAGCGGAAGACGTCGTGCAGGACGAACGCGACCCGCTCGGCCGGGGTCATCGCGTCGAGGACGACCAGGAAGGCCATCGTCACCGACTCGTCGAGGGTGACCCGATCGACCGGGTCGGTCCCGCCGCCGGAGCGCCCGCCGATCCACTCCGTGGGCTCGGGCAGCGGTTCCGGGATCCAGTCGCCCACGTACGTCTCCCGCCTGGCCCGCGCCGAGCCGAACAGGTTCAGGCAGATGCGGCTGGCGACCGTCACCAGCCAGGCGCCGGGCGACTCGATGGCCTGCTGCTCCCGTGGGGACATGGCGTACCAGCGGGCGTAGGTCTCCTGCACCACGTCCTCGGCGTCGGCGAGGGACCCGAGGAGCCGATAGGCCAGATTGATCAGCCGACGCCGCTCGCTCATGATCGCGCCTGGGCCCGGATCGCTCTGCTCGTCGTCGGGCTCGGCTCTGGTGGTCATGGTCCTGCCGTCTCCCTCGCTCGCTGCTGTGGCTCTACCCGTTACGACAGAACAGCGCACCGGAATGTGAGGCCGACGCGCCACCTCACATTTCGCGGGGCCGCGTTGTCCTACCGGTGAGGACGACAACCCGACGGAGAGGAACCTCGGATGAACGACTTCCAGGCCATCGCGGACCGCGTCGAGATCGAGGCACTGCGCGGCGAGTTCACCGACGCGGTGATGATGCGCGACCGGCCCCGCCTGGCATCGCTGTTCACACCGGACGGCGCCCTGCGCATGCCCGACATCCCCGCCGAGCAGGTCGGCCGCGAGGAGATCCGCGCCGGGGGCGAGCGGCTGCAGAAGCTGTGGGACTTCTTCGTACAGACCACACACCCCGGCACGATCCTGCTCGACGGCGACAGCGCGACCGGCCGCGCCTACATCCAGGAGCTCGTGCGCACCCTCGACGGGTACCAGGGTCTGAACTACGCGGTCTACCACGACCGCTACCGGCGCACCGCGGAGGGCTGGAAGTTCGCCGAGCGGGCGTACGAGGTCAGGTACCTCGACACCTCCCCGCTGGCGGGGACGGCGCCCCACTCGGCGCAGGGCTCCGGGACCGACCGGGCGGACGACACGGCCGCCCCGGCTCCGGCCGCGTCCTTCGCCGACCCGGCGTCGGCGGAGCAACTGGAGCGGGTGGCCGCAGCGCTGCGTGCCCACGGCTTCGCCGCCGAGATCCTCGACGACGCCGCCGCCGCACGCAGCCGCGTCAAGGAACTGATCCCCGAGGGCGCCGGTGTGTTCACCGGGGCCAGCGAGACCCTCCGGCTGTCCGGCATCGACGAGGACATCAACGCCGGCGGCCGGTACGACGCCATCAGGCCGCGCGTCCTGGCCATCGACCGTGCCACCGGCGCCGACGAGATCCGACGGCTGGTCGCCAGTCCCGACTTCGTCGTCAACAGCGTCGCGGCGGTCACCGAGACCGGCTCGCTCGTCCTCGCCTCGGGCAGCGGCAGCCAGTTCCCCGCCAACGCGGGCGGCGCCGCCCACGCGGTCTGGATCGTCGGCGCACAGAAGGTGGTGCCCGACCTGGGCACCGCGCTGCGCCGCGTCGAGGAGCACGCCCTCCCGCTGGAGAACGCCCGCGCCCTGGCCGCGTACGGCGTGCCCAGCGCCGTCAACCACCTGCTCATCGTCAACGCGGAATCCCGCCCGGGACGCTGCACCGTGCTCCTTCTCCGCGAGGCCATCGGCTACTGAGAGGGCCCGGGGGCGTGTCGGGCGGAAAGGTACGCTGCCGACGTGATCCTTCCGACGGTCGACGAGGTACGCGCGCTGCACGAGCGGTACGCGCCGTCGCACGAGGCCCTGGACCTCGTCCTCACCCACTGCGAGATCGTCAGCGGCATCGCCGAGCAACTGGTGGCACGGTCGGACCTGCCCGTCGACGCCGACCTCGTCCGTGTCGGCGCCCTGCTCCACGACATCGGCGTCTACCGGCTCTACGACCGGGCCGGCAGGCTCGATCACCGCACCTACATCCGTCATGGCGTGCTCGGCCACGAGATCCTCCACGCGGAGGGGTACCCGGAGCGCCTGCGCCGGTTCTGCTCCTGCCACACGGGAGTCGGTCTCACCCGGCACGACATCCGCGTCCAGGGGCTCGCCCTCCCCGAGGCCGACTATCTGGCCGAGACCGTCGAAGAGCAACTGGTCATGTACGCGGACAAGTTCCACAGCAAGACGACTCCCCCCACGTTCCTCACCGCCGACTCCTACGCCACGCACGTGGAGAGGTTCGGCGCGGACAAGGTGCACGCGTTCGGCCTGCTGCGTGCCCGGTTCGGCGAACCCGACCTGACGTCGGCCAGGGCGCGCTACGGGCACGCGCAGGCTTGAGGCCGCCGCCGGCGCTGAACGCGCGGGGGAACGGCCGAGGGCTAGAGCAGTTGGAGCACCTGAGCGGCCAGGAACCCGAGCAGGCCGACGTGGAAGAGGACCAGGCAGATCCACTGCGGCACGGACATGTGCCAGGACGCCGCCTTGAGGATCTCCCACTCGCTCACCGCGAAGGCGGCCAGCACCAGGGCGAGCACCTCCCACACCACGTGCCACCAGCCCGAAGGGGTCGCCCCCGTGGTGGCGTCCATGGCGGCCGGGATGCGCGTGACGCGCCCCAGCACGACAAGGCCGATGAGCAGCTTGTGCCAGCCGTGACGGACCGTCGGCGTGGCGGTCATCACCCGGGAGGCGGGTGCGGATCCTGTAGACATTCGCACATTTGATCACCCTCCCGAGATGGAAGCCATCCTTCCGCCCGCCCCGGCCCAGGCGACCCGCCCTCTCCCCGCTCTTCGCGGAATCCCTTTACGGGGGTGTCATGTCCCTGTAACTTCCGTCCGCAAGTCCTTTCAGGAAGTTGCCGGTTGCTCTTTCATGGCGACTCCCTCCATCCGCTGCCCGTACCGGGAGAGGCCATGAGGCGCGCACCGAGAACATCCCGTGGACACAGGCCACCACGCCCACTCGCCGCCGCCGTGGCCGCGGCCGGTCTGGTCGGACTGCTCGCGGGTCCGTCCGGATCCGACCCCGTCCCCCTGCGGACGACCGCCGCGAGCGCGAACACGGCGACCGTCTTCTACTACACGAAGACGAAGAACTGGTCCGCCACCTACCTGCACTACGCCCCCGACGGCGGCGCCTGGACCACCGTCCCCGGCGTACTCATGGAGGCCGCCTGCACCGACTGGGTGAAGCGGACCGTCGACCTCGGCTCGGCCGCGGGCCTCCAGGCCACCTTCAACAACGGCGGCGGCACCTGGGACAACAACGGCGGCGGCAACTACGCACTGGGCACCGGGACCGTGACCGTCAAGGACGGAGTGATCGCCCACAGCGATCCGTGCGCCGGCACGGAGACGGGGGACGGCAACGAAGCCACCGTCTACTACTCGACCGCCACCTCCGGATGGACCACCGCCAACATCCACTACGCGCCCGCCGGCGGCTCCTGGACGACGGCCCCGGGCGTCGGTATGGAGACCGCCTGCACGGGCTGGTGGAAGAAGACCCTCGACATCGGCACGGCGACGTCGCTCAAGGCCGCCTTCAACAACGGCAACGGCGTCTGGGACAACAACAACAGCGCGGACTACACGATCCCGCTCGGCACCACGACCGTGAAGGACCGGACGGTCACCTCCGGCGCGGCGAACCCCTGCGCGGCCGAGGTACCCGACACGGAGCCGCCGACCGCCCCGGCCGAGGTCACGGCGAGCGCCACCGACACGTCCGTGGTGGTGAGCTGGGCCGCGGCCACCGACAACAAGGGCGTGACGAAGTACCAGGTCACCCGCACCGGGGGCACCTCGGGAACGGTGGTCACCGATGTCGGCTCGACGGTGCTCTCCGACACGGGACTCGAGGAGAAGACCACCTACACGTACACGGTGAAGGCGGTCGACGCGGCCGGGAACACCTCGGCCGCCTCCGCCGCGGCGACCGCGACGACCGGCGAACGCGCGCCCGCTCCGGCGAACGGCACCCCACTGGGCACCGACCCGCGCAAGGACCCCATCTACTTCGTGCTCACCGCCCGCTTCTACGACGGCGACACCGCGAACGACCGTGGCGGCAGCCAGCACGTCAAGTCCGGGAACGCGGCCAACGACGACCCCATGTTCCGCGGCGACTTCAAGGGGCTGGTCGAGAAACTCGACTACATCAAGGCACTCGGTTTCTCGGCGGTCTGGATCACGCCCGTGGTCCTCAACCGCTCGGACTACGACTACCACGGCTATCACGGCTACGACTTCTACAAGGTGGACCCCCGCCTGGAGTCCGCCGGCGCCTCCTACCAGGACCTGATCAACGCCGCCCACGCCAAGGGCATGAAGATCTACCAGGACGTGGTCTACAACCACAGCTCACGCTGGGGCGCCAAGGGACTGTTCACGCCGACCGTGTACGGGGTCCGCGACTCCCAGTGGAGCTGGTACTACGACGAGAAGGCCGAGGGCTTCGAGTACGACGGCCTGACCGTCGAGTCCAAGTCCGGGAAGTCGTACTACAACGGCGACCTGTGGTCGACGGCCGAACCGACCGGCAACACCTGCGTCAACTGGGGCACACCGACCGGCGGCAAGAGCTCCGAGGGCTACACGCTCTACAACTGCCAGTGGCCGAGCCCCACTTCGGGCATGTTCCCGAAGGCGTACTACCACCAGTGCTGGATCGGCAACTGGGAGGGCGAGGACGCCCGTTCCTGCTGGCTGCACGAGGACCTCGCCGACTTCAACACCGAGTCGACGCCCGTACAGAACTACCTGATCGGCGCGTACGACAAGTACATCGACATGGGCGTCGACGGATTCCGGATCGACACGGCCGTCCACATCCCGCGCGTCACCTGGAACCGCCGCTTCCTGCCCGCGATATACGACCGGGTGACACAGAAGTTCGGCGCGGACGCGGCGAGCAACTTCCTCGTCTTCGGCGAGGTGGGCGCGTTCGTCAACGACAAGTGGAACCGCGGGTCCGTGAACCACTCGGCGCAGTTCTTCACCTGGAAGGAGCGCAAGGAGTACAGCGCGGACGACGCGACGGCGGCCATCGAGCAGTTCAACTACGAGAACAACCTCGGCACCGCCGACCAGCCGACGTCCACCAACGCCTTCCTGAGCGGCAACAGCTACCACACCCCCGACCACAGCCGGTTCAGCGGCATGAACATCATCGACATGCGCATGCACATGAACTTCGGCGACGCGCAGAACGCCTTCAGCAACGGCAAGGACTCCGACGACAGCGTCAACGACGCCACCTACAACGTGGTCTACGTGGACAGCCACGACTACGGGCCGAACAAGTCGAGCACGCGCTACAGCGGCGGCACCGCCGCCTGGGCCGAGAACATGTCCCTCATGTGGACCTTCCGCGGCATCCCGACGCTGTACTACGGCTCGGAGATCGAGTTCCAGAAGGGCAAGCAGATCGACTGCGGGCCGAGCTGCCCGCTGGCGTCCACCGGGCGCGCGTACTTCGGCGACCACCTGGCCGGTTCCGTCACCGCCTCGGACTTCGGCACGGTCGCGAGTGCGAGCGGCACGGTCGCCACCACCCTGGCCCAGCCGCTGGTCAAGCACCTGCAACGGCTGAACCAGATCCGCCGGGCGGTGCCGGCCCTGCAGACGGGCCAGTACTCGACCGACGGGATCAGCGGCGGGATGGCCTTCAAACGCCGCTACACCGGCGGCGGCACGGACAGCTTCGCGCTGGTCACGGTCACCGGCGGGGCGACCTTCACCGGCATCCCGAACGGCACGTACACGGACGCCGTCACGGGTGACGTGAAGAGCGTCTCGAACGGCACCCTGTCGGTGGCCGCCCCCGGCCAGGGCAACCTGCGGGTGTACGTACTGAACGGGCCCGGGAAGATCGGCGCCGACGGGCCCTATCTGAAGTAGCGCCGCTGCGGGACCAGGGGCTGGTTCACGGGGCGCCCGGCGCGTCGCCCCGCCAGTCGAAACGGCGGTCGTCGCCGGCACGTCGTCCGTACAGGGCGCGGCCGCCGGGCCCGTAGCGGCCTATCTCCGTGATCAGCGCCACCTCGCGCAGCTCGTGCCCGTTCCGGTCCGTGACGTCCAGCAACAATCCGTCCAACGGGCCGCCCACGAGTTGCGCGTACGCGCGCTCCGGGCGGGGTCCCGCGTCGTCGTGATCGGCGCCGTACACCCGGCCCCGCAAGAACTCAGCCTCGTCCATGACCAGCAGCTTGTCATCCACCACTGACAACGGCCCGTTGAGCACTCTTCGGCCAAGGCCATGGCGGAAAAGCGGCATCCGGGCGCGATTCCCGGCCCGGCCGGGTATCCACCCCCTACGCATCGTTGTGTATGGGGTGGGGGGGGGCCGGCCCTGATGGCACGCAGGCGGGAACGGGCGCGGACCGGCGAGTCGGCGCGGGCCCGGCGTCGACGGACCGTGCGCGAGCTGCGCGCGTCCGGCCGCTACGGACCGAGGCTGCGCGAGGTGCTGCCCGCCCTCGCCGTCTCGGTCGTCGTCGTGGGCGCCGCGCTCGGGGGGCTCGCGCTGGTCTACCGCGCGTTCGGCGGCCCGGCCTGCGCGCTGTCGGTCGCGCCGCTCGTGGTGGTCGCCGCCGTCCTGCGCCGCCGGGACCGGCGGCCCGCCCGGCGGCGGGGCGGCTACTACACCGCCCAGGAGCTGGCGGACCTGGACATGCCCGAGCTGGTGCTCGCCGTGGCCCGGATGCTCCGCCGGGACGGCTGGCGGGTGCTGCCGCCCCCTCGGCACGACACCCACCATCTCGCCGCCCGCGACGGCCGCGGACGGCTGCTCGACGTGTCGTTCCGTCCCGTGGCCGAGCCGCTGCCCGACGAGGAGTCGGCCTGTTCCTGCCGGACGCGGCTGCGGGTTCGGCCGAAGGCCGGTCCCCCGCTGCGGCTCGTCGTGCACCGGGGCACGTTCACCCACCGGGACGAGGTGTGGGCCTCGCGCGAACCCCACACGTACCTGATCGACGGTCCCCGCCTTCAACTGTGGGCGCACGGAACGCACCTGACCCAGCTCGCGGGCGGGATCGCACCCTCCCCCCGGCCCGCGTGATCCCTGTCCGCCGCTCGGCCGTGCCGGGCGGTCGCTCCTCTCAGGCGCCTCGCTCCGCCCCGGCGGAGTGGTGTGCGGCGCTCGCCGAGCCGGCCCGTTCGTCGGGTGCGCCCGGCTCGGCCTCGGCGGCGGGCGTGGGACGCGTCGGCGCGGCCGGTGTACGGCCCCCCGTCACCAGGCGTACGAGGAGGTGCGCGCGTCCCGCGGCCACGGGGCCGAGCACGGCCAGCACGAGGACGTACCCGGCGATGAACGGGGCGAGCCGGTCGTCGAGCCCCGCGCTCGCGGCCATGGCGGCGAGGATCAGCGCGAACTCGCCGCGGGCCAGGAGCGTGGCGGCGATGTTCGCGGCGGGCTCGGGACCATAGCCGTAGAGACGGGCCACGATCAGTCCCGCTGCCACGTTCATGACGATGGTCAGAGTGGCCGCGACGGCGACCGGGACGAGGACGGCCGAGAAGTCGCCGGGGTCGATGGCCAGTCCGAACGCGAAGAAGAAGATCGCGGCGAAGGCGTCCCGCAGCGGATGCACCAGCCGGCGGATCCGCGCGGCCGAGGGGGTCTGGGCGAGGATCAGGCCGACCATGAACGCGCCGATGGCGTCGGCGACCCCCAGGAGTTCGGACACTCCGGCGACGAGTACGGCGGCGCCCAGGAAGCTGATGACGAGGAGTTCGTCGTCGCGTACATGGATGAGCCGGCCGATCAGCCGCGTGCCGTAGCGGGCGGTGGCGGCCAGGACCAGCAGGAACCCGAACGCCTTCGACACCTGGAACAGCACCTCGGCGGCACCGTGCGCGCCGCCGATGACGGGCTGGAGGGCGGCGAGGTACAGGGCGAGGAAGACGTCCTCCACCACGATGACGCCGAGGATCAGGCGGGTCTCCGGGCGGCCGAGACGGCCCAGGTCGATGAGGATCTTGGTGACGATGGCCGAGGAGGAGATCCCCAGGACACCGGCGAGAACGAGCGCCTCCCGGGTGCCCCAGCCCAGCGCGAGGCCGAAGCCGAGTCCGGCGCCGACGTTCAGCAGCAGGTAGCTTCCGCCGGCGAGGGCCAGGCGTCTGCCGCCGGTCTTCAGGTCGTCGAGGTGGAACTCGAGGCCCAGGTAGAACAGCAGCAGCACCAGGCCGAGTGCCGACAGCATCTCGAAGTCGTGGGCGTCCTCGACCAGGACGAAGCCCGGGGTGTGCGGTCCGAGCAGCATGCCCGCGAGGGTGAACAGGGGGATGGTCGGCAGGCCGATGCGGTTGCCGAGGCGGGCGAGGAAGGCCGCGGCGAGGAAGGCGCCGCCCATGGCCAGCAGGGTGTCAGCGTGTCCCATGCGTCACCTCCCTTCCGGGGAGGGGGAGTCGGGCTCGTTGCACGGCACGGGAGTGGATGGGCTGTTCTCCTTCACGGGTCGTCACGGGGGGACGGACGCGCCGCAGGCCTCGGTCGGTCCGCCTGGGCGCTGCCCGGCGTTCCGGGCCTTCTCCACGATCGCGTGCCGGCGGGGGTCGGCGCCATCGGGGTCAACACCCATTTGTCCCCGAGCGGATGACCCCGCCCGCACGCGCCGCCGCCCGGGTCTGGGAAGACCCGGGCGGCGGTGTCGAGCGGTCTGCGGTCAGCTGGTGAACCGCTCAGGAAGCGAACCGGTCACGAAGCGAACCGGTCGCAGAGCGACTCGTCAGGGGGTGAGCTGCCAGCGCTGGATGTACCCCACGTCGATCGACGCGCGGTCCTGGACCCGCAGCTTCCATGTACCGGTGAGGGGCTGGGCCGAGGCGTCGATCGTGAAGGTCTGGTCGACGTTGTCGGCGGAGCCGCCGGTGCGGTTGAGAAGGGAGTAGACGGTGCCGTTGGGGCCGACGAGGTCGACGGTCAGGTCACCGCGGTAGGTGTGGACGATGTTGACGTAGACCGAGGTGGTGGCGGAGGCGTTGCCGTCGCGGCCCGCGATGGTGATCGGGGACTCCACGGCGGCGCCGTTGTCGGGGATGTCGACGCGGGTGGCGGTGGCGTAGATGTACGCGATCCGCCAGGTGAAGGTGTCCGTGACGGACGCGCCGGTGCTGTCGGTGACCGTGACGGCGACGTCGCTGGTGCCGAGGGTGGTCGGCGTCCCGGAGATCAGGCCGCTCGCGCCGAGGGTCAGGCCGTCGGGCAGGCCGGTGGCCTCATAGGTCAGGCCCGCACCGGTGTTGGTGGTGTACGCGTCCACCTGAAGGCTGACGGCCTGGCCGACGCCGCTGGTCTGGTCGGCGACCGGGGCGACGTTGACGCCGAGGGCTATGCGGCTGCCGACGTTGATGGCGGCCCAGGCGTCGGCGACGGCGAGGTAGGTGGGGCTGTAGGCGCCGAACAGGTCGGCCGACGCCTGGAGGGTGGCGGTGCGGGCGCCCGCGTAGTTGGTCGACGAGGTCATGTACGTCGTCAGCGCCCGGTACCAGACGGCGGCGGCGTTCTCGATGCCGATGCCGGTGACGGCCTGGCCGTCGTAGGTCGGGCTGTCGTAGGCGACGCCGTTGACGGTCTTGGCGCCGCTGCCCTCGGAGAGCAGGTAGAAGAAGTGGTTCGCCGGGCCCGACGAGTAGTGGACGTCGACGCTGCCCAGGGTGGAGCTCCAGCTGTCGCGGGAGGAGCCGTCCTTGGAGGGCTTGTCCATGTAACGCAGCGGGGTGCCGTTGCCGTTGATGTCGATCTTCTCGCCGACGAGGTAGTCGCCGGGGTCGGCGGCGAGGTCCGAGTGGAACTCGACGGCGGCGGCGAAGATGTCGGAGGTGGCCTCGTTGAGACCGCCGGACTCGCCGGAGTAGGTCAGGTTGGCGGTGGCGGCGGTGACGCCGTGGCTCATCTCGTGCGCGGCCACGTCGAGGGAGGTCAGCGGGTGGGTGTTGCCCGAGCCGTCGCCGTAGGTCATGCAGAAGCAGCTGTCCTGCCAGAAGGCGTTGACGTAGCTGCTGCCGTAGTGGGCCCGGCTGTAGGCCGCGACACCGTCGTTGCGGATGCCGTTGCGGCCGTACACGTCCTTGTAGTAGTCCCAGGTGGCGGCGGCGCCGAAGGCCACGTCGACACCGGCGGTCTGACGGTTGGACGGCAGGCCGGTGCCCCAGACATCGTTGTCGTCCGTGAAGAGGGTGCCGGTACCGGAGGTGCCCTGGTTCAGGTCGTACGTCTTGTGCCCGGCGCGGTCGCCGTCGGTGAGCTGGTACGTCGATCCCGACAGCGTGCTGCCGACGGGAACCGTGCCGACGTACTGGCCGGTTCCGGTGCCGGTGTGCACCTTCTCGGCGGCGAGGATCTCCTTGCCCGTGGTCGCGTCGGTGACCACCTGGAGTTCGCTGGGCGTGCCGTCCTGCTGGACGCCTTCGACGACGGTCTCCCAGGCCAGGACGGGCTTGGCGGCGCCGGCCCAGACGACGAGGCGGGGCGCTCGCTCGGTCGCGGCGCCGGTGACGTCCGCGCTCGCCGCGGCGGCGAGAGCCCTGCCGCCGGCACCGGTCGCGGAGAGCTTCGGGCTGAGGGACGGCAGCGAGAGCGTCGCGCCGCTCGCCCTGGACACGGTGGTGCGGCCGCTCTTGAGGTGCACGACCAGGTCACCGCCGAGGACGGGCAGTCCGGCGTAGGTGCGCTCGTAGCGGGTGTGCGTGGTGCCGTCGGCGTCCTGGACGACGTCCCTGACGACGAGCTTCTCCTGCGCGCCGAGGGCGAGCCGCTGGGCCGTGGCGCCGGCCGTGGTCTGCGCGCTCTTGATCAGCGAGGCCCGGCGGGCCGGGGACAGGGCCGTCGCCGCCGCACCGGCGCGCGGCGTGGCGGTGATCTTGGCGGGGCCGGGGTCGGCGGGCGCCGCGCCGGCGGTACCGGCGGGGGCTCCCAGGGCCAGCAGGGTCCCGATGGTCGTCAGGGCGAGGACGGTGGCGCGTCTGCGCCGGGGAACGGGGTGGTGTCGCCGGGGCAACGGGTTCTCCTTCTGTGCGACGGTCGGCCCGTGGTGGGGGCCGAAGTGGGGGCGGACCGACGGGATGGGGCCGGTCCGGTGCGCTGCACGACAGGCGGGTGGAAGGAGGTGGGGGGTGAGTGGGGGATGCCCCGCATGATGCGGGTGTGAAGGAACGGTGAACTTCGGCAGCAGCGTGGCACTGCGTGCACAGGTTTGTCATGGGAATGCCAAAACAACGGCTGGAAATGACCATGCCGGACTGGGGATCCGCCCTGCTCGGCGCACGTTTTCAGCCGCGGGAGCGACCTCCCTTCCCGAAAGGGTGAATACGGGGACCCTGACGGCGTGTCGCGGCACGCCGGGCAGCACCCTGCGAGTTCAGGTGGCGACGGGAGTCGGCGGCGACGACGGGGGGCGCGGTGGAAGAGCAGCGGCGAGGGCCGGTTTCGTTACGGGAGCGGATGCGCTACCGGTTCGACAACACGCTGGCCCGCAGCACCGGGAGGCTGGTCGGATGGCTGGCCGTGACCTGCCTGGGCATCGTCGTTCCGGCGAGTGCGCTGCTGGTGTGGACGGACCCCTCCTCGCCCCGTTCGCTGTCCGGCCGGCTGACCGCGGTGTGGCGGGTGAGCGCGGAGACCCTGCGGCTGGGCGCGGTGACCGGCGCCCCGCTGCGGATGCTGCTGTCCGTGCTGCTCGGCCTGATGGCGCTGCTGTACGTGTCGACCCTGATCGGCGTGATCACCACCGGCCTCACCGACCGCCTCACCGAACTGCGCCGAGGCCGCTCCACCGTGGTGGAGACGGGCCACTCGGTGGTGCTCGGCTGGTCGGATCAGGTGTTCACGGTGGTCGGCGAGCTGGTCGCGGCGCGCGCGGATCAGCGCTGGAGCGCGGTCGTGGTGCTCGCCGACCGGGACAAGACGGAGATGGAGGAGGCGCTCGCGACCGCGCTCGGACCCACCGGCACCACCCGGCTGATCTGCCGCAGCGGCTCCACGGCCGACCCCGACGCGCTGGGGCTGGTCAGTCCGGGATCCGCGCACGCGGTGCTCGTCCTGCCCGCCGCGCAGGCCGCCGGGGACGCCGAGACGGTACGGACCCTGCTGGCCCTGCGTGCCGTCCTCGGCGAGCACGCGGGGCCGCCCGTGGTCGCCTGTGTACGGGACGAGCGGTACCGGACCGCGGCCCGGCTGGCCGCGGGTCCACGGGGCATCGTGCTGGAGTCCGACCGGACGGCGGCCGGGCTGATCGCCCACTGCGCTCTCCACCCGGGCCTGACACCCGTACTGCGCGAGCTCCTCGACTTCGCGGGCGACGAGTTCTACCTCGCCGCCGCACCGGAACTCGCGGGACGGCGTTTCGGTGACGTCCTGCTCGACTGCGCGACGGCCGCCGTGGCCGGGCTGGTGCGGGCCGACGGCACTCCCCTGCTCAACCCGCCGCCGCAGACCGTCCTCGCGCCGGGCGACCGCCTCGTGGTCGTGGCACCGGACGAGGACACCGCGCGGTGGGAGGACGGCCGGGACCTCGTGGAACCGTCGGCGCTGGCCGAGCACGGCGCCGGTGCGGTCGAGCCGTCGCGTTTCCTGCTGCTGGGCTGGAACCGCCGGGCGCCGCATCTGGTCGACCAGCTGAGCCGCTGCGCGCGGCCCGGCTCGGTCCTGCACATCGTCACCGACCCGGCGGAGCAGGCGCCGCCGGCAGCGCCGCTGTCGATGCCGCTGCCGGAACCGCGCAGGGATTCCCCGCTCGACGACGGGCTCGCCGTGACCTTCGGGACCGCCGATGCGACCGACCCCTCGTCCCTGCGCGGTCTCGACCCCGGCTCCTACGACCGGATCATCGTGCTCGGGCCGGACACCGGGGCCGACGCCGACCGGCCGGACCACCGCACGCTGATCGTCCTGCTGATTCTGCGGTCGCTGGCGCAGGAGGCCGGGCGCGCCGTACCCGTGGTCGCGGAGCTCGCCGACGAACGCAACCGGGTCCTGGCCCCGCTCGGACCGGGTTCCGAGGCGGTCGTCGGCGGACAGCTGACAGGGCTGCTCATGGCCCAGGTGTCGCAGAACGGACACCTGGCCAAGGTGTTCGAGGAACTGTTCGCCGCCGGTGGCAGCGCGCTCCGGCTTCGCCCGGCACACCACTATGTGCGTGCGGACCGTCCCGCGTCCTTCGCCACGGTCGTGGCGGCGGCGCGCGACCGGAGCGAGTGCGCGATCGGCTACCGCTGTCACGACCCCGCCGCGGCGTCCGCCGGCCACGAGGTCCGGCTCAATCCCGCCAAGGCCGGCAGCCGGGTCTGGAGCCGCGCGGACGAGATCGTCGTGGTCGTGACGGACGGCGCGGCCGAGGGGCGCGCCGGTGGGGCGGGAGGGAGCCCCGTGGCGCGGGCGGACGTCTCCTAGCGCCGTCCGCCCCGGGCGTCGCCGCGCACCGCGGCTCTGGGCCGTTCGAGTGGTCCCCTTCCGCTCGCCGTCGTAGCGTCGGTAGTGCACTTCATCCGGGCGCGGACACAGGCGGCTCCCGGTTCGGTCGGGCGGGAGCGGACATGCGACACACGACGAGAACAGCGGTCATGCTCGGCGCGGCGCTGGGCCTCACGGCGACCGTCGGCTCGGCCTCGGCCGTGCCGGCCGCGTCCGCGCCCACCGCGCGCCCGGCCGCGGTGCGGCAGGCCTCGCCGCCCGTCCTGGTCGACTGCCTCTGGCACGCCAAGGTACGGCCCGGCGACTTCATCCTCGCGTGCGGCGACGGCAACAGCCGTCTTGTCTCGCTGCACTGGGACAGCTGGGGCTCGAACTCTGCGCGGGCCACCGGGGTCAATGTCGTCAACGACTGCGATCCGTACTGCGCGGCGGGCGCCTTCCACCCGTACGCCGTCGTCGTGAAGCTGGACCGGCCGCAGCCCTGGAAGAAGAACCCGCAGGTGCAGCACTACAGCCGGATCACCCTCACCTACCTCGGGGACAGGCCTGAGCAGTTCGGACGGGTGGTGACGTACCCGCTCTGGAACTGAGCGCCTGCTCCAGGGCCCGGTGTTCCTGCCCTCACGCGCCGGTTCCCGCTGTGTCCCACCCGCCTGACATGATCGAGGCATGACACGGACTCGGCCACGGTACGGGCTCGGCGCCCCGGTTCTGCTCGCCCTGCTCTTCCTCACCGCCGCCTGCGCCGATCCGTCGAGCGACCCCAGGGCGTCCGGCTCGCCCTCCGATTCACCCTCCGGCTCGGCGCAGGCGAAGGGCTTCTGCCCGCCGCCCGAGGACACCCGGGCGTCGCCGTCTCCGTGCATCAGCTACGGCTGGGACCAGCGGGTCGCCGAGAACCACGCGTACCGTGAGGCCCAGCCCATCACCGCCGAGCAGGAGCGGGAAGCGCGGCCCCGGGCGACCGCGCTGGCCGCGGCTCTCCAGGAACTCGCGGCCAAGGGGACCACCGCGGACGGACTGCGGACGGCCGCCGCCGAGGCGCTCGGTCTGGAGACCCGGCAGATCGAGGTACAGGGCAACTTCCTCGCGCCCCTGCGCGACTTGCTCGTCGGGGGTGGCGAGGGCCGGGTGTGCGTCAACGGGAGCGTCGACGCCGACGGTCACGCGAGTGCGGAGGTCGTCGGGCGTACCGTCGAGGGGACGTGTCTGCCCGGGCTGGGCGGGCACTGACGTACGGCGGCCCGGGGACCGTCAGGCCATCAGGCCGGCCGCGACCGTCGCGCCCAGTTCCCAGCAGGCCGCCACGTCCGCCTTGCCGGGTTCGCCGGTGACGGTGACCGGCTCGGCCGCGCGCCGCCAGCCCAGGCCCGTGGTGACGGTCTCGATCCCGCGCACCGCGCCGGTGACGTCGTTCCCGCCGTGCACGTAGTAGCCGAACGGCCGGCCGCGGGTGGTGTCGAGGCACGGGTAGTACACCTGGTCGAAGAAGTGCTTGAGCGCGCCGGACATGTAGCCGAGGTTGGCGGGCGTGCCCAGCAGGTAGGCGTCGGCGGCCAGGACGTCGGAGGCGGTCGCGGCGAGGGCGGCCCGGCGTTCGACACGGACGCCCTCGATCTCCGGCGCCGTCGCGCCCGACACGACGGCTTCGAAGAGCGCCTGGCAGTTGGGGGAGGGAGTGTGATGGACGATCAGCAAAGTGGCCACGGCACGGAACCCTGCCCGCTCCCCCGGCCCGGCCGCAAACGACGCCGCGCGGTCGGACGGCGGGCGCGGGGGAACCCGCCGCATGGCACCCTGACATGACGGGTACTCGGGAACAGGTACTCAGGGACATGACACACGAAGACATCGCGCGCAGGGAGACAAAGGTGCTCACTCGGAGTTCGGTGATGGTGTGCACGGCCGTGGCGCTGGCGCTGGCCGGCTGCTCGCCGGGGGACGACGGCAAGGCCGCGGAGCCGACGGACGAGACCGTCGTCACGGCGACCGTCTCCGACGCTCCCCCGTCGCCCGCATCGCCCTCCCTCTCCCCCACCTCGCCGCCCTCCGCCGCCTCCTCCGGTGCCTCCGCCTCCCCCTCCGCGTCGGTTCCGGCGTCGGCGAGCCCGACGCCGGTACCCGTCACCGGTCCGGACCAGAAGCTGGTGACCATGACCGTCAGCGGTGGCTTCGCCGGGGTGAACCGGGAGGTGGTCCTCCGGGGCGACGGCACGGTCCGGACCACCGACAGCGGCGAGTCCGCGGTGCGCCGCACCACCACGGCCCAGTTCACGACGCTGCGGACACTGCTGGGGGATCCGGCGCTCGCCGATGTCCCCGCCTTCGCGATCGACATGGGGTCGGCCGACAAGTTCCAGTACACGCTTCAGTTCGACGGCCGTACGGTCATGACGGACCGCTCCGCCGACGAGCCCGCGCTCGACCGTCTCATCGGCGCCCTGGAGAAGTGGCTGCCCACGAACTGATCGCGGGCGCGCCGACACCCCGGCGTATGTGACAGATGCGTTCCCAACCCTTGACGGCCGTCTTATGACTGCGTAGACATGACAGCGCAGACATGACTGCGCAGTCAGGCGGACGACGTCTGGCATCATCGTTCGCACGTGCGGCCACCGGGAGACACCATGACGCGAGGAACAGGGCGGGGCAAAGCCTCCGCGGCACCGCGCAGCGTGGACGTGGCCCGCCTGGCCGGCGTCTCGCAGAAGACGGTTTCCCGGGTCTTCAACGACGAGCAGTACGTCTCCGCCGATGTGCGCCGGCGCGTCCTCGAAGCCGCCGACGAGCTCGGCTACCGGCGCAACAACGCCGCCCGGGCACTGGCCTCCGGACGGACCCGCTCGATCGGCGTGGTGACGCTGGGCACCGCCCTGTACGGCCCGGCCTCACTGCTCATGGGAGTCGAGCGGGCCCTGCGGGACACGGGGTACACGCTCCGCGTGGTCAACACGATGGAGGGTGACCCGGCGGGTATCGCCGGGGCCGTGGACTCGCTCCTCGACCAGGGGGTGGACGGCATCGTCATCTCCGAGCCGATCGACGAACGGGGAGCCGACGGCGAGGCCCCCCTCCGTGTCGACGTGCCGGTCCTCGTCCTCGGCGCGCCGTCCCCCGTCGGCGCTCCCACGGTCCTGACCGCGGGCGACGGAGCCGACCTGATGGCCCGCGCCGCGACCGAACACCTGCTGGACCTCGGGCACACGACGGTCCACCACCTCGCGGGACCCCAGCGCTGGTACGCCGCCCGGGACCGGCTGGAGGGCTGGCGGACCACGCTGGCCGCTCACGGCAGGGACGTGCCGCCGGTCGTCGAGGGCGACTGGTCGGCGGCGTCCGGATACGCCGCCGGCCGGGAGCTGGCCGCGGACACCGCCGTCACCGCCGTGTTCGCCGCCAACGACGACATGGCGATCGGCCTGATCCGCGCGCTGACCGAAGCGGGACGGCGGGTGCCCCAGGACGTGAGCGTCGTCGGTTTCGACGACGTTCCGGTCGCCGCCTATGTGACTCCTCCGCTGACCACGGTGCCGCAGCTCTTCGACGCCGTGGCGCAGGAGGGACTCAAGCGCCTCGTGCACACCATCGAGAACCCGGAAGCGGATCCGCTGCCGGCGAGCGACCCACCGGTCGACCTCGTCGTCCGGTCCTCGACCGCGCCCCCGCCGAACCGGACGACCCCGGCTCGCGGGCGACGCACCGCCGCACCTTCGCGCGCGGCCGCCCCTTCGCGCACCGCCGCCTCTTCGCGGGCGTCCGCGCCCACTCCGCGACCGGCGAACGGAGGCCCCTCGACACCGCACTGAGCAGCACGAACCGACCCGGCCGACCACCCTCCTGGCCGCGCGCGTGACCCGTAGCCGAGCCGCTGTACCGTCCGCGCCCTTCGCCACCGGCCCGTTGCCGGAGCCGCACCGGGCCCGCCGCTGATCGCGGCGGACCCCGATCCGGGTCTGCGACCTTCGCAGCCTCCCCCTTCCCCTCCCCAGCCTCGACCGCATCGGTGTGTCAGCCCCGGTCGTCGCGCCTGCACCTTCCTCCACCATGCCTGCGCACGCCCTCGCCAGGCGTGCCGTGACCATCGCCTCCGGCGGGAGTTCACCATGCCCCAGAACACGTCCACCTCCATGTCCGGCCCCTCCTCGATGAGCCGCCGGCTGTTCCTCACCGCGACCGGCGCCCTGTCGCTCGGCGCCGCGCTCACCGCCTGCGGCGGGAACGACTCCGGCGGTTCCGCCGGCTCCGCCAAGCCGGTCGGGCAGGCCGACATCGACAAGGCGATGAAGACGCCGACCGAGCTGACCTTCTGGACCTGGGTCCCGAACATCGACAAGGAGGTCGCGCTCTTCGAGAAGCGGTACCCGGCCGTCAAGGTCAAGGTGGTCAACGCCGGCCAGGGCACCCCTCAGTACACCAAGCTGCGGACGGCGCTGAAGGCCGGCAGCGGCGCCCCGGACATGGTGCAGATCGAGTACCAGGCCATTCCGACGTTCACCATCACCGACAGCCTGCTGGATCTGCGGCCGTACGGCGCCGCCGCGCTCAAGTCCACCTTCGTGGACTGGACGTGGAGCCAGGTCAGCGGCGGCGACGGCGAGATATGGGCCATCCCCCAGGACACCGGGCCGATGGGCATGCTGTACCGGCAGGACATCTTCGACCGGCACGGTATCGAGGTGCCGCAGACCTGGGACGAGTTCGCCGCCGCGGCCCGCAAACTGCACAAGGCCGACCCCGACGTCTACCTCACGAACCTCGCGGCCAACCAAGTCGCCGCCTGGCACGGGCTGTTGTGGCAGGCGGGCGCCAAACCCTATGTGACGTCCGGCAAGAGCGACATCACCATCAGCGTCGACGACAGCGTCTCCCGGAAGCTCGGCGCGTACTGGGGCGGGCTCGCGAAGGAGGGAGTCATCGGCGTCGAACCCGACTTCACCGACTCCTGGTACGCGGCGCTCAACAAGGGCAAGTACGCCACCTGGATCACCGCCGCCTGGGGGCCGGTCTTCCTCTCCGGCTCCGCGAAGGCCACCGCGGGCAAGTGGCGGGCCGCCCCGCTGCCGCAGTGGGACACCGCCAAGCCCAGCTCGGGCAACTGGGGCGGCTCGACCACCGCGGTGATCCGATCCTCCAAGAACCCCGTCGCGGCGGCGGTGTTCGCGCAGTTCCTCAACACCGATCCCGCCAGCGCGAGGATGTTCGCCACCGAGCAGTTCTTCTTCCCGGCGACCAAGGCCCTGCTGACGGACGCCGAGTTCGTGGCGGACGCCCCGGCCTTCTACGGCGGCCAGAAGGTCAACCAGGTGTTCGCCGACATCAGCTCCACGGTCAACTCCTCTTTCCAGTGGCCCCCGTTCCTCGACCAGGCGGCGACCGACTGGACGGAGACCGTCGGCAAGTCCCTCGCCGACAGGACCGACACCGTTCGCGCGCTCGGCACCTGGCAGTCACGGCTCACCTCGTACGCCAGGAACCAGGGCTTCACCGTCAAGGGGAGTTGAGATGCGCCGTCAACGGGCGGCAGGACCGCTGTTCGTCGCACCGTTCATGGTGCTGTTCCTGCTGCTCTTCCTCGCCCCGCTCGGCTACGCCGCCTATCTCAGCCTGTTCCAGGAGCGCCTCATCGGCGGTACGGCGTTCGTCGGGCTCGACAACTACACCCAGGCCCTCGGCGATCCGCAGTTCCTGCACGGCATCGGACGCGTCGCGCTGTTCTTCGTGGTCCAGGTCCCCGTGATGCTGCTGCTGGCGCTGGCGTTCGCCCTGGCGCTCGACAGCGGTCTGCTCCGGCTCGCCCGTGTCGTCCGGCTGGGCATCTTCGTCCCGTACGCCGTCCCGAGCGTGGTCGCCGCGCTCATGTGGGGCTACCTGTACGGGCCGGACTTCGGTCCCTTCGCCCAGCTCGGCCGCGAACTCAGCCTGCCGGTACCGGACTTCCTCAGCGAGGGCTGGATGCTGGGCAGCCTGGCGAACATCGTGACCTGGGAGTTCGTCGGCTACAACATGATCATCCTGTACGCCGCCCTGCGGACCGTCCCCGAGGAGCTGTACGAGGCGGCCGCGGTGGACGGGGCCGGCGCCTGGCGCATCGCCTGGTCGATCAAGCTGCCCGCCCTGCGCCCGGCGCTGATGCTCACCCTGCTGTTCTCGGTGATCGGCAGCTTCCAGCTGTTCAACGAGCCGAAGCTGCTGATGACCATCGCCCCGGACGTGATCAGCAGCTCCTACACCGCCAACCTCTACGCCTACACGCTCGCCTTCACCGGCCAGCAGGTCAACTACGCGGCCACGGTGTCCTTCCTGCTCGGTCTCGTCATCGTGATCGCGTCCTACGCCGTCCTGCTCACCGCGAACCGCAGGAGGACCCCGTGACGACCTCGACCCCCACGGTCACGATCGCCGAGCCGGTCCGGCCGGCCCCCGCAACTCCCCCGGGACGCCGTCGGCGCGGGGCCCGGCGCAGCACCCCGTTGACGATCGCCATGCTGGCCGCCCTGGCCTACTTCCTGCTCCCCCTCCTCTGGCTGCTGATCGCCTCGACCAAGAGCACGCAGGACCTGTTCAACAGCTTCGGCCTGTGGTTCTCGGACACCCCGCAGCTGCTGACGAACGTCAAGGAGACCTTCACCCAGGACGACGGGGTCTTCGTGCGCTGGCTGGTCAACACGATGCTGTACGCGGGCGTCAGCGCGGTCGGGGCGGCGCTGCTCGCGGCCGCCGGCGGGTACGGCTTCGCGAAGTTCCGTTTCCGCGGCGACCGGACCGCCTTCAATCTGGTGCTCGGCGCCGTCATGGTCCCGACCACCGCGCTGGCGATCCCGACCTATCTGCTCTTCGCCGAGGCGGGCCTGGTCAACACCCCCTGGGCGGTCGTCCTGCCGTCCCTGGTCAATCCTTTCGGCCTCTACCTCATGCGTGTCTACGCGCAGGACGCCGTCCCGGACAGCGTCCTGGAGGCCGCGCGCATCGACGGGGCCGGCGAGGCCCGGATCTTCTTCCGGATCGCGCTGCGGCTGCTGGCTCCCGGCCTGGTGACGGTGCTGCTGTTCACCCTGGTGGCGACCTGGAACAACTACTTCCTGCCGCTGATCATGCTGAACGACCCGGATCTGTACCCGATCACGGTCGGCCTCTCCTCCTGGGCCGCACAGGCGCAGAACGGCGGGGCAGGCGCCAGCAGCGACATGCTCGCGCTGGTCGTGACCGGCTCCCTGATCTCGATCGTGCCGCTCGTCGTGGCCTTCCTGCTGCTCCAGCGGTACTGGCAGAGCGGCCTGGCCGCCGGCGGCGTCAAGCAGTAACCCCTTCCCCTGGTTCCCCTCGCTTCCCTCGTTCCCCCGGAGGTTTCCTTCATGGCGGCTCTGCCTGCCCGCGTCCTCTTCGGCGCCGCGTACTACCACGAGTACCGGCCCCCCTACGGCGACGAACGCCCCGGCGAACGCCTCAAGACCGACCTCGATCTGATGACCGACGCGCATGTCACCGTCATCCGGGTCGGCGAGTCGGTGTGGTCGACCTGGGAGCCGGAGAACGGGCGGTTCGACCTCGACTGGCTCCAGCCGGTGCTCGACGGCGCCCACGAGCGCGGCATCTCCGTCGTCCTCGGCACACCGACGTACGCCGTCCCGCCGTGGCTGGTCCGGCAGTACCCGGAGATCACGGGCGAGCGGCGGACCGGTGAGCGCATCGGCTGGGGCGCGCGTCAGGAGGTCGACTTCACCCACCCCGGCTTCCGGTTCCACGCCGAGCGGGTGATCCGCAAGATCGTCGCCCGGTACGCCGGGCACCCCGCGGTCATCGGCTTCCAGGTCGACAACGAGCCGGGCCTGGAGCTCTTCCACAACCACGGCGTCTTCCAGCGCTTCGTGGACCACCTGCGCGAGACGTACGGCGACGTCGAGACCCTCAACCGCGAGTGGGGGCTGGTCTACTGGTCGCACCGGCTGTCGACATGGGCCGACCTGTGGACGCCGGACGGCAACGCGCAGCCCCAGTACGACGTCGCCTGGCGGGCGTTCCAGGCCCGCCAGGTAACCGAGTTCATCGGCTGGCAGGCCGACCTCGTCCGCGAGTACGCCCACTCCGGGCAGTTCGTCACCACCTGCATCTCCTACACCCGCCCCGCGGTGGAGGACGACGAGCTGACCGATCGTCTCGACATCGCCACCGGCAACCCGTACTACGACATGCAGGACGGCCTCCTGCTGCCGGACCCGGCCCCGGACGACCACGAACAGAAGTGGAAGACCACCGGCGTGTGGGCGCTGTACCAGACCGCCGACTGGATGTTCTCCTCCCGCCAGGAGCCGTTCCTGGTGACCGAGACCGACGCCGGCTCCATCGGCTTCCCGTGGGACAACCGCCCCGCCTACGACGGCCAGTGGCGGCAGGCCGCCTGGGCGCTCGTCGCACGCGGCGCCCGCATGATCGAGTACTGGCACTGGAACACCCTGCACTTCGGCGCCGAGACCTACTGGGGAGGCGTCCTCCCGCACAGCGGTCGGCCCGGCCGTACGTACGCCGAACTCGCCCGGCTGGGCGCGGAGTTCGAGGCGGCCGGTCCGCTCGTCGCGGGGCTCGAACCGGACGCGGACATCACGATGGTGTACTCGACGCCGAGCAAGTGGCTGATGCAGAAGTACCCGCCGCTGGCCAAGCCGGACGGCGAACCGGATCCGGCCGCCTACCACCGCTTCTTCGACCCCTTCTACCGGGGCGCGTTCGAGGCGGGCCGCCAGGTGCGCATCGTGCACGCACGGCAGCTGCACGACCCGCGCGGTGAGCGCGAGGGCCTGAGCCCCGAGGAGGCCGTCCGCCGTCATCCGGTGCTGGTGGTGCCGGCGTTGTACCTCGCGGCCGATTCGACGCTCGACTGGCTCGCGGCCTACGCCGAGGCCGGCGGCCATCTCGTGCTCGGTCCGCGCACCGGCTACGCCGACCACGAGGCCCGGGCCCGGCACGAGGCGGCCCCCGGCCGGCTGACCGACGTCGCGGGCGTCCGGTACGACGAGTTCAGCAACCTCGTCGGCGAGATCCCCGTGCGATCGGCCTCCGGAGGGCCGCTCGACCTTCCCGAGGGTGCGACGGCGACCCGCTGGGCCGACGGACTCACCGTCACCGACGCCGAGGTGCTGGTCGCCTACGACCACCCGCACTTCGGGCGCTGGCCCGCGGTCACCAGCCGCCGGCACGGCGCCGGCCGGGTCACGTACGTCGGCACCGCGCCGGGGCGCGACCTCGCCCGGGCGCTGGCCGAGTGGCTGACGCCGGCGGCGCGGCACGCCTGGCGGGACCTCCCGGCCTCCGTCACGGCGACGACCGGCACCGCACCCGACGGACGCCGCGTCCACATCGTCCACAACTGGAGCTGGGAGCCGGCGGGCGTCCGCGTCCCGGTGGCCCTCTCCGACGTCCTGACCGGCGCCACGCTCCCCGCGGGCGCCGCGCTGGACCTGGGGCCCTGGGACGTACGTGTCCTCGTCGTCTGACCCGACCCCCGCGGACATCACCGTGGCCGTCCCCCGAGGAGGGGCTGTGCAGAGAAGAAGAACGGGCCGAGTGCTGGGTACCGCCGTCGCCGCGTCCGTGATGCTGGCGATCCCCATGACCGGCGCCCAGGCGTACAACCCGACGGGCGGGATCCTCTATCAGCTCGGCGGCGAACCGTGTCTGAAGGGGCGGGGCAACTGCGCGATCTACCCGAAGTCGGCGGAGCTGCCGAGCGGACGTCTCGTGGCGTCGTTCGAGAAGTCGACGGTCGTGACGGCGACGGGCAGCGCGGACCGGCAGACCCTTCCGGTCTACAAGAGCGACGACCACGGAACCACCTGGCAGTCGCTGTCCGAGGTCGGGGCTCCGGCGTACCTGTCCGGCGACGCCAGGTACGCGAAGTACACGAGCAACTGGACGAACCCGTACCTGTACGTCCTTCCGCAGGACGTCGGGAACCTGAAGCAGGGAACGCTGCTGCTCGCGAGCGTGGTGTCGGGCGACGACTCCTACTACACGGAGCACAAGGCGGCCGACCCGAACTGGACGCCGGCCAACGACGGCGACCGCAAGGACCTCGCGATCGCGCTGTACTCCAGCACCGACGACGGTGCGACGTGGAAGGTCGAGAACGTCGTCGCCACCGGCGGCTGGCAGGGGGGCAGCGCGGGCGCGGTGGGCCAGAACATCGCGGCCGCGAACACGCATCGTCAGGTGGACCCGGTCTGGGAGCCGTATCTGATGGTCCACAAGGGCAAGCTGGTCTGCTACTACTCCGACGAGAACGACTACACCGGCTTCAGCACGAGCACCGGTGTCCCGACCCTGGACCCCGCCAACGACACGGCCGCGGACTCGCACGGCCAGATCCTCGCCCACAGGACCTGGGACGGCCGCGCAGCCGGTTGGAGCGATCCCGTCGTGGACATCGCGGGACTGAACCAGGACATGGGCGGCGGCAGGACGGAGATCGGCGGCGGGCGGCCCGGTATGGCGAACGTCGTCCGGACGAGCGACGGCAAGTGGCTGCTGACCTTCGAGTACTGGGGCGGCGGCGTCAACACCAAGTACGTGCTCGCCGACGACCCGCTGAAGTTCTACGCCGGCTCCGCGACGGGCACGGGCGTGACCTCCCTGCCGCTCGACGCCGGTTCCCACGCCCTCGCGGCGGGCGGCAGTCCGGTCCTCGTGAGGCTGCCCGGTGGCCGCCTGGTCTACAACGCCGCCGGCAGCGGCAACGTCTGGGTCAACGACAGCGGACGCAGCGACAGCACGTGGAAGGAGTACCAGACGACCTCACCGGCCGGGTACAGCCGCGACCTCCAGTACGTCGAGGGCACCGGCCGCATCGCGATCCTCAACAACCAGGGCACCTCCACGATCGCCTACGCCGAGGTCGACCTCGGCCACTCGGACGGCGCCTACCACCAGCTGGTGAACCGCAGGACCGACCAGGTGATCGGCACCGGGAACAGGACCAACGACGCGAACATCGGCAACGCGGACGTGCCCGACGTCCGGCTCGAGGCCCCGGGCTCGGCGGCGAACGCGGACACCCAGTACTGGCATGTGACGACCGAGCCGAACGGCGGCGTGAGCCTGCTGAACAAGTCGGGCGGCCGGGCGGCGGCCGTCTGGACCGGCAACGCCACGGCCGGCCAGAAGATCGGCCAGTGGGTCGACAACAGCGCGACCGGCAGCTGGAACCTCGTCAGGACCACCGACGGGTTCTACCGGTTCCAGTCGGTCAAGAACACCGGCCTGTACCTGACGGGCGCGTCCGCCGGAGCGCAGCTGACCCTCCAGAACGCGCTCACGGACGGCTCCCAGGACTGGGAACTCGTCCCGTAGGGGTGTCAGGCGGCGAGGGCGGTGCGGGGGGCGGCCATCGGTTCGACGGCCGCCTTCCCGGCCGGCACCCATCCGCTCAACTCCCTTACCGGCACGCTCAAAAGAGGGGCCGAAGAGGGCAGAGACCTTCCCGTTCCGAAGTTCCTCCGGCCAGTCCCGAAACCCGTCACCCCGTCGGGGGACGGGCTCCGTACGTTCGAGGAACCAGCGGGACCGGAGCAGCCCGGGCCCGCGCAACCGGCAGGAGAAGCGCCGTGGCGAATCTGGAGATCTCTATGAAGGAGACGATGACCGCGGTGGAGGGGGCGGTAGGAGTCGCTGTCGTGGACTACACGAGCGGCATGGCACTCGGCACACTCGGCGGAGGCAAGGAACTCGATCTGAACGTGGCCGCGGCCGGCAACACCGATGTGATCCGCGCCAAGGTCCGCACCATGGAACACCTGGGCCTGAAGGGTGAGATCGAGGACATCCTGATCACGCTCGCGAGCCAGTACCACCTCATCCGGCTGCTCAAGGGCCGTGGTGGGAGCGGGCTGTTCATCTACCTCGTCCTGGACCGCGGCCGGTCCAACCTGGCCATGGCCCGCCACCAGCTCAAGCGGATCGAGGCCGAGCTCGAGGTGTAGACGAACGAACGGCTCGCGGCTTCGCACACCCTCGAATTGAAGATTTCTTCATCTCGACACATCCAGATCAGCGCATCACACGGGTGTGCGGAGTCCGCAGCCACCAGGATCGTGACGCAGCACGTGGCGCGCGGCGGCGTACGGGCGGCCGGGCGGGCCGCGGCGCCGTCGCGCATCACGCACCCGTACGCGGCAGGGAGCGAGCGAGAGACCATGCAGGTTCCCCTCTACCAGGCCAAGGCCGAGTTCTTCCGCATGCTCGGGCACCCGGTCCGCATCAGGGTCCTCGAACTGCTCCAGGGCGGCCCCGTCGCCGTGCGGGACCTGCTCACCGAGATCGAGATCGAACCGTCCAGCCTGTCCCAGCAACTGGCGGTGTTGCGCCGCGCCGGGATCGTGGTGTCGATCCGGGAGGGCTCGACGGTCAGCTACGCGCTTGCGGGCGGCGACGTGGCCGAGCTGTTGCGGGCCGCCCGCCGCATCCTCACCGAACTCCTCGCCGGACAGAACGAGTTGCTGGCGGAGCTGCGCCAGGCCGACCTGCCGCTGCCGGTACCGCAGGGCAGCACCGGCCGGACGTGACACGGGCGGGGACGCGGACGGGGACGCGGACGCGGACGGAGCCAGGAACGGGAAGGGGGACAAGGGCAGGAGGCAGGAGGCAGGGGGCGGTAGCCGGCAGGCACGGTGGGCCGGCGAGGACGGCGGGGACGGTTTCAGGTTTCCTTCAGGTATCTCCTGAAGCTTGGGCCCATGCACGGACACCGACCACGTACCCCCGCATCCGACCGCAGCCGCCGCTGGTTCATGAACAAGGCGCTGCTCGCCGGCGGTGTCGCCGCGATGGCGACCATGACCGGCTGCTCCTCCGGCTCCTCCGACACCGCGGGCGCCGCCGCGTCCTACGGCGGCCCGGGCGGGATGCCCTCCGGGGGACCCGGCGGCGGCGCCGGCGGAATGGGCCCCGGAGCGAGCGAGGTCAAGTACGCGGACTTCGTCGGTGTCACCACCGACGGCAAGGTCGCGGACGACCTGTACTCGATCCACGCGACGGACGTCTCCACCGACAAGGTCGTCAAGGCCGCCCAGGCGTTCCTGGACGGGCTGACCGCCAAGGAGCGCAAGGCCTCCGTCTTCGAGGTGGACGACGACGAGTGGCTCGCCTGGAGCAACGTCGACGGCTACCAGCGCGAGGGCGCCCGGATGGGCGACCTCACCGACAAGCAGCGCGACCTCGGGTACGCGCTGCTCGGGGTCGCGCTCTCCGCCGAGGGACTCACCCAGACCCGCAACATCATGAAGCTCAACGCGTTCCTCGGCGACTACAGCGGCGGCAACCGGGACACGCTCACCGAGGGCGCCTACTTCTTCACCTTCATGGGCACCCCGTCGACCGGCGAGCCGTGGGGGTTCCAGTACGAGGGCCACCATGTGGCCATCAACTACTTCGTGCTCGGCGACCAGGTGGTCATGACGCCCACCTTCATGGGCTCCGAGCCGACCTCCGCCACCTACGACGGCGAGAAGATCACCCTCTTCGAGAAGGAGACGACGGCCGGCCTCACGCTGCTGCGGTCGCTCACGGACGCCCAGCGGAAGAAGGTCGTCTCCGCGGAGGCCAAGGCCGGGGACAACCTGAAGGCGGGCGCCGGCCAGGACAACCTCGAGCTCGCCCACCAGGGCCTCGTCGCCTCCGGGTTCACCGCCGCACAGAAGAGCAGTCTGCTGGCCCTGGTGCGCGTCTACGTCGGCAACATGGACGACGGGCACGCCGAGGTGAAGATGAAGGAGGTGGAGGAACACCTCGACGACACGTACTTCTACTGGATCGGCGAGACCAAGGACTCCTCGGCCTTCTACTACCGCGTGCACAGCCCGGTCGTCCTCATCGAGTACGACGCCCAGTCGCCGCTCGCCTACGGCACCAAGGACGGCGGCGGCGGCATGGGCGGACCGGGCGGGACCCCGACCCAGCAGCACATCCACACCATCATCCGCACCCCCAACGGCGGCGACTACGGCGTGGATCTGCTCAAGCTGCACCTGGAGAACGACCACTAGGGTCCGGCCGACGCCGCGGTTCCGAACAGCGGCTCGGAACTCGAACGAAACACACCGAAACGCCACGGTTCGCCACCCCTTCCGCCACGTAGAAATATCTACCAGCATGCATATGCCCCCTCGGCATGCGGCCGGGGGCGGATGTCACACGGAGCCGACATGAGCGATGCGATGTGGACACGCGGCGTGGAGTGGCTCGCCGCCGCCGCGACGGACCCGCGGCTGTGCAAGCGGGAATGGGACCAGGGCGACGGGATCGCCCTGCTGGAGGCGGGCCGCTACTGGGACGTCCTCAGCGTGCCGGACCGGCTGGGCCTGCTCACCCTGGACCTGCTGTGGCAGACGTCCCGGCCCGCCCCGGGACCCACACTCGTGGACACCGCGGCGCACCGGGTCGGCTTCCTCCTCCCGCCGGACCCCGGCAGCCGGTGGATCGGCGCGGGACTGAGACGCGCGGGCCGGGGCTCCTGGGTGGCGGTTCCTCCGCCCTACCGGGCCGCGCGGTTCCTGGAGTGGCTGGTCCCGCCGGACGGGACCGGCATGCTGCACGCGCCCGTGACGCTGGAGCTGGCCCTGCGTCAGGCGAACGGCACGCTGGCCGTGCTGACCCCGATGTGCGGCCGATAGCCGAATAATGTCCCCATGGGACACAAGTCTCACCGGGACTTGTGTCCCATAGGGACATTATCGAGGTACGGTCGGAGGCATGAAGGCATCGGAGCCCCCCGCCGCACCGTCCGCCGCCGCACCGTCCGCCGGCGCCCCCGAGGACCGGCGTCGCCGCAAGACACGGCAGACCCGGGCCGCGCTGGCCGGCGCCGCGCTCGACCTGATCCTGGAGCGCGGCCTCGCGGCCACCACGGTGGAGGCGATCGCCGAGCGCGTCGACATCACCCGGCGCACGTTCAGCCGCCACTTCACCGGCAAGGAGGACGCCGCGCTCGACTTCGTGCGCGGCGACGGCGACCGCATCAACGCGCTGCTGCGCGCCCGGCCCGCCGACGAGCCCCCGCTGCTCGCCTACCGCCGGGCCGTGCGCGACTGGCTGGCCGACCGGGACGACCCTGCCTGGCACGTGCGGCCCCGCATCCGCGGGCTGCTGGCCCTCGTGGACCGCGAGCCCGCCCTGTTCGCCGCGTACGAGCGCATCCGGGTGGACGCCCAGGAGGAGTCGATCCGCATCGTCGCCGGCCGGCTCGGGAGCGACGACGTCCGGGACATACGCCCCGCCGTCGTCGTCGGCGCCGCCGCCGGTGTCCTGACGGCCGCCCTGCGCGTCTGGGCGCGCCGCACGGACGGCAGCACCCCGGACGACTCGGCGGCCGCGGACCTGGCCGCCCTGGTCGAGCGGTCCTACGACGCCCTCATCGGGGAGGCCGCGGCCGCGGACTCCCCCGGCACTACCGAAGAGTGAGCACACCATGAGCGACACCCCCGAGAGCACCGGCCCCGCCACCCCCGCGGCCGTCACCGAATACGCCACCGAGTTCGCCGGAAAGACCGCTCTGGTCACCGGCGCCGCCTCCGGCATCGGCCTGGCCACCGCCCGCCGGCTCGGCGCCGGCGGCGCGAACGTCGTCATCGCCGACTTCAACGCCGAGGGCGCCGAGAAGGCCGCCGCCGACCTGCTGGCGGAGGGGATCAAGGCGGCGGCCGTCGAACTCGACGTCACGCGGCCCGCGTCCGTCGAGGCGGCCGTGCGGTTCGCCGTCGACACCTTCGGCGGGCTGGAGCTGGCCGTGAACAACGCCGGGATCGGCGGCCCGAGCGCCCCGACGGGCGCGTACGACATCGAGGCCTACGACCGGGTCGTGCGCACCAACCTCGACGGCGTCTTCTACTCCCTGCGCCACGAACTCCCCGCCATCGAGGCGGGCGGCACGGGCGGCGCCGTCGTCAACGTGGCGTCCATCCTGGGCTCGGTGGGCTTCGCCGGCTCGTCCGCGTACGTCGCCGCCAAGCACGGCGTGGTGGGTCTCACCAAGGCGGCGGCCGCCGAGTACGCGGCGAAGAACATCCGGATCAACGCGGTCGGCCCCGGCTTCATCGAGACACCGCTCCTCAAGGGCATGGACCGGGACGCCTACGACAGCCTCGTCGCCCTGCATCCGGCCGGCCGGCTCGGCGGACCCGCCGAGGTGGCCGAGCTGATCGTCTTCCTGCTGTCGGACCGGGCCTCGTTCGTGGCCGGCAGCTACCACCTCGTCGACGGCGGTTACACGGCCGTCTAACTCGCTTACGGCGTACGGCAATTCAGACAGTCGACGCAGAAGTGAACAGATACCGGGCTCTTTGGGAGGCAAGTCTCGCTCAACCGTGCGGGATCGATCGATGACGGTGTGTACTGTGCTGCGAGTGCCCGGTCCGAGCCCATCGGACCCACCCCTGCCCTGAGCACCGCGACGACGCCCGACCCTCCCTGGAACCGAATCGATGATCGAACTACCGGACCTGGTGGCCGGCGGCCTGGCCGCCGGCACACTGTCCGCGCTCGCCCTCGGCGGCGGTCTGCTGCGCCTGCGGCGGCAGCAGACCCGGCAGCGAGCCGAGATCGCCGCACTGCGCACCCAACTCGACGGGTCCCTGAGGGCGTTCACGGCCGAGGTCGAGCATCTGGCCGGCCGACGGGTGCCCGCCGCGGCCCGCCAGGTGGCCCATCCGCACGTACCCGAACCGGGCCCGCTCCAGCCGCTGACCACCGGCACCCCACTGGGCATCGCCCTGGAGAACGTGGTGCTGGCGCTCCAGTCCGAGGTGGCCGCCCAGCGCACCCGGGTCGACGCGGCCGCGCAGGCCGGGATGCGGGGCGCCACCCGCGAGATCCAGGCGGCCCTGTACCGGCTCCAGGACGCGCTGCGCGGACTCCAGCAACGCTACGACGACCCGGAGTTGGCGCAGACCCTGTTCCGGCTCGACCACGAGAACGAGCAGTCGCTGCGCCGCGCGCAGGTCACCGCCGTGGTGTGCGGGGCGTGGGTCGGGCTGGCGCGCGAGGAGTCGCACCTGGTGGACGCGGTGACCGGCGGTCAGGCCCGGCTCGCGGGCTACCAACGGGTCCAGGTCCACAACCATCTCGAGACCGGTACGGCCCTGGTCTCGCACGCCGTCGAGCCGGTGGCCATCATCGTCGCCGAACTGCTCGACAACGCGCTCAGGCACTCCGCCCCGGACACCGACGTCGTGGTGAGCCTGGAACATGTCCACCACGGCGTGTGTGTCACGGTCGACGACGCCGGTCTCGGCATGACGCGGGACGAACGCGACCGCGCCCAGCGGCTGGTGGCCGGCGACGACCTCATCCTGCTGACCGACCTGGGCGATCCGCCGCGCATGGGGCTGGCCGCCATCGGCCGTCTCACCCGGCAGTTCGACCTGGGCGTCGATGTCTCCTCGGCCTCCCCGTACGGCGGCGTGCGCGCGGTGCTGCGGGTCGACAGCCATCTCCTCAGCCGTCTCGACCCGGCCGACCGGCCGCCGGCCGCGAGCGCGCCGCGCACGACGCGCAAGGCCGCGGCCGACCGGCCCGCGCCCTCCCACACGTACGGCACGGAGACCGGCGCCCCCGAGCCTGCGCCGGGGCACCACGAGCCGACGGACACCGACGGCCTGCCGCAGCGCCGTCGCCGCACCCGGGCCGCCGCGCCCGAGGAGAGCCCGGCGCACAGACCCGCGCAAGGCACCGCGCGGAGGCCGCAGGACGCGGCGGCCGCCCTCGGCGCGCTCCAGTCCGGCACGGCGGCGGCCCGCGCGGCCGCCGAGAACCCCGGGGCCGGCCACGGGAGCGCCCCGGGCGGCCGGACCGGCGAGAGCGACCACCCGGACCACCCGGACCACACCGACCACACCGACATCGAGGGGGAAGCGGCGAGATGACCAGCCGTAATACGGGCGACACGGCATGGGTGCTGGAACCGATCCTGCAGGTGCCGCACGTGCTGGCCGCCGTCATGCTGACCCGGGACGGACTGGTGACGGGCTACACCGACGCCCTGTCGCAGCCGTCGGCCGAGCGGGTGGCCGCCATCACGAGCACCGTGCAGGGGGCCTGCCGGACGGCGGCGGCCGCGTTCGCCGACCGGGAGCGGGCCGAAGTCCGCCAGATCGTCATCGAGTCCGACCACGGCTATGTGCTGATCGTGCCGACCGACCACGGCACCTGCGTGGCCGCGTACGGCGACGGCGAGACGCGACTGGACCTGCTGGCACACCGGGTCCACTCCCAGGTGGCGCGACTGGGCGAGAAGGCCATGGCGGCCGCGCCCCGAGGAGCCGACGACAACGCGCCGGCATGACCCGCCGCCCGGCCGGCCGTCAGCTCGTCCCCGCGTACCTGTCGACCGGCGGGGTGGCCCGGCCCAGCCGGCCCCACCTGGAGCGGCTGTCGGTGCTCGCCCGCACCGAGGAGCCGCTGCCGGTCGGTCTGCCGGCCGCCGAACTGGCCCTGCTGGACACCCTGGAGGGCGGCTCACTGGCGGTGGTGGAGGCGGCGGCGCTGCTCAGGCTGCCGGTCTCCGCGGTGCGGGTGCTGGCGGCCGGCCTGGTCGACCGGGACCTCGTTCTCGCCCGCGCGCCGATCCCGCCCGCCGAACGGTTCGACCCCGACCTGCTGAAGAGAGTGGCCGATGGCCTCCGCGCCCTCAAACACCACCCCTAGCGCCGGCGCGCCCGGTGCCGTCCACCGCCCCGACACCGCCCGCGACCTGGTGAAGATCCTGGTCGCGGGGCCGTTCGGGGTGGGCAAGACGACCCTGATCGACTCGGTGTCCGAGATCCGGCCGCTGCACACCGAGGAACACCTCTCCGAGGCGTCCGCCGACGTGGACGACCTGGCCGGGGTGCGCGAGAAGTCGACGACGACCGTCGCCATCGACTTCGGCCGGATCAGCCTGCCCGGTGACGTCGTGCTGTACCTGTTCGGCACACCCGGCCAGGAGCGCTTCCGCGCGCTGTGGGACGACATCGCCTACGGGGCGCTGGGCGCGCTCGTCCTCGTCGACAGCCGCCGCCTCGACGCGTCGTTCGACGTGCTGGGCCTGGTCGAGGAGAGCGGGCTGCCGTACGCGGTGGCCTTCAACACGTTCCCCGACGCGCCCCGCCACTACGGTCCTGAGCGGCTGCGCCAGGCGCTGGACCTGGAGCCCGGGACACCGATGGTGACCTGCGACGCGCGGGACCCCGACTCCTCGATCGACGCGCTCCTCGCGCTCGTCGACCATCTGATCGGACATGACGCCGTGGAGGCCCGGTGACCATTCATCCCCCCGACCGGCGCGACTTCGCGCGCTCCGCGCCGGTGCGGCTGTGGGACGACAGCTTCGCCGCCGACCCGCACCGCCACTACCAGGCGCTGCGCAACCAGGGACCGGTCGGCTGGGGCGAGTTGGCGCCCGGGGTGCCGGCGTACGTCGTCACCGACCGGCGCGCCGCGCTGGACGTGCTGCACGACGAGGAGACGTTCTCGCACGACCCGCGCGCGTGGGAGTCGACCGTTCCCGACGACTCTCCGGTGCTCGGCATGATGCGCTGGCGGCCCAACGCCCTGTTCGCCGACGGAGCCGCGCACGTCCGCTACCGGACCACGCTCATCGACGTGTTCGACCTGGTGGAACCGCACGACCTGCGGGGGCGGGTGCACCGGGCGGTGCGGCTGCTGGTGGGCCGGATCGGGCCGAGGGGCGAGGCCGACCTGGTCGGCGACTTCGCCGAGCCGCTGATGGCGCTGGTGTTCAACGACCTGTTCGGTCTGCCGGAGAGCCAGGGCGACCGGCTGCACTCGGGCGTGGGCAAGATGATGGAGGGCGGCGACCGGGCGACCGTGGGTGAGGCGGAGTACGCGCAGTACGTACTGGACCTCATCGCCGCCAAGACCGAACGGCGCGGCGACGACCTGCCGAGCCGGCTCCTCGACCACCCGGCCGGGCTGACCCGGGAGGAGGTCACCTGGCAGGTGTTCCTCACCCTCGGCGCCGGATACGGGCCGACCGCGAACCTGCTGTCCAACACGCTGTCGAGGATCCTCGGCAACCCGCTCTACTACTCCACCCTCACCGACGGCGCGCGCCCCGTCATGGACGCGGTGGTCGAGGTGCTGCACCACGAGACGCCGCTGGCGAACTACGGCATCTACTACGTCCGCCGGCCCGTGGCCTTCCACGGGGTGTGGCTGCGTGAGGCGGTGCCGGTCGTGGTGTCGTACGGGGCGCTCGGGATCCTCGCCGAACGGGAGGTCACCGAGGGCCGGCATCCGAACGACGCCTCGCACCTGTCGTGGGGAGCGGGAGCGCATGCCTGTCCGGTGAAGCAGCACACGTTGCTGCTGGTCACCGAGGCGATCGAGCGGCTGACCCAGTGGCTGCCCGACCTCGATCCCGTCGTGCCCCGCGATCGGCTGTCCTGGCGGCCCGGCCCCTTCCACCGCGCGCTGACCGCGCTGCCCGTCCGCTTCAGCCCCCGCTCCCCCGCTTCCGAACCCTCAGGAGTCCGTTCGTGACCGTGACCGACCGCATCGTCCTCGACCCGTTCGGCACCGACGTGCACGCCGAGAGCGCCCGGCTGCGCGCCCTCGGCCCGATCGTGCCCGTGGAGCTGCCCGGCGGCATTCCGGCCTGGGCGCCGACCGGGTACGACACCCTGAAGTCGCTGATCCTGGACCCGCGGGTCAGCAAGGACCCGCGGCGGCACTGGCGGCAGTGGGCGGAACTCGGCGAGCACCCGTCCTGGGGCTGGATCCTGGGCTGGGTCGGTGTGATCAACATGCTCTCCACGTACGGCCCCGACCACGCCCGGCTGCGCAAGCTGGTGGCGCCGAGCTTCACCCACCGGCGCACCGAGGCGCTGCGCACCCGGGTGGAGGCGATCACCGAGGAGCTGCTGGACGCGCTGGAGAAGGGCGATGACGCGGTCGACCTCAAGGCCACCTTCGCGCATCCGCTGCCGATGCAGATCGTCTGTGAACTGTTCGGGGTGCCGGACGACCTGCGGGAGGCCACCGTCCGGCTGGTCGCGGCCATCATGGACACCACGGACCCGACGCCGGAGCACGCCGCCCGCGTCCAGGAGCAGATCGGCGCGGTGCTGGGCGGGCTGATCGCGTACAAGAGCGAGCACCCCGACGACGACCTGACGACCGAGCTGATCCGCGTGCGCGACGAGGAGGGCGACCGGCTCGGCGACGAGGAACTGCTGTACACGTTGCTGCTGGTCATCGGCGCCGGTTTCGAGACGACGGTCAACCTCATCGGGAACGCGGCGGTGGCGCTGCTGCGGCGGCCCGACCAGCTGGCGGCCGTCCGCCGGGGCGAGATCGGCTGGGACGCGGTCGTCGACGAGACGCTGCGGCTGCACCCGCCGATCGCCACGCTGCCGCTGCGGTTCGCCGTCGACGACCTCACGGTGGGTGAGGTGACGATCCCGGCCGGGGACGCCATCATCACGACGTACGCGGCGGCGAACGTGGACCCGGCACACTACGGGGCGGACGCGGATGTGTTCGACGCGGCCCGCGCGGCGGACGACCAGCTGGCCTTCGGGATCGGTGTGCACCGGTGCATCGGGGCTCCGCTGGCCCGGATGGAGGCGCTGACGGCGCTGCCCGCGCTGTTCGACCGGTTCCCGGCGCTGCGGCTGGACACCGGGGCCGCGGAGCTGCGGCAGGTGCCCTCGTTCATCGCGAGCGGCTGGCAGGAGATCCCGGTGCGTCTGCGGGACTGAAGCGCGGGGGTGCGACCGGTCCCCCGTTCCGGTCGTACCCCCGCGGCTCCTCGAAGCTACGTTCCCGGCGAGCGGCTGGGAATCGTGTCGATGCCCGCTCCGGCCGCCGGAGGGCTCACCTGTGCACAGGTGAGTCCGGATGGCCCGATTCCGTCCAGGGGGCGGATTCGTGCAGGTCGGGTTGGTCCAGGTCACCGGCCGCCACATGGGCCAGGACGACCTCGTACAGGTCGCTGCCGGCCGCGAGCAGCTGTCGTTCGAGGACGGGTTCGGCGCTGCGGACGTGTTCACGGACGGTCTGCGCGTGCACTCCGAGCAGCTGGGCGGCGCGTTCGGCGTTGCCGCCGGCGGCGATCCAGGCGCGCAGCGTGCCGCGCAGGTCCCGGCCGTCGGAGTCGAGACGGGCCAGCAGGTCCCGCGCCCAGCCGCGCAGGGCGGGGCCGCCGAGCAGCTCGCCGAGCCGGGCGGGGGCCACCGCGGTCCCCGTCAGGTGCCCGGCGATGGCGACCTGGGTGTGCAGCGCGAGGTGGACCGCGGCCCGGACGGTGAGGTCGGAGAAGTCGGCGCGCAGCAGGTTCTCGACGCGTTCCATGCGGGCACGGACGGTGTTGCGGCTGACGCCGAGCACCTTCGCCGCGTTGACGGCGGTGAACTCCAGGCCGAGCCGGGTGGTGGCGAGGAGTTCGGCGCGGGTGTGGTGCGGGAGGGTGTCGAGGGGGCGCAGCAGCCGGGTCGTCCAGGTGCGCAGGATCTCGGGGTCCATCAGGCGTTCGGGGTGGGTGCGTTCGGCGTAGACGGCCGTCTTGTCGGGGCGGAAGCGGGCGACGGCGAGGGCGCTGACGGCCTGTCCGTAGGCGGTGGCGGTGCGGGCGAGGCTCTGGAGGGCGCTGCCGCCGAGGAACGTGCCGGCGCGCCGGTCGCACAGGGCGCGCAGCGCACCGCCCGCGGTGTCGTTCGGGACGACGACGATGACGTGGCCGTCCATGGCGGGGCACCGCACGACGAGGGCCTCGTCGTGGGTCGCCGCCACGCAGGCCGCCGCGAGACGGTCGCGTTCCTCGGGGCTGGTCTCGACCACGTAGACGCAGGCGGTGTCGGTGTCGAGCAGACCGGGCCACAGGCCGGCGGCGACGCGGCGGGCGGCGACGGTGTCCTCGACCATGAGGAGCTGGAGAATGGCCAGGCGCAGGTCGGCGGTGGCGCGGGCCAGCCGGTGTCCGGTCGCGGCGGTCTCCTGCGCGCGCAGCAGGAGTTCGAGGACGCCCACGGTGTGCGTGACGATGGCGGAGGCGCGTCGGCCGAAGGGGCTCGTCCGGGTCACCGCGAGCACGCCCGACGAGGCGGGGCGCGGGAGTTCGACCCTGGTCAGACGTACGAACCTGCCCTCGCCCTCCCAGGCGGCGGAGGCGAGCCGGCCGCCGATGACGGCGGCGACCAGGCTCTCGTCGAGCGGGGTGAGCGGTCCGGCGAGCGGGGCGCCGGTGTCGTCGCGCAGGGAGACGGTCGCGTCGAGCGTGTCCGCCAGCCAGTCGAGGACTCTGCGGAGGTCGCCGCCGGTGGGGCGCAGATGTCCGAGGAGTTCCTGCGCCCACGCCGAGCCGGCGTCGTCCGCCGCGTCGGTGTGGGGGTTCCCGTCGTCCCGGCCGGCCATGTCGGCGCTCTCCTCGTCCCTCACGGCCCGGGCGGGCCGAACCAGTCATATCGGTCGGGGACGTTACCTCACGCGGGGGCGGAACGTCCGCCCGCGGGACGGGGTACCGCGTGCGGAACCGGGCGAGGCCGGCCGGCGGCCGCTGACTTCCTGATGCCGACGGCGGCCAGGACGGCTCCCGCGGCACACAGCAGGCCGGTGACCACGGAGGCGGCGTCCAGGCCGTTCCTGAAGACCTGGCCGCTGCCCTTGACGACGGCCCGCCCGAAGCTGCGCGGGCATGGTGTCCGAGACGGGCGCCACACCCATCGCGACGGCACTCGGGCCGCTCGCCGACAGCCGGGAGTTCCTCCCGGGCGGGCCGCCGGGCACTCCTGCGGAGTCGCCACCCCGTGGCACGGCATAAGCTCGGCCAATGGCGAAGTACTACGACGTGCACCCCGACAACCCTCAGCCGCGCACCATCTCCCAGGTCGCGGCCGCCATCCGGGCGGACGCGCTGATCGCGTACCCCACGGATTCCTGCTACGCGCTGGGCTGCCGGCTGGGCAGCAAGAACGGCATCGACCGGATCCGGGCCATCCGCGAGCTGGACGACAAGCACCACTTCACCCTCGTGTGCCAGGACTTCGCGCAGCTCGGCCAGTTCGTACGCGTGGACAAGGACGTCTTCCGCGCGATCAAGGCGTCGACGCCGGGCAGCTACACCTTCATCCTCCCGGCGACCAAGGAGGTGCCGCGCATGCTCCAGCACCCGAAGAAGAAGACGGTGGGCGTGCGCATCCCGGACCATGTGGTCACCCAGGCCCTGCTCGCCGAGCTCGGTGAACCGCTGCTGTCCAGCACCCTGTTGCTGCCCGGCGAGGACGAGCCGATGACCCAGGGCTGGGAGATCAAGGACCGGCTCGACCACGTGGTGGACGGCGTGGTGGACTCCGGGGACTGCGGCACCGAGCCGACGACGGTCATCGACTTCTCCGACGGCGAGGCGGCGATCGTGCGGCACGGGGCGGGTGACACCTCCCGGTTCGAGTAGCGCGCTCCGCGCCCCGGCCTCGCGGTCCGGGGGGCCCGGAGGGCAGGTGGATGGTGTATGCAACGATGGTCGCCGCCCGGTCCCACCGGGCCGGTCGATCGCTCGTCCGCTCGCCGTAGTGCACCGCGCAGAGAGGCACCCCCATGACCTCCGTACAGGGAACAGCCGTGGACATCCCCACCGAGGACGGCGTCGCCGACGCCTATCTCGCGCATCCCGGTGACGGGGCGCCCCGGCCGGGTGTGCTGCTCTACCAGGACGCCTTCGGGCTGCGCCCGCATCTGAGGGCGATGGCCGACCGGCTCGCCGGGGCCGGCTACACGGTGCTGGTCCCGAACGTGTTCTACCGGCACGGACGCGCGCCCGTCGTGGAGATGCCCGAGTTCATCGACCCCGGCGCGCGTCCGGAGATCTTCGCGGCCCTGGGTCCGCTCATCCAGTCCCTCACCTCCGAGTCGGCGGTGCGGGACGCGGGCGCCTATCTGCGCTGGCTGGAGGAGAGCCCCCTCGTCACGGCCGGGCCGGTCGCGCTGACCGGGTACTGCATGGGCGCCCGCCTCGTCCTGTGGACCGCCGGCGGGTATCCGGACCGGGTCGCGGCGGCGGCCGGCTTCCACGGCGGGCGGCTCGCGACCGACGCGCCGGACAGCCCTCACCTGGCGGCCGAGCACATCACGGCCGAGGTGTACTTCGGCCACGCCGACAACGACCACTCCCTGCCGCCCGAGCAGATCGCGCGCTTCGAGGACGCCCTCACGGCGGCGGGCGTCCGTCACACCTGCGAGGTGTACGCCGGCGCCGAGCACGGTTACACGCAGGCCGACACCGCCGCGTACGACGAGAAGGGATCCGAGCGGCACTGGGCCGCGCTGCTGGACCTGCTGAAGCGGACCTTCTGAGCGCGAGGGCGCCCTCCGGCACGAGTCGTACCTGAGGGCGCCCTTTCATTTTCCGCCGCCGTCTCTGTCCACATTGTTGACATGGGCACAACCTCGGTGCGACTTTGAGAGCGCTCTCAACATGGTACGGACCAACCCCACAGGCCTACCCGCACGGAGGTGGAGAGTGCTCTCAAGGATCACGCTCACACTCAGGATCGCCGGAGCCGCCGCTCTCGTCGGCGCGCTGCTCTCCCTCGGCCCCCCGGCCCAGGCGGCCGTCCCCGACACCATCCCGCTGAAGATCACCAACAACTCGGGGCGCGGCGAAGCCCTGTACGTCTACAACCTCGGCACCCAGCTGACGACGGGCCGGCAGGGCTGGGCGGACGCGAACGGCACCTTCCACGCCTGGCCCGCCGGCGGCAACCCGCCGACCCCCGCGCCCGACGCCTCGATCGCGGGCCCGGCCGCCGGACGGTCCGCCACCATCCGGATCCCCAAGTTCTCCGGCCGGGTGTACTTCTCCTACGGCCAGAAACTCGACTTCCGGCTGACCACCGGCGGGCTCGTACAGCCCGCCGTGCAGAACCCGACCGACCCGAACCGGAACATCCTGTTCAACTGGTCCGAGTACACGCTCAACGACTCCGGGCTGTGGCTGAACAGCACTCAGGTCGACATGTTCTCCGCGCCGTACGCGGTCGGCGTGCAGCGTGCCGACGGGACCACCCTCAGCGCCGGACACCTCAAGGCGGGTGGCTACACCGGCTTCTTCAACGCCCTGCGCGGACAGCCCGGCGGCTGGGCGAACCTCATCCAGACCCGGTCCGACGGCACCGTCCTGCGGGCTCTCGCCCCGCTGTACGGGGTGGAGACGGGCGCCCTCCCGGCGAACGTCATGGACGACTACGTCAACCGCGTCTGGCAGAAGTACGCGACGACCACGCTGACCGTCACCCCCTTCGCCGACCAGCCGGGCACCAAGTACTACGGCCGGGTCTCGGGCGGGGTCATGAACTTCACCAACTCCTCCGGCGCGGTGGTGACCAGCTTCCAGAAGCCGGACGCGGCCAGCATCTTCGGCTGCCACAGACTGCTGGACGCACCGAACGACGCGGTGCGCGGACCGATCTCCCGCACCCTGTGCGCGGGCTTCAACCGCTCCACGCTCCTGGTCAACCCCAACCAGCCGGACACCACGACGGCGAACTTCTACCAGGACACGGTGACCAACCACTACGCCCGCAAGATCCACGCGCAGATGGCGGACGGCAAGGCGTACGCGTTCGCCTTCGACGACGTCGGACAGCAGGAGTCCCTCGTCCACGACGGCTCCCCGCTCCAGGCGTACCTGACGCTCGACCCGCTGAACTGAACCGAACCGACCGGAGCGACTGAACCGAGCGCACACGACGACGTCCCGCACGCGGAGGGAGCCCGCGTGCGGGACGTCGTCGTTCGAAGCGGATCACCCGATGGCGATCAGCCTTTAGTTGTCAGCCTGTCGTTGTCAGCCGGTCGTGACGGCGGTGTCGTCCACGACGAAGCTGGTCTGGAGCGAGGAGTCCTCGACGCCCGAGAACTTCAGCGCCACGGTGGAGCCCGCGAAGGACCCGAGGCTGAAGGACTTCTGGACGTAGCCGGTGGCGGCGTTGAGGTTGGAGTAGGTGGCCAGTGTGGTCGTCCCGGCGGTGACCGTCAGCTTGTCGTACTGGGTGCTGGTGGTGGTCTCGGCCGTGTCGACGTGCAGGTAGAAGGTGAACGTGGTGTTGGTGCAGCCGCTCGGGATCGTCACCGACTGCGTCAGCGTGTCGGTGTGGGTCGACCCGTAGCCGTCGAGCCAGGCCTTGTAGGAGCCGGTCCGGGCCGCCTGGCTGCTGGAGTTGGTGATCACTCCGCTGCTCGCCGTCCAGGTGGTGTTGCCCGACTCGAAGCCCGCGTTGCCCAGCAGCTGCGTGGCGGTGCAGGACCCGCCGCCGCCGGAGGTGCTGACCGTCCAGGTGAAGGCCGCCGTACCGGTCGCGCCGGTGCTGTCGGTCACCGTGACGGTGGTGCTGGAGGAGCCGGCCGTGGTCGGCGTACCGGAGATCAGACCGGTCGAGCTGCTGATCGACAGGCCGGCCGGCAGACCGGTCGCTGCGTACGTCAGCGAGCCGCTGTTGCTGCTGCTGGCGGCGATCTGCAGGCTCACCGCGGTGCCGACCGTGGCGGACTGGCTGCCCGGGTTCGTCACCGTGACGCCTGTCGTCGGAACCGTGATGTGGCTGCCGACGTTGATGCCGGCGAAGGCGTTGCCCACTCCGGCGTACTGGACGGAGCTGGCGCCGTAGAGCGCCGAGGCGGCGTTCAGCGCGGCGGTGCGGGCCTGGGCGTAGGTGGTGCTGGACGTCATGTACGTCGTCAGCGCCTTGTACCAGATCTGCAGGGCCGCGGCCCGGCCGATGCCGGCGACGGCGACGCCGTCCGAGGTCGTGCTGGTGTAGGAGGTGCCGTTGATGACCTTGGTGCCGCTGCCCTCGGAGAGCAGGTAGAACATGTGGTTCGCCGGGCCCGAGGAGTAGTGGACGTCCAGGTTGCCGACGCCGGAGTACCAGCTGTCCGCGGAGCCGCCGTCCTTGGAGGGCTTGTCCATGTAACGCAGCGGCGTGCCGTCGCCGTTGATGTCGATCTTCTCGCCGATGAGGTAGTCACCGACGTCGGAGGAGTTGGCCGCGTAGAACTCCACGCCCGTGCCGAAGATGTCGGAGGTGGCCTCGTTCAGGCCGCCCGACTCCCCGGTGTAGTTCAGGTTCGCGGTGTTGGAGGTGACGCCGTGCGTCATCTCGTGGCCCGCGACGTCCAGCGAGGTCAGCGCGTGGGTGCTGCTGGTGCCGTCGCCGTAGGTCATGCAGAAGCAGTCGTCGTCCCAGAAGGCGTTGACGTACGCCGTGCTGTAGTGGACGCGGGAGTAGGCGGCGACGCCGTCGTTCTTGATGCCGCTGCGGCCGAAGGTGTTCTTGTAGAAGTCCCACGTCACCTGGGCGCCGTAGTGGGCGTCGACGCCTGCGGTCTGGGTGTTGGAGCCGGAGCCGGTGCCCCAGGTGTCGTCGGCGTCCGTCATCAGGGTGCCGGTGCCGGACGTGGCGTTGTTGAGGCTGTACGTCTTGTGCGTGCCGCGCGTGGTGTCGTTCAGCTGGTACGTCGAGCCGGACAGCGTGGTGCCGATGGTGACGGTTCCGCTGTACTGGCTGTTGCCGGTGCCGGTCTGGACGCCCTCGAACTGGGAGAGCTTCGCGCCGGTGGCGGCGTCCGTGATGACGTGCAGCTTGCTCGGCGTGCCGTCGTCCTGGAGACCGCTCACCACGGTCTCCCAGGCGAGCTTGGGCGTGCCCTCGCCGGCCCAGATCACCTTGCGCGCGCTCTGGGCGGCGGGGTCCTGCGCGTCGAGCGCCTTGGCCGCCGTCAGGGCCTTGGACTCGGCGGCCGCCTTGCTGTACGTGGCGGTCGTGGACTTGACCGAGACGGTACGGCGGTTGTTGTTGAAGGTCGTGCTCACCGTGCCGGCGGCCAGCGAGGCCGGGGCCGTGTGCACGACGAGGTCGCCGCCGAGGACGGGCAGACCGGCGAAGGTGCGCTCGTAACGCGTGTGCAGGGTGCCGTCGTTGTCCTTCACGACGTCCTTGACGACCAGCTTCTCCTGGGCGCCGAGGCCGAGGGAGGCGGCCGTGTCCGTCGTCTTCGCCTCGGCGCTCTTGATCAGCGTCGTGCGCTGGGCGGGTGTGAGGTCGGCGGGCAGGCCACCGGCGCGCACGGGGCTGGGGTGGGGGGCTGCGGGCAGCGCGGTCGCCGGAACCGTCTGGACACCGAGGGCCACGAGTGCGGCGGTGGAGAGCAGGGCCGCTCCGACCGTGGTCCGCTTGCGGGGGTTGGGTCTCACTCGTTCTCCTACTGCGGCGGCCGTGGGGAACGGCCGGTGACAGACCGGGCAGACGGGTGTGCTGTCCGGGACGAGCTGAGTTGTGCGGGACCGTGAGCATGGAAAGGCAACTTGCCGCTGGTGCGCGGTAGTTCGGTGGGAGAATGGCAGGCTTGACAGTGGCATGTCAGCCAAAGCCGGGCGCTTCAAGGGTTATCCCTCGGTGCCGGGCGGGAGCGGGGGCCGCACCCCCCGGCCTCACTGTGAGACACCTGTGCGTTCGCTGTACCGGCGACCGAGGGGCGGTCGGGCCGGTGCGCGCCGCCCCCGCCGTGGGACCATCGGCTGACGGACGAAGGGGGCTCTGCGAAGGCGGTGGGCGGACATGGCGGCCGGATGGGAATGGGACGAGACGTTGTTCGCGGGCACCGCCGCCCACTACCGGCGCGGGCGGCTCCCGTACGCCTCGGGGCTGGCGGACGTGCTCGCCGGGACTCTGCGTCTAGACGGACGAGGACGCCTCGTCGACATGGGATGCGGTCCGGGGATCCTCGCCCTGAGCATGGCCCATCTGTTCAGCGAGGTCGTCGGCGTGGACCCGGACCGGGAGATGATCGCCGAAGCGAGCCGTGCGGCCGCCGCGGGAGGAGTGGCCCACAAGGCCCGCTGGGTGCGGGCCCGGGCCGAGGAACTGCCCGCAGGTCTGGGCGAGTTCACCGTCGCCACCTTCGGCCAGTCCTTCCACTGGATGGATCGCGAGCGGGTGGCGGCGATCACCTGGGGGATGCTGCGGCCCGGCGGGGCGCTGGTGCATGTCTCGGACCTCAAGACCGAGACGCTCAGCGTCGACGGCCTTCCCCATCCGGCGGTGCCCGGTGCGGCGATCGAGGAACTGATCAGGGACTACCTCGGGCCGGTGCGACGAGCCGGCCGGGGCGTGCTGCCCCAGGGCACGCCCGACGGCGAGGCCGCGGTGCTCGCCCGGGCCGGATTCTCCGGTCCGCGGCGCCGTGTGGTGCCCGGCGGACAGCCGCTCGAGCGCACGGTCGACGACGTCGTGGCGGGGGTGTTCTCGATGTCCTTCTCGGCTCCGCATCTGTTCGGCACGCGCCGCGACGACTTCGAGGCGGACCTGCGTCGACTGCTGCGGGAGGCCTCCGCGTCGGACCGGTTCTCCGAACGCCGGCCGAGCACCGAGATCTTCGTCTGGGGAAGGGGTCCCTCGCTACGGTGACTTCCGCTCAACTCCCCTGATTTTCCCTGCCCTTCACCGTGTTCCTTGATCTCCTCGGATCCTTCCCGCCGCCCGGGCGGCCCAGGTACGATCGCGCCCTGGCGAGGGGGTTGAATTCATGAACAATGCAGCGATCGGTGGCGGGTTGAGACCGCTGGGGCCCGACGACCCGCGAGAGGTGGCCGGTTACCGGCTGCTCGCCAGGATCGGCGAGGGCGGCATGGGTTCCGTCTACCTCTCCCGCACACGCGGCAACCAGCCGGTCGCCCTGAAGGTGATCCGCCGGGAGTACGCCCAGGACGCGGAGTTCCGTCGCCGCTTCGAGCAGGAGGCGACCTCCGCCCGGCGCGTGCAGGGCTACCACATCGTCCCCGTCGTCGACCACGACACCACCGGGCCCCAGCCCTGGCTGGCCACCGCCTACGTCCCCGGCCTCGCCCTGGACCAGATCCTCGCCGGGCACGGGACGCTTCCGCTGCCCACGGTGTTCCAGCTGACCGGCTGCGCGGCGGAGGCACTGCACGCCGTGCACAAGGCCGGTGTGATCCACCGGGACCTGAAGCCGAGCAACGTCCTCATCGGCTCCGACGGGCCGTGGATCATCGACTTCGGCATCGCGCGGGCCGCCGACGCCACCCAGCTCACCCGCAGTGGCGGGCTCATCGGCACCCCGCAGTTCATGTCGCCGGAGCACGCGGGCGGCCAGGACCTCACTCCGGCGACCGACGTCTTCTCGCTCGGCCTGATCGCCGCCGTGGCGGCGACCGGCCGCCATCCCTACGGCGACTTCGGAGCCATCACCCTGGCCACCAGGATCGCCAACACCGAGTTCCGCCCGCCGGATCTGACGGCCTACCCCGAACCGCTGCGCGCGCTCCTCGAACGCACCCTGACGGCCGACCCGGCCGCCCGCCCCACGCCTCCCGAACTGGCCGCGCTGTGCCAGGAGTCGAGCGAACGCCCGCTGCGTGACTTCACCGGCTGGCTGCCCGCCCCGGTCGCGACGGACATCGCCGACCGGGAGCGACTCGCCCGCGAGCAGGCCCGGACCGAGCCCGGCCCCGAGCCCGGCCCCGAGCCCGGCCCCGGACCCGTTCCCGCGAGCGGCCCCATGGACGCGGCAGGCGCGGCGACGCCGCCGCCGCCCGGTTCCGCGGCGCCCGGCGGATACACGCCGACCCATGTCCCCCGGCCCACCGGGCCGCCGTCCCAGCCGCCACAGCCGTCCCATCCGCCACAGCCGCCCACCGTCGCCTCCTCCCACGGAGCACCTGCACCGCTCTTCTCCGGGCCGCCCACGACCCCGCCCCCCACCTCGTCCGGCGCCTCGGCTCCCGCCGCGGCGGGGGCCCGCAGACGGACCCTGCTCACCGTCGGCGCCGCCGCGCTGGCCGTGGTGATCGTCGCCGGGGCCGCGTGGGCCCTCACCCGCGAGGACGACAAGGACGACAAGGCGAAGGGCAGCGGCGGACAGACCACCTCGGCGCCCCCCGTCACGTCACAGGCCCCCACCGACACCGCGTCCGCCGCGGCCGGGTCGCCCGCCGAGAGCCCGGCGCCGAGCGGTTACACGGAGATCTTCAAGGACAAGGCGCTCACCCTGCGCGCCCAGTTCACCTCGGGTCGCAGCTCGTACACCAACGTCGACCTGGACGCACCGGCGATCGACCCGCACGCGAGCAGCTCGACCGCGGGAGCCGAGCTCCAGTACGCGGAGTGGGGCAGCACCCATCCCCTGCGCTTCGTGACGACCACGGGGAAGAGCGCGGGCACCACCCCCGAGGAGTGCGCCGAGGGCGCCGCGACGAACACGCTGCCCGCCGAGCTCGCCGACGACAGCCAGGCCCAGGAGCTGACCAAGGGCACCATGCTGTGCACCGTCACCGGCGAGAACAACCTGGCGATGCTGGAGATCAAGGACGTCGTCGCCCGGGAGGACGCGGAGGGCTACAAGGGGCGCGACTACGTCCTCGCGCTGACCCTGTGGAAGGCGAACTGAACCGGCCTTGACGGTGACGGGACCTCCCGCCCCGGTGTTCACGCGAACTTGACCGTCGACTCTCAGGAAACGCTTGCTTTCACCACTCCCCTACTTGTAGACAATCCTCCACGAACAGTCGTCACTCTGGGGGGAGTTGATGATGGAAGGCACGATAGACGGCTTCCGGTACGGGGTGGTGACTCCGGTGGCGGCCTTTGTGATGGCCTGCCTGGGCGGAGCTCTGGGGCTGCGCTGCATCGTCCGGACACTGCTCAACGGCGGCTCGTGGAAGCCGGGTTGGCTGGCGCTGGGGGCCGCGTCGATCGGCTGTGGCATCTGGACGATGCACTTCATCGCCATGATCGGCTTCCAGGTGGAGGAGACACGGATCGGCTATCACGTCGGTCTGACCGTGCTCAGCCTCGCCGTCGCTGTCGTCGTGGTCGGCGTCGGCGTGTTCATCGTGGGTTACCGGGGCGCCGGCCGGGGGTCGTTGTCGCTCGCGGGGGCCGTCACGGGCGTCGGGGTCGCCGCCATGCACTATCTGGGCATGGCGGCGTTGCAGCTCAACGGCGACATCGAGTACGCCCCGCGCACGGTGGCGCTCTCGGTGCTGATCGCCGTGGTGGCCGCGACCGCCGCCCTGTGGGCGGCCGTCACGATCCGCGGGTTCCTGACGAGTCTGGGCGCCAGCCTGGTGATGGGCGTCGCCGTGTCCGGGATGCACTACACGGCGATGGCCGCGGTCAGCGTCCATGTGCACGGCGCGGCCTCCTCGTGGGCCGGCGACAGCCCCACCTCCCTGCTGCTGCCGATGCTGATCGGGCCGGTGATCTTCCTGCTGATGGCCGGGGTGGTGGTGATGTTCGATCCGCTGCTCGTGCTCGGCGACGGCGAGTGGAACCGGGCCGCCCGGGCGGGGCGGGCCGGTACGGCGGAGGAGGCGGTCAGCCCGCCTGCCGCCCGTCGGTCGTGGAGCGGTGGGTGAGGGGCTCGCGCAGGCCCAGGTGTTCGCGGAGCGTCCGGCCGGTGTACTCGGTGGGGTAGACACCGCGTTCCTGGAGTTCCGGGACGAGCAGGTCGACGATGTCGTCCAGGCCGTCCGGAATGAGGTACGGCGTCACGTTGAAGCCGTCGACGGCACCGTGCCGCACCCAGTGGGCGAACCGGTCGGCGAGTCCGGCGGGCGTTCCGACGTGCCCGCGCTGCGGTCCGAGGGCGATGACGGCCTCGCGCAGCGACCAGCCGTGCGCCTCCGCCTTCTCCCGCCACTCGGCGACCACCTTGCGCGGGTCGGCGACACGCCGGGCGCCGAAGGAGCCGTCGTTCTCGGCGACGACCGGGTCCTCCTTGGGCAGCGGCCCGTCGGCGTCGCGGTCCGAGAGGTCGAGGCCCCACAGCAGGCCGGCCACCCCCAACGCCGTTGCCGGTGTGACCTGTTGAAGGCGGATCCAGTGCTTCTTCTCCAGCGCCTCCGCCTCCGTCGCCCCGATGATGATCTCCGTGCCGGGGAGGATGCGCAGGTCGTCCTCGGGCCGGCCGACGGCGAGCAGCCGCCGCCGGAGGTCCTCGGCGAACGCGAGCGCGTCGTCGAAGTCGCTGCCGTGCGCGGAGAAGACGACATCGGCGTTGCGGGCGGCGAAGTCGCGCCCCTCGCCGGAGTCCCCGGCCTGGAAGATCACCGGGTGGCCCTGGCCGCTGCGGGGCAGGGTGGGCACGAGGTCGACGTCGAACTGCGCTCCCCGGTGCCGGACCCGGCCCACGGCGCCCGGCGCCGCCCAGGCGGGGGCGTCCGCCGAGCCGGAGGCGGCCCCGTCGGCCCAGCCGTCCCACAGGGCGCGGGCCACGGTGAGGAACTCCTCGGCGCGCCGGTAGCGGTCGGCGTGGTCGAGATAGCCGCCGCGCCGGAAGTTGGCCCCGGTCCAGGCGTTGTCGGTGGTCACCACGTTCCAGCCGGCGCGGCCCTCGGACAGCAGGTCGAGGCCGGAGAGCCGGCGGGCGAGGTCGGCGGGTTCGTTGAAGGTGGTGTTGGAGGTGCTGACCAGGCCGATCCGGTCGGTGACGGCGGCCAGCGCGGCGAGCTGGGTGATGGCGTCGGGCCGTCCGGCGACGTCGAGTTCGTGGATCAGTCCGTCGACCTCGCGCAGCCGCAGCCCCTCTCCCAGGAAGAACGCGTCGAACAGGCCCCGCTCGGCGGTCCGGGCGACCCGCCGGAAGTTCGCGGGGTCGATCTGGGAGCCGCTGGCCGGGTCGGACCAGATGGTCCAGTGGTTGACACCCTGGAAGAAGACGCCGAAGTGCAGCTGGGCGTCCGGCCGGGGGACGTCGAGGGGGTCGGTGCGGGTCATCGGGTCTCCTGAAGGGCCTCGAGGTCCGGGCCGGCGGCGTAGCGGTTGGCGGGGCGTTCCAGGCCCAGGTGGCTGCGCAGGGACGCGCCGGGCAGCGGGCGCACGGCGAGGCGCCGCTCGAAGAGGTGGGGCAGGACGAGCCGGGACAGTTCCGGCAGATCCTCGTCGAGCACGAGCGGGTGCAGGCGCACTCCGTCCACGACGCCCCGCAACCGGCTGAGCAGGACGGCGAGTCCGGAGGCCGAGCCGATGTGGCGCAGCCGTCCCCGGTCGGTCCAGGGCGCGTGCTGTTCGAGGTCGGCGACGCGTTCCTCGGCGGTGGCATGGGCCGTGTCGAGGGCGACCTCGATCTCGGCGAAGGTGCGCGGTGTCCCGGCGCCGGCGGCGGCCGCGGCGACCGCGGCGAGGTCGCGGCCCTCGACGAGGGCGACGTCGAGCCGCTCGGCGGGGACGCGGCCGGTCCGGCCGAGGACGACGAGCTGCCCCTGGGGCGGGCGCGGCACGATGGCCGGTCCCTTCACCGCGTAGGTGTCGCCGGTGAAGTCGACGTAGTGCAGCCGGTCGCGGTCGAGGTAGCGGCTGGTGGCGACGGAGCGGACGACCGCGTCGTCCTCCCAGGAGTCCCACAGGGCGCGGACGACCTCGACCCCGTCGCGGGACTCCCGGGCGCGGGCGGCCTCGCCGTCGACGTGCGGGCGGCCCCAGACCCGGGCGGCCTCGGGGTGTTCCTCCTCGCCCACCACCCAGCCGCCGCGCCCGACCGAGATGTGGTCGAGGGACGCCAACTGGCTGGAGACGTGGAAGGGTTCGGCGTACGTGAGCGGCACGACGGGCGCGATACCGACGACGCTGGTCGACGCGGCGAGGAACGCGGCCCGCTCCACCGCCCCGATGCGGCCGGCGACGTCGGGGGCACCGCCGGGCGGCAGCGCGCCGTCCTCCAGGGTGATCAGGGTGAACCCGGAGTTCTCCGCGGCGGCGGCGACGCGGGCCACCCGGCGGGGGGTGAGCAGATGGTCGGGCGAGTGGGCGGCGCGGCGCCAGGCCACGGGATGTGCGCCGTCACCGTCGAGTTCGACGGCGAGCCGCAGGGCGGGACCGGACAAAGGGAGTTCCTTCCGGGGCACGACGAGTCGACCGGCCCGACGGGCCGGCGGGGTCAGCGGCGTGCGGAAGGACAGACGGCGGAGGCGGTACGGCAGTAGTCGACATGCCGTCGGGTGATCAGCCGCGTGCCCGTGCCGACACCGTGCGGTGTCGTGCCAGGTGCGCGCATCGGGGCCTCCGCCCTTCGTGACAGATCGCTTCAACCTACGTGGTCGGCCCCGGAAAGTGTCAAGGGCATTAGATGCCGGTGCATGAAGCCGGCCCGGGTGGACTCCTGCCGCACTGTGGATCATTGCTACGGTGCACCGGTGTCTGACTCCTCACGCGATACCGCCGAAGGCGCCGGCTGGGTCGGCGCCGACCGAGGCGCCTACCGGCAGCTCATGCCGGACCGGACCGAGAAGATCTCGTGGCTCGATCCCAGGATGCTGTGGGCGGCCCGCAACGGCGTGCTGGCGTCGTGGTTCGGAGACCCGACGGGCCGTACCCGCAGCCGCCTGGTGGCGCAGCGGGCGGCGGGCGGCGCGCCCGAGGACAAGGTGATCCGGCGCACGGACCCGGACACCTTCTCCTTCATGGTCATCGGTGACACGGGTGAGGGCGACGACCCCCAGTACGCCGTCGTGCCAGGGTTTCTGAGGGCAGGTCAGGGCACGTCCTTCGCCGTGCTCGCCAGTGACGTCATCTATCCGGTCGGCAGTGCCGACGACTACGGCACCAAGTTCTTCCGCCCGTACCGGGACTACCCGGCGCCCATCTACGCGATACCGGGCAACCACGACTGGTACGAGGACCTGGGCGCGTTCATGCGGGTCTTCTGCGGCGACGCCCCGCCCCTGCCCGCCGAGCCCTCGCCCCGCTTCCTCAGCCGCGCCCGGCTGCGCTCGCTGCTGTGGCACCGGCCGCGGGCGCACGACGGTCAACGTCTGGCCGAGGCACGTGCGTTGAGGTCCTCGGTCGGCCAGCGGGCGGTGCAGCCCGGGCCGTACTGGGCGATCGACGCCGGCCCCGTGCGCATCATCGGCATCGACACCGGGCTGCTGGGCACGCTCGACGCCGAACAGGGCGCGTGGCTGCGCGCGGTGTCGCAGGGCCCGCGCCCCAAGATCCTCGTCACCGGCTCGCCCCTCTACGTCGACGGCGAGCACCACCCGTGTCCCATCGAGGGCGGCGGCACCGTCGACGACATCGTCAGCGCGTCCGAGCACCACTATGTGGCGGCGATCGGCGGCGACATCCACAACTACCAGCGCTACCCGGTGCGTCTGGCGGACGGGCGGACGCTGCAGTACGTGGTCTCGGGCGGCGGGGGCGCCTTCATGCACGCCACGCACACCATCCCCCGGGTGTCCGTCGCCGGCGTCACCGAAGAGGACTTCCGCTGCTATCCGCTGCGCGGCGACTCCCTCGCCTTCTACAGCCGGCTCTACGGGCGCCGGCTGCGGCTGCGCCGCTTCTTCGCCCTGACCGAGGCCGAGGGCCAGGCGGTGGTCGCCGAACGGCTGGGCATCCCGCCGACCCGTACGCCGGGCCCGGAGGTCAGGGTGACCCGGCGGATCCGTCTGCTGGCCGGTCTGCTGGGCACCGGGAGCCGTCCGGAGCGCCGCAAGCGGTTCCGGCTGCCGGTGCGCAAGATCTACACCCAGCTCTTCTCGCCGAGCTCGGTGACGTACAGCCCGCCGTTCTTCAAGTGCTTCCTGCGGCTGGACGTCACACCGGAGTCGGTCCGGCTGCGCTGCTTCGCGGCCACCGGGAACCGCGCCCAGGAACTGAACCCGCCGGTCGAGGACGAGGTCACGATCCCGCTCGGCTGAGACCGCCTGCGACAATCGGCGCAGAACACCTGTACGGCCGTACACGCCGTCGAACCATGGAGGAGTCCCCGTGCCGTCGACCTCACGCCCCTTGCGCAAGCTGGGCTTCCTCACCATCGGGCTGTTCGACGCGGACGATCCGGGCCGGGGGCACGAGACCACGCTGGAGATCATCGAGCTGGGTGAGCGGCTCGGTTTCGACAGCGCGTGGGTACGTCACCGGCACCTCCAGTACGGCATCTCCTCCCCCGTCGCCGTCCTGGCGGCCGCCTCGCAGCGCACCCGGCGTATCGAGCTCGGCACCGCGGTCATCCCGCTGGGCTGGGAGAACCCGCTGCGCCTCGCGGAGGATCTGGCCACCGTCGACATCCTCTCCGGGGGCCGGCTCAACCCGGGGGTGAGCGTCGGCCCGCCGATGCACTACGAGCAGGTCAAGGAGGCGCTGTACCCGGACACCTCCGAGGCGGAGGACTTCGGCTACGAGCGCGCGCGGCGGCTGCTGGACCTGGTGCGCGGCAAGTCCGCCACCGACTTCAGCGGGGTCGAGGGCTTCGAGGTGTTCTCCGACCGGGTGCAGCCGCACTCCCCCGGTCTCGGCCGCCGCCTGTGGTACGGCGGGGGCAGCCTGAGTTCGGCTCGGTGGGCCGGTGAGCACGGCATGAACTTCCTCACCTCCAGCGTCGTCAAGGCCGAAGGCCCGGACGACGCCAGGGACTTCGCCGAGATCCAGCTCTCCCACGTCCAGGCCTTCCGCGCCGCCCACCCCGACGGCGAGGCGGCCCGTGTCTCCCAGGGGCTCGTGGTCATCCCCACCGACTCCGCCTCGCCCGAACAGCGTGCGAGGTACGAGGAGTTCGCGGCGAAGCGGCTCCCCCGTACGACCTCGCCGCAGGGCCCGGCCCGGCTGCTGTTCGCCCCGGACCTGGTGGGCACCTCGGAGGAGATCGCCGAACGCCTGCACGCCCACGCCGCGTTCCGCGAGATCGACGAGGTCGCCTTCGCCCTGCCGTTCACCTTCGGGCACGAGGACTACGTACAGATCCTCACCGACATGGCGACGAAGCTGGGCCCGGCGCTGGGATGGCGGCCCGGCGCCGAAATCTGAGGGCGCTCACCAACGGCCCGGCTCGGTTCCCGTCACCGGCTCGGACGGCTTGCCGTCCACTCCGACGGGGACCTCGCCGGTGAGCATCACCCGGTGCATCGTGCGGGGGAAGCGCAGATGCGCGTTGTCGCTCGGCGCGAGGTGGATGGTGGCGCGGTTGTCCCAGAAGGCCACGCTGCCCGGTTCCCAGCGGAAGCGGACCGTGTACTCGGGGCGGGTCGCCTCCTCCAGCAGCATGTCCAGGACGGCCCGGCTCTCCGCGCGGGAGAGGTCGGTGATCTGCTCGACGTAGTAGCCGTTGACGTACAGCACGCGCTCCCCCGTCTCGGGGTGGACGCGTACCAGGGGGTGGACCGAGGCGACCTGGTGGTCGAGGAGATGACGGACGTACGCGTCGTCGCCGGGGCGGGGCTGGTAGCCGACGCCGAGCCGGTGCTCGGCGCGCAGCCCGGCCAGGAACTCCCGCAGGGGCGCGGAGAGTCCGGCGTAGGCGGCCGCCAGGTTGGACCAGGTGGTGTCGCCGCCGTAGGGCGGTACGGTCTCGGCGCGCAGGATCGTCGCGGCCGGCGGGTCGACGCGGGCGCCGTGGTCGCAGTGCCAGCCGCGCAGGAGGGTGGGCCGGCGGCGCCGGAGCCACTCCTCGTGCTCCATGTCGAACTTCCCGCCGAGTTCGAGGCGGTCGGCGGTCGTCTCGATCTCCGGGAAGTCCGCGGGCGAGGCGCCGCCGCGCCTGCGCAGGACGACGGGTTCGCCGAAGCGTCGCGCGAACGCCACATGTCCCGCGTGGTCGAGGCGCTGCCCGCGGAAGAACACCACCTTCCAGCGCAGCACCGCCGCCCTGACCACGGCGACCTGGGCGTCGTCGAGTCCCGCGGCCAGGTCGACGCCCTCGATCTCGGCGCCGATGTGTCCGGCGACCGGCTTCACCTCCACTCCGGCCGCCCGCGCGGCCTGCTCGGCCGTCGGGTCGTCGAAGGGGGTGGCCCGGCTGTCCGTCGTCATGCGTGCTCCGCTCGTCTTCGCTCGTCGTCCGTCACGGTTCCGGGAAGATCGTGACAGCGAATCGGCGGCCTGGCGACAGGGCGTCGCACACCCCGCGCCGGCGGCGGACGCCCCGCCCCGCGGCCTCCGGTTGATCGATCCCCGCCTCATCGGTGAGGCTGGTGGGACGACACGGACGACACTGCCGAGGAAAGGTCCCCTGGTGAGCAACATCCCGGAGTACACGCTCAACGACGGCACGAAGCTCCCGGCACTGGGTCTGGGCACCTGGCCGATGGACGACGCGGAGGCGGAGCGGTCGGTCGCGGAGGCGCTCGGACTGGGCTACCGGCTCGTCGACACGGCGACGAACTACCGCAACGAGACCGGGGTCGGGCGGGGCGTGGCCCGGGGCGGGGTGCCGCGGGAGGAGCTCGTGGTGGCCACGAAACTGCCCGGCCGCCACCACGGCTACGAGGAGACCCTCGCCTCCTTCGAGGAGTCCCGGCAGCGGCTCGGCCTCGAGTACGTGGACCTCTACCTGATCCACTGGCCGCTTCCCCGGGTCGACAGGTTCGTCGACTCCTGGCGCGCCATGATCAAGCTCCGCGAGGACGGTCTGGTCCGGTCCATCGGCGTCTCCAACTTCACCGCCGCGCACATCGAGCGGCTGGAGAAGGAGACCGGTGTGCTGCCGTCCGTCAACCAGATCGAGCTGCACCCGCTCTTCCCGCAGGACGAGTTGCGCGCCTTCCACGAGGCCAAGGGGGTCCGCACGGAGAGCTGGAGTCCGCTGGGCCGCGGTTCGGCGCTCCTGGAGGACCCGGCCGTCGTCTCCGTCGCCGAGTCGCTGGGCGTGACGCCCGGTCAGGTCGTCCTGCGCTGGCATCACCAGCTCGGCGCGGTCCCCATCCCGAAGTCGTCCAGCCCCGAGCGGCAGCGCGCCAACCTCGACGTCTTCGGCTTCGAACTCGGTCCGGCGCAGCTGGCGGCGATCGCGGAGCGGCCGCACCGGCGGCTGGGCGGCGACCCCGAGGTGCACGAGGAGTTCTGAGCGCGGACGGCACGGTCCGGCCCTCGGCGCCGCGCCCCCGGGCGGCACCGTCCCGGAGTGATCACCCGGGCTCCAGCGACTGCTCCGCCCAGATCGTCTTGCCCCGGTCCGTCTGCCTGCTGCCCCAGCGCTGGGTGAGCTGCGCGACCAGCAGCAGACCGCGCCCGCCCTCATCGAAGGCGTGGGCGCGGCGCAGGTGCGGGGAGGTCGAACTGCCGTCGGAGACCTCGCAGATGAGGCTGCGGTCGCGGATCAGACGGAGCCGGATGGGGGGCGCGCCGTAGCGGATGGCGTTGGTGACGAGTTCGCTGACGACGAGCTCGGTGACGAAGGCGGCCTCCTCCAGGCCCCACGCGGTGAGTTGCGCGGTCGCCGCCTGGCGGGCGGCCGCGACGTGGGCGGGGTCCGGCTCGACGTCCCAGGTGGCGACCTGATCCGCGCCGAGCGCCCGGGTGCGGGCGAGCAGCAGGGCGACGTCGTCGCTGGGCTCTTCCGGCAGGACCGCCTTGAGCACGGTGTCGCACAGGGCGTCGAGGGTGGCGGCGGGTGCGGTCAGGGCGCTGCACAGCTCGCCGGTGGCGCGGTCGACGTCCCGGTCGCGGTCCTCGATCAGGCCGTCGGTGTAGAGGGCGACGACCGCGCCCTCGGGCAGTTCCAGTTCGACCGCCTCGAAGGGCAGTCCGCCGACTCCGAGCGGCGGGCCCGTCGTCATCCGGATCAGCTCCGCGCGGCCGTCGGGCAGCAGGAGGGCCGGCGCGGGATGGCCGGCGGCGGCGAGGGCGAGGTGGCGGCCGACCGGGTCGTAGACGGCGTACAGGCAGGTGGCGCCCAGTTCCGCGACCTCGTCGTCGACACTCTCCTGGTAGCCAGCGAGGTGGGTGACGAGGTCGTCGAGGTGGGTGAGCAGTTCGTCGGGCGGCAGATCCACGTCGGCGAGGGTGCGTACGGCCATGCAGAGCCGGCCCATGGTCGCCGTGGACGGGATGCCGTGTCCGACGACGTCGCCGACGACGAGGGCGACCCGGCTGCCGGAGAGCGGGATGACGTCGAACCAGTCCCCGCCGATGCCGGCCGTGGAGCCGCTGGGCAGATAGCGGTGCGCGACCTCGACGGCGGCCTGTCCGGGCAGTCCGCGGGGCAGCAGGCTGTGCTGGAGGGCGAGAGCGGTGGTGCGTTCGCGGGCGAAACGGCGGGCGTTGTCGATGCAGACGGCGGCCCGGCTGGCGAGTTCCTCGGCGAACACGGCGTCGTCGGCCTCGTAGTCGTCGGGATGGGCGATACGGACGCCGACCAGGACGCCCAGGGTGGTGCCCCGGGCCAGCAGGGGCACCGCGATCACCGAGTGGACCCCGCTGCGGAAGCGACGGCCCTCGGGAGCGCGCGCGTTGCGTTCGGCGAGCCAGCTCATGAAATCGGGCTCGCCCGCCTGGAGGCGGACGGCACGCCCCTGCCGCAGGGCGCGGGCGGGCGGGCTGAAGGGCGGATGGGCGTCGGTCCCCCCGAGGCGGACCGCCGCCTCGGGGGTGCCCTCGTGTCCGGAGCCGTGGGCGACGCGGCGCAGCACGATCTCGCCGTCGGGCACCGGGGGCGGTTCGTCCGCGCCCAGGACCCACTCCAGCAGGTCCACGCTGGCGAAGTCGGCGAACTGCGGCACGAGGAGCTCGATCACCTCCTCGGCGGTGCGCACCACGTCCAAGGTGGTGCCGATGGAGGCCGCCGCCTCGTTCAGCAGGGCGAGCCGCTGCCGGGCCCAGTACTGATCGCTGCTGTCGAAAGCCGCCAGGGCGACCCCGGTGACGGCTCCGGAGTCCTCGCGGACGGGCCACATCTCGATGCTCCAGGCGTGTTCCCGGTTGAGGGAGGGGGCTCCGGTGAAGCTCTCGTAGCGCACCGGGCGGCCGGTCTCGGCGACGTGGCGCAGATGCCGGTCGAAGCCCCGGCTGTGCTCGGCGTCCTCGACGGTCTCGGGAAAGTGGCGGCCGAGCAGGGCCTCCTCCGGTACGCCCATGACCTTGCACGCGGTCTCGTTCAGGCGGACGTAGTGCTGCCCGGGATCGAAGACGGACATCGACATGGAGGCCTGCTGGAAGGCTCGCCCCGCCAGCGTCGGTTCCGGGGCCGCGGGCCGCTGCGCGGTGAGGGTGAACCCGGTGGGGCGGGCGTCGGCGCCGAGCACCGGGCAGGCCGTCACGACGAGGGTGACGGGCCGGCCGTCGCGGTGGCGCACGACGACGGGGCCGGTCCACTCGCCGGCCGCGCCCCGGGGCAGGTCCTCGGCGAGCAGGTCGGCCACGGCCCGGCCCACGGCCTCCGCGGCCGGGTGGCCCGTCAGCAGACGGGCACCCTCGCTCCAGCCCGTCACGATGCCGTGGGCATCGATGACCGCCGCAGCGACGACATGCTCCATGTCGTCCAGAATGGGCCCTTTGTCCCGACGCATCAACCGCGACGGGCCGGCCGGGGCGCACGGCGCTCCCCGGCCCCCCGGCCTCCCCGGCCTCCCCGGCCTCCGAGGTCTTCCGGGTCCGCCCGGGCGTCCCGCTCCGGCGCTCAGCCGCCGTGGGCGCGCAGCGCGTCGAGGGCGCGGTCGGCGTGGGTGTTCATCCGCAGCTCGCTGCGGACGACCTCCAGGACGGTGCGGTCCTTCCCGATGACGAAGGTGACCCGCTTGGTGGGGGCGAGGGAGAAGCCGCGCTTCACGCCGAACCGTTCCCGTACCGCCCCGTCGGCGTCGGACAGCAGCGGCATGCCGAGCGAGTGCCGTCCGGCGAACTCCTGCTGGCGGTCGACGGTGTCCCCGCTGATCCCGACGGGCCGGGCGCCGACGGCGGCGAACTCGGCCGCCAGGTCACGGAAGTGGCAGGCCTCGGCGGTGCAGCCGGCGGTCAGGGCGGCGGGGTAGAAGAAGAGGACCACCGGCCCGTCGGCGAGCAGGTCGGTCAGGCTGCGCACCGTGCCGGTCTCGTCCGGCAGCGCGAAGTCCTCGACGACATCGCCGGTCTCCGGAGCCTTGGTCATGACCGTCCCTCCGTGATCTTCGCGGTGCCGGCGTTGTCGGCGACGTTGCGGGCCCACAGCACGAGCGGCACCTGCAACGGCAGCCGGGCCACGGCGGCGGCCTTGAGCGGGGTGGGGCGGTGCCGCCAGTCCCACGCCATCTTGACGTTGGCGGGGAAGACGCCGACGAAGAGTGCGGCCGTGGCCAGCGCGGCCGCCTTCCGGGTGCGCGGCAGGGCCACTCCCGCCGCCAGTACCAGCTCGGCGACGCCGCTGGCGTGCGTCCAGGCCCTGGGCGAGCCCGGCAGCGCGCGCGGGACGGTCGCGTCGAACGGGCGCGGGACGGCGAAATGCGCGATCCCGGCGGTGGCCAGCAGGCCCGCCAGCAGCAGGGGTGAACGTTCGGACCGGGGCACGGTTCCTCCTCTGATGACCTGGCGCCCGACATTACTGGAGGGTAGGCGGGGGTCCGGCGGCGGGGTCGCGGGGCGGGATGCGGGACGGCGCTCCCCAACCGGGCCGCGGCGCACCGCGGTTGCCGGTGGCTGAAGATAACCTGCCGGGATGACCGTCTATCTGCTGTGGCACATCGGGCACCGGAACGAAGCCGGTGAAGGCGGTGCGACCCTGCACCTGGACGGGGAGACGGTGCACGTCGACGAGGAGGACGGCGACGACGCCAAACTGCTCGGTGTCTACTCCACACCCGAGAAGGCGGCGGAGCGCCGGCGCCGGGCCCGGTCGCTGCCGGGTTTCGCCGACGAGCCGGACTGTTTCGTCATCGACGAGCACACCCTCGACGAGGACGAGTGGACCGGCGGTTTCGTGCGCGTCTAGGTCAGGTCCCGGGCCCGGCCGGGATACCGGCCGGGGGTGTACCCGTACGCCCTGCGGAACACGTCGATGAAGGCGCTGGCGGAGGACCAGCCGCAGCGGTGGGCGACCGTCGTGACGGGCATGCCGTCGGCCAGCAGACGCAGCGCGTGGTAGAGCCTGGACTGGGTGCGCCACTGGGGGAAGGTCATGCCGAACTCGCGGCGGAAGAGGCGGCTCAGGGTGCGTTCGCCGGTGCCGGTGGCCGCGCCGAGGGCGGCGAGGGTGCGCTGGTCGGACGGGTCCGCGTGGACCAGGGCGCAGACCTCGGCCAGCCGGGGGTCGGCCGGGGTGGGCAGCCGGGCCGGCTGCTGCGGGGAGGAACGCAGCTGGTCGCGCAGCACGGCGAGCAGACGGGCGCGCTCGGGGCTCATGTCGTCCGGCGCCCGGGTGTAGGCGAGGATCAGCTCCCGCAGCAGCGGGCTGACGGCGAGGACGGTCGGCGCGTCCAGGCCGAGCGGGTTGTCGTCGGCGGGCAGGCCCACCAGGTGCAGGTCGAGCCGGCCGTACGCCCGGTGCGCGTGCACGGTTCCGGCAGGCACCCACAGCGCGCGCGTGCCGGGTGCGAACCAGGTGCCGGCGTCGGTGGTGACGGCCAGGACACCGGAGCCCGCGTAGACGATCTGGTGGTCGTCGTGCCGGTGCGCGTCGATGCGCCGGCCCGCGGCCAGCGGCTGGACCCGGGTGGGCGCGGTCGGGGTATGGCGGATGTTCGTCACAAGCGGGCAGATTATCGGAAGCGCGACAACGACCCGGGCCGTGACGATCGCCGTGTGCCGAAAAACCGATCCATCACCCTGATGTCCCTGGGCCACGCCTGCGTGGACGTGTACCAGGGGGCCGTGGCCGCGCTGGTCCCCTTCTTCGTCGCCGAGCGCGCCTATTCCTACGCCGCTGCCTCGGGGATCGTCCTGGCGGCCTCCTTGCTGTCGTCGGTGGCGCAGCCGCTGTTCGGCGTGCTGACCGACCGGTGGGCGATGCCGTGGCTGCTGCCGCTCGCGGCGGCGGCCTCGGGTGCGGGGATCGCCGTCAGCGGGATCGGCGGCTCGTACCCGCTCACCCTGGCGGCGGTGGCCGTGTCCGGGATCGGGATCGCCGCCTACCACCCCGAGGCCGCGCGCGCGGCGCGGGCCGCCTCGGACGGCCGCCACACGGCGATGGGCTGGTTCGCGCTCGGCGGCAACCTCGGCTTCGCGCTCGCCCCGCCGCTGGTCGCGACCGTCGTCGCGACCTGGGGTCTGCGCGCCTCGCCGCTGCTGGGGCTGCCGGCCCTGGCGGGCGTGGCACTGTGCGTGGCCGCGATGCGCCCGGCGGCCGGCCGGGCCGGGTCCGTTCCGGCGACGGCCGAGGGGGCGGGCCGGGACGACTGGCCGTCGTTCCTGCGCCTGTCGGGCGCCGTGGTGTGCCGCTCGGTCGTCTTCGTCGGTCTGAGCACGTTCGGCCCCCTGTACGTCCGGGAGCGCGCCGGCGGCGGGGCGGTGGCGGGGACGGTCGCGCTGTGCGTGCTCTACGCGGGCGGCGCCCTGGGGACGCTGGCCGGGAGCCGGCTGGCCGAGCGCTGGGGAAGGATCCGGGTCGTACGGCACTCGTACGCCGTGACGGTGCTCGCGGTGGCCGGCGTGGTCCTGATTCCGGGCCCGCCCCTGTACCTGTTCGTCGCGCTCGCCTCGGCCGGGCTCTACGTGCCGTTCTCGCTGCATGTGACGCTGGGCCAGGACTGTCTGCCCCGGCGCGTGGGCACCGCGAGCGGCGTCACCCTCGGCCTGACGGTCAGCATCGGGGGCGCGGCCGCGCCGGCCCTGGGCGCGCTCGCGGACGCCACGTCCCTGCGGACGGGTCTGCTTCCCCTGCTGATACCGCCGGTGGTGGCCTGGTTCCTGCTGCGCGGGCTGCGTGAACCGGCCCCCGCCACCGCTTTGTCGGCCGTGACCGGCTCTCGTGTCTGAGGGTCAGGCGCGGGGGGCCGCCGCCGGCTGCTCGGTCTCGTCGTCCACGGCGTACGAGAGGAAGTCGTCGACCATCCGGTGGAACAGCGTGGCGAGCTGGCCCAGTTCCTCCGGGGACCAGTCGGCCAGCGCGAGCTGCATGCCCCGGGCGCCCGCGTCCCGGACCCGGCCGACGGCCCCGCGGCCGGCCTCGGTGAGCTGGATCCGCTGGGCCCGGCCGTCGTCGGGGTCGGGGACCCGGGTGACGTACCCGGACTTCTGGAGCTGCTGCACCGTGCGGGTCACATGGGAGGCCTCCACGCCGAGCCGCTGCGCCAGCTCCCCCGGCCGCAGCGGCTCGGAGTCGGCGACCTGCCGCAGCAGCGCCACGGCGGCGCGGTCCAGGGGGACACCGGCCAGCGTCATCAGCCGGTCGTGCTGGCGGGCGCGCGTGCTCAGGTAGGTGATGCGAGTGAGCGCGCGCTCGATCTCGATCACTTCCGGAGTCGCGACGGAGGGCAACGGGAGCGGTTCGGTGGACATGCGACCCACTTTACCATCTTGTTGCGTAACTCAAGTAAGTTACTGCGTACGTGTACCGCGACTACTGCGGACGGACGACACGCGTACGGCACCCCCGCCGTACCCGGCCCCCGGTATCCGGATGGTACGCGGTCACCCGTACCCGGCGGTATGCCCCGCTCGGATCCGGCCCGCGCCGCGCTCCCGAGCGGGACCATGCCCAGGGCGGCGATGCGGACGTCGGTCCAGTCGTGGCCACCGACGACCGCTCGGGCGATGTCGTCGTGGTCAACCGCACCGCCGCCACCGCCGCCACGGTGGTCGACCCGCGCAGGGGCGTCGTCGAGGAGACCGTCGCCACCGGCGCCAACCCCAACCACGTGGAGGTGGCCGACGGCGTCGCCTACGTGGTCGACAAGTCGGGCGCGGGCGCGAACGGCGAGGACCAGGTGACCGTGATCCGCCTCGGGCACTAGGCACGGCGGGGCCCCGGCAGGTTCGCACCGCCCGCCGGGGCCCTTCGGCCGTCGCCCGCATCGGACGGGGACGGGCACATGGCCGCCCCGGGCCGCGCCGCGCCCTCGTGACACCGCCCGCCTTCAGTCCTCGCCGCGCTCCTCTCCCAGCCAGTAGCCGTAGCCCCACCGGGTGTGGATCAGGGCGGTCGCCTCACGGTCCACCTTGCGCCGGAGCCGGGAGACGAGTTGCTCGATCGCGTTGGCGCCGCGGACGTCACCCCAGACGCACCGGCCGATCTGTTCCTTCGACAGCACCCGGTGCGCGTTGACCAGGAGGTGACGCAGCAGCCGGTACTCGGCGGGCGTGAGGCCGAGGTCGCGGGTGCCGCGGCGGGCTCTGCGGAGGGTGTCGTCGAGGACCAGGTCGCCGTAGCCGGGTGCGTCGTCCGGGTGACCGGGGGCGGCGCCGCGCAGCAGCAGCCGCATGCGGGTCAGCACCTCGGGCATCCGCAGCGGCTTGGTGACGTAGTCCTTCTCCCCCGGGCCGAGTTCGGGCAGGAGCCGGTCGAGGGAGTCGCAGGAGGCGAGGTACAGCACCGGTGGCCGGTGAGCGAGCACCGGGCGGCCCACCGCGTCGGCCCCGCTCAGCTCCGGCCGGGCGATGTCGACGAGCAGCAGATCGAACCGGTGGGCGCCGAGCCGGGCCAGCGCTTCGGCGGCCGTGCCGGTGAGGCCCACCCGGTAGCCGGCCGGCTCCAGGACGGCGGCGAGCAGTTCGGCGAGGTCCGGTTCTCCCGTGACGACCAGGATCGACCGGGCGGCGCCGCGGGCGGGTGACGGTCCCTCCCCCGGGGCGCCGTCCAGGGGCGGACCCGTTCGCGGGGAGTCCGGACGGGCCGCGAGTGCGGCGGTGGCGGCGGGGGCGGTGGCGGTGGCGCTCCCGGGGTCGCCGAGAACGACCCGGCCGTCGTCACCGTGGGGCGGTCGTCGTACCGGCATCGACAGCGTGCCCTTCGTCGACGGGATGGGCCAGGAAGGCGTCCACCAGGCGGTGGACCAGGTCGGCGAGCCGGCGCAGTTCGTCCGGCGACCAGTGCGCGAGGACCAGTTGCATACCGCGTGCGCCCGCGTCGCCCAGCCGCGCGACGGCGTCCTCGCCACGCGGGGTGAGACGGATGCGCCGGGCGCGGCTGTCGTCGGGATCGGCGACCCGGGTGACATAGCCGGCCTTCTGCAGCCGCTGTACCTGGCGGGTGACATGGGAGGCCTGGACGGCCAGCACCTGGGCGAGCTCTCCCGGCCGCAGGGGGTCGTGGTCGGCGATCTGGCGCAGCATCGCGACGGCGGCCCGGTCGAGCGGCACACCGGCCATGGCGACCAGCCGGTCGTGCTGCCGGGCCCGGGCACCCAGGTAGGCGACCCGGGTGAGGGCCCGCTCCATCTCGGCCGCCGCCGGCAAGGCGGGCGGCACCGCCGGCTGTGCGTGGGACATGATCTCACCCTGCCTTCCTCGTTGCCTGACTCAAGTAAATCACCTGGTTTGCTTGACTCAAGTAATCCAGATGTGTTTGCCTAACTCAAGCAATCCGGGAGGCCGCCTTGAGCGGAGGCGGCCTCCCGGCCGCCGAACCCGTGGGGACGGGGATCGGCGCGGTCCCCGGGCCCGGCAAGCCGGCACCCACCCCGCCCGGCGCCGGGCCCCGGGACGCTTCCCCTCCACGCACGCTCGGCCGCCCCGGCCGCTTCTTCCCCGGCCGAGCACGGCTCCACGACCACAGCTGCACGGCGTGGATCACCCGGGACGACAGACAGGACTCCTGCCATGAAGACCTCCGTACGAGCCGCGCTGGCCGGCGCGCTCGTGATCGGCCGGCCCGACGACTCCCCCGGCTCCGCGCCGCCCAGCGGCCCGTACGTGGCACTGGGCGACTCCTGCACAGCCGGTCCCGACATCCCGGACCAGGACGGCGGCCCCGCCGCCGCGCACCACCGGCTGCGGCGCCGAAATGGGCCTGGCCGCGGGCGACATCGCCTACCTCCACGACAAGGAGCAGCAGCTCAACACGATGCTGCGGGAGCGGGCCGGCAAGGCCGGGGCCGGCTGTGTCGACACCTGCACGCCCTCGGTGGGGCGCGACGCCTGCGCCGACCGTCGGGTGCGCTGGGTCGAACCGCTCGTACCGCGAGCCCCGGCCTCCTCCGTCCACCCCAACGAGCGCGGCGAGCGGGGCACGGCGGACGCCGTGCTCAAGGCCCTCGGCGTCTGACGTGCGCGGCCTCCCCGCGCCGACCCGCCGAGTGGGACGCGGTCCCCCCGGACGGCGTCGGGGCTTCCCCCGGCCCGGCAACACCTGTCTCCAGCAACCGAGTCACCCAGTGAGAAAGGCTCCCTCATGAGCACGATGAAGTCCGTCCGGACCGGCGGGGTCGGCACCATCGACGTCGTGGACGTCGAGCGTCCGGTGCCCGGTCCCAAGGACGCGCTCGTACGGATCCGCGCCTGCGGCATCTGTGGCACCGACGTCACCTTCCTGCACATGGGCGGCATGCCCGCCCGGGCCCACCTGGGCGGCGAGCTGATCCCGGTGGCGCTCGGCCACGAGCCGGCCGGTGAGGTCGTGGAGGTCGGCGCCGAGGTGGCCGGCCTGAAGGCGGGCGACCGGGTGGTCGTCAACCCGCAGGACGCGCCCACCGGCATCATCGGCTGCGGCGGGAGGTTCGGCGGGATGAGCGAGTACCTGCTGATCGAGAACGCCGAGGTCGGAAAGAGCGTCGCCGTCTTCCCCGACACCGTGCCGTTCGACGTGGCCTCGCTCAACGAACCGATGGCCGTGTCCCGGCACGCCGTCAACCGCTCCGAGGCGGGACCGGGCGACAAGGTCGTCGTGTTCGGCGCCGGTCCGATCGGTCTGGGCGCGGCGATCTGGCTGAAGCTGCGCGGTGTGGAGCACGTGGTGGTCGCGGACGTCATCCCCTCCCGGCTGGAGAAGGCGCTGGCCGTCGGGGCGGACGCCGTCATCCACTCGGCCGAGGAGGACGTGGCCGCGCGGCTCACCGAACTGCACGGGCAGAGCGCCAACGCCCTCGGCCAGCCCCGGCCGGGCACCGACATCTTCATCGACGCGGCCGGCGCCCCGGCGGTGTTCAACACCGTGGTGCAGTCGGCGAAGTGGCACGCGAAGCTGGTCATGGTGGCCGTGCAGAAGAAGGGCGAGATCGACCTCGGCGGCATGCTCCGCAGCGAGCTCACCCTCATCGCCTCCCAGGGCTACCCGACCGAGATCTTCGAGGTGACCCCGGAACTGGTCGAGCACCAGGAGCGGTTCGCCAGACTGATCAGCCACCGCGTCCCGTTCTCCGAGGCCGGCCGCGCCTTCGAACTGGCCCTGACCCCGGGCGCGGCGGAGAAGATCGTCGTCACGCTGGACGACTAGGAACTCCGCACGCGGGCCCGCCGGTCCGGGAATGCCCACCGGCCGGCGGCCCGCGTCCTTCTCCGTCACCGTCCCCCTCCCCCGCTTCTCTTCACGAGAGGAACGGCACTCCATGCGCGCGACCCTGCGACAGGCGGCACGGGCCACGGTCCACCTCCTCCTGGCCGCCGCCATGGCCTTCGGGTCGTACCTCTTCATCACCGTCCTGCTGATCGCCGCCACGGGCGCGGTCGCGGGGGTCGGGATCTGGCTGCTGCCCGAGACCGTGCTGCTGATCCGCCGGATCGCCGGGGCGAAACGGCGGTCGACGGCGTCCTGGACCGGCCGGGAGATACCGGAGGCGTACCGCACGGTCACCGGCCCGCTCCGCGAGCGGCTGCGGACGGCCGTCGGGGATCCCGGCACGCTCACCGACCTGCGCTGGCTGGGGGCGTACTACGTCTACGGCTGGCTGACGGTACTCGTGCTGCCGCTGTGGCCGGCCGGCCTCCTCGTCGACGGTGTGCGGCGCGGACTGGGCCGCGAGGCGCTGGTCCTGCCGTTGCTCGTCCGGCTCGCCGACCTGGAGGCGAGCTGGTCGGCCGCCCTGCTCAGGCCCTCCCCCGAGGCGCTGCTGGCCGGACGGGTCGAGCAGCTCACCGCGACCCGGGCGGACGCGGTCGCCGCGCACGGCGCCGAACTGCGCCGCATCGAACGGGACTTGCACGACGGCGCCCAGGCGCGGCTGGTCGCGCTGTCGATGCGGATCGGGCTGGCCCAGCGGGCGTACGGGGCGGACCCCGACACCGCGCGCAAGCTGCTGTCCGACGCGCAGGACCAGGCCGAGGAGGCCCTCACCGAACTGCGGCACGTCGTACGCGGCATCCATCCGCCGATCCTCACCGACCGGGGACTCGAAGGGGCCGTACGGGCATTGGCGGGCAGCAGCGGGCTGCTGGTGACCGTACGCACGGACGAGCTGCCCGACGGGCCCCGGGCGCCGGCCGCGGTGGAGTCCGCCGCCTACTTCGTGATCGCCGAGGCGCTGACCAACGCCGCCAAGCACAGCGGGTCGGACCGGGCCGAGGTCGTGCTGGCCCGCTCCCGGACCGGGCTGCGCGTGCGGATCCGCGACGAGGGGTGCGGCGGCGTCGACGAGAGCGCCGGCTCGGGGCTGCTGGGCATGCGGCGCCGGGTCGCCGCGCTCGACGGGACCGTGCGGGTGACCAGTCCGGCGGGCGGGCCGACGGTCATCGAGGTGGAACTGTCGTGCGTATGGTGAACGCCGAGCCCGGCCCCACAGAAAAACGGACGCCATGACCATCCGCGTGCTGCTCGCCGACGACCAGGCCCTGCTCCGGGCGACCTTCCGGATCCTCATCGACACCTGCGACGACATGGAGGTGGTGGGCGAGGCAGGCGACGGCGCCCAGGCGGTCGATCTCGCGCGGCTGCACCGCCCCGACGTGGTCCTGATGGACATCCGCATGCCCGGCACCGACGGCCTCGCCGCCACCGCCGTCGTCTGCGCCGACCCGGACCTGTCCGACACCCGGGTGCTGATCCTGACGACCTTCGAGATCGACGAGTACGTCGCCCGGGCGCTGCGGGCCGGCGCGAGCGGCTTCCTCGGCAAGGACGTGACCGCCGACACCCTTCTCGACGGGATCCGCACCGTCGCCTCCGGGGACTCGCTCCTCTCCCCGCTCGCCACCCGCTCCCTGATCGCCCGCTTCCTCGCCTCCCCCGCGGAGGACGCCCGGCCCGGTTCCCCCGACGACCTCGCCGGACTCACCGCCCGCGAGCGCGAGGTGACGGCCCGGGTCGCGCAGGGCCGCTCCAACGACGAGATCGCCGACGAGCTGTTCGTCAGCCCGCTGACGGTCCGCACCCATGTGCACCGCGCCATGACGAAACTCGGCGCCCGGGACCGCGCCCAGCTGGTCGTCATCGCCTACCGGTCGGGGCTGGTCCGGGCGCCCGAGCCGCTGCACGGCGACCACTGAGCGCGCGACCGGCACAGCGCCGTTCAGGCGAAACCGCGGCCTCTTCCGCGTGCTGCGGCCCGGCCGCGTCCACAACTCACCCGTGACCCTCCCTCGCATCGCCCCCATGCTGGCCACCCCGGGCCGGCTGCCGCCCACCGCCCAGGACGCACGCTGGGCCTACGAGACCAAGCAGGACGGGCAGCGGGCCGTGGTGTACCTCACCGGAGACGGGAGTCTCACCCTGCGCGCCCGTTCGGGCGAGGACATCACCGGCGCCTATCCCGAGCTGCGGCCACTGGCCGAAGCGCTCGGCGCCACGCCTGCCGTGCTGGACGGCGAGGTCCTCGCCCTGGACGGACAGGGCCGGGCCGACTTCCAGTTGCTCCAGTCCCGGATGGGCCTGGTCCAGGCGCCGGGCAAGGCCGCGCGGCTGGCGGCGACGGCCCCCGTGCACCTCGTGCTGTTCGACGTGCTGCATCTCGGCGGGCAGTCCCTCCTCCCGCTGTCGTACACGCGGCGCAGGGCCCGGCTGGAGGCGCTGGCGCTGGACGGGCCGTTCTGGTCGACGCCGCGGGCCCTGGTCGGACACGGGCGGGAGGCCCTGGAGGCGACCCGCGCGCACGGCCTGGAGGGGCTGGTCTGCAAGCGTCTGGACTCGGCGTACGAGCCGGGGGTGCGCTCCCGGGCCTGGATCAAGATCCGGAACATGCGTGTCGCGGACGTCCTGGTCGGCGGCTGGCTGCCGGGCAAGGGACGGCTGACCGGGCTGCCCGGCGCCGTCCTGGTGGGGCAGCGGGCCGCCACGGGGCTGCGGTACGTCGGCGGGGTGGGCACCGGCTGGAGCGAGGCCGAGCGGGTGGAACTCGCGGCACTCCTGCGGGCCGCCTCGACCGACGAGTGCCCCTTCGACGCCGTACCGCAGGCGCCGGGCGCGCGATGGGTCCTGCCCAGGCTGGTCGGCGAGGTCCGGTACAGCACGCGGACCCGGGCGGGACTGCTGCGCCAGCCGTCCTGGCTTCGGCTGCGGCCTGACCTGACGCCCGAGGAGTCGGCGGCGGACCTGCCGGACATATCCGCCTGACCTCACCTCGGCAGCCAACTATTGGGCTGTGCTTCACCACTGATACGCCTGCGACCTCTTGGCGTGGAGGGGAAAACCGGGGAAGCTGAGCTGCTTTTCAACTCCCTCTCCCCACACAGCCGTTCGGCTGCGCCCGAACCCCGAGGAGGACGCAGTGTCGTCATCGAAGTTCAAGGTCCACCGCAGGAGGTGGCTGACCGGGCTGGCCGGTGCCGCCGCACTCGTCGTCGCCTTCCCGTCGGCGGCCTTCGCCGCCCCGCCGACGGCCCTGCCGTCCAACGCCGAAGCCGCCGAGCTGACGTACCAGCCCGCGTTCGACTACGACACGGACGGCTGCTACTCGACGCCCGCCATCGGCCCCGACGGCACGATCAACGGCGGGCTGAACCCGACCGGCGCCCTCAACGGCAGCTGCCGGGACGCCTCCGACCTGGACAACACCAACAGCTACTCGCGCTACAAGTGCAACAACGGCTGGTGCGCGTACCTGTACGGCCTCTACTTCGAGAAGGACCAGGCCCTGGCGGGCAGCAGCATCGGCGGGCACCGGCACGACTGGGAGCACGTCGTGATCTGGGTGCAGAACGGCCAGGTGCAGTACGTCTCGACGTCCAACCACGGCTCGTTCACGGTGACGGCGGCCTCGGGCGTGCGCTTCGACGGCTCGCACGCGAAGGTCGTCTACCACAAGGACGGCATCAGCACGCACTGCTTCCGGCTCGCGAACTCCAACGACGAGCCGCCGGAGAACCACAAGGGCACCTGGCAGTACCCGCCGCTGGTCGGCTGGAACGGCTACCCGGCGGGCCTGCGTGACAAGTTGAGCGCGTACAACTTCGGCAGCGCCAACTTCGGCCTGAAGGACGCCAACTTCAACAACCACCTCTCCTCGGCGAAGCCGTCCGGGATCGCCTTCGATCCCGCCGCGTGAGCCATGGCCGCCGTCCGCGGTCGGGGTGCGCGCTCCCCGACCCGTGGACGGCGGCGCACGCACGCCCCATGATGTCCGGATGGATCTTCACGACGAACTGCCGCCGGCCGTGCCGGCGAAGGAGCTGCTCGCCCTCGCCGACAGTCATCACGCCCGCGCCGCACGGCCGTTGGGCACGCGAGAGGTCGCCGGGCACCTGGTCAAGGCATACGCGCTCGAGGCGCCGGGGCGGACGGTGACGGAGCCCGCCGCCGTCGAGGCGCTGCGGGTCGCCGCCGGCCATCTGGAACTCGGGGCGCTGCGGGGATCGCTGGGCCTGGCCGTCGTGCTGGTGCACGCGGGCGGCGACGGGGACTATGTCCTCGTTCACACCTGGATCGAGGGCCACATGTCGGACCTGGCGGTGTTCACGGGTCCGGCCGACCGGCCGGCGGAACTGCGGCCGGGGCGGGCGGGGCTGGCGCCGTGCGTGTGGGAGGCGGCCGTCCTGGCCCATGAACGCGACGCCTTCGCACGGCAGGTCCTGGACGGCACCGGCCCCCTCCCGGAGCGGCTGGCCGCCTGGGGCGCGGACACGGTCGAGGGGGACGTCAGGTGAGCGCCGTCGCACGGGTCCGGCACGCCGAACGGTCCGATCTGGCGCGTGTCGCCGAACTCGCCGCCCAGCACGCGGAGTACGAGCGCGCGGCGCCGCCCGTGCCCGACCTCGCGAAACGGCTGGCCGGGCTCCTCTTCGACGCGCCGACTCCCCGGCTGTACTGCCTGGTCGCCGAACTGGCCGACGGCGAGATCGTCGGCTACGCGACCTGCGCGCCCGAGCTCTCCACCTGGGAGGGCCGCGAGTACCTCCTCATGGACTGTCTGTTCCTCGTCCCCGGCCACCGCGGGCTGGGTCTGGGCGCCCTGTTGACGGGCGCCGTGGCGGCCCAGGCCCGGAGCCTGGGCATGAGCGAGGTGCAGTGGCAGACCCCGGCGTGGAACGAGGGGGCGATCCGCTTCTACGCCCGGCTCGGCGCCCTCGGCACCGACAAACGGCGCTTCGTCCTCGACGTGACCTCCCGGACCTGACCCCCGGACCTGACCTCCCGGAGCAGACCTCCGGACCTGACCTCCCGGAGCAGACCTCCGGACGTGACCTCCCGACGGCGCGGAAGCGGTCGCCGGCCCCTCGTCCGGGTGTCCGCGGAGCCGCCGTCGACGGGCCGGCCGCCCGTGGCCGAAACCGGCGAGCGGCACGGGGCACGGTCCCCGAGGGTCTATCGTGTCCCGCATGTCCGTTCCGGAATTGATCCGTATCGTCTCCCGTGACTCGCCCATGGCGCTGGCCCAAGTGGAGCGTGTGCGCTCGGAGTTGGCCGCCCTGCATCCCGGTGTGCGCACCGAGGTCGTCCCCGTGAAGACGACCGGCGACAAGTGGATGGGCGACCTGTCCCAGGTCGACGGCAAGGGTGCCTTCACCAAGGAGGTCGACGCGGCGCTGCTGGCAGGCGTGGCGGATCTCGCGGTGCACTGCGTCAAGGACGTGCCTGCCGACCGGCCGCTGCCCGCGGGCACGGTGTTCGCCGCGTTCCTGAAGCGGGACGACATCCGCGACGCCCTGGTGCATCCGGGTGGCCGCACCCTGGACGAGCTCCCGGCCGGGACGCGCATCGGCACCTCCTCGGTGCGCCGGGTCGCCCAGCTCGCCGCCACCCATCCCCAGCTGGAGTGCGTGCCCTTCCGGGGCAACGCCAACCGGCGGCTGGAGAAGCTCGCGGCGGGCGAGGCGGACGCGCTGCTGCTCGCCGTGTCAGGCCTGGAGCGCATCGGGCGCCAGGACGTCATCAGCGAGGTGCTGTCGCCGGAGACGATGATGCCGCCGATCGGCGCGGGCGTCCTCGCCCTCCAGTGCCGCGAGGGCGACACCGACGTCATCGACGTCGTCAGCGGGCTGGGCGATCCGGCCACCCATCGGGAGGCCACGGCGGAACGCATGTTCCTGCATGTGCTCCAGGGGCACTGCAACAGCCCGATCGCCGGCTTCGCGCGCGTCGACCGCAGCGGCGAACTGTCCCTGCGGGCCTGTGTGTTCACCCCGGACGGGAAGACCCGGCTGAACGCCCACGAGTGGGCCGGGCCGCTGGACCCGGCGACGCTCGGCACGTCGGTGGCGGTGTCACTGCTGCGTCAGGGCGCGCGCGAGATCATCGACGGCATCCCGCACTGACCGTCCGCCGGCCAGCCGTCTCACTGACTCATCGGCTCATCGGTCGATCGAAGAGGGCGGCGCCGCTCAGGCGCTGCCCTCTTCGGCCTGGTCGCGCAGGAAGTTGCTGACCTGACGGGCCAGGCTGTCGCGCCCCGCCCCGGCCGGGGCCCCGCCGGATCCCTCGGCCAGGCCGATGCCGCCCGTCCACAACCGGCGGTCGGCCCAGTCGTCGTCGACCCGCAGCTGGATCTGGACGTCCACCTGGCCGAGCGACGCCTCGGGTCCCGCCGCGTACAGCACGGCGGTGGCCCGGCGCAGCGGGTAGATGTCGAAGCCCTCGATGAACTGCGAGTTGCGCCAGTCGATGAACGCGCTCTCGCCCTCGGGTCCGAGCCGTACGTCGATCTGGCCGTCCTCGAGGTGGATCGTGGAGTGGTTGCCGCCCCGGTTCTCGACGGTCACCCGCAGGCAGAAGTACGTCAGCCCCTCGGCCGCGTCGTCGCGTCCCCTGGGCGGCTCGCTCTGCTCCAGGCGGTGGACGCTGACCCGCAGACCGGCATGCTCGTCGTACTCCTGCCAGTCCCCGACCACGTTCGGCTCGTACACAGTCCACCTCTCGACTTCTACCGGCTGCTTCCTATCCGTGCGCCGATCGCACTGTCAAATGAGCAGAATGCGCTGTGGCCAGGGAATTCATCCCTTTTGATCGCTGATCAAGCCGTGCGCAGGAAGAATCCGCCGACGGGCCGCGAAAGGGCTCGTCGCGGGCGTGCCGCACATCACGTTCCCGGGCCGGGTCAGCGGGCCAGCCGGCCCAGGAGCGAGGAGGCGGCGGCGATGCCGAGCGCGGCGGCCACGATCAGCACCCCGAAGTCGAGGGCGAGGTGCGCGGGCGTGCCGAGGAGCAGCCCCCGCAGCGCGTCCACCTCGTAGCTGAGGGGGTTGACCTTGCTGACGGCCTGGAGCCAGCCCGGCATGATGTCCACCGGGTAGAGGGCGTTGGAGCCGAAGAACAGCGGCATGGTGATCGCCTGCCCGAAGCCCATGAGGCGGTCGCGGCTGAGGACGATGCCCGCGATGGTCATCGACAGACAGGAGAAGAAGGCCGAGCCGAGGACGACGATGGCGGCGACCCCGAGGAGCTTCAGCGGGTTCCAGGTCAGGGCCACGCCGAGCAGGGCGGCGATGACGACCACGACGACCGCCTGGATCACCGACTTCACACCGGCCGCGAACGCCTTGCCGGTGATCAGCGCGGAGCGCGGGGTCGGCGTGACGAGCAGCTTGTTGAGGACGCCGGCGTCCCGCTCCCAGATGATCTGGATGCCGTAGAAGATGGCGATGAACATCGCGGACTGGGCGATGATGCCGGGCGCCAGGTAGTCGATGTAGGGGATGCCGCCGGTCGGGATCGCCTTGATGCGGGTGAAGGTCTGACCGAAGATCAGCAGCCACAGGGCGGGCTGGACCGCCCGGGTGTACAGCTCGGTGCGGTCATGGCGCAGCTTCTGCAGTTCGACGGCGCACAGGGCGGCGACCCGGGCCGGCAGCAGCCGCCAGCCGACCCGGGGCCGGGGCGGCCGCAGCAGCAGGTCGATGTTCTGCGGGCGGGCGTGGTCAGCCGACGCGCTGAGCGGTACGGCGGGTGCTTCGGACATCGCGGAAATCTCCTGCCTGCTCGTCGAGGCCGCTGCCGGCGACGTCCCGGAAGACGTCCTCCAGGGTCGGCAGCGGGGCGGTGGCCGGCGTGCCCTCGGCGCGCCGGCGTTCCCCGAGCCCCTGCCGGAGCTCGGCGGGGGTGCCGAGGGCGCGGATCCGGCCGCGGTGCATCAGGCCGACCCGGTCGCAGTACTGGTCGGCTTCGTCCATGTAGTGCGTGGTCACCAGGACGGTCATGCCGGTGGCCGCCCGGACGGCGGTGATGTGCTCCCAGACACCCGTTCGGGCGATCGGGTCGAGGCCGATCGTCGGCTCGTCGAGAATCAGCAGCCGGGGCGCGCTGACCAGGGCCTGGGCGAGTTCGAGACGGCGGACCATTCCGCCGGAGTAGGTGCCGGCGAGCCGGTCGGCGGCGTCCGTGAGGCCGACGGCGCCCAGCGCCTGGCCGACGCGTTCGGCGCGCTCGCGCCGCGACACGTCGAAGACCCGGGCGAACAGGGAGACGTTCTCCCGGCCGGTGAGCCCCGAGTCGGCGGACAACTGCTGCGGGACGTAGCCGAGCAGCCGCCGTACGGCCATTCGGTCGCCGGCTGCGTCGTGACCGAAGACGCGGACCATCGCGGACGGGACCGGCAGCAGGGTCGTGATGCAGCGGATGGCGGTGGTCTTGCCGGCCCCGTTGGGCCCGAGCAGGCCGAAGACCTCACCCTCCCGGACGATCAGATCGAGTCCGTCGACCGCCTTGGTGTCACCGAAGGCGTAGGCGAGCCCGGTACAGGCGACGGCGTCCGTGGCGTTGTCGGTCGTCATGACTCCTCGGCCTCCTCGTGCAGGTTGACGGCGAGCGCGCGCAGGGCCGGCAGCGCCGCGCGCAGGGCCTCCCGGTCGGCGGTGTCGAGACGGGCGAGCTGCCGGCCGACGAGCGCGGCGCGCCGCTCCCGCCACGCCCGCAGCCGGGCCTCGGCCGACTCGGTGAGCAGCAGCCGGGCGACGCGCCGGTCTGCCGGATCGGTCTCGCGGACCAGATAACCGTCCTTGACCAGCTGGTTGACGAGGGTCGAGACGGAGTTGCCCGCCAGGTACAGCTCCCTGGCCGCGTCCGAGACGCCGATGCCGGGCCGCGCCTCGACCAGGCGCAGCAGCTCGACCTCGGCGCCGCGCAGCCGCGGCACGGTCAGGCCGGCCCGCAGCCGCCGCCTGAGCAGCCGCTGGACGCCGACGAGCGCGTCGGCGAGCTCCTCGGGGAACGTCTCCTGGTCCCATCGCTCCTGATCCACGCGACGAGATTACCTCTGTGTCAGAGGTAATCCACCCAAGGAAGGGTCAAGAGCGAGGAGTCGCGAGCGAGAGTCAAGAGCGACACGGAACAAATAGGGTGAAACTGTTTCAAGCTACTCCAAGACGGGAATCGGAAAGCTAGTGCTTCGGACAGGAGGCACGTCCGTGGGATGCCGCCGAGCGGCCGGTCCCGGGTGCTCTCCCGTCGGCCCGCCCGAGTACGTGCTTCCCACGGTGTCCGAACCTCCCTCGGCATTCCTCCTGGAAGGCGCGCGTGATGCGTAGCACCGTCAGAACGAAGCAGCACCCCCACGACGACGCGCCGGACACCGGCGAGTCCTTCGTGCGGCTCGCCGGTCTGCCCGACGGGCCGGAGCGCCAGGCGCTCAAGGACGAGCTGGTCCGCCTCTGGCTGCCCATGGCCGAGCGGATCGCCGTCCGGTTCCGGGGGCGCGGCGAGAACCTCGAGGACCTGTACCAGGTCGCCGCCCTCGGACTCGTCAAGGCCGTCGGCCACTACGACCCGGAACGCGGCCGCGCCTTCGAGGCGTACGCGGTGCCGACGATCACCGGTGAGATCAAGCGGCACTTCCGCGACCACATGTGGACCCTGCACGTACCGCGCCGGGTCCAGGATCTGCGCAACCGGGTACGGAACGCCGCGAAGGAGCTGTCGCAGACGACTCCGGGACGCCCGCCCACCATCACCGAGATAGCCGCGTACGCACAGCTCACCGAGGACGAGGTGCGCACCGGCGCGGAAGCGCTGGAGTGCTTCTCCGCGCTGTCGCTGGAGGCCGAACTGCCCGGCACCGACGGCTACGCGCTCGAGGACGCCCTCGGCGACCCCGATCCCGGCTACGACGCCGTCGTCGACCGGGTGGCCGTGGCGCCCTGCCTGCGGGCCCTGCCGGAACGCGAACGGACGATCCTGTACATGCGGTTCTTCGCGGGTATGACGCAGAGCCGGATCGCCGAGCAGCTGGGCATCTCGCAGATGCATGTCTCACGTCTGCTCAGTGGCTGCTTCGCGCGGCTGCGCGAGGAGATCGCCGCGGAGACGGACTGACCGCCGGTCCGAGGGGCCTCTCGCCCGGCGGCTTCACTCCAAGGGACGCAAGGGCGGCGACCCGGGAATCTGGGTGGGGCCGTACCGGTCCAGGAGCTCCTCCAGCCGCGCCCGGATCTCGTCGGGCATCTCTCCGGTGCGCCCCCGGACGAGGATCAGATCGGCGACGTTGCGCAGCTTGATGTCGGTGTGCTGGGAGACCTCCTTCAGCACGAGCCAGCCCTGGTCGGGCGTCATCCGCCCCAGGGCGACCATCACGCCGATCGCCTGGTCGACCACGGCGTGGGAGGCGACCGCCTCCTTCAGCTGGTCGACCTCCTCCTGGAGTGCGAAGATCCGGGCCGTTTCGTCGGCCGTTCCGCGCGGTACTCGTGCCACCGCTCCATCGTGCCACCGGGTCGCTCGGCAGGCGCCCGGGACGGTTCCGGCCGGACACTGGTGGTAGCCCCCGCCCGCCGGCCGAGAGACCAGAAACGCGAGTGCCATGAACCGTCGCCCCACATCCGCCCCCGGTGCACGGGGAGCCGTCTCCACGCACTCCGTGTTCGGTGCGCCCTGCTGGGTGAGCCTGACCAGTCGTGATCTGGACGCCACGCAGGGCTTCTACGGAGCCGTCCTGGGCTGGCAGTGGCGCCGGGGCGTGCTCGGCGACCACTTCCGGACGGCGCTGGTCGGCACCGTCCCGGTCGCCGGGGTGGCGGCCGTCGCCTCGATGTGGCAGATGGCGGTCGCCTGGACGCCGTACTTCGCCGTGCCCAGCGCGGACGACGCAGCCTCCCGGACCCGGGAGCGCGGCGGGACCGTGGCCGTGGGCCCGATCTCGCTGCCGCCGGGCCGGGCTGCCCTGCTGGCCGACCGGGACGGCGCGACCTTCGGGGTCTGGGAGGGCGAGCTGATCGGCAACTGGGAGGCCTGGCGGCAGGACGCGCCCGCCTTCATCAGGCTCCACACCCGCGACGCCTTCGACTCCGCCATCTTCTACGGCGAGATCCTCGACTGGGCCACGGACCGTCCCGGCTGCGTCGAGGTCCACTACGAACGTGGCGAGGTCGTGCTGCGCAGCGGGGGCGATGTCGTCGCCCGGATCGAGTCGGGCGCGCTGGAGGCGGCGCCCGACCCCACGATCCGTCCGCACTGGCAGGTCCACTTCGCCGTCGCGGACGTGACGACCTGTGCCCGGGCTGCGGAGAAGCACGGCGGCAGCGTGCTGATCGAGACCGCCGCCGAGGCCGTGCTGCGTGACCCGGACGGCGCCCAGTTCACGGTGACCTCGCGCCGGGGGCGCTGAGCGGGCCGTCTCAGTCGGAACGGCGCGGGGGCCGGGCCAGCACGATCAGGCTGCGGGCCGCCGGGGTCACTTCCGCGCCCGCCTTGTACTCCGTCTCGTCCGGGCGGCCGTCGGGCTCCGCGGTGTCGACGCACACCGTCCAGCGCTCGCCGTACGCGGCCTCGGGCAGCCGGAAGACGGCGGGCTCCCAGTAGCTGTTGAACAGCAGCAGGAACGAGTCGTCCACGACGGGCCGGCCGCGCGGGTCGGGTTCGGCGATCGCGTCGCCGTTGAGGAAGACGCCGACGCTGTGCGCGTCGGCGCGCTGCCAGTCGAGGTCCGTCATCTCGCGCGCGTCCGGCAGCAGCCAGACGAGATCGGGCAGCGGCTGACGTACGCGTCTGGCGGTCTCTCCCCGGAAGAAGCGGCGCCGCCGCAGCACGGGGTGGGCGGCGCGCAGCGCGACGAGGCGACGGCAGAAGTCCGCCAGGCTCCGCTGCTCGTCGGTCAACCGCCAGTCGACCCAGGAGACTTCGCTGTCCTGGCAGTAGGCGTTGTTGTTGCCGCCCTGGGTGCGGCCGAGTTCGTCGCCGTGGCCGAGCATCGGGATGCCCTGCGAGAGCAGCAGCGTGGCGAGCAGGTTGCGCTGTTGCCGGGCCCGCAGCGCGAGCACCGCGGGGCGCTCGGTGGGTCCCTCGGTCCCGCAGTTCCAGGAGCGGTTGGTGCTCTCGCCGTCCCGGTTGCCCTCACCGTTGGCATCGTTGTGCTTGTCGTTGTACGAGACGAGGTCACGCAGGGTGAAACCGTCGTGCGCGGTGACGAAGTTGACGCCGGCGCGCGGACGGCGCCTGCTGTGGGCGTACAGGTCCGAGGAGCCGGTCAGCCGGGAGGCGAACTCGCCCAGCGAGCCGGGTTCCGCACGCCAGAAGTCGCGTACGGCGTCGCGGTAGGGGCCGTTCCACTCCGACCACAGCGGCGGGAAGTTGCCCACCTGGTAGCCGCCCTCGCCGACGTCCCAGGGTTCGGCGATGAGCTTGACGCGGCTGATCACGGGGTCCTGCTGGATGAGGTCGAAGAACGCGGACAGCCGGTCCACCTCGTGGAACTGGCGGGCGAGGGTGGCCGCGAGGTCGAAGCGGAAGCCGTCGACATGCATCTCCGTCACCCAGTACCGCAGCGAGTCCATGATCAGCTGAAGGACGTACGGGTGCCGCATGAGCAGGCTGTTGCCGGTGCCGGTGGTGTCGTAGTAGTGCGCCCAGTCGCCGTCCACGAGCCGGTAGTAGGAGGCGTTGTCGATGCCGCGCAGGGAGAGGGTGGGGCCCTTCTCGTTGCCCTCGGCGGTGTGGTTGTAGACGACGTCGAGGATCACTTCCAGGCCGGCCGCGTGCAGCGCCTTCACCATGGACTTGAACTCGGTGACCTGCTCGCCGCGGGTGCCGTGGGCGGCGTAGGCGTTGTGCGGGGCGAAGAAGCCGATGGTGTTGTAGCCCCAGTAGTTGGACAGGCCCCGGTCCGTCAGCACACCGTCCTGCACGTACTGGTGCACGGGCATCAGCTCGATCGCCGTCACGCCCAGCGAGGTGAGGTGCTCGGTCACCGCGGGGTGCGCGAGGCCGGCGTAGGTGCCCCGCAGGGCGGGCGGAACCTCGGGGTGGGTGCGGGTCAGGCCGCGTACATGGGCCTCGTAGATCACCGTGTCGGCGTAAGGGCGCCTGGGCGGTTCGTCGTCGCCCCAGTCGAAGGCGGTGTCGGTGACCACGCCGAGCAGGGTGTGCCCGGCGCTGTCCGCCGGGTCGGGGCGGTCACCGGCCCGCTCGAAGAGGGAGGCGTGGTTGTCGATCTGGCCGTCGACGGCGCGCGCGTAGGGGTCGAGGAGCAGTTTCGCCGGGTTGCACCGGTGGCCGGAGCCGGGGTTCCACGGCCCGTGCACCCGGAAGCCGTAGCGCTGCCCGGGACCGGTCCCGGGCAGGTAGGCGTGCCAGACGAAGCCGTCGACCTCGGTCAGCGGGACACCGCGGGTGGTGCCGTCGTCGTCGACCAGGACGAGGTCGACGCGTTCGGCGACCTCGCTGAACAGAGCGAAGTTGGTGCCCTCTCCGTCGAAGTCGGCCCCCAGCGGGAAGGGGTGCCCGCTCCAGGCGGGCACCCCGGCACTGCGGTCCGTACGGTCCGTACGGTCCATGCGGTCCGTACGGTCCGTCCGGGTCCTGCGGTCCTTCCGGTTCGGCCGTGAGGTCACCGGGCGGCCACCAGGACGCCGTGCGCCCGGCCCGCCGTGACCGGGGCGGCCAGGGCCGCCACCGGCAGTTCGCGGGGTACTTGACGCACCTCGCGCAGGCTCGGCGCCGGCGCGGTCGGCACCAGTGGGACGCGTTCGCCGGAGCGGGCCCGCTGGGAGAACCAGATGACCTGGCTCCCGGCGCCGGTGGCGCAGCACCCCCAGCCGTCGCTCATCACGGCGATGCGCTCCAGACAGGCCCGCAGGTCCTGGTCGGGACGCAGCCGGTGGTCGTGACCGCCGACGGCCGTGATCAGGTGCTGCCCGTTCCACCACATCTCGATCGAGGTGTGCTTGTCCGTGGCGTGCTCGTCGATAGCGGTCAGCAGCATCTCGGCGCCGCGGCAGACGGTCTCCACATGTGTTTCGAGGTTCCAGTGGGACAGATGGGCGGCCAGGATCCGCCTGACCTGTCCGACCCGTTCCGGGCAGACGTCCACATCGAGGTGGTAGTAGCAGGGGACTGCTGTCTTCATCGTCGTTCGCTCCTCACCGGCGAGGCTCCCACTCCTGCTCGGCCCGACGGGCCAGAGTTCCCCAATACGAAGCGTGAGCGGTAATCGCTTCAGAGTCACAACCACAGTGGGGCTGCTACGCCATTCGTGCAACACGAGCACACCACAACCAAGATCCAACAGGACGTTGGGTGATGCGCCGTGCACCATAAGTGAAGGCCTCACAGGGTTCGACACTTTCGCGCCTCCGCGCAACGGGCCGACCCGGCCGCCTCGAGCGACCTCCCTCTTGCTTGAACTCCCGGAAGGTGCACAGCGCGATGCTGCAACCAGCGAAGACAGAAGTCGCCAGGACCTTGCGCAGTTACCGGGCCTGGGAGCGGGACATGCTGGCGCGGCCCGACGACCGCACGGCGCGGGCCGCGTTCGAGGACTGCGGCTACACCCTCTGTGTGCTGATGGGCAAGCGCTGCGCACGGGAGGCCGCGGACGCCGCCGAGCAGTATCTGCGGGCCGGTGTGGACGCCCTGCACCGGGAGCGCTGGAGCCTGAGCCGGAGGAACGGCGTCGCGCGGCTCTCCGCGACCCGGCCGCTCCCCTGCCTGCCCGCGGAGACGTAGCCCGGCGCGCAGGTGCAGTCCGTTCGCCCAACACCGGGCGGACGAAGCCAATTTCGAGCCAGCGGAGGTGCAAGGGTGAAGTCCACCAGGGCGATCGGCCGTATCCCGGTACGGGACGTCGAACCGCGCGTGGAGTGCGGTAGGCGGCCGGCGAAAGCCGTGACCGGGGAGACGGTGCGGATCTCCGCGACGGTGTTCCGCGAGGGTCACGACGCCGTCGGCGCCAACGTGGTCCTCAAGGACCCCGACGGCGGCCGCGGGCCCTGGACACCGATGCGCGAACTCACCCCCGGCAGTGACCGGTGGGGAGCCGATGTGACCCTGGAGGCCATGGGCCGCTGGACGTACACCGTGGAGGCCTGGAGCGACCCGATCGCCACCTGGCGCCACCACGCGGAGATCAAGATCCCGGCCGGGATCGCCCCGGGTCTGGTCCTGGAGGAGGGCGGTCAGCTCCACGAGCGGGCGGCCGCCCGGGCCCCGCGCGGACCGGAACGCACCCTGCTGCGGGACGCGGCGAAGAAGCTGCTCGACGACTCGGTCCCGGTGGCCGAGCGCTACGCGGCGGCGTTGACGCCGGAGGTCGACGCCGTGCTCGGCCGGTATCCGCTGCGGGAGCTGGTCACCGCCTCCGAGCCGCTGCCGCTGCTGGTCGAGCGCGAACGCGCCCTGTACGGCGCCTGGTACGAGTTCTTCCCCCGCTCCGAGGGGACCGCCGAGCGCCCGCACGGCACGTTCCGCACCGCCGCGCGCAGGCTCCCCGCCATCGCCGCGATGGGCTTCGACGTCGTCTACCTGCCGCCCGTCCACCCCATCGGCACGACCTTCCGCAAGGGCCGCAACAACACGTTGAACGCCGCGCCCGACGATGTCGGGGTGCCGTGGGCGATCGGCTCGCCGGAGGGCGGCCACGACGCCGTCCACCCGGACCTCGGGACCATCGAGGACTTCGCCTGGTTCGTGGAGCGGGCGGGCGAGCTCGGTCTGGAGATCGCCCTCGACTTCGCCCTGCAGTGCTCCCCCGACCACCCCTGGGTGCACAAGCACACCGAGTGGTTCCACCACCGCCCGGACGGGACCATCGCCTACGCCGAGAACCCGCCGAAGAAGTACCAGGACATCTACCCCCTGGCGTTCGACGCGGACATGAAGGGCCTGATCGCCGAGACGGTGCGGGTCCTGCGGCACTGGATGTCGTACGGGGTGCGGATCTTCCGCGTGGACAACCCGCACACCAAGCCGGTCGTGTTCTGGGAGCGGGTCATCGCGGACATCAACCGCGCCGACCCCGACGTGATCTTCCTCGCCGAGGCCTT
>NZ_JBEOVB010000033.1:0-88401 GCF_040295245.1 Streptomyces sp. NPDC002884 | reverse complement strand
CGGCAAGCCGGGGCATAGAGAAAGAATTGCGCAAGCGCAATTCGGATTCCCGCGTAAACGCGGGAATGAATTCCGTAAACGGAATTCTAAAAGAAGCTTCTTCGCGCAAGCGAAGAAGGGGATTCCCGCAAGCGGGAATCCGGGGCGTTCGCTGCGCTCCCGCCCTACGGCTTCGCCGGGCAGCGAGGAGTGAGGGTGCATCACGTCGTCACCTGTGTACGGTCTGGGATCCCAAGGCACTACCCCGTCCGAATTCCATGCCACATCACCCGCAGATAGTTGACGAACCGTCATAGCCCGTTCCTGCATACCCGACGGGCTCCGCTACGCTCCACCCCCTACCGTCACCTCACCAATACCCGACAGACTGCACCCCAGCCCACCAATGCGGCATGACGAAGCATCAACCCGACACGGGAACCAGTAGTGCCCAATATGCATCACGTAAAAAGGCTGTGTAGTAATTGGCTCAGCGTACGCCCTCCATCATCCCGGATAAAAATACCCCGCAGAATTCAGAATTGCGGGAGTCGAATACCTCGGGTGCAGAACAGGAACCCCGAATTCGAAAAGCCGGAATACAGCGAACGGAGGTACCGGAGTCGAACGGCCCCTAGGGCCGGACGGCGAAATCATCCACCGACAGCCGCGCCATATTTCGGTTTGTCCGTGACGGCGTCCCTTAGAAGGGTGCTCCGCGCATGGCGTATTGATCGTCTACCGATGCGCCCCTGATCGCCGTCTGCCGTCCATCCCCAACTCAGTCCGAGCCGTCAGGCTCACGGGGCTCAGCGCGGAGGCCCCGCCGACGCGCAACACACCCACTCACCCCGATCCCCGACGACGCCGCGCCACCCACGCCCGCACCCACCCTTTTTCTCTCATTCGGGCAGGGAGAGCGGCAGCAGAGGGGATGTCAGCTCCCCGACCATGGCCGAATGGGCTTCTGACCTCGGCCGACCGGAGGCCGGCGACCGGGCAGGGTCAGGAGATGGCGCAAGAGATAGTGCAGGAGTTTGCGCGTGGGGTGGTGCAACAGACCAAGACCAAAGTATTATGGAACATGTCGGAACGAGTGGCCCCCTACCGACACCGCCGAACGTTCGTCAACAGAAAGGCAGCAGCGTGGAAATCGTCATCACCGCAGGCAAGGTGACTTCCGGCGCGGACGAGATCACGACCCCTCAGGCTCAGAAGGCCCGCCGGATCGCAAATTTCCTCCCGCGTCCGGAACTGCTCAGGGACGCCGTCATCGAGCACAACCAGGACGACAACACCACGTCGATTCGGTTCGAGACCACGGCCGGTCCCATTCGCATTCTTCTGCCGATCGCTGAGGGATTCGAGTTCCACATCATCCACGACAGCGACACCGGGCCCCGTATCCTCGGAACGTTCCGAGGCGCATCCCTTCCGGTCCGTTCCGTCGCATTCCGCATCAGTGAATTTCTGCGGACGCGCGGACTGAAGTAGGAGGCAATGCCCGGGGGTCCGGTCCACCAGGCCCTCCGGGCAACCCCAGCACCTACACCAACCGGAGGGAAAGTCACTGTGAGCATGACGAGCATTGAGCCCGGCCGCCGCGCCGTTCCGGCGACCGAGGGCGAGCGAGAGCAGATGGAGGCAGCTTTCCGGGCCGCCCTGGAGCAGCTCCCCGAGAGCAGCGGTTTCCCGCGCGACGTGCGCGAGTTGGCCCGGCCCCTGTTCGAGTCGGGTTGGATCTCTGGCGTACGGACCGGTCACACCGGGCCCGCGCTGGCCGACGTGCCGTTGCCGCCCCACACGTTCGGTACGGCCCTGGCCAACCTGTCCGTCGCCCTGCACGCGAACAGCGGCCCCAGCATCGGGCAGTTGGTCAGCTACCACGGGTCGCAAGAGTGCTGCCACGGCCGCTACTGGGTGACGCGCATTGAGCGCGAACTGGACCGCCGAGGACGTGAGTCGGTGCTCTACCGGCTCAGCGAGTACAGGAACGGCGCGTTCGTCACCTCGCTGACTGGAGTCCACACGTGGAGCGTCACGGCCTTGCCGCAGCACTGGCAGCGGTAGGCCCGCCCCGTTCCGCAGGAACCACAGGAAGGAGAGCACAGCCCATGTCCAAGGGTTACTGCACGAACAAGGAGCCTGCTTCCGGCAGCGTGCGCAGACTGAACGGCGCGCGTCTGGGAGGCAAGTTCCTCAAGCTGCACGGCCGCCGTGTCGGTGACTGCACGTGTGGCCGCACCATCACGGTGACCGACGCGGGCAACCTCATGCGGCACAAGCCGCCGCAGTCGTAACCGCAGGTCAACAGCCCGGCCCCGGGGGTGGGGCGCATCGGAGATTTAATCGGTTGCCCCACCTCCAGCAATAGGTATTATGGAACTAGTTCGGGAGGGTTGGCCCCCTGCCGGACCCGCCGAAAGTTCGTCACCAGAAGGGAAGCCCAAGTGGCTCACGAGATCGAGCAGTTCACCGACGGCACCGCCGCTTTCGCGTCCGCCACCACGAGCGCCTGGCACAGACTCGGCACCGTCACCGACGGCGCGATGACCGCCGAGGAGGCCATGCGCATCGCGTCTCTGTCCGGCTGGAACGTGCGTCTCCTGCCCCTCACCGCGACCGAGATCACGCCCGACGGAGTCGCGCCGCTGGAGGTCCCGCAGCACTTCGCGACCGCCCGCACGCACCCCAAGAGCGGCCGCACGCAGACGCTCGGAGTGGTGGGCAGCGACTACCACGCAGTTCAGAACGAGGAGCACGCCGAGTTCCTCAACCTGCTGGCCGACGAGTCCGGGGCGCACTTCGAGACCGCCGGATCGCTCAAGGACGGCCGTCAGGTGTTCCTGACCATGAAGATGCCGCAGACCCTCACGATCGGCCGTGACGACGACGTAGACCTGTACATCGCAGCGTTCAACAGCCACGACGGAGGCAGCGCGTTCCGGATCGTCGTGACACCGGTCCGGGTGGTGTGCGCCAACACCATGCGCGCGGCCATCCACGGGGCACGGTCCTCGTTCGTGGTGAGGCACACCGCCGGAGCCAAGGCCCGTATCGCGCAGGCCCGTTCCGCCCTCGGTCTGACGTTCCGGTACGCCGAGGAGTTCGAGCAGGCCGCACAGCGCATGATCGAAGCCGAGATGACGCTCAGTGAGCTCAAGTCGGTGGTCGACGAGCTGTGGCCGATCAAGGACAGCGACCACGCCCGCGCCAAGACCAACCAGCGGCAGCGGTGGGGGGCGATCTCGAATCTGTTCGAGCACGCCGACACCCAGGCCGGTATCCGGGGCACGCGGTGGGCCGGTTACAACGCGCTCACCGAGTACGCCAACCACGTCGCCCCGGCCCGGGGCACGAACGACGCCGACAAGGCGGGATCCCGCGCCGAACGCGTGATCAGCGGAGCGGCGAACGACCTGATGGAGAAGGCATTCGCCCTCACCACGGTCTGACCCCCTGACCGCCGGGTGGGCACCCGCACTCCCCCACGGGTGCCCGCCCGGCCCCCGCAGGCCCGCAGAGGCCGCCCCGCCCGAGCGCGGAGCGCTCACCCCACCTCAGGGGAGCGCACCCCGCCGGCCCCTGCCGCGTAGCGGCAGCGCGTCGCGTCTGCGGAGCAGCCCGCGCGCCAAAACGACGTCCGCCCCTTCCTGCGCCCAGGCCGCGTCGGCGGCTATCCCTGCGCACACCGCCCCGCCCACCGCCCCTCGGAAGGCCATTCATGAGCATCCCCAAGTGGACGATCAAAGGCACCGTTGACGACTGCGACGAATGCGGCTGCTGCGGCCGCCGCGGACTCAAGCGCACGGTCGCGCTGATGCCGCTGGACGCCGAGGGAAACGAGGACGGCTCCGTTGTCTACTACGGCACCTCGTGCGCCGCTACCGCGCTGAGCTGGACCCAGGGGAAGGTGACCGACACCGCCCGCGCCGCCCAGGCCAAACGGGACCAGCGCGATGACTTCGCCCGCCGGATGCTCAGCATCTACGCCCCGGTGGAGTTCGCCCCCGTACGCGACAAGGCCCGCGTCTACTACGGCCGCAACCAGAGCCAGCGGGATACGGGCGTGAAGGCGACCGAGGAAGTGGCGAAGCTGCTGGCCGAGGCCCGCGCCACGCTGGCCGACACCACGACAGGCCTGGCCCGCCCGTCGCGGATCGCGGACTTCCGCCGCTACGTCGTGATCTTCACCAGCGATGGCCAGATCTCCCTCGTACGGCCTGTGCCGGAGGAGGAGGCCGAGCGTCAGGAGCAGGCCGCCGCAGCTCAGCGCCGCGCCGAGCAGATCCGGGGCAGCGTCCTGGTCGTGGCTGCACTGGACGCCGAGTCCGCGCGCGATGTCGCGTACGCCGACGACCTGACCCGTGAGTGGAACGCGAAGGCCTGGCAGGCCGCCCATGCCTGAGACCGCCCCCGCGCCCAGGCTGTTCATCGGTAGCCGCGTCACCTACCACGGCAGCATCGCCGAGATGCACGACCGCCCCCTGTACCTCCTGCCGTGCACGTGGTTCGGGCACTGCGGCGCCTGCTGGGAGCAGGACGACGAGTTCGGCAAGGAGCACCCTGGGGAGCGGGAGCACTTCCTGGCGGTCGACCTCACCACAGACCGCCGTTTGCACCACGTCCGCCGAGCGCACCTGGCCCCGGTCCCGCACGCGTGGCCCAAGGACGCCGTTGCCTTCAACATCAACGGCTACTGGTACGCCGCCGCCTGCACCACGGCAGGCGGAAGCGGCCGGGTCCGGACGGTGCACTTCTACACCGCCGAGGACTTCATGGGGCGCACCTGGTGCCGCTTCCGGGAGCCCGCGCCCGGCATTCGCCGCCTGGACGAGCAGGGCCGCGGCCGCCCCGTCATCTGACCAGTGCCCGCGCGCCACAGCGCGCGGGCACTCCGCGATATCTGCGCATGCCAAGCATCATCAAGCGAAGGGTCCTCGCACCGATGAAGATCAGCCGCGAAGTGCACCTGCGCCACATCCTGACGAGCGATATATCCCTGCCCATGACCGCCGAGCTGCGCTATGACACCGCCGATCCCTACGCCGTGCGCGCCACCTTCCACACCGGAGCGGAGGAAGCCGTCGCGTGGGTGTTCGCCCGCGACCTTCTCGCCGAAGGCCTGCACCGGCCCACCGGTACCGGCGACGTCCGCGTCTGGCCGGCCCGGAGCTCTGAACTGGGCACCGTGAGTATCGTGCTGAGCACTCCAGAGGGAGAAGCACTCCTCGAAGCCCCCGTGCGGGCCCTGGAATCCTTCCTGAAGCAAACGCACGCAGCCGTACCACCCGGCACGGAGCATCAGTACTTCGATCTCGATGCCGAACTCGCGCGCATCCTCGCGGAGAGCTGATACAGCCCGACCAAGACGTCGAGACCGTCTCGGGAACGCGCCCCGCGCCGTGTATCGGCCGGACCACCACCGTGCAAGCCGCCGTACAGCCCTGGGCAAGCAGCTCAACGCCGCCCCGCGCCTACCCCGCTCCGTTCCTGCTGGAGCCGTCCGTCACCGGCTGAGGCCTCCGCCCTGCCCCGGCGGGGCCGGGTCGCCCGCCCACTCCCCTTTCCCGTACCGCCCCGTGAGGAGACACTCTGTGATCACCTTTGCCACTCCGTCTGGTCCCGTCCGTGCCGTCCCGTCCCAGGCAGACGCTGCCGGAGCCGTGCGCTACCTGCTCACCGGTGCCGCCAGCGGCACCGTCCACGTGACCGCGACCAGCAGCCCCGCCCGGTGGGACCGGTTCGACGCCGTCCGGGCCACCCTTGGATCCGCCAGCGCGTGGGAGTGGCCCGCCGAGCCGCTGGTCCGCATCCGCGGCCGCGCCTACTAGGGCAACACGGTCCGCGTGCTCGCACACTCCTCCGACGTGCCCTGGGGATGGCTGGAACGCGACCTGACCGATACCGACGACCGGCCCGCGCCCCCGCAGGCCAGCCAGACGCTGACTGCCATCCTGCGCGCATGCGCCGGCCACTACGCCGCGCGCAGCGACTTCCCCAGCCTCCAGCACGCGGCCCGCCGCCACGACGCCCCGCAGCTGCTGAAGTGGCTGGACGCGATGATCTCGCACGCCGAACGGGCGCAGGCCCGCTGGCTGGAGGAGGCCGAGACCCACCGGGTCCAGGCCGCCCGCAGTCTGGCCGCCTGGTGGACGCTGACCCGCTGGTTCACCGCTCGTCCGCACCCGGTGCTCGCGCTGCTGCTGGTTGCGGACCGCGAGAGCCTGGCCCACCGAGCCGAGTACCTGCCGAAGTGGGCCGAGATCAGCACGCGCGCAGCCGAGGACGAGAGCCGCCGTCTGAGGCTCTTCCGGTCGGAGTACGAGGGGTTGGCCCGGCCCGCCGCGCCGGAGAGCCGGGACCGCCCGTACTTCGTGGTCGGTCAGTGGAAAGGCGGCGGCGACGTCGACATCTGGCACGTGGAGGAGGCCCCCGCCGATCCAGGGGAAATGTACGACCTGTGCGAGCAGCACACAGTGGACGCCGAAGACGCGTTCGGCAGCGTCGAGATTGTCTACGCCGCCAGCCCGGAGGCAGCAGCCGAGCAGGCCCGCCAGGAAGCGCGCGAGACCAGCGAACGCATCCACCGCGAGCTCACCCGCCCGTAGGCCGATACGGCCGTTTCCCGGGGTGGCCTACCGCCAGACCGCCCCGGCCCCCACCCCGATCACAAGGAGAGCCAACCCGTGCCAACGTTCGCCCACGCCACCCCGGAACGCTGCGCCCAGCTCGGCCGCGCCCTCACCGCCGCCGGCCTTGGCTGGAGCGACAACGGCCGCCAGGACGACCCGCAGTTCCTCACCTACACCGTGACCGACCCGCACGGCCGCACGTGGCGGATCAGCCCCGCCACCAACTTCCAGATCTCCCCGTCCAGTCCGGGGCAGATCTGGCAGGCCAGCTGCGCGGCACTGACGACGAGGACCCCGGTCCTGTCCGCCCGCCTGGTCGCGGAGCGCATCAAGGACGTCCCGGCATGAGCAGCCCGCCCCCGTTCAGGCCCGAGGACTTCGAGGAGCGCTGCGAGACCTGCAACGCCCCGCCCGGACAGCTCTGCCACACCTGGTGCGACACCGGATACACCGCCGAGGACGCCCGCGCCGACGCCGAGCGCCACGCCACCCGACGCGACGCCAAGCCCCCTGCGCCGTAGGCGCGCCGCCCCGACTCCCCCACCCACCCCACATCCTCGAAGGAGACCCGCCATGGAACTGTCCACCCCCGCCGGCCTTGAGGCCCTCGCACGAGCAGTTGCCGAGCAGCTCGGCGCCGACCACACCGAGCAGGACGGCGACAGCGGCCGGGTGCGTGTCGTCTACGCCGACGGCCGCGCCCTGGAACTCACCCCCGACCGCCCCCGGACCCGGATCACCGTCACCGCGGTTCTGCCCGAGCAGGCCACCGCGCACGGCATCGAGGTGAAGGCGATCACGGTCACCGCCCTGCCCCGCCCGCGCCCCAGCGAGAGCCAGGCCAAGGCCACCGCGCGGCACACGGCCAGCCACATCCGTCAGCGACTGCTGCCCGCGCACACCGCCGCTCTGGCCGAGCTGCGCGAGCGCACCGCCCCCCAGGCGGCCACGTTCCAGCGTGCCGAATCCGCCCTTGCCGGATTCCTCGACCGCCCCCGCGGTGGGGTGGCGATCTCCGAGCAGCCGGTGCGCCGCCCGCTGGGACTGACCGCCCGGTGCGCCGTCGCCTGGTGGCACACGCTCGACGGCCCCTCTCGCGCCGTGGCACCGTTCATGGGCGACGCCCTGCGCCGGGCCGGGCTGGCGACGACGGAGCCGCACGGCAGCGGCTACGTGTTCTTCGCCGAGCCCCCGGCCGAACTGTCCGGCACCCGGTTCCGGATCGCCCACGCCGCCGGGGGCGCAGGGTGGGACCTGGTCGACGGGTTCACCGGCGCGTGCGTGCGGACGTACGACGACCGGGAATGGGCCCAGGGGGTCGCCGAGAGCGCGAACGGCGAGGAGGACGCCGCCCGGCGCGCCGTCGTCGCGTCCATGGACCTGCCGGGACTGTCGGCAGACTTGATCGAGGACCAGCAATTCCGCGCCCTGGCGGTGGAGTTGGCAGCCGCCGGACACATGCCCTACGGCCTGGCCGACGTCGACTACACGCAGACGCCGGGATTCCACATCTATCCCAGCGCAGAGCCGGGCAGGGCCAAGGTGGCGCGGCTGCTGGAGCCCTGGGGCGCGATCCGGCCCGGTGCCCGCTTCGAGGCGCCCGAGCGTGAAGTCGAGCGCTACGACGAGGACATGGAGGCCTACGCGCGGCTCCTGGCCAGGCCCGGTCGGGTGGTGGCCGTCATGCTGGATGGCATCCAGGTCACGTACAACGACCCGCCGGCCAGGCCCTGATCTGCGGGTTGCGGGGTGGGGCAGCGCTGAGAAATTCGGTTGCCTCGTCCCACGAATGCAGTATTATGGAACATGCCACACCGATTCGCCCGCCGCTCACATGGAGGACGGCGGAAGCAGACTCCGCCGAGGAGGCAGAACGTGACCGGTTCGCAGACGCTCGACCCCAACGCAGACGAAGAGGTTGCGACGGCCCCACTCGCCCGGCTGCGCGCAGCCGGTATCCGCTGCCTGACCTGGCGCGACAGTGCTGGCACATACATCCGCGTTCCGCTCGCCGACGGCACGGAGGTCACCTTCAGCGGCACCGCCGCCGACCAGGGCGACAGGCCGGGCCATGACGTCAGCACCCACCACCCGATCCGGGAGCACGACAGCTGGCAGGCATCCCTGAACGACGCCGACGGCGGCTGTGACGTGCTCTACGACTCCCTCGCACGGGGCCTCCCGTACGAGGAGGACACCGTCGCGCTGGTCGCCGCCATCCTCGCCTGTGCCCGCGAGCACGGCGGTTCCGACCTCACCAGCGACCTCGACGACTGACCGGTCCAGCTACGTCGCGAGCGCCCCGAGCTGCGCTTTTGACGGTGGGGCAGCGCCGAGAAATCCGGTTGCCTCACCTCATAAATTCAGCATTATGGAACATGTCGAGAGAGTGGCTCTCTTCCGGCACCGCTGAACGTCCGTCAACCCAGCACAAGGAGGCCAGACATGGCCACAGCCACCACCGCCGGCCAGACCGCCGAACCCGTCCCCGTCGACACCGACGAGGACAACCTGACCGCCGTCCTGCTCGACCCGGACACGATCGTGCGCGACGAGTTCAACGCCCGCGAGCACGACACCGAGCCCGACGCCGACCTGATCAACTCCGTCAAGGCCGTCGGCGTCCAGGACCCGGTCAGCGTCCGCCCCCGCCCTGACGGCACGTACGGCGCATTCAAGGGCTGGCGGCGCACCCAGGCCGCGCAGATCGCCAACGCCACCGCCGAGGCGGAAGGCCACGCCAAGCGTCAGATCAAGGCGTACGTCCGCGCCGACCTGGTCGGCCGGGACGCCTGGACACAGTTCCTGTCCCTGATCGAGAACCACCAGCGCCAGGGCATGTCCCCCAAGGACACCCTGAAGGCCGCCGAACTGTCGCTGATCGGGATGGACGAGGTCGAGCAGACGACGGCCGCGCGCGCCCTGGGCCTCAAGCACGGCACAGGCAAGCGGCTCGGCCGGGCCCAGCAGCTCGACGACGCCACCCTGCGCCGGGCCTCCGCCGGAGGCATGGACCTCGAACAGATCGCCCAGCTCGCCGAGGTCGAGGACGTGCCCCGCGCCCAGGACCGCCTTCTCACGGCGCTGGCCCGCGACGAGTCGGAGGAGGGCGGCGGGCGCGGCCACTGGGACCAGGAACTCGCGCTGCTCAAGGCCGAACAGGACGACCGCACCGCCCGCAAGGAGGCCGTCACGGCCCTGGAGGAGGCGGACATCCCCCTGCTGCCCACGCGACTCTCGTACGGGGAGAAGGACACCGCTCACCCGCTGCCGGAACTGACCACGCCGCTGGGCAGGTCGCTGGACGAGGACAACCACAAAGGATGCCCCGGCCACAGCGCCCGGCTCGACGACGAGAACCAGCCCCTCTGGTACTGCGCCGACCCGGCCGAGTACGGCCACAAGGTGCGCCCGAAGCCGAAGCCGACCAAGACGGACGAGGACGAGGAGAAGGCCGCCGAGCGGACCCGCACCACCGCGTGCAACCGGGCCTGGAAGGCCGCCGCCGGTCCCCGCAAGGAGTTCGTCACCCGGCTGGTGCGCAGCAGCAAGGCCCTGCCGGAGGACGCCTGGCGGTTCGCCCTCGGGGTGCTGCTGGACCTTCCCCCCTTCTACGGCAAGTGGGCGCAGCGGCAGGAGGCCGAGGACGTGGCCCGCTTTCTGGGCGTGAAGCTCCCCGAGAGCCCGTTCGAGCGGGCGCGGCTGTCGGATCTGGTCACCCTGTCCAAGGCCCGCACGGCGCATGTGCTGTTCGCGCACGTCGCCGCCTCCTTCGAGCGCGACATGCGCGAGCCGAAGGGCTTCAACGACGCCCGCATGCAGGTCCGGTTCCTGTGGGCGGACCCCACCCCCCAGCAGGCCGCCTACCTGCTGCTCCTGGAGAAGCTCGGCCAGGACGACAAGGGCAGCTACCGGCTGTCCGAGGTCGAGGAACAGGCCGTCGCCGCACACCGGGGCGACGACGCCGAAGGCGAACCCGCCGCCTGACCCGCCAGGCCTCACACGCACGACACGGCCGGGCACCGAAGGTGCCCGGCCGCCCCACCACACTTCGGTCACCGACACGGAGCCCGCCATGCCCGGCTCCGGCCCTGCCGTAGAGCCTGAAGCGGCCGCGACAGCTGCGATTGGGGACGCCGTCCGGCGGTACGGCGCAGTACACGGGCCGGTGCGGGATGAGCCCGGTAAAAGTCCCCAGGGCGTGGGGAGGGTGGCCGGCCCCGCGTGACTGGGGAATACACCCGGGGACGGCCGGGCCTCAGGCCCTAGTGGTGGTTGAACAGCCTTTCGACCAGGCTCCACAACGCACGCGCTGTGAGTGCGATACCTAGTCGTTGCGCTGCCTCACGCGCCCATCCCTTTCGGGGTGGAGCGCTATCGATTGCCACCAATGTGCCCACCTCACCTCTTCTTGTTGGGCCGGGGTCCCGGTACTTCTGACTCCGGGATCCCCCAGTGGACACCGGGCACCAGATACCCCGGCCCAGCCCACTGGTGAGGTCGGCAACCACACCCTACGAACGGCCCTCCCAAAGATGCAGGGCGCGCAGATGGTGCACGAGCGCACCAGACCGGCACCTTCTCTCACACGCCCCGGCAGTACCGCCAGTGCCTCATATGGGATGCCGGGACAGCTGCGAATGAGGTCCTCATGGACGGAACAGGCAGCCTCACTCGTTCACCTCTGCCTCTGATCACTGGCACTGCCAGAACGTTCGTCGTCTCGAGGAGCAGCCCATGAATGGAGTGACCAGCGCTGTCGTCCGCGGCCGCGTGTACGGAGCCGTATGCCTGCGCTACACCGTCCGTGGCACACCTGCCGCCCGGTTCACCTTGATCCAGGTTTCCCGTGAGTACAACCGCACCCGAGGCACGTGGCACGACGGAGAACCGGTCCCGTTCATCTGCACCGTCACCGGCCCTCTCGCCCGCCACGTCGCCGAATGCCTGACCGACGCCGTGCACGTGATCGCCACCGGAAACCTGGCACTGCGCAACAGCACTCTCTACCTCGACTCCGCCCAGGTCGGCATCGATCTCGCCCACCACGTCACCTACACCGACGACACCCTCCCCGCCGTCCTGGCCGGACGTACCTTCGTCCCCGCCCCGCCCTCGCGCACGACGGCAGCACTCATACCACCGCCCGCGCATTGCGCCGAACCGGCACAGTCCGGTTCGGCGGCCCGCTCTGCCGGTCCGCCAGCTGCCGCGCCGGCCAGGGAGTGGTGGCGCTCCGCGCCGCGCACACCGTGAAGAAGCCAGTACGCGCTCAACCCCGCCGGCCTCTCGCCGCGCCTTGAGCCAGTCCGTGCACAGGCCATGAGATGCCAGGCCGCATTTGCCCGAACAGCCAAGGAGTCCTCATGAACAGCCGCACCATCACCGTGCCCACCCTCGACCACGGCCCTGTCACGCTCACCTGCCCGCTCTGGTGCGCCGGTCACGACAGCGCCGCCCAGCACCGCACGGACATCAGCCACACCGGCCCCGATCAACCGCTCAGCCTGCCCACCGCCCGCGGTCCAGTAACCCACCTCATCACCGCCCTGGAACAGCGGCCTTTCACTCCCGACCCGCTCGCCAAACACCCCTACCTCAACGTCTGCATCAACGGCGACTGGTATCCCTGCGACCCCACCGCACTCCACGCCATGGCCGACGTTCTCACCGCCCACGCCTACACCCTGCATGCACGAGCAGCCCACCTCCGCACGCTGCACACCCGCAACGAGCAGCCCTAACAACCCCCCACAAGCCCATCACATCCCGCTGCAGCAGCAGGGCGATGCGGGAGGCATCCCGCATCGCCCTGCTGCTGCCTTCCCAAAACACGGCCCCGAAGGGTGGCACCGCAAACACCGTCCGGCCTCCGGCTTGCCGATCTCACACGTGGGGTAGGCACCGGCACATCGGGCTTCATCGCCACGCATCTCAGAAAGGGGTGCCGGTGATCAGCGATGCACAGAACTCCAGAGATCCCCCACCGACGGCACACCGATCCGCCTGCAACCCGCGCAACATACGGGACTTCGAAACTGCCGTGACCGGCTGGCGAGGGGAGTGTGCGCCTCAGGCCACCCCCAAGCATGAGGCGCGCACTGAATCCAGCCGCCACGCACGTTCTCGAAAGGCCCAGCATGGAAGCTGCCGGTTGGGTGGCAGCCGCAGTGGCCGGGGTCGCCGGATGCGTATCCCTCCTGGGATACATCTTCAACCAGGTACCTGCGCTGTCACAGAAGGCGATCAAAGCCGTCCGCTCAGTTCGCGCTCTGCGCGACGAACTGAAACGGACCCGCAAGGAGTGAAACCATCGCCGTACCGGCTCCTCAAAGCCGGTACGGCGATACACACACGCAGAACACGCATACTGTTCGCCTTCTGCCCCCGCATCGGCGCCCCTGGGCAGCAAGCCCTACAGCAGACGCCGGAGAAGACCATGGACCCGAACCCCACCGCCCTGCTCCTTGACCTCACAGCCCGCGCCCGAGGAATCAGCGACCACGACATGCTGCACCGCCTCCTAGCCACGGGCCACCGCGCCTGGTGCGAAGGCGTCGCCGACGTGCGAACCGCCGTCGAACGACAGACCGAAAGACCGTGCGACCTGCAGCTCGCCGAGCAATGCGCCGCTGCCGGCAGCCCCTGGGAACACGGGACGCCGCGCAGCGAGGCTGTGGCCCTCCTCGCATTCGCAGTCTGGGACGCCTCCCCCGCAGCCATGGCCTACGCCGAACTCGAAGAACGCGCCGCAGCCCACGGCGTCTGCCTCCTGCCCGAGCAGCCCCGTTAGGACCCGCCCGCCGCGATCCGCTGGACACCCCGAATCATGATCGGCATTATCGAACCTGTCGCCGTCCGAGAGCGGCACAGATACGCTGACCGGTCACAAAAAAGGGGATGCCATGCCCGACGCCGAGCGGCTGGTAGACACCGCGCAAATCATTGAAGAATTCGGCACCAGCAAGCCCCGCATCAGTGACTGGAGCAACAACCCCAAAAGCGGCTTCCCCGCAGTCGCGCACACCGAAGGTCGCAAACGGTTCTGGCGGCACGACGAAGTCGCAGCGTTCTTCGCCGAGCGCACCCCGAAGAAGCGCACGCTCCCGGCCGCGGTACTCGACGCTGACCAGGACGAACTGCTGACCAAGCGAGAAGTGGCCCAACTCCTCGGCTACACCCGTACCTCCACCATCGACGCGTACTTCCGCGACCGGCCCGGGTACTTCCCCGAGCCTGACGAAGACATCGACGGCCCGATGTGGCGCCGTGGCACGATCGTCACCTGGGCCGGCAACCGTCCCGGCAAAGGCCGACGCAGCTCCGCCCCGGCCACCGCGCTCCCCCCGGTGCCAGCCGACGGGGACCCCGACGAACTGCTCGGCACCACCGAAGTCGCGAGCCTATTCGGCTACAGCAGCGCCGCCTCCTTCTCCAGTGCCCTCTACCAAGGACGCATCCCCGAACTGCCCGAACCCGACGTCCTGGAGAAGGAAGCGGGCAGCCGCGGCCGGGCACGGAAGAAGTGGCGCCGGGCCACCGCCGTCACCGCCGCCCGACAACGCGGCGTCCTGCCGGCTGCCGATCAAGACCAGAACGAGGACCTGATCGGCGCCGCAGAGGCAGCCCAGATCCTCGGATACAAGGACGCCGACAGCTTCATCAGCGCACTCGGACACGGACTCCTGCCCGACCTCGAGCAACCCGACGGCTACGAATACCGCCGCGGCAGCGCCGGCCGGCCACGCCAGCAGCGCTGGAACCGCACCCGCATCGAGGAACTGGCCGCCCGCCGCTCCTCGACGCCCTGACTGAAAGGCCGAACCGCCCCGCAAGCGCGATACCGTAAGACCGCGGCCTCTGGTTTAAGGGATCGACGAACTCCCGGCGGACCAGACGCCGCACGATGGCCGGCACGGAGAGGCCAGCCACCACTCCGCCGTGAAGCCGCACGGCTTCACGGCACCGGCCATCGCCAGTTTCCCGAACAGCCCACGCACACCGCCGGCCCAAGCCGATCCCCACGCCCCGGAGCGATCATGACCGGCGAAAACCGTCACCGAGTCCCCGTTGGACGAGGTCACGGTGAGGGAAAAGTCGCCAGTCCGCGGCGCGGCGGGGGGCGCTGCTGCAGCTCAACGCCACAGCCCCGGCCAGGCACCGGAAGACAGCGGTAGCGTCCCACTCGCACAGCGCCGTGTGCTTGGCCGCGGGCTTGGGGATCGTCCAGTCGAGCCCCTCCGCGGTCTCGGCGAGGGCAGTCTCGCCGGTTCCGTCCCGCCCTGACATGTGGGGCCTTTCTCCTCCCGTCGTTTCCTCTGCCTCCGGAAGCTGCTCATACCTCGTCAGTGGCATCCCGCCCGGGCCTAAGCGGGCTCCGGATGCTTCCTGCTGAGGTCCGTCGCAGTGGAGATCGCGACGTCCACGCGCTCCAACCCCTGTTCGTCAGCACGGCCTTCACCTTTCAGACGCGCGTGGAGTCACCAGGAGTTCCCGAATGCCTCATGCGTGACCCCACGCATCACATGGGCTGGCGGTGCGCTCTTGATCGAGGGCCGGGTCGCTGCGGTCACGAGGACGAGACGGCAGCGCCTCTTGGCACTCCTGGGTCTCGTCCTGTCCGAAACCCGGTCCTCGATCCGCTGGCTCCGATAGCCGGCCGCGGGCCAGGCCGCCCCGCCACTCCTTTCCAGGCAGCGATCGAGATCGTCGCCGAGTACGACACCCGCTCGAGATGGCTGAGCTCCGCAGGCCGATTGCGCACCGTTCGTGGTCTGCGCAACACCCCGACCACAAGCCTGACCACGGCCTTTGTGTCCCCATCGTGACCATGGTTGGGGCGTCGTGGTCGGTGGCCGGGTCGGGGGCGGCAGGTTTCCTCAGAGGCAGCAACACCCCGTTCCGACCTGGGAGTTCGACCGTGTCTCCCGTCAAGAAGGGACACCAGTGACCGCTACCGCCGCCTCGTATACTCCCAGGCCCGACGAGCCGCTGCCCCATCAGCTTCTGTCCGCGCTCGCCCAGCACCGGATGGCCACCACCGGCCAACTCCACGGTCTGCTCCGGCCGAACGTCGCGCGCCAGACCGTCTCCACCCCACTGAACAAGCTGCGGCAGAAGGGCCTCGTCGACTACACGGTGCTGCCCCAGTCCAACCGCACCCGCGCCTGGTATCTCACGGGCGAGGGCGCCCGCCTGACGCGGGACTTCCCAGCGCTGCGGGGCCGCCCTCCGTATCCGATCAACTCCGCAACGGCCGCCTCGCTGAAGACGCCGCACACCCTCACCGTCGTGCGCACCCACCTGGCCTTTGCCGCAGACGCCCGCCGGCTGGGGCACGAGCACGGCCCGTGGGACTGGACTCCTGAGGTGGCTCACCCCATCGGTGAAGGCGAACGGCTCGTGGCCGACGCCGTCATGCACTACACCGCCGTCGACAGCGAACACCGACGCAAGCTGCGCGCGTTCGTCGAAGTCGACCGCACCACCATGAGCAGCGAGCGCCTCGCCGTGAAGCTGATCGAGTACGCCCGGCTGTTCCAGTACGAAGCCCAGCCCATCGGCCGCCGCAGACCAGCCTCCACAGGCCCCGCCTGGCTCCGCTGGTATCCGGTCTTCCCCCGCGTACTCTTCGTCCTCACCGGCGCCACCCGAGCCAGACTGGAAGACAGGGCCAGAGACCTCCAGGCGATGGTCGCCCAACACCCGCTCGTCGCAGCCCTCTCCCGCGAAGTCCAACTGGGAGCCGCCATCCTGGAAGACCTCGAGCACCACGGCCCCAGCAGGTCAGCGTGGGTACCACTGACTGGGGGCGAGCCCCGCCCATGGACCGCCCTGTGACCTCCTCGCGCAAGCAAGCGGCAACAGTCTCGGCCCACGCCGACGTCTGTGACCGGCAGGCTCCACCTACACGGGCGCAGTGCCGGATGACCAGCACCGAACAGATGCACCTGCTAATCACCCCGCAGGTGCAGATCGAGCAGACCAGGCCACGGCTGGCCAAACTCCGTACCGAGGGCCTGGTCAAGCGCATCACCCTGCCTCAGGCGGGGCGCAGCCGGCTGTGGTTCGCCACCGCGTACGGGGTGCAGGTCGCCGCGGGGTGACCGGAGCTGCGCGGCCGACGGCCGCCGAGGCTGGTACCGGATCCGGTCGCAGCGCGACTGTGGACGAGCCACACCCTGACCGTCACCGAGACGGGACTGCAGTTCCCGCTGGACGCACGCCGCCGCGGGGAGGTGTGTCGGCCGCTGGACTTCCTCCCGGAAGTCCACCACCCCATCGGAGGCGGCGAAGCCGTCATCCCAGACGCGCTGATCTACTACCAGCGCGGCGGCCAGGACGGGGATGACCGGTCGATGCTGCGGACGTTCCTCGATGCCGACCGGGCGACCAGGGGCCCCGAACGCCTCGCAGCCACACTCCGCACCTACACGACTCCACCAGCACGTGCCGACGCCCGTCGGCCGACGCCGCACGGCGGAGCCGGTCCACGGAAGCGAGGAGGGGTGGCGGCGGCACTACCCGCTCTTTCCCCCCGGCTGCTGTTCGTCCTGGCCGGCACCGGCTCCGCCGGCATCGACAACCGTATCCGTGCGCTCCACGCGGCAGATGTGGACCTCGCGGTCGCCCGCTTCCTGCGGGAAGTGACCCTGCTCGCCGCACCCATGACCGACCTCCTCCAGCACGAACCCGCCGCGGCCGTGTGGCGCCCGATAAGGATCCGGAGCGCCGGGTCGGCTGGATGGACCCGCTGGCGCCGTAGACGGGTGCGCAGCGGGCGGTTGCGCAGTCGTTCGTGGTCTGCGCAATGCCCCGACCCCAGGCCCGACCACGGCTTCGGCACTCCAACCACAGGCCCAACCATCGCAGGTCACAGCATTGCGCGGGCTATTGCGCAGAGCAAGGACACCAGTACGCCGCCACCGCCGCGCCGACTGCGCAGAGGGCCAACTGGGCACGGCCACCGCTCACCGCCCGGGTCCTGCGCAGTCGGCGGCATGGGCGATTGCGCAGCCATTCCGCTCGAGGTCTCGCACGACGAGGCAGCCGTCTGGTCAAGGGCTGCTGACAGGGGACCAGGTTCCTGGTGTGGCGGAGTATTCGGAGACGCTGGAGAGGTCCGCGCTGACGCTGTAGAGGCGGTCGTCCGTCGCAGCGAGGGAACCGGGTGAGTCACCGACGGCCGTCCAGCTCTTTTTGGACTGGTCGTACTCCTGGAGCTTCCCGCCGCTGGTGTCGGTGGCGTAGAGGGTGGTGGGGCTGGTGAAGATCCGGTCGGTGGCGCCGCGCACCTGATGCCAGACGCCTGGTGTGCCGCCGTATTCGAAGGTGCCCTGGTGGTCGGGGCCGATACCGTAGAGGTGGCTGGCGGTCGCCGCGAAGGAGCTTCCCGGGCCACCGATGACGGTCCAGGTCTTCTTGGATCAGTCGTGGTGGCAGCAGACGGCGCCCACACGCGCCCCGGGGACCCGGCGCTCCGTCTCGACGGACTCACCGTCGACGGCGGCCGCGTCGGGGCCCCGGGGCGCGTGTGGCTCCAGCGGGGCAGCCCTCTAGGGTGCGGGCCATGGAAATCGTCACCCCTCCTGCGGCCTGACGCCGACGAGGGCATCAAAGCTCGTGAGAGCTTCGCATCGATCGTCGCCGAGACGCTCGGCCTGGCCGCTGTGGCCGCGGAGCCCCCGCGACAGAGCATCTGGAGGGTCACGTCCAGAGCAAGGGGGCTGGGCTGGAAATGCTCATGTCGTCCGACCGCAGTATTCAGGTGACGGGCTCCCCGGACCTCTCGGACAGAACCCGCCCGAAGCTGATGCCCGACAGCCAAGCACATCCTGCTACGGGGTTCGGGAACGCAGGGCTCCGGCCCTGTCGCCTCGGCATGACAGGGTTGCGCCGCTCACGCAGCCACCACCCTCTCGGGCTGCCCCTCACCAGCACGGTGACTCAATGGAGAACAGCCCGCGCCGGCGGTGGCTGGGTCTGGTCACCGCCAGGCGTGGTCACCTGCGCGCCGTCCGCAGACTCTGTTGCTGTGATCAGGGGGTGAGGTCCAGTACGCGGACCGGTTCACCTGCCCACCGGTGCGGGGCCGTGGTCGCGATGATCGCGCCGTCCGGACGGTCCGGGGTCGGCTGCGCCGCGTACTGGCTGTGCGCCGCGGCCCAGGTCTCCTGCCGCGCGACGGCCAGGGCGGCAGCCAGGTCCAGATCGAGGACAGTGATGGCGGGAAGGGAAGCCAGGTGCTCGGCCGTGCCGGGCCGGGCACGATCGGCTTCCACTAACGCGCACGCCGGGGCATACAGGAACCAGCCCGATTCGGCGTGGGCGCGGTGGATCAGACGGGAAGCAAGGACGTTGCCCTGGCCAGCTGCGGCCATCGCGGTGTCGTCCAGGACGATGTGCATGGCGTCGCTCACTGGCTGGTCACCTGGGCCAGGCGCTGGTCCAGCTCGGTGTCCAGGTCCTGTTCCTCGGCAGCGGTCGGCGCGTAGCCGTTCCACTCCTTCAGCGCGGCCAGGGCCTTCTCCGCCCGCTCGGCGCGCTCGGCCGGAGTCAGCAGCGTCTCAGCAAGACGGGCGAGATACGCACGCAGCGACAGACCCTCAGCGGCAGCAATAGCGGCCAGCCGGTCCTTGGCTTCCTCGGGGATACGGACGTTGGCATCGGACATCGTCGTGTTCCTTCCCACCCTTAGAGGATACGGGTACGTACCCGTACCCGCCAGGTACCTAATTCCAGTTACAGCCCTGTTGCATGGCCGAATCCAGTGCAGTGCTGTGACGGCGGTGATCCTCTAACCCCGGCGGAGGCCCCCGCCCCAGGGCCCCGCCCGTGTACTGCCACCTGGGCGGGGCCGCGCCGTCCCTCCCGGCCCTCCCCACGGGAGAGCCGACGGCTACGCAGATACCAAGGCCGTCACTCGTACGGCCGGTGGTCGATTCCGGTGTGGATCTACACACCGGATGCGGAGGAGGCCCAGTGGGCGCGTCGTTTGTGATCGAGCGGCTCGAGTTCCGACTGGGCGAGCTCTGGTACGCCCGCCACTTCAGGGGCCCCTGCGGCTGGGCCGGATCAATGCGAAGATCACCGCCGTGCAGCAGCGGCAGACAGAAGCCGAGCACGACGGCGCCACCGCCCCCAGCCGCCGGACTGGACAGCGGTCCAGGAGGAATAGCGGCGGCACTATCCGCTCTTCCCGCGGCTGCTGTTCGTCCTGGACGGCACCGGACCGCCGGCACCGACAGCCGTATCCGCGCACTGGGCACGCGGCTGACGTGGACCTTGCGGTGGCGCTCTTCCAGCGGGAGGCGACGGCGCTGGCCGCGCCGATGACCGACCTCCTCCAACACCGGCCTGCCGCGGCTGTGTGGCGCCCTGTGCGGGATCCCGAGCGCCGGGTCGGCTGGATGGACCCGCTGGCGCCGTAGACGGGTGCGCAGCAGGCGAATGCGCACCAGCTCGCGGTTTGCGCAATACCCCCGACCACAGACCCGACCACGAGGTCGCGAACCCCGACCACAAGCCCGACCAGCACAGGTCAGCGGGCATTGCGCAGGCACTGCGCAGACGGCCGGACACCGGCACACCGCTACTGGCCCGCCGACTGCGCAGAAGGACCGGGCTGCGCAGGGCTGCCGCCCACAGCCCCGTCCTGCGCAGTCGGCGGGAGTACATCGCTAAGACGCAGCAGGAAGGCGCCCGCGCTCCAACTCGCCCGCGCCAAAGAATCGGCCAAGGCTGGCTGATTGCTGGCCGCTACTTGTCGACGGTCCCGCCGCCCTCCGGTCGGCGGGGCCGTCGGCCGGACGTCATGCTGCTTCGTCGACCAGTCCGAAGTCCTGAGGGAAGGCTTCAAGGAACTCCCGCCGGGCGGGATCGGCCTCTGCCTCAGCCATCCCGCGAAGCACATCAAGCAGGTCGCGCCGTTGATCGCTCGAGACGTGCTTGAGCCGCGCAGCCATACCCTCCAATGCCTTCACCACGTCATCGAGATCGATCTGTTCGTCGTCCGCGCCGTCGATGAACCAAGCCATGTCGACCAGGGCCTCGGTCAAGGCATGAGCCAGCGATGAGTACTCAGATGCCACGGTGATCTCCCCCAAAACTACGGCCCCGGACTGCACCGCCCATCCCACCACATCCCCCTCCGGCATCAAGGACTGCCCGCGGCCAGCACACCGCTGACATCCCCTCGGACGCGGCTGCCTACATCCCTGACGTCATTTCCCGGGTTCTGGCTCACTTTCCGTGGAGTGGTTACGGAGAGTCAAATCTTCGGTGCCATGCGATGCCTGTCGGGATGGGCACGAAGCTGGGGAGAGGTGAGTTCCAGGGCCCGGTTGTCGCGTCCGGCGCTCATGTGGTTGAGCCAGCGTTCGTACCAGTCGAGGAAGTCGGTGGCTGAGGAGACGTTGGGGCCCCAGAACCCGTCGCTGTTGCCGATGAGGACGCGGCCGGTGAGGGGACCGGTCACCGCGATGACGCAGACGTCGGTGCAGCCCATTTCGATGACGTGGAGGAAGAGGTCGCGTCTGTGACCCTCGGGTTCTGCGTCGTCGAAGCCGCGGGGTGCCCCCGGTTCTCCGCGCGGGTTCATGACCAGCAGGGAACACCGCTCCAGCGGCATGAGGCCGTAGAACGGCGCCGCGCCTGAGCCGCCGATGTGCGTGAGGAACTGCCGATAGGCGTCGGGCAGGACGATGTCGTGCTCGGCCTCGAACGCAGCGACGCGTGCTTCCGCCAGCTTCGGACCGGGGCGGAACTTGTGTTGCTCTTCTCCGAAGGAGTGGCTGCGCAGGGGTTGAAACGGGATCGCGGCCAGTTTGCGACGCAGGCGGGGTATGCGGGGATCCATCGTGCTCTTCTCTCGTCCCCGTCACCCTATGGGTGGCTGCGGTCAGCTGGCCAGAAGAACCCTCTTCTGCAGGAGAGCGAAGCCGGCCCGACCGAACATCTGGCGCTTGAGCATCTTGATCCGGTTGACGTGTCCTTCGACGACGCCTGAGTTCCAGGGCAGGGTGAGCCCGGCGATGACGGCATCGCGGTCACGTTCGATGCCTGCGGCAAGAGTGTGGAGGCTGGGGAGGTCGTTGCGCCGGACGGCATCAAGCCACTGCGGCAGCCGTTCGCCCTGGCGCTCGGTGAGCATCTGGGCGAAGGACCGCACGTGAGTGGTGAGGGCGTCGAGTTCGGGACAGTGGACCAAGACGGCCTTGAGCCGAAGGTGGTCGACTTCAGGGAGGGTCTCGGGGCGCCGGAGGATCCAGCCGGCGACGACGCGGGGTGACGGTGGTCGAGCTGTGATCGGGTTGGGAGAGGTCCGCTTCTCCCGGAAGTAGGCGCGAACGCGCTGGTAGCTGCCCTGATAGCCGAGTGGCACGATCTCCTCCCATACCGTCCAGGCGTTGGTGCAGCCCTGGTTCCAGCGGTCATCCAGGTAGGGCTTGAACGCGTCCAGCTTGGACGGCCGGCCTTGCCACTGCCCGCGGAAGAGGTCCTCCGGGGTGGCTGCGTCGGCGAAGAGTTTGACGGTACGCGAGGTCATGCGGAGTTGGCGGCCAATCGCCCTCCGACTGAGTCCGGCGGTCAGCAGTTCGTGGACGGTCGCGTGGTTGGCTCGGGTTCGGTCGGCGAAGCGGTGTGCCCGTGGCCAGGGCGAGCCGGACGGGTCTTCGAACTTCTCCAGCTCGGGGGCAGGCTGGGCTGGATCTGGCGCCAGAACTCGCAGGCATCCGCGGTGGTTTGCGACACAACGTTCGGCGGCTTCGCTCAGGTTGTGCCAGAGATGCCACCTATCCGCCACCTGCACCGCCTGGGGCGCCCCGGCGGTGGCGCCTTCTGCGAAGAACGGTGCCCGGTCGCGGCATACGACCTCAACCCCGGGCCGCTTCGCGAGCCAAGCGGCCAGACTGGAAGCCTCCCGGTCGGGCAGCAGGTCTACCGGACGCCGGCTTTCGACGTCGACCAGGACAGTACGTACCGGTTCACCGCCGGATCACGCCGGGCCGTGTGCACCCGCTCCATCAGACCGCCGGCCAACCGCCTCCGCAACCGCCGACGAGCGCCACGAACAGGCGCAGCGCCGTCACCTGCGACGGAATCAGCTCCACCCTCCGAAGACCGGGGCCGCAAGCGCCCTCTGCGGGTTGGGGTCGGAAGCTGCTGTAGAGAAGGAGGTTGTGGCCGGGCGCCGTCAGGCGGGCAGCCCAGCGAACCGGCCGGCCCTCCAACGCCGACAGCGCCGCACGGTCATCCCGGCCCGCGAACTCGGCCAGGCCCCGGTCGGCGAGGTTGAACACCCGCTGTCTGACTGGGCGCAGATCCCAGTCCAGTGCCCAGCCGTGCTCGGCCGCGCGCTCCCGGTCGGCCACCACCTCCAGCGCGGTGACAGCCCTGTCCTCGTACGGCATCCCCACCCCCACACAGATGAGACCGCCCGCCTCGGATGGCCGGCCCCCCGGCGGAGCACCAGGCGACAGACCCCTCAGGTCACGCCCGCGGCAGGGACCGGAGGGGTTGAACCGGCCGTGACGAGCACAGCTTCGGTCGCATGTCGGTTCTCAGGGCGCGGGCGGCTATCCGGTTTCCGCTGCGGGTGTCGATGACATGCAACACGCCCTTCTCTGTGAGCAGGGCGAACCGGCCCGGTGGCAGTGCGCCCGCAGCCATCATCGTTTCGCCCTTGCCCAACTCCTTGTATCGAGCACGGCCGCCCGCACCTCACGCCGCAGCCGCTCCCGGAACAGCGGATCAGTGGCGAGGTACGCATGCATCACCTTCACCAAAACGAGCCGTCCCGACCCCCAACGGGCCAGATGCGCACGGCCCATGCCGCCCGCCCCGAGCAGCGCGAGCGTGCGGTACTCCCCGAACTCGAGCCGGTTCATCGGATCCCCTGCCTGTGCGCCCCGCGCGCCGAAGATCCCTGCGACGCCCGTACGGCGCCAGAGGCTCCCGGCAACCCGAACCGCTCTGCGGGCGGATCCGGATGACTCAGCGGGGGGGGCGGCGCGCCGCGTTTCGCGGGGGCGGGCAACCAGGGGGAAACGGGGTCGGTGCCCTGCGGGTACGGGCCGCGCCGCCCCGCTCGTCCGCTGCGCCGGCCCGGCCGTTCACCGCTACCGGGCAGCTGCTGAACGCTGTGGCCGGGCTGGGAAGCGCAGCACGTGCCTGGAGCCTGTCGCGGAGGCGTTCAGACGGGCTGAAAGCCGCGGCCACCGTGCCGCGGCTTTCCCGGTGGCGGGCACTCACTCCGCTGCCCTCGAGGTGCCGGCCGATGCCCGCTGGACCTCAGCCGCGGGGAATATGGTGCGGGGGCTGGGCACATGGGGATGCGCCGTGTCCTATGACACCGAACCTGGATCGTTTGCCAGCAATGTTGTACAGCCACCAGGCAGCACGACTTGCTGGTCCGTGAGACTGATGGGCTCGCAGCGCGGGCCTAGCGGAATTCGACATCGGAGACGCTGACGAAGAACTCGCCCTTGAAGTCGTGTCCGGCGTCGCCGCCGCCCCAGATGTTGACGATGGCGTGTCGTCCCCGCCGGGATGCCAGTGCCTCGGTCGAGTAGTGCAGCTGGTCGTCGGCGTGTGTGCCGCCGCCGTGGTACTCGACCATGAAGGGCGTCGGCTCCAGCACGTCCCAGGAGATTCCCTGGGCCGGGTCCCAGCCTTCTGTGGTGATGAACCACTGGTGAGTCCACTTCGGGCCCATGTGGTTCTGCCGGTAGTTGTAGGTGAAGGTGTGCCGGCCGTCGACGGCCTCCAGCGTGCTGGTCGGCCAGTCGCCCAGGCCGTCCCCGCCGACCAGGTCCAGGCCCTGGAAGGCGGGATTCGCTGCCGATGCCACGTTGGCACCCTGGAAGAACTTGCGGTACTCCAGGTACCCGCGGTCCTCGTTCCACGGCGGGTTGCCGGCCGTGCCGGGGGGCACCACTTCCTGCCAGGTGGTCGAGGTGTTCAACTCGCGCGCCTTCCGGCAGATCGGCGCATCGTCCTCGTCACGGATCGCCCGGATCGCTCGGCTGACCGGGAACTCCAGACTCCCGTGCCGCTCCCGGCCGTCGTCCCCACGCTCCTCGGCGCGCATGGGGATGTGCACGTTGTAGGGCGTGGACGTGGACGTATCGATGGTGACCTCGTCCGTGAACGGCCCCCAGGCGTCGTCGGGGTGCTGGGCCCGGATCTTCACCCGGTACTCGCGGGCGGGGGTCTCTCCGAGGCACACCCAGTGCCGGTTGGCCGACTGCCAGTGCGGATACCAGGCCGCCCAGTACAGGTCCACCGTCTGCGCCGGACGCCCGTCCAGCCACACCTCGTAGCGGTGCGGGTAGTCCGGGCGCCCGTTGTTCCAGTCGGACGGCTCCGTGGTGTCCTGGCCGGGGGCATTTGCGCCGATCCGCCAGGTGAGTGAGATGCCTTCAAGCTTGACATCACCGTCATCACGGTAGGTCGCCACCGCGCGCAGGTCCGCCGGGTGAGGCTGCTGCATCTTGGGAACTCCTCCAGTCGCACGGAACGGATGGTCCAGCGCGAAACCACGCAGCGGACCACCCTTGTTGCCACTTATCAGATTATTTACGGTGGCATATGCCGCAAGCGCGGTGAGCCACAGGTGGCATGCAGGGGCTCCCTGAAGCGTCAGGCCGGGGTTCCGGACTGCGCCTGGCCGTGCCCGGCATCGCAGTCACCGCCCTCCAACACGCACACGGCCCCTTGAAGGTCGTCCGCCGCGCGCCGGCAGGCGCAGGCGCACGCCGGCGTGCGCCGACTTCCGTTCCGTGTGCTCACCCGGACGGTCGGCGTCCGCTCTCGACAGACCGGGAAGTACCCCTTACGCAGGCCGAACTCGCACTTCGCGCGGCACTTCATGGCCAGGTCTCGTCTCCTTCGGGGCCATCCCGCGGCCGGTCCCACGGGCTTCGTCACCGCACAAGCCACAGGAGCCAGACGAACCGGGAGCGGCACCGTCCCGTCCCACCCGAAAGGTGAGCCATGAGTACCCGCGCGTCCGCCACCCCCTCCGAATCCGCACAGTCGCTCTACCGCGCCATGTCCGGCCTCGCCGGCCCACTGAGCTCCGGCGAAGGCACCGCGCCGGACTTCGCCGCCGCACCACGCGCAGCGGCCGGCGAGGAGCCGTCGGTACTCCTCCTCGGAGCAGGCGTCGGCGGACTCACCGCCGCCTACGAGCTGGGCAGGCTCGGTTACCGGTGCACGGTCCTGGAGCCCCAGACCCGCACCGGCGGCCGCAACCGCACGGCCCGCAAGGGCGACAAGCTGTACGAACTCGACGGCGAGGGCAACAGCCCGGTGCTGACCCACACCTGCGCGTTCGACGAGGACCTGTACCTCAACCTCGGCCCCGGCCGCATCCCGTACCACCACCGCCGAGTCCTCAACTACTGCACCGACCTCGGGGTGTCTCTGGAGCCGTACATCATGGAGACGACGGCGAACGTCCTGTACAGCGCGGGACACACCCCGCCCGGCCAGCCCTGGCGCAACCGGCGGATTGCCAACGACACCCGCGGCCACGTCGCCGCGCTCCTGTCCGCCACCCTGACCGAGAGCGACGAGTTCACCGGACCGCTGCGGGACCTGCTGCGCAAGTTCGGCGACCTGGACGAGGAAGGCGAGTACCACGGCTCTACCCGCTCGGGTTACGACGAGCCCCTCGACGTCCACGAATTCCCCAGGCCCGCGCCCCCGCTGCCCCTCGCCGAACTGGTTCAGTCGGAGTTCTGGAAGTACAGGTTCTACCAGCCGGTGGACTACCTGTGGCAGGCCACGATGTTCCAGCCCGTCGGCGGCATGGACAAGATCGTCCACGCCCTCACCGAGCGGATCACCTCCGAGTACGACGTGAGCGTCGAACTCGAGGCCGAGGTCACCTCGATCGACCTGACGGGCGACGGGGTCAGCGTCACCTACCGCACGGGCGGACAGGAACTGACGACGACGGCCGACTACTGCGTGAGCAACATCCCGCTGCCGGTCCTGAAGCAGCTCACGCTGACCGGCTTCTCCACGGGGTTCCGCAACGCCACGGCAGCGGTGGCTTTCGCTCCGACGTGCAAGGTCGGCTGGCAGGCCAACCGGCGGTTCTGGGAGGACGACCACAACCAGATCTACGGCGGCATCAGCTGGACCGACCACCCCATCACCCAGTTCTGGTACCCGTCCAACGACTACTTCTCCAAAACGGGCACCCTCACCGGGGCGTACAACTTCGGCGCCCACGCCGAGGACATGGGCAAACTCGCGCCGGCCGACCGGCTGCGCCTGGCCCGGGACGGCGCCACACAGATGCACCGCGAGTTCCGGGAGAAGACCACCGTGCCCCAGGACCTCGGTGTGACCATCGCCTGGCACAAGGTGCCCCACCAGCTCGGCGGCTGGGCCGACTGGGACCCGGCCGACCCCGACCACCAGGTCGCCTACAAGCAGCTCCTGCAGCCCGAGGGCGACGGCCGCTTCTACGTCGTCGGCGACCAGGCATCACCGCTGCCCGGCTGGCAGGAGGGAGCCATGATGTCGGCACAGTACGTCGTCGCTCAGATCCTCGGTCTCCTCCCCCGCATCGCCCCCGAGACGGTCCAGGTCCCGGACGCCGTCTTCCTGACGCAAGGACTCTGAACACACGCTCGGGGCCCGGTCCAGCAGCCGGGCCCCGAACGACCCGCCGACAGACGGGGAATTCCCGCTGGTTCAAGGCCCTGGTCGCTGGAGTCCGACCCGAGGTCCCCGTACGGACGGCCAGAGGGCCGCCCAGAGGCGTACACCATGCCGGGCCGCACCTCGCTGATCTACACACCAACAGGGCCGGGTGTCCGCCGCCAGACGGTCAGCACGCTGCCGCGCTTCGGCGGCAAGCCCTACCTCGCTTGGCCGTTGCGGCCCTGGAAGGTGTCGTACGCCGAGCCTCCGCCCCTTCGGGGTTGCCTGGCGCCACCCGATCCAACTTCACTGGCAACGATCCAGGTTCGGTGTCGGAGGATACGCAGCCCCCGTGCGGCACTCCGGTGAGCAGTACGGGGCATCTGGGCGCTTGTGGTTGCCGCCCGTGGCCTCGCCGGTGAACCACCAGCTCTTGCAGACGGGGCAGCGTTTCTTCGGCCGGCGGTCCGGGCGGCCCTCGCGCGGGACGGCTGCGAACTCCGCGTTGCTGCGCCACCATTCCTCGCGCTCGCGCCTCGAGCGCCACGCTGTCGTGCGGCAGGCCGCCGAGCAGTACCGGCACGACCGCCTGCTGTCCTCGGGCAGTGGGCTGCCGCATTGGCTACAGCACGGAACACTCTTCCCGGCCACGGCTCCAGGATCCTCCACGACGCCCCGCGAGGGGCCCGCTGCGCGCACTCCGTGCCGGGGGAACGCCCGCGACTCAGCGGGGCGCCGGGACCCTCCGGCGGGCGGGCTAGAGCAGCGCTTCGAGGTCGCTCGCGTGCAGGGGGCCGTACCGGTCGTCAGCATGCTGGGTGACCTTTGCCGCCAACACCTCCACGTCTTCGGAATCGGCCCGGAAAGTACCCAGCACCTGGCCATCGGGCCGGGAGACGGTGACCAACGCGGCCGTCGGGCGCACGGTGCCCTTGGAGGAGCGTTCGTTCAGGCCGTACAGGGCCAGGGCCAGGGCCAGGCAGTCGGCGGACTGGCCTCCGACATGCCCGGCCCCTTCCACATCGGTCCAGCGGCCGTAGAGAGAAACGTCATCAGTCATGGGCCGCATCCTGGCTCAGCCAGGAACGCCCGGCACGGTGCACCAGCCGAGATCACCCGCACGAGACGCGCCCCTGGCGGACGGGGGGGGCGGACACGGAGGGGGCGGGCTAGAAGAGGTGCTCTGCCGAGGGCGGCTCGGCGTGGAGGGTGGCGCGGGCGGCTGCGAGGGCGGGCCGGGCCGTACGGATCGGGTACCCCAGACGCGCGGCGACGTCCTCGGCGCTCGCGGCCGGCTCTCCTTGAGGAGGGCTGCGACGTGCGCGGCTCGCAGGTCGCTCAGCGCGCGGTGTGCGCTGGTCTGGTGGATCCCGGCTTGTCGGCTCAACCCGGCCGCCGTGATGGTGCTCTGCCCGTCGAGCAGGGCGGCGGTGCGCGGAGGATCTCCGCGCGCGGCAAGGCGTCGCGTGTGCCGGGCGGACGGCCGCCACCGTGGCCGTGTCCGGGCCTTGCCGCCTGCCAGTCGAGGGCGAAAGTACGCGGGCGGCTGCTGCCCGCGTACGTGCACGACCTTTCCATGCGCGCTCTTGTCATCAACTGCACTACGCCAGAATTTCAGTCCTCCGGCTGCACGATCCGCTCAAGCTCTGGTAGCCAGCCCGGGCGGAGAAAAGTCTCGACGTAGACAGTGGCGGCAACCACTCACTCACTAGGCGGCAAACATCATTCTCCGGCGAGATGAGCAAGCATGGGCGGTCGCCGGAGTGGGGCGACAGGCAGAGGAGGCACACCGACTCCAGGTCAGGGCCCACGGGCCTGGGGCGCGTCGCGATCCCCAACTGGTCGACGGTCAGGTTGCCGTAGCCGTTCCTGATCTCCCTCAACGACACTCGAGCGAGATGTGGGAAGAGTCCGTGCTTCGGGCTGCTGGCCGCCAATGCCCGAACTAGTGAGTCGCGGTGGAGACCAGAAGCCTGCGGCTCGTCGAGGGCCGCAGGCTTCTGGGAAAGCCATACCTGTGCCATGGCGTGCGTTGGCGCACCGTGCCACGAGCGCCACGCGGACGCAGCCCCCGCCGTTCGACCGGTGCACAAGAAGCGCCTCCAGGGCGGGCTCCGTCCCGGCGGTATCGGCAGCTGGTCGGCATCGACGCGTCATCCCGCCCACGGAACTGTCGCCCGGCCTTACCTGAGGAGCGGTTCAGGGAGCGGGGCAGCTGCGCAGCGTCTCCAGTGGCGCTGTCACGCAGTACTGATCTCCTGTGGCGGTGACGGTCGCGGGGAGGGGGAACACGGCGATGCGCGAGCGGGGCATCGTCACCGCGCCGATCTGGCGCATCAGTTTGAAGGGCTGGGCTTGGCTCGTCCTGTGGTAGAGCCCGACCGGAACCTCCTGGTCCTGCTGGAAGCCGTAGATGACCAGCTGGTGCCTCTGGCCGCGGATCCAGCCCTGTCCGGGAGTTTCGGCCACGGTGACCTCTTGTTGGTACGAGGTGTTCGTTCCCGCCTGTACGGCGCTGGTGGTGACTGCGCCGGCCGTGACGATGGCGTCGCGGGCGGGGGAAGGCGGTACGAAGTCCCACACATTGCTCTCCAGCAGGCCCGCGCCCGCCTCGAACACCTGCAGCTGACGTCCGGTGAAGAGCGTCTCCGGGGGTTCGAACTGGCCGACAGGGGGCTTGTCGGAGGCGGGTGTCACCGTTGTGCGGTAGCTGCGGGTACCGACTGTGACGGTCACGGTGACCGGCTGGTCCATCGCGAATCCGTGCACACAGAGCGCGACGGGGAACGCGAGCGGAACGTTGTCGGGGCCGTTCATTCCGCTCAGCCAGACCGCTGGCGAGGTGGCGAACGAGGACGGCAGCTGCGCCAGGTCGGAGATGCAGTCGGGACCTCTGCCGCCGCCTCCCGGGTGCAGCACGAGCTGTCCGGCCAGCACCACGGACTTCTTCTTTTTCTTCTTCTTGGTGGGGCGCGCGCCGATGGCCTGGTCTGTGGCCGCGCTCGCGGACCGGGCCGTTGCCGTGTCCGCAGTCCGGGCGGTGTCCCCACTGTCCGAGCCGCATCCTGTCGCGGCGGCCATGCACAGCAGCACGAGCCACCCTGCCAGTTGTCGACGTCTCATCGCGTAGTGTTCCCTTCTTCGGTTCACCCGCTGCTCCCCGCTCCGCACGTCGCGTGGGCCTTGGACAGCTGGTGTTCGTAGTCCGTCCGGTATGTGTCGTAGCGCTGCTGGGGCGCGGTGCCGGTGGTGATGGCACTGTTCAGCTGGCGCAGGGACTCCTGGTGAGCGGCGGCGGCTGTGGCGAAGTCGCACTGGGCGAGTGCCAGGACGGCCAACTGCGCCTCCCACAGGGCGCGCACGGCGAAGCGCGCTTCCAGCGCGAGTGCCTGCCTGAGGTCGGAGATCGCTGCGTCGTATCGCTCGTGCATCGCCTCGTGCTGGGCGGCGACGGACGCTGCGAACGCCACGAGTTCCTTGACGCCCTCGGTGCGCCGGGCGTCGCGCACCCGCTTCAGGGCGCGGTCGATCGTGCCGTCATCGGCTACGAGACCGGCGCTGACGCGGCAGTTCTCCACCTGGGCCAGGTCGACCGAGGCCTTGAGCCGGCCCAGCCGCGTGAAGGCGGGATCGTCCGCCAGTCGCCGGAAAGCCGCGGAGGCCTTGGCGAGCTCCGCCGCCCTCACGGTGCCCGCGGCGCAGCTGGGATGCCGTCCCAGCGCCCGCAGGTAGGTGTTGTAGGCCAGGCTGATCTGCCCACGCAGCCGGATCGGGGACGAGTCTGAGATGGCCAGGTACTCGGCTCGGGCGGCGTCGAGTGCGGAGCGGCGGATGTTCTGCGGGTCTGTCACGGCGACGTCCTCCAGCGTGTGGCCCCGGAAGAGATGGACGAGGTCGGGGGTGACGAATCCGGTTCCGCTCTCGGACGTCGGGCCGCCGCCGCCCGGCAGCAGCCGGGCGAGTGCATGGTCGGCCTGTGTCGCGTTCCCCTGCCGCCAGGCGTCCAACGCGTAGGTGAACTCGGCCAGGCCCCGAGCCCGTTGGACCAGTTCCGACACCATTGCCCTGCGGCTGTACGCGGACTGCCATCCCGCGTCCATGGGGAGCGGATCGCCGGTGTACCACCCGGCGAGCTCCGGCGCGTCCACCACCTGGTCCGCGCGCACGTAGACGGCCGGACGCACCAGAGTCTGCCCGGCGTCGCCAGACGTGACGATTCCGCCGAGCAGGATCGCCGCGTTGGACTGGTCGACGAACTTCCTCGTCCGTTTCTCCAGGCCGTGATGGTCGCGGTGCAGGAGTTCGGCGAGCGGAAGGGAGTACTCCGTCGCGTAGTCGCGCACGGTCGTATCCTTGAGGACCTTGCTCAGATCATGGGCGAAGGTCGCGGAGACGTCGTCCAGTACCCGCTGGTTCTGCCCGGGGCCGTTACCTTTGAAGCCGACCACCGCCACATCCCGGGGGCCGGTGAGCCGGTGCGGTGGGGGCGGCGGCGCCTGGAAACTGAGGAGGGCGACGAAGGTACCGACGAAGATCCCCGCGATCCCGCCGGCGAACGCAACACGCTTCCATCGGGGGACTCCGACGAACTTGTCCCGCAGCAACTGACTGACCGACCCCAGAAAACCACTCACCCCGACAAGCACACCGACGAAGGTCGCCACACGCCCCGGACGCGCGCCGAGCGCGCTTGCCAGGGCGAGCGATGCCGCCAGCGCCAGACTGATACCTGCGACCACCACCCATGTACGGGAGACACGAGCGCTGGTACCGGCGTCCCCGTCTGACGGGTCGACAGTCGGGTCGTGAGGGTGGTTTCCGCCCATTTGCCCGGCATATTACCGAGAGTGAGCCCCAGCGGGCCGTAGGCGCTCCGCTTCGCCCTGCGGCCCGCCAGGGAGAGCTCGCGCGCCGAACACTTCCCCACGCTGTTCTGCGGGAGACGACCCAGAGGTTTCTTGCTCACACCGTCCGACGAAGATGCCCGCAAGGGCGGACGCGAGCGCTCCTGACGCCTCTTCGGTCACGTGGCGCCCGGAGTCGATGCTGTGGCCGCATACGTCTGGTGCCCACACACGGGCGCACTCGAGCAGGGTTGCCTGGGAGGACGGCCGCTTGCCGGACAGGGCCTCGTCCAATCTAGCAAGATTTAGCCCATGATTTAGCCCATTCATGTAACCTGTACGAGCTAGACGGGAGATCCTGATGTCGAGTGCCCGGTCTCCGTGAAGTCCGGGCACGGTCCCGATGGCCCTGCCGACAGCGACCACCCCGGCTCTTCCAGCCCGACGTACCGACGGGCACTTACCCGGCTCTCGTCGGGACGTTGACAGTGCTGGCCCGTCCCGAAACATCGAAGCAATGTCCTGTACCGCCTCCGGCGCCGTGCACCGTGGACGAGCACTCGCGACTCTGCGAAGGTGAACCTGTGAGCGAGGGGGAGCGCGAAACGCTGGCCATCGCCTTGGACCATGCATGGCGTTGGTATGAGAACCGCCGTAGCCGCACGGTGGCGTTGCTTCAAGTTGTCACTCTGTGGCTGGCGATTCTGGGCGCAGGCTATGGTGCCGTGCTGCAGGCAAAGCTGTACAGCTTGGGGGGCGCGATAGGCATCCTGGCTGCGGTCGGTCTGGTTGCAGCTGACCGTGAGGCCACTCGCGTCAGAGCGTCGGCAGCGCTGGCGGCTGACGCCGTCGCCGAACTTGAGGCACGTCTAGCTGACGCCACTGGTGTCCAGGCGCTACGCCTGTACCAGCGCGAACGCGAAAGCAATCCGCCCTCTCGACGTTTCCTGGGCCTCGACCTTGGGCGCTGGGTGGTGCATGTGAGCCTCGCGACCTGCCTTGCAACGGCCATCTACACCTGGGTGGGGCTGGCCTGACAGGAGTACCGGTTAGGCGCAGCATCGGCCCTAGGGCGCCGGTTCTCGCCCCGGGGCGCTTCCCTCGCCAGGCCGTCGTCGAACCCGACGATCATCTCCAGCTCGGTGATGGTCTCGTCCTGGCCGTCGATGAGCGGGAGGTCGACCACGCTGTCTGCCGCAGCGGCGCCGCCTTCGACGGGCAGCAACGACCTCTCGGCATCACCAAACGGATGAACGGCCGCTTGATCACTTTGAAAGCCCAGGGCCGACCGGGGGAACTCACTGCCCGGCAGTCGGATCTCGAGGTACCCCCGTCCACGGGAGCGCAGCCGCAGCTCACTGAAGCGATCTGCTGGCTCTCTGAGGTCCAAATCCCTCTCAGCGGCGGAAGTACCGTCCCCAGTGCCGTCGCTGTCCATGCCACGCTCATCTCCGCACTTCCGACACACACCCGGGTGACGGCACCACCGCGCGGGGGTGTGCCTTTTGCACAGCCGAGTGATGCGGCGGGATCACGACGCTGTCGCCATGACCGCGGTGACGCCATTGGCCGGGCTGCGACTGGCGCAGCCTCTACCGGCCCCTGGTCAGTATCTGTCGAGCAGCTAGAGGGCGCGGCGCGGGCTTGTGTCGGTGCTCGGCGGAAGTGCCTTGCCAGGAGGTATCGGTGAACGCTTCGACACCGAGGGGAACGGAGGGGCTTGTCGCGGTGTCGGCCGAGGGCAACCTCCTGGCGGCGTCTGCCGGGGTCCGCGCGCGCCGAGTACGGCCGGCAGCGCACGGGGTATCGGGAGCGGGGCGATGTGTGGTCCCCGGCGGGCCGAGCCCCGGCGCAAGCAGCCGCACCGCAGAGAGGGGCCGGTGCCGGGCGTTCGGCCGCCGAGGCGCCGCGATGGTCGACACACCCGTTGCGGCGGGCGGGCGACAAATCAGCGAGTTCCGGCTCGGTTACACGGTCGCAGCCCGTATCTCGATACCGTCGCTTCTCACGGGCCCGGGCTGACTGGAGGTCCGGCAGGTACTGCTGGGTTCGCCGCAGCAGGCGGAGACCGTGGCTGCAGCGTGGAGAGGAGCCGTGATGTCCTCGCCGACGGGGAGCGACGGTCGGTCCGCAGCCGAACGCAGCCGTGATCAGATCGACTGGTACGTACAGAACAGACGCCGAAAGCAGCTGCAAGAGCTGACGGCGGAGAGCCCGATCGCGGTACCCAAGCTTGATCCGTGGATCGTCAACACAATTCTCGCCGAACGCGAGGAACGCAAGCTCGCGACCTGGACGGGTGCGCCTCTCCCGGCCGAGGAGCCAGTGCACGAGGTACTGATCAACCTGGTGTCGGGCCAGGCTGCCGCGCGCGGCACCGCTGTTCCGAGGTCCGGACGGGCCCGGGCGATCGAGGCGCGTCAAGCTGAGGCGGAGGTTTTCCTGCGGGGCATTCGGGCGGACCTGGAACGCAGGGGCATCGATGTCCAGAAGGAGTTCTGGCTGACCCACAGCGTGCTCGCCGAGCTGACGTCCTCCGAGGTGCTGACGGTGGCGGCGCGAGACGATGTCAGCAGTGTCACCAGCAACAAGCTGCGTGACGTCGAGGCGCTTGATTTCAGTCGGTCACATATCAAGGCGGATCTCCTGCCCGGCGGCATCACGGGCGCGAGCGTCTCCGTAGCGGTCGTCGACACCGGCGTCGACGCCGCCCATCCCGCGCTCGCGGGCGTCGTCGGCCCGCAGCAGGACATGACCGGTACGGCGGTGAAGCGCGACGACAGGGGCCATGGCACGCATTGCGCGGGGATCATCGCGAGCCAGAATGCGACATTTCGAGGCATCGCCCCGGGAGCGACCATTGTCGACATCCGCATCATGAACGGCGAAGGCAGGGCGAAGCCGGAATGGGCGGTCGAGGGGTTGATCGCCGTGGCAACCACCGGCGCCGAGGTCGCCAGCAACAGCTGGGGGTACCGACACCATGACGGCGCGTGGGTCTGCCCCGCCGGCACCTGCGTCGTGTGCACCGGAGCCGACGGTCTGGTGAGCCTCGGTGTGGTGGTCGTGGCCTCCGCCGGAAACGAAGGCCCCGAGTTCTGGTGGGGGAGCCCCTATTCCAGAATCTGCTGCCCCGGTAACGCGCACAAGGTCATCACCGTCGGTGCCACCGCCAACAACGACTTGGTCGCGGGCTTCTCCAGCCACGGCCAGACGCCGGACGGCAGGCCTAAGCCGGACGTCGCAGCACCGGGTGTCGAAATCGCCTCCGCGCAGGCGGCGGGAACCGGAAAGCCGGCCGACGTCGTCGCACCGGGCTTCATCAACAAATCCGGCACCAGCATGGCGGCCCCGCATGTCGCGGGTCTCGCCGCGCTCATCCTGGACAAGAACGACACCCTGACTCCCGGCGAGGTCAGGAAACTCATCGTGACGACCACGCCGGGACTCATCGGCCCCTTCTGGTACGGCAGGATCAACGCACTCGCGGCGGTCAACGCCACACCGTCGCCGCCGTGACGGAGCGGCACATCGCAGGTCGGAAACCTTCGACGAGGAGAGACGTTCCATGTCCGACGACTTCGCGCCCCGAGCCGCAAGCGTCACTCCGAATGACAAGGCCCTGGCAACCCACGTGAAACGCGGGGTGATGACCTTCCGGACCGACAACCCGGCCGAGTTCCAGCAGGTAGTCAGCGAGTTCGACGGCCGTAGGGCCAACCTGGCCGTGCTGGGACTCGGCCGGATCAACGTCCGTGTCGGAGGCGGAGACGTCGTGATCGAGCCAGGGCTCGGACCGGACGAGATGATGCACGGCGCCGTCTATCTGGAGGCGGCGCAGGCGATCGCGAGCGGTGTCCTGACCCCGCTTCAGGCCTACTTCCGGGGAGACGTCATCGTGCGGGCTCCGGCGGGCGATCTGCACAACGGCTACGGCTTCTTCATCAGATTCGCCGAACTGGCCTTCGCGTCGGCGAGAATGCGCACGCAGCTCGACGAGTTGCGCGATGAATTCCTCTGAGGCCTTGCCACCTTCGGTCGACGACGGCTGGGCCAGACGGCTCGCCCACGCCATGCACGAGGCGGTCACCGCACAGGACGCGGGTCTGGGACGGATCGCCGGCGAGCTGATCCGTCACGGCGGCAAGAGGCTTCGCCCCCGGTTGCTGTTCCTCTCCGCGAGCCTCGGAAAGGCCGACGAAGCACTGCTCGTGCGCGCCGCCGCCGCGATCGAACTCATGCACGTGGGGTCGTTGCTCCACGATGACGTGATGGACGGCGCGGCGACCAGACGCGGAGCGCCGAGCGTGAATTCCCAGTGGGGCAACGCACATGCCGCCACCACGGGAACGCACGTACTCGCCTGCGCGATGGCCGAGTTGGCGCATCTGCCGCCCGATGCCGTGTCCACCGTGACGGAAGCGGCGTTCACGCTGTGCAGCGGTCAGCTCCGGGAAACCGAGCACGTCTACGACGTGGAGCTCGCCGTCGACGAGCACCTCGAGATCATTCGCATGAAGACGGCCACGCTGTTCGGGCTGCCGTGCAGACTCGGTGCGGAGCTGGCTGGCTGCGACCCCGGGCACGTCGACGCTCTCTGCCGCTACGGCCAGCAGTTGGGCATCGCGTTCCAGCTCACCGACGACCTGCTCGATCTCGTCGGCGACTCGGTCGACCTCGGCAAGCCGACGGGTACCGATCTGCGCGCCGGAGTGTTCTCCTACTCGGTTCTTCTCGCCCTGCGACAGACCCCGGGCGGGCGGCTGGCCGCACTGTTGCGTCACGAGAACCTCAGCGCGCGCGAAGCGACCGAAGCGGCGGTGCTGGTGCGTCGCTCCGGCACCGTGGACGTGACGCGCGAACTCGCACGCATGTATGCCGACGGCGCCGCCGCCGCGCTCACCGAGCTACCAGAATTCCCGGGCCGGGACGCACTCGCCGTCACGGCACGACGTATCGCGAGCCGAATGGAATGAACGTGCGCAACCACTACGACGCGCTGGTGGTCGGCGCCGGGCCCGCAGGTAGCTCGGCCGCCTACCACCTCGCGGTCCAGGGCCGCCGGGTCCTGCTGCTCGAGGCGCAGCGCTTCCCGCGGGACAAGGTGTGCGGTGATGCGCTGACGCAGCGCGCGGTCCAGGTCCTCGCCGCGATGGGTGTCCTCGACTTGCTCCCCCCTTCGGAACGCGTGCGGGGTCTGAGGGTCCACATGCGCGGCCGTGGGCGGCGCGATTTCGCCTACGGTGCCTATCCGGGCGCCAGCAGCCACTGCCTCGTGGTGCCGCGCCGCGCGCTCGACGAAGCGATCTGCGCCCGCGCCGTGGCGGTCGGCTCCGAACTCTGGGAAGGGGCCACGGTCACGGCCCCGATCGTCGAGCGAGGACGGGTCGTCGGGGTGCGGGTGTGCCGCGACGGCCGGCTCATCGACGTCCGGGCGTCCGCGGTTGTCGCGGCCGACGGTGCACGGTCTCCGCTGGCGCGTGCGGTGGGCCTGCTGCCCGAAGCCGACCTCGGCGTCGGCGTGCGCGGCTATCTGACCGGCCTCGACGGCCTGTTGGACCTGCAAGAGGTCTTCCTGCCGCTCGACGACGTGGCGGGACGGGACCTGTTGCCGTCGTTCGGCTGGATCAATCCGACGTGTTCGTCGGAAGCCAACATCGGCATCGCGTTGTTCCGTCCCGGATACGAGGGCCGCGCGGAGCACGTGCTGCAGAGCTTCCTCACCCGGCTGGGCACAAGTCGGAAGGCGTTCGAGGGCCGGTTGCGCGGGGAGTGGGCCACAGCGCCGCTTCGCCTCGACTTCGCTCCCGGTCGCTGCGTCGGCGACGGCATCCTGCTCGTCGGCGATGCGGCGGGGCTGGTCAACCCGTTCACGGGGGAGGGCATCAGCTACGCCCTTGAGTCCGGTAGGACCGCGGCCGAGGTGATCGACCGCGGTTTGACCCGCGATCCCGAGCGTCCGGACCTCGAGGACCATGGCCTACTGCTGGAGAACTCGTACTCCGGGTTGCTGACGGCCGGCCGCCGGTCGGCCCACCGGTACCAGTTCGTCTGGCGGGTCCTCGAGAGTACGTTCGACAGCGAGCGCGTGCCGTTCGCACTGTGTCGCCGGGCGCTCCTGCTGCCCGAGGGCATGGGCGAGCTCCGGGCCCATCGCGCGATCGACGACGTGGCCGGGCTGATGGCGCCCGGGGTCGACGTACGCACCGACCTGCTCGGCGTGGGTGAACTCATGGCGAGCGCCGTCCGCGACGAGTGGCCGTTCCTGGCTCGTCTGGCCATGTCGAGCTGGGGAGATCCCGGCGTCCCGTTCCGGCCGGCGCTGTTGCTGCTGCTGGCAAGCCATTTCGGTGACATCGGCGCACGCCGCCGCATCAGACTGGGCGCCGCGATCGAACTCAGCGCCCTGGCGGCGCTCGCGCAACTCGGTGTCGAGGACACGCCGACACATCACTCCAACTGGGGAAACAGGTTCGCCATCCTGGTGAGCGATCTGCTGATGTCGAAAGCGTTGCACCTGGCCACCGACGGCGGTCCTGAGGCGCTCGCACTCATCTCCCGCGCCGTCACGAAGGTGTGCACCGGCCGGATGGGCGAGCGGCGGCACGCATTCGACGCACGGACGGCCGAGGACGATCACCTGTCGCTGGTGGAGTCGCAGACCGCGGCGACATTCGAGTTGCCGTGCCGCCTCGGTGCCGTCGCCGCCGGAACCCACCCGGAACATGTCGGAGCACTCGGGAGCTACGGCCGTGCGCTGGGCGTCGCGTTCCGACTGACCGAGGACGTCCGCATCATCACAGGAGCCGCGCGCCCGACGGACAACGCCGTGGGCGTCGCACTGAGCGAAGGCACGCTGGCCCACCCCGTACTGCTCGCGCTGCGGCGCAGACCCGGCAGGCTGACGAGCCTGATTCGTCGTGGGCGCCTGGCGGCGGACGATGTCGAGGAAGCGGTCGCGATCGTCCGTGACAGCGGAGCGCTCGACGTGACGCGTGCGCTGGCACGCGAGCAGGCCCGCCGGGCGGCCGACGCGCTGGAGGGACTGCCGGAAGGCCCTGCGCAGGCGTCATTGTTCGCGCTGGTCGGCCATGTGGTCGGGCGACAGGTTCCGGAACAACCTTGTCCGGCCCTGGCGTTCGCGGGGCGTCCGCACCCCTAGCAACGACCGGCTCTGTGGGCGCCTCGCCCGGGTCCTCGATGGCGCGCTAGAGCGGGAACGGTCCGGTCGGGTCGTGTCCTAGATCCGCCACCGCTTCGCACCATCCATCGGCTGGTCGCGGGTCCGCTGCGGTGCGACACCACCCGGGTGGCCGATGGGGCGTACATGGGCGCCGTCGTCGGTGGCGCGGCTTTTGACCTCCTACGATGACAGAGACAACAGGTATGCGAACGTTTCTCGCTCCCCGCGCCGCCGATCTCTTCCTGCTCGACGTCGAGCGGCGCGCCGAGGACCCGGATGCCGCCTCGACCATCGGGATGGTGCTGCACGTGACCGGCGCCGTTCCCGAGCTGCCGGACCTTCAGGAGTACGTGGCCGCGCGCTTGTCCTGCCTTCCCTGCACGGCGCACATCCTGCACGGTGACGGCCGACAGGCTCAGTGGGTGCACGCCGATCCCGACCCAGCGCATCACGTCAGCGCGCGTCGCGTGGGCAGCGGCCCGGATGCCCTCAAGGCCGCGGTGCGAGACCTGGTGCGCGACCCCTGGCCCGCGGCTGTCCCGGCCTGGCGCCTGGTCCTGCTCCACGGGCATGTCCCCGACGGGTTCGCGCTGCTTTACCTGACCCATCACGCCGTCCAGGATGGCGCCACCGCCGTCGCGGTCGTGGAGGCTCTCTTCGGGCCGGGCCTGCCAGCCGAGCAGTCGCCAACGGTGCTGCGGACAGCTTCTGCCGCTCCGCGCCCCCCGCTGTGGCAGGTGATGCGGAGTAGCACGGTCCTTCTGCGGCATGCCGGAAGGCACCGTCTGTGGAGCTCACCGTCAAAGCCCCTGTCGAGCCGCCGCCGGACTCTGTGGGTCCGGGTGCCTGTGGCGTGGCTCAAGGCGGCGGCGCGTGCCGGTGATGCGAGCATCAATGACGTCTACCTCGCCGCCTTGGGCCATGCGATCGCGGGGTGGGCGAGCACCGCGTGGCCACGCGTCGCCGAGGCCCCCCTCCCGGTCATGATCCCGGTCAACCTGCGCACGGCCGACGAAGTCGCGGTCCCCGGCAATCGCCTCTTCCTGACCCGCGTCGATCTTCCGGGCGGTGACATGTCCCTCGCCCGGCGACTTGCCCATACCCGCACAGCTACCGAGGCTTTGAAGTCGCCCGAACACCGGGCCGTGCTCCGTGCGGCCCTCACCCGTCTGCCTGCCTGGCTTCTGAAGCGCCTCGTGCGGCTGACCACCGCCCGGGGTCGGTTCACGCTCGCCGCTTCCTGCCTGGTGATGCGCAAGCGACTTCGCTACGGCGACGCGGTGGTGAACCGCATCGATCCCGTCATGTGCTGCCCGCCGGGCGCGCCCCTGGCGGTTGTCATGCTCGTCTACGCAGGCGAGGCGAGTGTGTGCTTCCGCATCGACGAAGCACTTCCCGACGCCGAGAGCCTGCCCGCACGGTGGCGGCAGGCCCTGGAGGACCCTGCTGGCAGCCGGTGAGCGGCCGCCGCCGGCCCCGGAGCCGCCGCGCCAGCGGCACCTGCAGGGCCGGGGTGTGATCACAGCGCCCGTTCGACGCTCCACGGCGGCAAGTGCTCGAAGAGTGTGACGGCCTCCTCGCGCCGGCGCGACCGCCAGCCGGTGGCTTCGACCGAGGCCAAAGGACGGGAGGCCGAAGCGTCGGCCTGCGCCATCGACGCGCAGAGCGTGAAGACCTCCACCGGCGTGCTTGCCTCAGGCCAGGGCATCGATGCCGGGAAGAAGATCGTCGGACGGAAGCGGAGCATCGTCACCGACACGATCGGCCTTCTCCTCGCTGTGCTGGTCACCGCGGCGAGCATGCAGGACTCCGTCGCCGGCACCCGGCTCCTGGACCAGGTCGCCGCCGAACATCCCCGCGTCCGCAAGATGTGGGTCGACGGCGGTTACCGCCAGCACCTCGTCGAGCAAGCCGCCGCCCTCGGCATCGACATGGAAATCACAGGCCTCCTTGGCCACTCTCTGGTTGACGTATCTGATTCCGCAGAATGCGGGTGTGGCACACATTGTGGCTGGCCCGTATCGATGCGAAGATCGCCGCCGCGTAGCAGTGGCATACGGAGACCGAGCGACGCCGCCGCCGCCCTGAGCCGCCGCAATGGACGGTGGAACTCGGCATCGGCACCGGCCGACCACCCGCCCGGGTCCACACCGGCGACTGCCACATGCAGGCAAGCGCCGACGCACCGTCGGCCGCGACGAAGCCCGACGCCTACTCGCCAACGGCCTGCGGCCACTGCCAGCCCTACACCCGCCTGAACGTCACCGACCTATTCGACGGCCCCGGCGCCCAGCCGCACGCCGCTGGAGAGCACTGCCGATGCACCCCGCTTCCCCGGAACTGATCTCGGAACCAGACCCGTCAGCCCTCACCTGCCTGGCCAGCCAGGCTGGCCCCTGCGCCGCCGGCCAGCGCAAAACCCATAAGTACGAGCACCGGCAGCCCCCTGTGCCAGTGGTGCGCGGCACCCCCTGCCTGAACCAGTGGGGCCCGCACGCGCGCTAACTCAGCACCCGCCCCTGACCTCCCTCCGGCCGCCTTCAAAGGTCGTGTGATCAGTCCTCTGGCGGGATGCGGGCTCCGATCTCGCGCGCCAGACGGTCCGCCTCCCCCGCGACCGCACCGCCTACCTCCGCCGCCGTGCGCAGCACTCTGAGCAGGTCATACGTCTCGTTCAGTGTCAACAGGAACAGCCGCTCGGCGTCGTGCTCCATGGGCGCGAAGTCGATCTCATCGAGGTCAAGATGCTGGTAACCGTCCATGATCGGGTCAACGTCAGCGGCCCTCGTCAGGTCACGGCGGGAAGCATCTGCGGCCCCAACCGGCGGGAGAGCCGGCCGGGCCGCAGACGAAAAGGCGTGGTCGTGAAGGGCGGTCGCCTACGCGCCGAAGGGCTCTGCAGGGTTTTCAGCCGAACGATCTTGCCTAAAGGCCCTGCTCCGTGCGGCGAGGGACACCGCCCATGCATCCCGCTCCCTCGCGCTCATCTCAGAACCCGCCCCTCCGCTCTCGCCTACCCGGGCGGCCACGTCGGCTCTTGCGCCGCCTGTCAGCGCAAATCCCGCAAGTACGGGCCTGACGGCAGGTCCCGGAAGCGCCGGCCGATGGAACGCAGCACCCTGGCGCCACCGGGTTCACTCTCGGCGCCCCCTCGGTCCGGCAGCTCCCAGCCGACCAGCGCGGCGGTCAGTCCCCGCTTCCGTCCGCAGCACCGCCTCCGCGTCGGCGGCGTCGACCGCCCATCGGACGTCGAACCCCCGCGCCTCGATCGCCTCACGGATACGCACCAACTGTCCGGCGCCCGCACCCTCGTCCCGTGGATGCTCCCGTACCGCGACCAAAAGCCTGTTGTCGGTCATGAGTCCCCTTCGCCCCGGCAGCAGCGCGCCGCCCGCCCAGTCTCCGAGCGGACTGCGGCGCACCTGTGACCGCATGGCGGCAAACCACCCGCAGGGCGGAACGACGTCAGCCGCGGCTGACGCATAGGGTCCCGGCCGAGGTACGGCGAACTCAGGGGCGTGGTGCTGCAGTGCCCCCACCCACACTTGGCGACGGGCTGGGCGTCGAGCAGCCGGTTCCTGTACACCGTTTTGGTGCGGACCCGGCACAGCACTCGTCGGCCGTCTTCTCGATCCCGTACATCATGAGAGTGATCAGGGGAGCCGACACCGGTCCGTCGCCGGTCGACCGGCGGAAGGCGGGCAGCAAACACCATCTTCTCTGCGACGGACACGGCACCCCGCTCAAGGTCATCACCACCGTGGCCAACGTCAACGACGTCACCCAGACCCTCGCCCTCGTCGACGGCATCCCGCCCGTCGCAGGTCGCCCCGATGCGCTGCTCGGCAACAAGGGCTGCACCTCCAACTCCCACCGCGAGGAGCTGCGCAAGCGCCGGATCCTGCCGGTCATCCCCCGCAAGGGCGCCCCGAACATCAAGGGCCTGGGCAAACTCCGCTATGCCGTCGAGCAGACCTTCGCCCTGCTCCACCAGTTCAAGCGCCTCGCCGTCCGCTGGGAACGCCGAACCGAACTCCACGACGCCTTCATCTCATTGGCCTGCGGCCTTATCTGCTGGAGACGACTGAAGAAGCACCGATCATGATCGTGTCACGGGCTTTCGGCTACAACTCACGCCATTCACCCAGAGGACCGGCCGCCCGCGTCTGGGTGAAGTCGTGCACCAGGTCCCACGCCCGATCGATATCCAGGACAAAGTCGCCCGTGAACGCGGCGAGGTCGTCCATGATCGGCACTTCGACCTCGGCACCCGAGGGCACGGTGCCGTCTCCTACGAGCAAAGACATCCGCTCGGTGTCACTCATCAGATGGACGACCGCGTGATCATCTCGGAAGGCCAGGATCAGCACCGGAAACCCCCTGTTCGGCGAGCGAACCTCGACGTACCCCTGGCCACGGGAACGCAGGTCGTTGAAGCGATCCGACAGATCCTTCACCTCTGAACGTCTCTCAACCGGACGGAACAATCCAGATTCCGGCGACGTCGCCGCCCACACCACGCTCATCCAACCCCTCATCCCCACACAGGTCATCGCCCACGATCCAGGGCCACGCTCCCACGCTCCACCACGACACGACTACTGAGACTGGGTCGCATGATCGTGGCTTTCTACCGGCGGCGAATCTTATTTACCGCACTGGCGTATCCGAGGAAAACCCGCTCGGCCCATAAAGTGCAGAGTAGAATACGTAGGACTTGATCAATAAAAGCCCACCTGTACCAGGGTCACTCATTTGCCGCACATCTGGAGGCGGGAGAGCGGCGTTAGCGGGATATGACGAAAGAAACGTCCCAGGGCCTGCCTCGGCGCAACGCGAGGACGGATAATCTGCCTGCGACGCCTGATCTGACAGTGGGGAAATACGCTTGGCCGTCTGGTGCGACATACTCGGCGCTCGCGGTACAGGGCACCGGCGTCGGGGACGGCGCGTGGGCCGAACATCGGATTACCGAGCCGCTCCTACGCGATTTCCTCGGACTGCTGCAGGCCATGCAGGAGGAGGTCAATTCTCGGTGGAACGACCAGGATAACTTTGGCCGCCACGCGAACAGTGCGTGACGGCGACCCTTCCATGAATCATGACTATGTGAATCCTTCGTTTGTGCAGCATGAGTGGTACTCCGACGCGTACTCCTATGGGACGGGAACTGGCTGGAACGGAGAGCCGGCCGACAGCATCCGCGCAGGGGTTCCGCTGAGTACACCCGACGCGGGCTGGGACCCGGTCGAGGAACTTGCCTACCTCATGCAGGAAGCTGTTCCGGCGGAGCAGCCGGCCAGGGTGCCGCCACTTCGCAGCGACCCCCCATCCGGCGTCGACTTCACCGACCCTATGGAGAGCCTGGCTCAGATCGCCGCCCAGCTGCCGCCCACCCAACGTTCTTCTGCCGGGCATCGCAAGATGCACGTCCGAAAAACCCGGCGCAAGTGGTTGCAGACCGGCAGCTTCCTCATCCTCGCACTCGTCGCCGTCATCGTGGCGATGGTCAGCGTCTTCAGTGGCGTGGTGGCCTACAGGCCGCTGCAGAACATCACGTCCGGAACGGGTGTCGGCATGGTCCCGTCGTGGCCCCTTCTCGTGTACGGCCCCTGGATGGTGGCCTCTCTCTCCATTCTGCGCACTGCCCTGCATCAACGCCGAGCCGTGCACTCGTGGTTCATCGTTCTGCTCTTCTCCTCCGTCGCGATAATGCTGTGCGTCGCACAGGCAGACAAGACCCTCACCGGAATCTCTGGAGCTGCCCTGCCCGCCTTCGCGTCCCTCGCATGCTTCCAGCAACTCGTCCGGCAGATCACACTGACCCTGCCACCACGACAGGCCACGCGCCGCCACAGGCAGTAGCCGGACCGACCTCCAGTCGCAAGACGATGAACCCGGCAATTCAGCCGTGCGCTGTGCGGATACTGGTGTTGCGCCCGGCCGGGGCCGTCGCGGTAGCGGAGCAGACGCGGCAAGCGCGCTCCCCTTCCCCTGTCTCAGGCCGTGCCGCGTCTCACTTCATCTGATTCCGACCGCGGGCCGATGACGTCGGGTCGGCGCCAACGCGCACCCCGCGCCGGTCCTCCACACCGCCATGCACTAGAGCGCCGGAGATGTCGGAGACGTCGGCGCAGTAGCTATAGCCCGGGACGTCGCGCGTCCAGGTACGGGAGATCCGCGTGCAATCAAGGACGAACGCCTGTGAGCCGCGGTGGATCATCTGGCTGGAGTTGGCTGCGAATGACGCGCAGCTTGCCGCTTGCCGCGCCGATCAAGCGCAAACCTCTGGGGGTGCTGCTCATGACGTCACCAAGCGGACCGTGTCTCAACCGTCAGGCCAACCTGCGGGCGGCGGTTGTGCTCGGTATGTCGGACAGGCCGATGCGGGCGCAGCGGCACACCGCCCGCCAGGACGTTGACGGGCGAGAGGAGTTGAAGCAGCTCGAGTCGGTGGCCGCCGAAATCATCTGCGGCCAGGTGCGGCAGGAGACCGTCGTGCGGATGAGGTCGGCGTGTCGCTGTGCGTGGCCCGGGATCATGCCTCGGCCGCGGTGAACTGGCGGCTGTTCCTGCCCGCGTCCTCGGGATCCGGTCTCCCGGGAGGCGGACCCGGACGAAGTTGCCCGCCGCACCCGCTGCGGCATCCCTGGCCGGGTGGGTATGTGAGAAGTGGCAGCTGTCGCTGGACATGATCGACGAGACCTGGTCGTAGGGGCATCGGCATTCCCCTGGCCGTCGCGAATCCCGGATATGGCGATGCCGCCACCTTCCGCCACGGCCTGGAAGAACGCAACCTGCCCTACGCGGTGCGTATTTCCTCCCGCCACACTGCTCATCCAGCTGGCGCCTGGACCGTCCAGCCCGCCTACCCGAGCACCGGCCGGCCACCGAGCACGCAGTATCCCGAGCCTGCACAGACTATGAAAGACCTGATCATCGCGGCCGGGGGAACGGTCGCAAGACCGGTGTCCTGCCGGAAGACTCCCAGCCGGACAAGGGGATCAGTGGCTTGACACCCATGGTTTCGAGGTTCGTCGCTCTGCGCGTGCGGCCCGCCGGACGCGACGTCCGCAAGACCGGCGACACTGCGGAACTCTCCGAGTGCTGGCTGCTGGCCAAGTGGCCCGCCACCGAGCCCGAGTCGGTGCAGTTCTGGCTGGCGAACCGGCCCTCCGGAATGCCGCTAGTCACTTTCGTGCGGCCGGGCAAGCTGCGCTGGCGCATCGGGCACGACTACCGCGAGATGAAAACAGGCCCTGAGCCTGGCCCACTTCGAAGGCCGCATTTGGAACGGCTGGCATCCCCACGTCGCCGTTGTCTCCGCCACCCATGTCTTCTGCGCACTGCAACGACTGGCACGAGACCAAAAGCATGGTGCAGGTCTCAGCCTCTACCAGGAAGTCCGAAAAATGCGGACATTCATCGCCACCTGGACCGGCTCCTGGTCCACCTGAACGTGAACGCGGACCGTGGCGCGGCCTGCCGGGCGCTAGTAGGGCCTGGTCAGGTTCGTACCTGACGGTCGTCTTCGCGCGGTTACACCGCAATCAGGGACAGGGAGTAGTCGACATCGCGTGCGTCGGTGAACCAGGCCGTTTCGTGGCCGGGTTCGGCGTCGGCGACGAAAGGGATGTGCGGGGAGCCTCGCAGCGCGTCGGCGATGCGGAAGACATCGTGGTCGACAATTGGCAGCAGACTCTTGTCGCGGTCAATGATTGTGCGTCAAGGTCACTTTTAGCAGGCGTGTGCGACCTGACGACCAGCGACCTCATCGTTACCTGCGCCCGACTGCGCCTCAGCACAGACCTGGCCAGAACCTCCAATTTCACCTTGCGGCACCTCGCCGCCGTTGTCAGGCACGGGATCGTAAATTCAGCGAATATGACTCCGAGTTGAGCATGCTTGTCGCAGTGGCCGCCCCGTGCCTGATGACCACTTTATGAAGTCGACCTCGAGACGGCCGCCCGGCTCCTCGCTGCTGTCGGCGACAGTCCGACGCCTGCGCTCCGAGGCAGCCTTCGCCCATCTGTGCGGCGCCACTCCCCTCCCCGTCTCTTTGGACGCAGGGACCGCCACCGGCTCAACCGTGGAGAGAATCGGTCCGCCAACACCGCTCTCCACCGCACGCCGTCGTCCGCATACGGCGGGGCCCCCGAGCACACGAATACGTCGCCCGCCGCACCGGGCCTACACAGGAGAGACATCCGCCGCAGCCTCAAACGCTTCATAGTCCGTGAAGTCTTCAAGGCTCACCTGCGCTGACAGCGCCGATCGCACCCTCACTCGGGACGCTTGACGGAAAATAGGAGCATCTGTTGCACCGGCGTAATGAGCGGCACAGGAGCGTCGTACCTTACGCACACCGCCCCCGTCACCCGATGAGTGGCCACGCCGAGCCAGCTCATGGTCTTGAAGTAACTCTCTGGCCAGTCATACGGGTTGACGCGACAGAGTGCGGTGCCGAACCTTCGCCTGCTGTGCGCCCCTGCCGTATGCCGAACGGCAAAGCGCCGTCCTTTAGTGCCAGTTGGCGTCCACGCCGGGTCCGGCTCCTCCCCAGGACACGTATGACCTCCGTGTGCCCGCCACTGGAAGCTACTGCTAGTGTTTATTCAGTCACGCTAGGCAACTAGCCATCATGTGTAAGCAATGGAGAACCGAGGGTTCCATGCGTAAGTTTCAGCAGGTCGTGATCGCAGCAGCAGTGGCGGCCGGTGGCCTGTCCGCCGTCGGTGCCGGAACGGCTGTGGCCGACACCCATGACAACGGGCCGCGGGTACAGGACGTTTACCGCCCCTACCAGGAGTGCAGCCCGCAGACGGTGTCGGAAAACGACATCCCGATCGGAGTGCTCGGTCTCGGTCAGACTCTGGACACCACCTGCGGCCAGTACAACAAGGCCTTCACTGGCTGAGGTAAGCGGCGTCAACGTCGGGACGGTTGGTACGTAATCCCTTCGGGCTAGCCCGAAGGGATCGAATGCCGGCCGACTGCCTTGATCTCATTCCGGGCCGACCTGATTGGGAGCGCGGGCTGCTTGGACGAGGCCGGTGATCCGGGCCGTCGAGCGGCGGAGCTTGCCGAGAAGCCGCCAGGACATCAGGGTGGCTATGGCCTGTTCGAACAGTGCCCGGACCTCGCAGTTGACGGCCTGCCGACCTGCGGAGGGGTTATCCCGCCACGGTAGGGGAGATGGGCTGTCGTGCTAGCCCTTATCCGCCCAGAAAGGTGATGCCAGCCGCGGCGAGAAGCGGAGGGCAGAGCGGACATGTCGATGCCGGAATGGGTGGGCAAGCACGCGAGCCTCTGGTGGAGACGGTTCCCTTGGTCGAAAACCCCTCCGCTAGGGGCGTCATTTGCCTGTCAGGCCAACTTCCCAGCCGACGCGGGAAGTTGGAAATGGCTCAGTGTCGCAGACCACGCCCGCGGCGCGGTCGATCGTGAGGGAGTGGGCGCCCGGGCGCCCGCATTAAGGACACGCATCGCAATGTTCAGCAAGAAGAAGATCACAGCCCTCTCGGGGCTCATCGGCGGGCTCGCCGTGGCGTCCACCGGCATGGCGCATGCGCACGTCGCGGCAGACCAGGGAAGTTGCACTCGGACCCCCCAAGGGGACGTCATCTGTGTGCAGCACATCGAAGGCAAGAGCCCTGAGGGCGGCGCCATTCCTCATCAGGAGACCTGCCTGCCTGTGCAGTCCGTAACGCTGCCCGCCGCTATGGGCAACGGCACGACACAACTCGGCCCCAAGGTGACCTGTTCGCCTGCCGCGTCCGGAACACCCTAAACGACCGACGGGAAGCGGAAACTGCCCGGCCTCTTCCCCCGAGGTGCGCGATGACTGAACCCTCGCGCTACGGCCTCATTGACGCTCTACGGCGCGCAAAGGCACCGGCGCGACATAAGGGGCGCAAATCCCGAATGATTACACATGGTGCGCTTACGATCACCTTGAGTGGTCAATCCGGGCGGTATGCCTGGGTCAGGAAAGGGTCATGCTATGCGTAAGTTTCAGCGCGCCGCGGTCGTAGTAGCGGCAGTTGCGGGGCTGTCCGCCCTCGGTGCTGGCATCAGCTTCGCCGACGGTGACGGCGGCGCGCCTGTACCGGTCACGGCCGTTGCCAGCTCGTCTGCCAACGCTGTGGCCGTCGGGGGCGGCTACTACTTCCAGCCGCAGGAGCAGCCCGCTCAGGCACAGGAGCAGCGCGCTCAGGCACAGGAGCAGCCGGCTCAGGCACAGGAGCAGCCGGCTCAGGCGCCTGAGCAGCCCGCCCAGGCACAGGAGCAGCCGGCTCAGGCGCCTGAGCAGCCCGCCCAGGCACAGGAGCACGAAGGCTCCGCGCCCAAGCGGTAGCGGCTAAGAGCAGAGCTAAAAGTAGAGGCCCGCAGGGGTCTCACTCAGCGTCGGGGTTACGTACGGCTCGATTTATGCGCGGTGCGCTCAGTGATACCCCGTAGTGCAGGTAGCCCGGACGCTGAGTTCGCGTCCGGGCTACAGGCATCCCGCCAGCGGGCAAAGATTCATTTGCTTGACCATCTCGGCTCAGGTGACGCCGGTCAACAAGGGACTGTCCGATCCTTCACTACAAAGGAATGCAACACATGCTCTTTTCGCAGAAGACTGCGGCCGCCGCCGCATTCGTCGGAAGCCTCGCTGCCATCTGCCTCGGCGCTACACATGCAATTGCTGAGGGAAAGTCAGGTGACTGCCCCACCGTGCAGGAGGGCGTCATGTGCGTTCAGAAGGGCGAGACGTACATCGACGAGGACGGCACGCACGTTATCAAGCAGGACCAGCAATGCACGACAACAGACCGACCGAACGTGGTCACGCAGCAGGATCAACTGCTGGGCAGCGAACCTGTCAAAGAGGGGGCGGTTGTGGAGTGCTCCAACACGGCCAAGCTGCCTGAAGGGTTCAAGAAGCCGCACATCGGCATTTGAGCGCTCACGGAAATGGCTGGTTCGGAAGTGATTCCCGGACCAGCCATTTCATTTTCCGAGCGGCAGGTCCCCACCCTAAGAGCTCGCAACAGGATCTTCTGCGTTGCCCCGGGGGCAGCCAAAGCGAGTCGTGGAAACTGACGGAGTGGCCCTCTGCGCTACTCGCTCGGTCGCTTTCCGTAGTAGGGACTGACGGTCCGGGCCAGCTTCCGCTGGATCATCCGCAGCATCCTGATCGTCGCCGCGTCGTCGCGCCCTGTGGTCGTTGACCATTCGACGCCCGAGCCGGCGAGGTCGCTGACGAAGACGATCTCTGTAGCCAGAAGTGTCCGTGCCCAGTCCGCTGCGCCGAGTGGGGCGTCTTCACCAAGAGCCTTCCGGAGCCGTTGGCACTGGTGGAGTAGATCCTGCGTGTCGGTGAACCCCATGGCGACGGCAAGCTGATCGCTGCAGTGTGCGGGGCCGCCCCACTCCAGGAGCCCACGAGTCAGCAGTCCCTCAGGTGATCACGCTACCTTCCACTTGAGTTACCTCCAGCAGATGAGGCCGCATGCCAGCGAGACGAGTCCGTCGTCAAGACGTCGCTCCCAGCGGACAGCGAGGCGCTTGAACTGGTGGAGCAGGGCGAAGGTCTGCTCCACGACGTAGCGGAGCTTGCCCAGGCCCTGGATGTTCGGGGCGCCCTTGCGTGAGATCACCGGCATGATGCGCCGTCGTTGCAGCTCGCGCCGCACGGCTCGGGAGTCGTACGCCTTGTCACCCAGGACGGATTCGGGGCGGCGTCGTGGACGGCCAGGACGTCCGGCCACCGGCGGGATGCCGTCGACCAGGTTGAGTGTCTGGGTGATGTCGTTGACGTTGGCCGCGGTCGTGATGACGTGGAGCGGGATGCCGTGTCCGTCGCAGATCAGGTGGTGCTTGCTGCCCGTCTTCCGCCGGTCGACCGGTGACGGACCGGTTGAGGCACCCCCTTTTCGCACGGACGTGGGACCCGTCCACGCACGCGCGAGTCCAGTCGAGCTTGCCGGCCGCATGCAGCTCGGCGAGCAGGATCCGCTGCAACTGCTCGAAGGCAGCAGCCTTCTGCCAGCGGTCCAGGCGCCGCCAGCAGGTCGGCCCGCAGCCGAAACCCAGTTCCAACGGCAGGAGTTGCCAGGCGACGTCCTGGTGCAGGACATAGAGAATGCCCTGCGGACACAGCCGGTCCGGCACCGGTCTCGGCCCCGGTGAACCCTCCGGCCACGGCGGCAGCAATGGTTCGGTCAGCGCCCGCACGTCGTCGTCCACGATCCACGGCCGAGTCGTCACACACCGCGAACGGTCGAGTCATCACATCGGTCAGGCCCGACCAGGGCACATCGGCAAGATCCTTTTGCAAGCCAAGTGGCAACAGAGGCCCCCGTGCCGAGTCGGGCCCCGGAGAAGGCTGCCCTAGGCTTGGTGTCCATGGGCTGCCGACGAACACGGTCAGCGACACGCTAGTCGTCCGTCGGCGCAGCGGCGACGCCACCGCGGTCGATGATCGCGTTCGGCTACGACGCTGCAGTCCGTCCGAGAAGCATGCGCGCTCAACTCCGGCCCCTACGGCTCCGCTTTCACCCCAAACAGCGCCCACTCGTCGAGTAATCGTCAAGATCTGTGCTTCGGTTGACCTCAGTTTCGTTGCGATGGGTTGATCGCGACGAGTTCGATCTCGAAGCCGTCGTCGTTCTCCAACAGCCAGCCGAGAGAGGCGACCGCGCGGTCGAGGTCCGGCACCCACAGCTCGATGTGGTGCAACGTGCCGTTGGTGGGCCGGTTCACGCCGCCACCGCCTCGGGGCGCGCGACGAGGTGGCCGCGTTCGAACCGGGCGCCGGCCCGGACCAGGGCGACGAGGTGGGGTGCGTGCACAGCCCGCAAGCGTTCCTGTGCGGATTCGAGGAACTTTAGAAGCCGAGCTCCCCGTTGCCGACGGACAGAACGGGGGCCGCATGCCCCGGCGGGCACAGCCGTCCTGCCCATGCGTCGGAAGGCTCGCGATAGCCGTCGGCCATCGCGATCAGTTCTTGGTGCCGTCGGCTCGCACGTCGGCCATGACCAGGACGGCGGCCTTTGCCCCCTCCAGGCGGATGCGCAGGTGAACGCCATCAGCCCAGACGTAGCCGTAGTCGGTGGCCGACGGTTCGCGGTCCATGAACGCCTTGTGGTCGGCCTGCCACTGCGCGGTCAGCCGCGTGACTGTCGCAGGTGAGAGGCACGCGGACTGCTCAAGCGCAGGCACGAAGTCACCCGACGACAGACCGTGCAAGTAGAGCAGCGGTCGCTGATCTTCGGGGTTCTGCGGGCCCAGGGCGGCAGGATCGCCGAGGAGAACCGCTATCGTTCGCTGCTGGCCTCGTCGACGCGCTTGTCGTTGACCCGCGGGGCCTTCACTCCGATCGACCCGGCGGCGGTCGTGACCTTCCGCGTCTGATGGAAGCCCTTGCGCACGCCCAGATGGCGGCCGGAATCGTCCTGCTGCTCTTCGAACTCGTCTATGCAGGCGCTGACTTCTGCTTCCAGCGCGTCGGCCAGCATTTGCCGCGCGCCTTCGCGGACGATCCAGTCAATCAGGGAACCGTGTGACGTCGTTCTCTCTTCGTTGACTACCGTGAGCACGGGCGTCGTACCATCCCCGGTTTGACCAAGGACCTCACCGGACCATCCGCGCGCAGCAGGGCATCACTGCTCGAACAGCGCATCGCGGCGCCCGGAACAGGCCGTAGAGCTCCGTCTGAAAACGTGACAGTTCGGCACGCATCCCGTGGGACGCCGTGTGGCGACAGAGCGCACAGCTACGGCCTTCGCGTTGATTCCATGCCTCTGTTGGGCACAGGATCAGGCGAAGGCCGCTTTTGCGTCCGAAACTCGGACAAACCCATCAGCAAGTGCGAGGCCGTGTTCGACGCCCAGCCCATAAGCGCCAAGCTTGGGGCTTGCAGACACTCGAACGGTGGGTTTGATACTTGACCATGCAGGTCAGTGAGTCACTCGCCCGCATGCTGTTCTTCTGCGAGCCTTTAGCCGATCTTGTTGTTGCAGCCCATGGTTGAGCCCAGCGACGTCTGCTGGGACCCCGGGTTGCCCTCGCCGTTCAGCAGGTTGCCGCCCAGCCCGTTGCCGATGCCGACCTGACCAAGGATGTCGATGTTGCTGTCGTGCGACTGACAGGTGGTGTGCTGCGAGATGTTGAAGCCGCCGTCGCCCTTGTCCCATCCCTGATCTGCGTGGGCGACGCCGACGCCCATGAGTGCGGCGTTTCCGAGTACGGCCATCAGGACGGCGGCCGTGCGGAGCTTGCGCATGTCATCTCCAGAAGAAGTGAGGTGAATGCGATCTGTGAGGATCGCCTTTTTGATGCGAAGGGTTCAACGGCGCCAGAACGGCGTACCTGGAAGCGTCCAGCGTTACGCTGTGCCGCCGCGGAAGTGGTTCGGCGCACGTGAATGGTCCCGGCACTTTGCCTGAGTCCCAGTGCCGGGACCATTCACTGTTCGACGTTTTTACGCCGGAGGGGACTTCAGAAGGCGCTGTTGTTGCAGCCCATGGTCGAGCCGATGTCGGTGGACTGGGCGCCCGGGTTGCCTTCGCCGTTGAGGGCGTTGCCCAGCAGGCCGTTCAGCACGCCGACCTGGCCGAGGACGTCGAGGTTCAGGTCGTGCGACTTACAGGTGGAGCTCTGCGTGATGTTGAACTGGTCGCCGCCATCCTCGCCGCCGTGACCGCCGGCGTAGGCCGTGCCGCCCACGAGTCCGATGCTGCCGAGGGCAGCGACCAGGACTGCAACGTTGCGAAGCTTGCGCATTTCATCTCCGATTGGTGTGAGTGCTTACGATCTGTGACAGATCGCGTTTACAGTGCGGAAGAGTAGCGACAAATGCCGCGAAATAGACAATGACACGCCGACCTCCTGTTGCCAGGGGAAGCACCGAAAGCCGTATCGCAGGGCCAGCCGGGCCCGGTCGCCCACGATCCGTGCCCTGGTGTCGACGTGGCTGTCTGTCAGTGCTGCTGCACGCTGGCGAACGAGTTCGATTGGCTGTTGGCCTGGGTGCACTCAACGCCGTGAGTCTGGGATGCGGCAAGCAGAGCAACCGGGACGTTCGCGTCGAGCAGGGTCTGCGGGCTGCACTCCTGGTAGGGGCGGAACAGGTTGGTCTGCTCCGCTGAAGAGCCCTGTGCCTTCTGCTGCGCTTCAGGAGAGATCTGAGGGCTGATCTGCGGATTCAGCTGCGGGTTGACCTGCGGGGAAACCTGAGTGCCTCGCGACGGTGTTGCCTGCTGCGGAGCCGGCGAGCCATAGGTCTGCGCGGTCGCCTGAGCGGAAGACGCCGAGGCGGCCTGCGCGTCAGGCTGCGAAACCGGGGTCGGTGCAGCGCCGTTGTGGACGAACGGGGTGACTGCGGAGCTTGGGCCGGCGCCGACGCCGGACAGGCCGCCGGCTGCTGCGGCAACGAGCGCGACCTTGTGAAGCATGCGCATGAGTTCCTCGGCTCTTCAATTGACCTGTGCACGGAAGCTAATGGCCGATGGGGCAGCGCAGTCTCGCTGTCCTTGCTGCCCTAATTCGGCTGCGATGGACCATTCCTATCGCCCCGTGGGGAACGAAATAGACACGGACTCGATACGGGTGCGGGGGCGTGGTCACCCATTTGATGCAGGGCGTGCGACCTGTGACGCCCGGGTCCGCACTCGGCAAATGGGTGACGAGTCGCTGAGTGCCGTGACCTCGGCGCCGAAGCCTCGTTCCTCGGAGGAGAGGGCAGCGACCGTAAACCAGGCAAGAGGTAGAGGATCTGCTGCCAGCTCCGATACGAAGTCCGCGTGCTCCTCGAGACAACCGTAGCCTCCGGCGCGATGCGAGTGACGCACCAACGGCACGCGTGACCGCTTTGAATGCAATGGACTCAAATTTCAGGTAACGAAGGGCCGAGGGTTTCATGCGGAAGCTTCACAAGGCCGCGCTCGTCGTCGCAGCGGCCAGCGGTTTGGCCGGCATCGGCGCCAGCGGCAGCTTTGCCGACTCGCCGGTTGGGCACCCCAGTGCCACTCCGGCATCGGTTCCGGATCAGCCAACTACTGCGGCCGCAGCCCCACAAGCCGCCCCGTCAGGACCACAGCAGACGGGATACGCCTCGGCCTCGGCCTCATCGCAGGGAACGGCCCAAGCCTCCAGCTCGACGAACCCGCAACAGGCCGCACCCGCACAGCAGGTGCAGGCCGCCCCTCCGCCACAGGCCGCCCCGCCGCAGGTCGTGCCGCAGGTCATGCCGCAGATCATGCCGCAAGTGGCCCCGCAGGTAGCAGTACCCCAGGCATTCGGCCCAGAGCCCCCGATGATTGTCGCCCCGCAGGTGAACCCGCAGCTCAACCCTCAGGTAAACCCGCTCGTCAACCCGACGATCACGCCCGCGAGCGCAGCGCAGCTGGCTCCGGTTGGCCTCGGACAGATCGCGGCACCTCCCGTCGGGCAATTGGGGCTTCCCCGAATCGGCTGACAGCCCGCTTCCTGCACATCCGCAGTCCTGACTCAACATGTCAGGTCCCCACACTTCTCTCAAGGAGCTTCAAATGCGCACCTCGCACAAGGTAGTTCTTCTGTGCGCCCTCCTCGGCAGTGTCGGCTCCTTGGGTGCCAACACCGCCTTCGCACACGGCGAGCCGGGCCACGACATCGACAGCATCGACGTCACGCAGGGCATCGAGTGCCGCTCGCACGACATGAACATCGAGGTGATCGGCAGCATCGGCGCCCTCACCGGCGTGGCTGGCAACCTGCTGAACGGGGAAGGCGCTGCGGGCGCTCAGAAGAGCCACCTCGGTTCCAACATGGGTTGCAACAGCCGCGCGTTCTGACGGACCTCGAACTCGCGCCCTGCAGTCCATCGGCGCAGCGCCACTGCCTTTACGCGTGACGCAAGGCCTTTTGCCTGCAAACCTTTTCGATTTAGTCGGCATCATCACTTAAATTCGGACTGCACGGAAGCGGCGTGGACGCATGAAGCGTTCGCGCCGCTTCCGCTTTCCTTGGACTCGCCGCCGACCTGCCTTCCGTCTCGCCTCGTCCCTGATGCCTTCCGGGTCAGAAGCGACCCCAGCGGCGTGTCTGTGGGGATGTCAAGTCGCCGACCGTGTCCCCCACGCCCCGAAGCTCGTCGAGTCCGCCCTGGGTCGATGCCTGTGAGCGCACTCACCTCGTCGGTCTCGTCCGCGCCGGGGCCGCTTGTCGGCGTGCCGGGTGATGCGCAGAGGCAGGTAGGTGCTCACGTGAACAACGCAGGCGGGGGGTACTCCCATGTCTTTGGCAAGGGCAACGGGGGTGCGTTGTGTTCTGTCTTCTTGTCATTAGCAGGCCCGCGAGGCCGGGTCGCCAAGTGCCGCAAACCCGGAGGGAAGAAAGCGCGCTTGAACTGCTTGTTTCCTCTTCCCAGCATCGACGTCAGGACCTTCGAAAATGGGTGAGCCTCCAGTAGTTCCTCGATCCGCCCAGTCGGCACTCGTCCAGAGCGGTGAAGATGTCCTCGACTGGAGGCTGTCCCATAACTGGTGTGGCGGTTGGTGCGTTGGCTGGGCATGGGTGGGGTGATCTCAGCGAGTGATCCGAAGTGGATCGAGCCGTTCTCCGGGCTGACCGAAGTGCAGTTCGCGAGACTGGTGGCGCTGGTACGGCGTCGTGGCGGCGACGTCCAACGAGGCCGTCCCTGGCGGCTGCCGCTGGAGGACCGGGTATTGCTGGTAGCAACGTACTGGCGCACGAACCTCACATTGCGGCAGGTGGCGCCGCTGTTCGGAGTCTCGAAGTCCGCAGCCGACCGCGTCCTCGATCACCTCGCACCGCTGCTGGCCATCTCGCCGGCCCGCCGACCGCGCAAGGACACCGTCTACATCGTCGACGACACCCTGGTGCCCATGCAGGACAGGAGCATCGCCGCCTCGAGCAAGAACCATCGGTATACGACCAATCTGCAGGTCGGCATCGACGCTAACAGCCGCTTGGTAGTGGCGATCGGCCTCCCGCTGCCTGGCAGCCGCAACGACTGTCAGGCCTTCTCCGAGTCCGGCGTCGACCAGGCCTGCCACAGTGCCCCGGTCATCGCCGACGACTGCTACCAGGGCACCGGCCTACTCATCCCGCACCGCAGACGAGACGACCAGACGCAAGTCAAGCCCGGAGCAGGAGCCTAGAACACCATCCATCGCCGGGCCCGAGCCCGGCTGGAACACACCCTGTCCCGGCTGAAGAACCACACGATTCTCCGCGACTCCCGCCGCAAGGGCAACAGTGTTCACCAGGCCATGCTCGCCATCGCCCGGCTGACAACATGGGCCTCAACCGATGACTCAAACCCCATGCAGGACAACCTCTAGCGCTCGGCCATCCTGGGCGCGTTGGCCGCAGCAGGGTGACCAGCCGCCGTATGCCAGCCCTGCGGATCTTGGCCGGGGACCCGAACCGTTCCATGCAGCGTGAGGACAGCCGGGTGCTGCAGCCGCGGCCCCAGCACCCGTTCCAACGACAGGTGGATCCACCTGAGTACGCCGTGACACCGGTTCGCGGCCCTGGTGGTCGCCGGCCAGGTCGTCGTCGGAGCCGACGATCAGCAGTTCGGCGATCGTCTCGTCCTCGCCGCCGATCGGCCGCCGTGTGGCATCGCGTGGGCGGCATCGGCGATGATGAACGCCTCTCTCCCGCGATGACGAACCCTTTCGACCGGATCAACCGCACAGTCCGGGAGCAGGCCGACAAGACCCGGTGAGGCGGGCGGGGGCGTCATCCCCCGAAGGTCGCGCCTTCCGGGCGTCGGAGGAATCACGCCCCCACAGGCTGAGGCCGGACCTGCGGCGTCTGGGGCATTCGTGGCAGGCAGCCCGATTACTGAGCTGATCAAACCATCCGGGCCCCAGGAGGAGTCGCCATTACCTCCTGGGGCCCAGGAAAGGGAACGCACATACTCCAACGATGCTATGCCCTAGAAGTTGCGCGCCAGCCGACTACTCTCCTCGCACTGCAATGAATCTGTTGCATGCCATGACACACACAGACCGAGCTTCTCCGCGCGTCGGATCTCAATGCTTGCTTTACCCGCCGGCCAAGGAAGTCATGTAGCCATGACCAGTACGGGTCGGTGTTGCACCTGAATGCTGCGAATCACCGAATTCATGCCCGTACGCATCCGCAACGAGGAGCACAGCGCTCGCTGCTCGATCGTCAGTACATGGCGAGCGGCCGGTTTCCACCTCACCTATGCGGCTCGGAGAGCCGCAGCAACCACACATCGTGTGCGGCAGGAGCTGCTCCAGCGGCCAAGCGCTCACGTCGATACCACGGCGCGCAGGGCGGCCGGACGCTGACAGCCCGCTTGGGCCCCACCAGACACGCCCGATGGGGCTCTACCGGCATCCGGGTCAGCAACCCGGGCGGAAGCGGCGGTACAAGATGGCACCCGCAAGGAGGAACGCGGCGCCGCTGGCGACGGCAGGGACAGCCAGATCCGCTCCAGTGTGGGCCAGCGTGGACGTCGTCGGGTCCGGGATGGACGGAACGGCCTGATGCCGAGGGGGCGGGGGTTGCGATGCCTGGGGCTTCGGGGCCGGAGTCTGCCGGGGGACGTGGGGGTGAGAGAGGCCATGGTCGACGACCGACTGGTTGTTGATCGCTGGGTTACCCACGCCGACCACGTTGACACTGTTCCCGGAAACGTTCACCGGCAGATCAATCGGGAGCTGAATGCCGTTGCCTGAGATCAGCCCGGGCGAGTCCGTGACTCGGCCATAAGCCGAGGTTTCGCTTGACGAGTCCGATCTGCCGTCGGTCTCCGCGCCGTCAGCCTTTACCGTGTCCGTGTTCTTACACACGTTGCCCATGGCCGGGTTGAGCAGCCCCACGACGTCCACCGTGTTGCCGCAGAGGTTTACCGGCACAGACACCGGAGCCTGGATGTTGTTCCCAGAAAGCACCCCGGGCGATCCGGCCGCCGTACTTCCGGCGTCAGCACCGTCGGCCGCGAAGGCGGCGGACGCGGGAAGTGCCATCGCGCCGGATGCTGCGGCAACGGCGAGCACGCGGTTTAGAGTAGCCCGTCTCATAATCCATACCTTCCTAACATCACCGCGGGTAATTACCCGCACATCTACAAACGCTGGAAAAGCAACAGGGTTATGGCGTGCCGCCTTCCAAGTCGTCGTGCTGGGCTAAGAGGTCCTGACAGGTTTCGTCGATCATGTGACTTTCGGTCTGGTAGTGCTCCAGTCGTGGCGAAGAGAAAATTGCGGCCGCGGATCTCTCGGACGAACTGTGATCGCTCGTCGAACTGTTGCTGCCCAAGCCAGGCCCGAAGCCGGCCGAGGTCAGACCGCAGATCTCGGACCGACAGGCGCTGTTGCGGGATCCTCTGCGCAGCAGACACCGATTGGGTGGGAGCACCTGCCCTGGAGCCGGGATTCGACCGGGCACATCCTGCTGGCGATGTATTACCGCCTGGAACGAAGCCTGCGTGTGGGACGAGCCGAACCCTCTGCTGCTGAGGAAGCCGAGAGCCGCGAAGAAGCTAGAACCGGGTCGCGGGCGGTGATTGATTCCTCCCCCGACGTGCGGGTCGACGCGGCCCAATAGCGGGGCTCAGCCCGGTCGTCAGCGCATGGCCGGGCAGCAACCGCCACGTCCTGGCCGGGCAGTCCCGGCTCGAACCAGGGAACAAATACGTCGGCGGGTTCTGAAGGTTCACTGGCGACAGGCGGCGTGGTCGTGTTCCGCGACGAGTCGGGTGACCGGTAGGCGTCGTCAGATGATGAGTCCCCGAACGGGTACCGTGCGCCGCCTCAGGTTCCCGCTCCTCAGCCAAAGCGCTTAAGTGGCCTACGTGGTGAGGCGGTCGTTGGTCCGTGCATGGGGCGGGGTACGTGGAGTTGGATTGTTCCGGACGGGCTGTGGGAGATTGCGAAGCCGCTGATCCCGCCCTCGAGAGTGCGGCCGCAGGGCGACGGAACGCAGCGAAGGGCTCAAGCCCATGATCGAGGGTCACCAAACGAGACGCGACCCCCACCGCGGCCGCCATTTCAAGCCCCAGCGCCTCCACGCCGAAAGAGCCCACGCCCGAGCCGATCTGCGCAGATGGCTCAGATGGAAGCGCATCGGCGTGCGCATCGCCCGCAAAGGGATCGAGTCCAGCGAACGATTAGGACGACGACGCTGGGTCATCGAGCGGACGATGTCCTGGCTGTCCGGCTACCGACGACTCAGCCCACGCTACGAACGAAATCCCCGCAACTACCTGGACTTTCTCGGACTCGCCGCCGCACTCTGCTGCTACAAGCGACTCGTCCACCTCACCAGAGATGCCTGCGGTACCTCAACCTGCGTCTTACGCCCGAATCAGCTTCTGTGCCCAGCAATAGTCCGGGGCCTGTCCCCCGCCACTGGTGGAGGGACAAGCCCCGGGTCGGCCGGTTTAGAGGGTGGCCAGCCCCGGGCCAGTAGGCCCGTCCCCAGTGACGGCAGGAGCGGCCGATGTCCGACAGCTGCCGACCACCGAAGGGAAGAAAATGGTCAAAAGCCGTCCGAGCGCGGACGCGCCGTGCCTACCGCTACCAGTTCAACGACCCGGCTCAAGTTTCGTCACGCCCTATTTCGTCTCACCGCGGAGGGTCTGCCCCGCCAACCACCATCGACGCCAAGTTTCGCTCAGGGGAAGTGTGCTGTGAGGCGGCCCCACTAGGCACCGGGCTGGTCCGGAACCATAGAGACCGAAGGGCTCCCAGCACGGGCAGGGCCATCGAAGATGGGCTCTGGCGCAAGAGTATGAGGAACAAAACCGCCCCTGCGCGGCACGGACCCCTCGACTGCGTCGGGCCGTCTTCCTCCTGCTCCACCTGCCCGCCTCCGCCTCCGCCTCCGCCTCCGCGCTGAACACGCTCAGCTGGCTCATCGACACCCTGGCAGCAACGGCACGTGCCCGCCAATCATGGCAACAACGTCCCCGCAAGGATCATGGGTTCCGGCGGTGATTTTCAGATCAGGGGGCTGTCGTCGTCTCAGCCTGATATTCGGCGAGGTCGTAGTTTGCGAGTGTGGAGTCCAGCGGCAGTTGGCATACTCAGTGGTTACCAGGATGCTCAGTGAGGTTTTCTCAGAGAAATGATCTTGCGAACCAGTGGACGGAATCACACCCCTGACGGGATGGCGAACGGGTCGTACCCCTCGGGCATGAAACAGCCGTAGTCCTGCAGTGGCTGCGGATCGTTCAGCACGATGCGCTTCCACTCGCCCGCAGGCGAGAGCCCGTCTGGGCGGTCCAGAACTCGTTGGCCCGGGAGCCCGGCGGACGCTGGTGCGTCGGCTGCGAGTCGACCGAAGCGGTCCAGCAGAGCCCACACAGCGTCGTAGACATCACGGATTTCCTCGGCTGCCCTCTCCTCGGTGATTTCAGGGGAGGCTTCGCGGTACGCCGCGCGGGCCGAAGCGACAAAGCGCTCCGGATCGACGATCACCACGTCCTGGCGCATCCGAACACTGACCGTCATACCCGGCGTCGGAGCCGGCATCTCATCCACCGGCCCACGGTACTGCGTCGGAAGCGCGACCGACCGCGGGATTCTCCCTTGTGCACGGCCGGCAAGCCACGCCCCGGCTGTGAGATCCACTGGGCATTCGGTTCAAACGCAGACACCGAACCATCTCGACCGGTACGGATCGGGCGGGACATGGCGGCGGACGGGCGTGAATCCCCTGGCCGGACAGGTCCGCCAAGATCATGTCCGTAGCAACCGGAGGCTGCTCGTTGATCACCTATGTCGCCACGCTCGACGTCCCGCACCACGTGACGGAGTTCCTCGCTCGCCTGCTGGAAAACCACCGGCGCCAGATCGGAACTCCCAGACGCTCCCGGGCGCTGGGACCGTTTCGGCAGGCCGTGCTGGTGCTGCGCTGGTTCCGCGACCGCGGTTGTGTGCACTGCTTGGCCCGCGACGCCGGCGTTTCCCAGGCCACCGGCTACCGGCTACCTACACGAAGGCATCGACGTCCTCGCCGACCTGGCCCCTGACCTGCACGACGTCCTGATCCAGTGTCAGCTCGAGGGCATGGCACGCCAGCGCCAACCTGGAAACGGGTGGCAGATCGTCGACATCGACGGCGCCGAGGCTGGCACGCTCCACGTCAAGCACCGGCCGACGGAGACCATGCCCCATGAGCCCTTCTTGCGGAGCCGCTTGTAGCCCGGCTCTTCCGGGTTCGGTTCCACTCCACGGTCAGAGCGGCAGCGTTATCCCGAGTTCCTGCATGGCGGTGGAGGGCGGGCCGCCTTCGGAGCGTTCGGTCTTGTAGCCCTTGACTCGGGGTTCGAGGGTGCGAGGGTCCACGGCCTCGGCGGGGGCACTCCTCGCGTACAGGCCCTCGGGCTCGGTGTCGCGGTCGTGCGGCAGGAGCCAGAAGACGCGGCGGCGGAAAGTACCGGAGGCGCGGGAGGCTTTGGCGGTGGTGTCGAGGAGGGCATAGCCGACCATGCGGCCGTCGCGGTGGTAGGCCGGCCTCCCTTTGCGGGTCGGCAGGCGGTCCAGGCTCTGGCGGACGTAGTCGAGATCGGTGGTGTCTTCCAGCCAGACGATGTCGGCTTCGTGACTGATCTCGGCTTCGTCGATCAGGGAGCTCATTCGTTGTCCCTCTCCTGGTCGGTGAGCAGTCCGATGCCGGGGTAGTGCTTGCGCTGGTTGGACAGGATCATTTGCTTGGGCGAGGCGAGGCCGACGAGTTCCCGGGTGCGGGCGGCGAAGGCACGCGAGGACATGGCCGGTGCCCCTTCATCTTGGCACCATGTCCGATAGATGGTGTAGAACGCGGTCTGCTCGGCGCGCAGTTCGGGGCCGAGGATGCAGCATTCTTCGTAGAAGCGTCCGGTGTGGTCCTCGGTTTCCGCGTACGCGGTGGTGGCGATGCGGACGCGTTCAGGGCCGGTGAGGTCGCGGGCGCCGGCGAGGTAGCGGCGGGCGCCGTCGATGAGCCAGCCCAGGATGCCGGGGCCTTCCTCAGTGACGAGGATGTCCGCCAAGTTGTCGATCTTGCGGTGGTCGGGGACGATCCGCTCGAAGGGGATCAGCCGCATGCGGCGCCAGAACGCGAAGCCGCCGGTGCCGACTTCAGGGCGGTGGTTGCCCAGCAGCCAGAGTTTGTGGGTGGGTTCGAAGCTGAAGAAGTCCTGCCGCATACGGCGGGCTTTGATGCGGTCTCCGCCGGTGAGCAGCTTGACACGGGCCTCGTCGAACTTGTCGCCGTGCTTGACCTCGGAGCAGACGATGACGCGTCGGCCGTGGAGTTCGGCCAGGTCGGTGGGGTGGCCTTCGTAGGGGCGGGCCATCAGGAAGCCGGGCGGCGCCGCGTCCGCGTAGTCACCCAAGAGTTTCATGAGGACGTCGAGCAGGACGGATTTTCCGTTTTTGCCGAAGCCGAAGAGGAAGGGCAGGACCTGGCCGCCGACGTCGCCGGTGACGGAGTAGCCCAACAGCAGCTGCAGGTAGGCAATCATCTGCCGGTCTTCGGCGTCAGCGCCGAAGGTGTCGGTCAGGAAGCGTTCCCAGCGGGGCGTGGGCAGCGACTGGGGGCCCACAGTGGTCGAACGGGAGTGGAAATCCTTGTTCGGGTCGGGGACTTTCACCAGGCCGGTGCGCAGGTCGACGATGCCGTCGGGGGTGCACAGGGCGTAGGGGTCGGCGTCCAGGAGCGCGGCGTTGAGGACCATGCCGGGGGCGGACTTGGCCTGGATGAGCATGGCGTTGATGCCCGTGGTGGACAGGGCGCGACGGCGGTGTTGTTGCAGGGCCTGGGTGGTGAACAGGCCGCGTGGGTCGTGGGCGGCGATGGCCTCGGCGAGGTCACCGGCTGCCCACAGGACGGTGTCGTCCTCGTCGATCTGCCAGCGGGTGGTGTCCCATCGGTACCAGCCGATCCCAGGAACATGCCGGTAGTCGTTGGCGTACAGCTTGACGAACAGCTTGGCGTTGCCCCGGTCGGTGAGGGTGTCGGGCAACAGTCCAGCAGGGGTCGCCTCTCCGTCGGCCGCCCGGGAAGAGGCCGTCTGGGCAGGCACTGCAACGGTGATAGCCGGGGAGGTCCGCGGCTGGTCGAGGATCTGGGCGGCGACGGCTTCGGGGTCGAACTTGAAGAGCGCCTCGGTTTCGTTTCCGTGGGACGTCATCGGGGCCCCCTTCGCGCGTGGAGGGGGTGTTGGCTGCCGGCGGCCAGGCCGCTGCGGATGATCTGGGCGGCGCGGCGCTGTTGGCCCGGGCGAGCGGCGGCCGTGGCCTGGGTAAGGGCGGCCTCGGCATCTTCTTTTGTGAGCCGGCTGGCGGCGACGAGGCCGCCGAGGGTGTAGGCGGCACGGTTGAGGGTGCCGGAGAACCCTGCGCCTTCGGTGACTTGGCCGCAGGCCTCGACGGGGGCGAGGACCGTGGCGAGCAGGCGCTGGGTGGTGTCGCGGCCGCCACCTGAGGCAAGCACTGCCTGTTGCGCGCGTGGTGGGACCGGGCGGGGCGCAGGGACGCTGGGGGTCGGCAGGTGGCCGGTGCGCTCGAGCTCCTGGGCGAGCCAGGTGGGCAAGGCGGTCGGCTCACGGACGCTGTCGACGGGAGTGTAGGAACCGTCGTGGGTGGTGGTGCCTGGGGCAATGATGTAGCCGCCGTGGGCTCGGACGTCGACCTGCCAGGCAAGCGCGGTGCCCTGGCTGGAGCCGGCCGAGCAGCGCCAGCGGCGGTTGTCGGCGATCCGGTACCAGACGTGCAGGCCGCCAGAGGGCGTGCGGACTCGCAGGGTGGTCTCGTCTTCTGCGGGGCTGCGCTCGCCGCGCAGGGCGGCCAGGACGGCCAGGGTATGGAAGCCGTTGGCCAGACCGGTGAGATCGACGTGGTCGCCTATGGGGATCCCCGGCAGGATCCGGTCCCTGGTGGGCGGCTGAGTGGGGTGAGCATCGATGTCAATGACGACCAGGCTGGCTGGACCGCAGGCGACGCCGACGCCGAACTCAGGATGGGCGCCCCACCACTGAGTGATATGGCGCTGGTCGAGAGTGGCAGCGTGAAAGCCGTGGCACCAACGGCCTGCCGCCAAGCAGGGGCACTGCGCAGGAGGGTGCGGAGTGGTGCGGCACTGGGTGCAGTTCCCGGCCGGAGTCTTGCGGCCGGCGGCGAGGGGGTGCACGGGCCAGCCGCGGCGCGCGCACCAGCTGGCGGTGGCCAGAGTGGCAGCGACTGAAGACTCAGAGACAGGCGGCCGTAAGTCGCTGCCAGAAAAGCGCAGCTCAGCAAGCATTTGCACCCCCCATCAGCGACCGAAGCGACTCAACGACGGACACAGCGTAGCGAATGTCGAGCATGAGGTCCTGGAGCACGTGCAAAGGAACCCTGATGCCGTATCCCTATGGGATCGGAGGTGCATCGGGAGCGACTCAGCGGACGTGGCAGCGACCGAACGGGCTCGGTCGCTGCTGTTCCAGTTCACGGAAAACCCCAGGTGGGTCACCATGCAACACCCAGAACAGCGACTGAAGCGACTGAAGCCTCCTATATATAACGCACACGCACACACATAAGTGCCTCATATACTCCGAGCTTGAGTCGCTTCAGTCGCTGCGCACCCTGCTTCATGGCGCTGACCTGCGCATTCATGCTTGCAGGGGGAGCGACCGAACAGTCGCCCAGTCGCTGCGCCTTCAGTCGCTGCTCGAGCTTCAGCTTCCGCCGTGCAGCGACCCAAGCGACTGAAGCGACTGACGGCCCGGCACTGAGTCTGCAACTGCCCGCTGATACTGAGAGTTGGAGGTGTCGGCAGGCACGGTTGCCGGTGCGCACGACCTGGTCGACGGGGTCGGCAGCCGTGAACGCCGGGCGCAGCCAGTCGATCGCCGTACTGACGCCGGGGCCCGGCAGCAGCATTTGATCGCACCGACCCCGGGCGCGGAAGCTCTTGCGCAACGGGTGGCAGGCCGACAGTCCACGGTCCAGAAACCGGTGCAGCGGGGTGCGTGGACAGTAAACCGGAGGTCAGGCTCATGAGGTCACCGCCTTGGGTAACGAGCGCCGCCAGGGCGCAAGGGAGTTGTCACCAGTTGGACGGTAGGCAGCAGCACTGACAAACCGTCACCCGCAGGGAGTAACTGCGGGCGGGGATGGGTGGGCCCGGGATTCACCCGCACGAGGGGCGGCGCGGTGTCCGTGACGACGTGGGGCTCGGTGGTGGAGCGGGTCTTGGCCCCGGCAGTGTCATGCGGTCCCTCACGGGTTCGGGCTGAATGAACGGGGGGATCATCCAGGCCGAACTACACCGCAGCACGAACTTCATTCCTTCATGAGGAAGGAGGCCACCAGGGATGTGACGGCTTCGGGGCGCTGCAATGGCAGCATATGGTCGCAGTCAGGGAATGTGACGAACTGGCTGCCTTCGATCGTCGCGGCAAAAGCCTGCTGCCGCTCAGGAGGGTGGAGGTGGTCGTGTTCAGCGCTGAACACCATGGTAGGCACCCGTGTCAGGCCTCCTGTAAGTGAGTGGTGTCGGCTCGTCAGAGCGCTGGCGATCAGGTCGACGTAGCGCGGCGTGCGGGCAGCCTTGCGCATGAAACGCAGCACGTAGCCGAGAGCCAGGTCGCGGCGGTGGACATGGTGGTTTTCGTCGAGGCACAGCAGATCAGCGGCCATAAGGGTGGCGAAGCCCTCTGCGTCACCTGCTCTCGCCCTGTCGGTGGCACGTCGCAAATGGGACAACACCTCCGGCGTGAGCTGATATCGCACCCCTCCGATGAGCAGCCGTGTGACGCGCTCAGGATGGCGCTGCGCATATTGAAAGGCGACGGCCGCTCCCATGGAGTAGCCATAGAGGTTGACGCGGGTGGCACCGAGGTCCGCGATGATGCCTTCGAGTCCGCCACACAGGGTGTCGACATCGTCCCGGTCCGCTGGGAGGGCACCGGGATCAACAGTGGGCAGATCCACTGTGACCATGCTTGCCCTGGGCGTCACGGTGCTCTCCAGGTACCCCCAGTCGTACATGCCCTGCAGTACTCCGCCCAGCAGGATGACGGGCTCTACGGTGGGGGCTGACGGCTGCAGCACCCGGTAGGTATACGACACACCTTGCACGGACAGGGTGCGGACATGTTCCTCGGTCATGCTTACTCCCGTCTCAGACGCGGGTGAGGACGAGGGCGGCGTTATGCCCGCCGAAGCCGAGCGAGGTGCTCACCGCGCAGTCCAGACGCGCAGTTTTGGCAACTTGGGTTACCACCTCAACCGGTACGCGCGGGTCCTGCGTCTTGAGGTTCACCGTTGCCGGCACCAACTGGTCCTCAAGGGCGAGGACGGTGAAGGCAGCCTCGATGCCGCCGGCGGCGCCAAGCGTGTGCCCGGTCATGGCCTTGGTGGACGTCACCAGCGGGTGATCTCCCAAGACGCGATGCAGCACAGCGGCTTCCGCCAGATCGTTCATGACCGTCGCTGTGCCGTGCGCGTTGACGTGTTGAATGTCGCCGGGAGTCACATCGGCGTCGGCCAGCGCGGCGCGCAGCGCCAGCTCGAGGCCGGCTTCACTCGGGGCGACGGGGGACGAAGTATCGCTGGACGAGGCCGCCCCGTACCCGCGCACGACGGCCCGGGAGATGGCGCCGCGAGCCCGGGCGTGTTCCGCACGTTCCAGCACCAGTACACCAGCCCCTTCCCCCACCACGAAGCCGTCCCTGTCCACGTCGAACGGGCGGCAGGCCCCGGCGGGGTCCGCTGTACGGGTGGACAGTGCCTTCGTGTTGCATCCGCCGGCGAAGAACGCCCGGGTGGACATGGACTCCGCGCCGCCCGTGATGGCGATGTCGCAAGCCCCGGCACGCAGCAAATACAGCGCGGTGCCGATCGCGTCGGTGCCGGAGGAGCAGGCCGTCGCCACCGCCAGGCTGGGCCCCATCGCGCCCAGGTCCCGAGCGACGCTGCCGGCTGCCCCGTTGACGACACTCAGCGGCGCCAGCCTCGGCGACACCCTGCGTGCGCCGCGCTCCAGAAGTACCCTGTGCTGCTCGTCATAGAAGTCCAGGCCCCCATGGGCAGAACCGATGACGACCGCGACGCGAGTGCTGTCCCAGATGTCGGGGCCGAGCCGGGCGTCCGCCACGGCCTCCCTGGCCGCGACCACAGCCAGCTGAGCGAAGCGATCCATGAGCCGGTAGCTGGCCACACCCAGCACGGCATCGATGTCGAGACCGCCGATGGTGTACATGAAGTCGCAGGGCAGATCCTGCAGTGAGGGTGGCCGCCGCACTCCAAGAGGTGCGGCCGCAGTGGTGATCTGGTTCCAGGATTCCTTCACCCCGATGCCGGCGGCCGTCACCAGGCCGAGACCCGTCACAACGACCGCAGCGGGTTCGCGTGCCGCAGGCGTCATGCCGTTGCTACCTTCTGGCGAACCATATTCATCAGGGTGTCGATCGTGTCCTTGGAGGTCAGGGTCACGTCGGCCATATCGATGGCGCACTCGTCCTCAATCATCCGGAGCAGTTCCTCCGCGGCAAGAGAGTCGATGGCCAGCTGATGCAGAGGGACGTCAGGGGACTCGTCGAGGCGAACCCCGAAACACTTGTGTAAAAGAAGCGTGACACGATCGGTGGCTTCCACGTCGATACCGTTCCTCGTTCGCGATGGACAACTATAAGGAACGCGTTACCGATCGCGAGGTCACGGCCTACGAGGCAGGCCTAACACGAGGTCCATGAACGAAAGCGCGGTTCGGGAACAGACGTCTGTGATTGCGTCTCAACTTGGCCTACTCACCGCCAGGGATTGAACGCGTCCCGTCTCATCCGGGGCCGTGCGGTCGCCTATTGATGTGACCTTTCTGCACGAGTGTCGTTGGGCACTGCAGCGCGAACACAACTCCCCCGTGGACGCGTACGCAGACGAGGGGCCCGAACTGTGCCTGCCGCCCGGGCCCCTCGTGCCGCCGCCCGGCCAACGGCCGGCCCCCGCAATTCCACACCTCCGCATCGAGGGTTGCAGGCGCCCGCGGGGCCCAGGGCTTCCATCGGCACGACCGGCCTAAACAAGTAGGGGCCGTAGCGGCCGCCGGTGCCGATGCGGTGCGTCCCCGGCACTTGTTGTAGCGGTCGGGCCCTTTACTGGCTCTAACAAAAGCGGGTTGATCATGTGACTGTCCGCTTGATCGCTCGTTGAATGCGGGCATGGGGAAGCGTCAGTCGCGGCCGTGGATCGTGTCGGATGAACTGTGGTCGCTCATCGAGCCGTTGCTGCCCGAGCCGCCGCCGAAGCAGGTCGAGGGACGGCCGCGAGTACCCGACCGCCAGGCCTTGTGTGGGATCTTGTTCGTCCTGCACACCGGCATCCAGTGGGAGTACCTGCCCCAAGAGCTGGGCTTCGGCTCGGGCATGACGTGCTGGCGTCGCCTTGCAGCCTGGAACGATGCCGGTGTCTGGGACCGACTGCACCAGCTGCTGCTGAACAAGCTGCGCTCGAAGAACCAGCTGGACTGGTCGCGGGCGGTGATCGACTCCTCCCACGTGCGGGCCGCACGCAGGAGCCCGAAAGTGGGCCCGGCCCGGTCGACCGCGCACGCCCGGGCAGCAAACACCACATCATCACCGACGGCCACGGAATCCCGCTCGCGGTGTCTCTGACCGGCGGAAACCGCAACGATGTCAGGCAACTGCTGCCCCTGTCGGGGTGGGACCGGAATACGAGCGAAACGTGCCACACACCAGCGGCCAGGTGGGTCACAGGCTCGCATCGGTAGGTGTTCGCGCCTGTGAAACACCCCGCCGTTTGGCCGGGCCGTGTAGGTCATCGCCTACCCGGCGTGGGACAGGCGCCGCAACGAACCGGAGTCGATGTGCAGGATCTTCATGGACATCTACAACGTGAAGCGGCTCCAGCCGGGCATGACCACGGAGTTCACGCCCGGCGGACGGGTGATGAAACACGACTGCTCGACCCTCGGCGGCAACAGCGGCTCCCCCGTCTTCGACCTCACCAACCACCGGGTCCTCGGCCTCCGTTCGGCGGGCGCTACCGCATCGGCAACGTGGCCGTGCCGCTGTGGGAGATGGTGGACGATCCGCTGCTGGGGAAGGCGAAGATCAACTGGGTATGACGGGCGGGGTGTCGGGACTCGCGGGCACGCCGACCCTGCGGGCCGCCTCGCGCCGGACGCGCCGCTCTCGCGGCCCGGTCCCCGGGCTCCCGCCGAGGGCCCGCGCCACCTCTTCCGTCTCGGCGACGGTGAGCGGCACGTCGCCCGCCTCCAGCGCCATGGCGAGCCCGGAACGGGAGAGCGCCCGGGTGCCCTTGTCGCCCGGCACGGCGACGAGGACGGCGTGGTCCCCCGCCAGGGCGAGCAGCGCGCCCTCGGCGGTGAGCGTGGCATGCGGCCCGCCGAGCAGGAAGCAGATCACGTCCAGGGCCCGCACTCCGATGCCGCCGAGGTCCGCCACGGCGACGCGCCGCAGGGTGGGCCGGTACGGGACGGGGAGGCGCCCAGGCAGGCTGAGGAGCGTAAGGACCATCTGGCAGAGGGCGCGTCCCGCGTCGAAGAACTCGCCCTGCTCCAGCTTCTCCCGGTAGATCTCGCGCAACTCTCGGGGCCCCTGCTCGGCGAGGACCTGCGGATGCTCGACACAGTCGGCGCTCGCGCCCCAGAACCAGAGCGTTTCCCCGGCGTGCCCGGTGGGACGCACAGCCGCGGCGAGCGCGCCGACGCACTCGACGATCTGGTCCAGGTGCTCATCGGCGCCCCACAGGAGGCCGCTGAACAGACAGGCCCCGTCGGCGCCTTCGAGGGGGTGCGGGCGAGCGTCCGGTCCCGGACCGAGCTCTCCTGCGTACGGGACGGTGCACGCGAGGATGCCGGCCGGGACGGTGCCGGTGTCCGAGGTGACGACGCGGAGCCCGGTGTCGTGGCGGTGCCCGTCGTCGGTGACCCGGTGCACGGCGTAGCCCGCGCCGGGCAGCGTCGTGGCGGCCGGGCCGAGGCGTTCGCGGGCGAGCGGGTCGAGGTAGAAGGCCCCAGCGCCGAGCCGGTCGGCCACCGTCCGCTCCGGGCCGGTGCCGCCGAGCACGGGCACGAGCGGGAGCTCGGTGGAGCCGACGGTGAGGCGGTCGAGGGAGATCCTGCCGAGCGGCGCGTACCGGAACCCGTCACCCATGCGCGTCCGCAGGGTGGCGAGCCGCTCAGGCGCCCACTCTCCCGCGGGCGCGGGCGGCGCGGGCGCGCTCCGGGGCGCGCCCCAGGGGCGGGCGCCGGCGCCGAGGTCGCGCACGCCGCTCCCGGTGTGGGCGGCGAGGCCCAGGCCGCCCGCGGGCCGTCCGACGGGTCCGGTCGCGGGCAGCCCGGGGCCGTCGAGCAACGGCACGATGACCGGGCGGCCGGCGTCGGCGTAGCTGGGCACCTCGTAGCCGTCCGCGGAGATGCGTTCCCCGGGCGCACGGGACTCCTCGACGGCGGGGCGGGCCCCGTCGGGGGCGGCTGCTGCCGTCGGCGTCCCGCCGGGCGGGACGCCGACGACCATCTGTACCGCGTCGGCCAGGGCCCGCCGGACGGCGAGCTCCAGGAGCCGCGCCGTCTCGGGGGCGAGGCCCTCGGGCCGGGCGGGCAGCTCGGGCGGGTGAAAGCGGCGCTCGCGGGGGCCGGTGGTCACCGCACCCTCCTTCCGGCGACGATCCGGTAGACCGTGCTGACGTCGTCGGCGGTGACCTCGAAGACGATGTCGGGGTGGCGGGCACTGAGCCGGGAGAGCACTCCGGCGCGGGTCCCGCCACCGAGCGCGGCGGCGCAGATCGTGCAGACCTCCTGGTCGACCCGGATGTAGACGGTGCGGCCGCGCGCGGCGGCCTGTTCGGCCTCGGTCAGGCGGGCGAGACGGGCGTCGATCTGCTGGCCGAGGTCCTGCTCGGCATGCCCGTGGGCCTGCGGGACGACGACATTGTCCGGCGGCCGGATGGCGTGGCCGGGGTCGTACGAGCCGAAGGCGAGCGGCGAGCCGCCGGTGAACAGCTCCCCGGCGAGGGCGGGGATGTCGGAACGGGCGACGCCGATCGTTCCCTCGTACCCGGCGGCGGCCTTGGCGGTCGGCTCCACCCACTGCACTCCGACCCGAGTGGTGCGCTTCCGGTATCCCGCCGGCTCACGGGTGGACGGTTTGCGCAGCCCGGCCGCCTCCAGCTGGCGCCGCACGGCCTCGACGGCGGCGCGCGCCGCGCGCAGGTCACCACGCAGCTGCTCCTGTACGGCGGGGTCGGTGGGGCGTTCGGGCTGGTACGGGCGCTTGGCGCCGCCCCATCGTTCGTCCAGGACCTGCTTGGCCACAGGGTCGTGGGCCTCGCGGGCGCGCAGTTCCTCGAGGCGCGCCGTCTCGTACCACCGGCGGTCCAGGGCGGCTTCCCCGTCGGTGAGCGAGGCCTCCTTGAGGCGCGCCCAGCTCGGCCACGCTGAAGCGGGCTGGGGGCGCGGGCGGGCGGTTTCGGCGGCGGGGCGGGGGGCCTCCGCGACGGGGGGCGTGACCTCGACGGGGGGCGTGACCTCGGCGGCCGCCGAGGTCTCGATCATGGGCGTGGCCTCGGCGGCTGGTACGGGGACGGGGACGGAAGCACGCTCGGACGCGGGCCCGGGTGTCTCATGCGCCGCCGTCTCGTGCACCGGCGTGATGCGCGCGGGGACGCGCGACGCGTTGGTCGTCGGGCGGGCGTGGGCGAGCCCCTCCGCCGCCTCGTCGACGCGGTCGCCGACCGCCCGCGCCCAGGCCTGCGCCTCCGCCTCCGGGAGGCTCTGGCTCAGGGCGTGTTCCATCCGCCGCCGGGTCAGGGTCATGGCCTCGGCCCATCGCTCGGCTGTGACGCCCTCGGCGCTGAGGAGGCGGGTCAGCAGGGCGGCCTTGATCAACGTCGGCCCGGCTCGGGTGCAGAGCCTGTGCAGGAGCGGCTCGACGGTGAAGGCGGCGACGATGCCGACGACGGCGTGGAACTCCATCTTGGCCACGTAGGCGTTGATTCCCGACCAGCGAGCGGCGACGACATCGTGGGCGAGGGTCTCCAGGGCCGCCCCGACGGCGCCGCCCACCGCGCCGGTGATCAGCTTGGTCGTGATCCAGGAGGCGATCCGGCCGCGCAGGCCGGCGGTGCCGATACGGCCGCCGGCCCAATCCCCGAGCCCGCCGCCGATCCGGTAGCCGACGGCGCCGAGGTAGCCGTCGACGGCGGCCATGAGGAATCCGCCGGCGGTCGCCTCCTCCTGGCGAAGCAGGATCTTGACCAGGTAGATGCCTTCCGAGATACCGATGCCGACGCCCACCGCACGGATTCCCCCGCCCAACTGGGCGAGCGAGGCGACGACTCCGGCCTCCCAGGCGAGGGCCACGCCACCGATGGCGAGCACGGCGAAGCCCGCGATCCGGTAGGCCTCGCCTGCCCGGCCGAGCCGCCATTGCACGAGCCGTGCCTCGAACTCGCCGACGGGTTCGCGCAGGGGGCCGGCGGCGGTCCCCCACCCCGTGCCGGAGCCCTCCACCCGCGACACGATCTCGAACCCCACCTCGTAGGAGGGGAGTCCGTGCTCCCGGGCGTCGTACACCTCCAGGAGCCTGATACCGAACTCGACCTCGACGGTCTCGAAGTCGTCGGCGGTGATCCGGGCCACCCGCGCGGCCCGCTCCACCGCGACCGAGGTGAACTCCCCTGCCTCATAGACGCGTTGATCGCGTCCGGCGAGGATGTCCTCGATCATCCGCTCCCGCTCGGCGAGGAGTGCGGTGCGCAGCGCCTCGGCCCGGCCCGGCTTCGGGCGCGTGACGGTGCGGGTCTTGCGGTAAAGGGGATCGACGTCCCCCAGGAGCTGCCCGGCGAACACGGCCCCGTCCGGCCGCCGGTCGAGTTCCACGGCTCCCTGCCAGGTCGTGCCGACCGTGTAGGCGTGGGCGGTGGTGACCGCGCGCTCCTTGGCGAGGGCGGCACGCAGGGCGTGTACCCGCTCGTGGCGCGCGTACCGGGTGGCCTCGCACTGCTGGAGCAGGCGCAGCCGCAGGGCGAACCGCCGGGTGGCGTCGGCGGCGTCGAAGAACTCGCGCAGCTTTCCGTGCCGTTCGATGCTGTTCAGCACGTATGCGAAGAGGCTGCCGTACTGTCCGCGCGCCTGCGAGAGTGTCTCTGCGAGCACCTCGTCGAGGGCGGCGCCGAAGCCGTCGTCGCCGATCAGCGGGACGAGGTCGGCCGCCATCTTCCGGGCGACCGGCCGGAAGATGGCGGCGCCGAGGGTCTCGGCCGTGACGTCGAGCACGGCGCGGCAGTAGAGCACCCGCTCGCCCGGCGCGTCCGGCCACGTGGTCTCCTGCCGCACGGCGTCGGGCACGCCGGGCAGGGCGTCGCCCTGGGCGACGAAGAGGCGGGAGGCCGGTTCGAGGTGCGGGTGGCCGTCGGCCGCGTCGCGGTCGAACAGCGCGAGGAGGAGCTCGCGTGCGATGCCCGTGGGGGTGCGCACCGGGTTGGAGGCCTCGCGCAGGACGGCGGGTCGGGTCCAGACGGTGACCGGATCGTTCGCGTACTCCTCGGCGTAGCGGCTCCACGGCAGGCCGGTGGCCCGCTCGAAGACGGTCTCGTCCACGCAGAACCCGGCCTCGCGGACCGGCATGGTGACCGAGAGGCCGGGGCCGAGGACGGCGACGTCTTTGAAGTCGACGCGCGGCAGCCGCATGACGGCGAAGACGATGTGCCCCAGGGGGACGTGCGGGATGCGGGCGGCGACGGTCCCCCTCTCGTCGGCCTCGGTGAGCCCCCGCAGCACGTCCTCGGACGCGGACATGGCCCAGGCGGGCTCGGTCCGCTCCGCCTTCGACAGCGCTTTCTCCTTCCCCTTCTCCTGCGCGGAGATTCTGACCACCAGCTCCTGCGCCAGCACGTCCGGCACGTACGCCTTGTCGACGCGCACCAGCCAGACGTCGGCCTCGCGGATGGTGCCGGTCAGCGAGCGGTACAGCTCGGCCTGCGGGAAGGGCCGCCGCAGCACCTTCGCCACGAGGCCGAGGAACCGGTCGACCTCGATCCGGGCGCGGGCGGTGCCGACGACGGTCCAGGGCGCCTTGCCGTGCACCGGGACCTTGGTACGACGGCCGGAATCGGCGTACGAGGGCACCGCGTAGCCGCCGTCCCTGTCCCGCCCTGGCTCGTGCACCTCACGAGCCAGGGCCCCGTCCGCCCACGCCGCCGTCCGCCGCCCACGCCCGACCTCCCGCTCTGCCTGCGCGAGCCGCCCGGCGACGAGCGCGGTGAGCCGCCGGGTGAGCGCGGCGAGTTCGTCGGGGCCGGGCTCGCCGGTGAGGGTGATCCTCACCGGAACGTGGACGTGGGTCTCCATCGTGGTCCGGCCGACGCTACTCGGTGACCAGGATCATCACGCGGAGCGCGCCGCCGACCAGGTCGCCCCGTTCGGTCCAGAGTCCGAGGTCGAAGATGTGCAGGCTGCCGAGCGGCGCGCCCTCGGGGAGTCGGACCTCGATGTCGGTGGGAATCTTGTCCGGACGGTCCTCGGAGAAGCGGAAGGGCGTGTCGAGCCCAGGGATGACCTCGGACCGCAGGTCGAAGCCCGGGGTCTCGGTGCTGAGCGTGATGGGGACGGGCCCCTTGGAGGTCATCAGGCTCAGACCTCCCGGAGCCGTCCCCCCACCGGGCACGATCCCGGGATGGGCCTTGAGGACGGCGAGCTGGCTGGCCTCGGGTTTGGTGGTGACATGGTCGGCGCGGACGCGGAACTCAGCACTCCCTCCCCTGGGCGGAAAGGTCGTCGTGGGGACCTTCGAGTTCGTACCCCCGCCGCTCGGGGCCTGCGAGGCGGGCAGCAGCACGATGTTGCACTGGCCGTGATGCTGGTTGTTGTCGACGTCGACCTTGTTGCTCGGGTCTGTGTTCGTGTATAGCAGCTCCTTGCCCTCGGGGTTGGCACCTCCGGCCTGATAGACGTTGGCCATGAGGCAGAAGTGCTTCTCGGCCGCCCCGCCGAGTACCTCGGGCCCGGGATTCCAGGCCTCTTTCATGGTGAACGTGGCCCGGGCGTTCGGATCGAGGGTCTGCGTGCCTTCGTAGGTGAACGGGAAAATGGCGTCACCCGGGCGGTTCATGCCGATGCCGGGTTCGAACACCCACGCCTGGACCTTGACGTTCGCCATGCTCTGGGCGCCTTTGTTCTTCACTCGGACCACGACCTTGTTGTCCTTCTGCGCGTAGGCCTTCGTGCCCTCGACTCCCAGATAGCTGATCCGGATATTGGCGCTGGCCCAAGGTGGCGTGCCCGTGTTGGTGGGATACGGGCGTTGCGTTCCGTCGTCCGCGTCTTCCACGGGGATGTAGAGGTTTCCGGCCATGGGGAACTCCGATCAGTCGACGTTGTAGGAGAGCTGGACGCTGGTGATGAAGACGCTGCCCCCGGGGGTGGCGTCGGTCAGACCCGCCTCGACGAAGTAGTGGAAGCGGGACATGTCGACCCGGGACTTGTCTGGCTGGACCGGCTCGGGATCGCCGAAGGGGCCGCCGGAGCACTGCGCCTGGGCGATCTGCTCGGGCGGGCCGGTGACGGCGAGCGAGCTGCGGTAGAGGGTGACCTTCAGGTTGCCGTTGCCTGCGTTCGTTCCGGTGGCCCGCAGGGCGAGCAGCTGGACGCCATCGGGGGGCGTGACGGACAGGAACCCCCCGAGGTCCGTGGACGTCGCGCTCGTCCGGAGCGCCACACCGCTCGAGTCGAGCACCCACGGCGTCTTGTTCTGCACGGGTGAGAACGTCGGCGCCAGGGACAGCAGCCGCTTCACCGTCGGCCGTTGCCCCACCGCCTTCAGCCCCGTGTCGATCTGCCTCACCACCTTCGACAGGCTCTCCAGGTCCCGCTGGATCGAGTCGAAGCGCACGTTGAAGCCGTTCTGCCCGCTCGCGGCCACGCGGTCGCGGTTGTCCACCCATGGCACGTGTTTGAAGCCGGGGCTGAAGACGATGTCGGTCACGGGTTCCCTCCGGGCAGGAGACGGGTGACGACCTCGACGCCCAGGGGGCGCAGGTCGTCGAGGAGCTGGACGATCAGGGATCGGGTGGCGGGCGGCAGGGTGTGGCCGGCGAGTTCGGGGCGAAGCCGGACTGTGAGCTGGTAGGCGCCGGTTCTGTCGCCCATCCGGTAGGAGGCCTGCACCCAGGCGGGGCCGCCGTGTTCGCCGCGTACGGACATCGTGCCGGGGGCGGTGGTCAGGAGGGCGGCCGCTCCGTCGCCGGTGGACCAGCCGGGCACTCCGGCGGCGCCGATCTCTGCGGGCGAGGGGGTCACGGTCAGTGGCACGGTGGTGCCGATCGGCAGGATGTCGCGGAAGAGCCCGGGCGCGGTGACCCTGACCGGGTCCTGGTGTTCCTGGGATACCGTCACGACTCCCCCGGCGACGCGGACGTAGCTGAAGCCGGCCCGGTGGGCGAGCGCGCCGAGCGTCCCCGGGGGCAGGCCCGGATGGCTGAGACGCAGTTCGCGCGCCTCCTTCGCGAGGGGGCTCGCCGTCGCGCCGAGGTCCCTGCGGACGGCCAGCTTGCCGGTGGTGGCCGAAGGCACGAGGGCGATGAGCGCGTCGAGGTGTTCGGCGACCTCGCGGCGCATCCGGTGGGTCTCCGCGTCGGTGCCGTACTCGGTGTGGGCGGGGTCGTCGTGACGTACGAGGAAGGCGGGATGGAGGCCCTCGCCGGGCGGCATGGGCGAGGGCGGGGCCGGGTCGAGGGTGCCGTCGGCGCCGATCGCGGTGTTGTCGGCGACGGTGACGGGACGGACGACGATCTCGCGGGTGGCGGAGGCCGTGAGGTCGGCGAGGCGGAGTTCGGCGACCACGACGACTCGGCCGGCGGCCTTGCCGCGGAGGACGACGGAGGTGCCTTCGGTGGGGCCGACGAGTTCACCGCGGCCCGCGCCGCTGCGCAGCACGTACCAGCGGACGAGTGAGCCGGGCGGCGGCGTGAGGGGCCGTACGGAGAGGGTGATCGTCCCGTCAACGGGGAGGGCGCCGTCCCCGGTGTCCATGCCGAGGAGCTCGCCGGGGGCGCACTCGGCGTAGACGAGTCCGTCCGGTCGGTGGGTGACCAGGTCGAATCCGGACCAGTGGGCGAGGGCGGCGATCCGTTCGCTGGGGATGGTGTCGTGGCTGAGGAGGACGGCGCGGCCGGTGGCGCGGGCGTCGGCGGCCCTCGGGTCGTACCCGGCGTGCACGACGGACCGCGAGGCGAAGAGGTTGAGCCGGGCGATGGCAGCGACGACGACGGACTGGACGAGGAGCGGGTCAGGGGTGCCGGGGAGGGGCCGGGATTCGGCGGCGGAGGGGGACAGGGCGACCAGGAGGCCGGGGTGGAAGGCCTCCTCGACGGGAGGCCGGGGCAGGTCGGTGCCGACGGTGCCGAGGAGGTCGACGCTCTGTCCGGGCGGCAGGTCGAGGGGGGCGACCCGCAGCGGCAGCAGGCCGCGGCGGAGTTCGGCGTCAGTGTCGTCGAGGACGAGGGGGTCGGCGACGCCGTCGACGGGGCCGACGGCGTCGTTGAGGGCGGCGAGGAGTCCGACGGGGGTGGGCAGGGTCCAGCGGCAGGCGACGGTGAGGCGGCGCCGGTAGGCGGTGTCGGTCTCGCCGGGGGCGCGGACGACGCCGAGGCCCGCGCCGTTGCGGTCGAGGTGGACGCCGAAGGCGTGGGCGAGAGGACGCTGGGCGGCGGTGCGGGAGAGCTGGCGGCGCAGGTGGTCGCGTTCCCAGCCGACGGCCCACAGCAGCCGGCCCATGGTGCCGAGGAGGGCGGTGAGCTGCCACCAGGTCTCCTGGGGTCCGGCGAGGCCGGACTGGATGCCGGTGAGGAGGCCGGTGCCGTCGGGGAGGGGGACGGAGGTGCCGGCGGTGAGCCCGTCGGGCAGTGGCAGCGACAGCGCCGGGCCGCCCCGTACGCCGAGGGTGACAGTGGTCCCGGCGGGGACGTCCTGGCGGGCCTGAAGGATGTACAGCGGGCGGGGTGTGACGCCGAACTGCGCGGTGTGCAGCTGGAAGTCGTACAGGTCGACGGCCGTGCCCCGCACCACGAGCCGCAGCCGGTCGGCGCCGCGTGCGAACGGCAGGGTGAGCCGCGCGGCCATGTCAGCGGCGGCGAGCCGGGGCGGGTCGGGTGCGACGGCGGGGGTGGCCGTGTCGAGGGTGTCACTCATCGGCCGACCACCTCGATGCTGCTAAGGGCGGGGTCGGCGGCGAAGACGGCCATCTCGGTGGGGCCCATGGCGAGGGACTCGCCGACGGCGGCCTCGACGGTGCCGAGCTGGTAGACGACGCCGCCGAAGCCGAAGCGCCCGAAGGCGGGCGGACAGCGCCGCAGATGGAGCCGGCGGACGTCGTCGACGCCTGGCTGTTCGGCGAGGGCGCACATCACGCGGGAGTAGAGCACGTCGTCGCCGAGCCGGAGCCGGCCGATGTCGGCGGTGAGGCGGGCCCGGATGCGGTCGACGACGGTGGCGCCGTCGAAGCCGGCGGCGAGGACGATCTCGGCGCGGACGGCGACGTCGATGTGGTCCGCCTCGACGATGTCCACATGGACGCCGATCGGCCGGACCCGGTCGACGGCGACCTCAACGAGCTCGTACACGCCGGTCACGGAGCCCGGGGCGGGCAGGGTGCGCCAGGGGCGCAGGCCGCGGTGGGCGACGGCGACCTCGGCGAAGTACGGTTCGCCGACCCTGCGTTCGTCGCTGAAGGTACGCCCGCCGAAGTCGAAGCCGCCGAAGTAGGCCTGGGAGACGTCGATGCCGCCGAGCGGGTCGGAGACGCGGGCGTCGAGGACGTCGGGCACGCCCAGGGCCGCCTGCCGCACGCTCTCCACGGTCCACAGGGCGCGCGGGAGGGCGATGATCCGGGCGCGGTAGGCGTCGTCGTCCTCGGGGAGCAGCTCGTCGAAGGGTGCCGGGTTGGTGACGACGAGCGCGGCGGGCAGCCAGTCGGCGAAGTACTGGGCGCGGTGCGCCGGGTGCACGTCGTCGACGGTCCCGGCGGCGACCGGGGCCTCCCCGGGGTCGACGGCGAGGACCCGTACAGTACGGGCGGGGGCGGCGGCGGTCAGTTCGACGGGGGCGGTGGTGGCGAAGGCCCGGGCGGGGTCGCCGTCGCCGAGCAGGACGGTCGCCTCGGGCACCACGTAGGTCCGGCCGGGGACGCCGCCGGCCAGGGTGAGCGCGACGGTTCCGGCACGGCGGGCGGCGTGGCGGGCGAGTCCCGCGTCGTCGCCGAGGAGTTCGAGGGCGGCGCCGTCGGCGGTGGCGGTGAACTGCCCGTAGTAGAGGGCCTCCATCCGCTTCCACAGTTCGGCGTCCTCCTGGGCGACCACTTCCAGGATCTTGCCGAGGGGGCTGGTGGGCGACAGGTCGACATCGGCACCGAGGGCGGCCCTGGTACGGGCCTTGCTCTCGGCGAGGATCACGTCGAGACCCTTGAGGACGAAGCCGTCGGGAGTCACGCCGTACGCCATGGTTCACACCTCCACTTCGGCGGTCAGGGCGGTGGTCCGGCCGTCGAGGGCCTCGACGAGGACCCGGACGGTCAGGACCCGGACGGCGGGGTCCTCGGTGAAGGTAACGTCGGCGACCTCCCGCACCCGTGGGTCGGCGGCCAGGGTGCGGACGATCTCAAGGCGCAGCAGGTCCTTGACGACGCGGGTGCCGCCGGGGTGGGTGAAGGCCTGCCCGGCGCTGAGCCCGTAGCGGTGGTCGCAGGAGTCGCTGCCGTACGGGGTGAGCAGGCGCAGCGTGAGGGCCTGGACGAGGTTGGCGAGGCCGTGCACCTCGGCGAGGCCGCCGCCGCGGACGACGAGGTCGCCGTCGTCGAGGAGCAGGCTGTGGCCGAGGGGTTCGGGCGGTGCGGGGGTGGTCATGGGCTTGCGGCTCCTCAGTCCGTACGGAGCAGGGTCTGGCCCGCGTCCTGGACCTGCCAGGCGAAGGGGAGGACGGGGGTGGCCTGGGTGGTGCCCTTCGCGGTGGCGAGGGCGACGGGAGTGCCGTTGACCTTGAGCAGCCGGCTGGCGCCGACGCTGACGGCGGTGACCTTCACGCAGGGCGTCTGGCCCTTGGCGGCGTCGGTGTTGGGGCAGGCGGGGACGGTGGCGCCGAGCAGGTCGGTGACGAGCAGGGCGGCGGCGCCGTCGACGGTCAGCGCGGTCTGCGAGGCGGTGGTGAGGAGGGTGGCGCCGTGGGCACACGTGAGGACGGAGGCGGTGGTGAGGACTTCGGGCATCACGTCACCTGGACCGAGGCGCCGTCGAGGGACAGGCTCACGGTCCCGTTGGTCAGCGTGATGCCGCTGCCCTCCGTGCGGACGGTGACGGCTCCGGAGGGGTCGATCGCGATGATGGTGCCGGTGTGGTGCTCGATGGTGACGGAGTCATCGTCGGGCGGGGTGGGGCGGGTGCCGACCTGCGGCAGTTTCGGTGTGCCGACGAGGACGTGCAGGCCGCGGGCCTGGACGATCCGGCCGCCCTTGGCGTCGGTGAGGTCGTTGACGCCGGGGCCGGTGGGCTGCCCGTCGGAGCCGGTGCCGGTGGGCAGGGCGAGCCAGTAGTCGCCGGGTTCGGGCGAGGGCGCCCGAGCGCCGGGGGTGCGCGGCCAGAGCCAGCCGACGACGGCGGCGTCGTTGACGAGGTTGCGGTTGTGGGCGAGCAGCGCGCGCATGCCGGGGTAGACGGGCGTCATGAGCCCGCACGGGCCGAACGCGAAGGGCGCGGCGACGGGTTTGTCGAGCAGGACGTCCTCGCCGACGGGTCCGGCGACGCTGGGCATGCTCATGGAGGGCGGCGGGGACTGCCCGTAGCGCAGGGAGACCTGGTGGCCGGCGGTCTTGTAGGCGCTGACCTCGCCGACGTCGACGGAGGGGCGGGCGAGCAGGGCGCGTTCGGCGCCGGCGTCGAGGCGGTCGGTGACGGCACGGACGCCGTCGACGGCCTCGACGAACTCCCCGGCGCGCGCGGCGACGAGCTGGACCTCGCAGACGTAGCCGGTGCGCACGCCGAAGCGGTGAACGAGCCGGTTGACGCGGAGCGTTCCAGTGGGGGCGTCGGGGAAGCGGCGGAAGGCGGCGACCTGGCCGACCCGCAGGTCGGGGTGGCCGAGGACGACCAGGTTCAGCGAGTTCCGGGTCGGCGGGCGTTCCTCGCCGGGTGCCACGACGAGGGTCTCCTCGCCCTGCGCGTCGCCGTACGAGACGAGGTTGACCTCCGGGTCGAAGGCAACCGGGGCGGGGTCGTCGGTGCCGACGGAGGGGCCGATCAGGACGCGCCGGTCGCGGATGACGACGGGCGCGCGGGCGGTGTCGGCGAGCTCGCGCAGGGCGCCGAGCGCGGTGGGGTTGCGGACGGTGTGATCGGTGAGCGGTGTCGCCAGCTCGGAGCCTTCGGCGAGGGTGAGTCCGGCGGCCTTGACGACCTTCTCGGCGAACTCCAGGGCCTCGGTGGACTCGGCGCGGTGGACGGCGACGGAGGTCATGCGCAGGGCGTAGCCGCCGGCGTCCTGGCCGGTGAGCCGAACCCTGCTGAGGCCGTCCTCGGCGACCCAGGAGTTCAGTCGGACGATCCGGCCCGTCATGACGGGGCGGCGGCCGGCGGAGGGGTCGTCGAAGTAGCCGAGCCGGACGGTGGCGGCGAGCGGGCGGCGGGCGAGAGCGTCGCGCAGGGTCGTGACGGTCTCGGCGGGGAGGTTGACGAGGACCGCCTCGAAGGTGCTCGCGACGGCGCCCTCGCCCATGGTGACGGTGATGTCGGCGTCGAGGACCAGGGAGCCGCCGAGGACGTCGTTGGAGACGGTCAACGGCAGGGTGGTGAGGCCGCCGAGGGCCGCGAGTGGTCCGGCGGCCCCGGCGGCGGCGTCGGCTTCGGCGAGGAGGCCCGAGAGGGGCCCGGTGCCCTCTTCCTCGGCGACGGTGAGGCTGTAGCGGATGGCGAAGCTCATCGGGCGCCCACCCCCGCGAGGACCTTCGAGCCGTAGCTGCCGGTGCCGTTGAGGTTGCGCACGTCGACGCGGGCCTCCCGGAAGACGAGCTGGAGCTCGCCGGCCGGGCAAGGCAGGTCGCGAACGGCCTTGCGGCGCAGCAGCGGGACGAGTCCGCCGGGTTCCTCGCGGGCCACGGCGATCACCAGGAACGGCCCGCCGCCGAGCAGGTCGAGCACCCCGCCCGCGGCCACCGTCTCCTCGGCGGCGTTGACGTACAACTCGATCCGGTAGACGCGCTCGCCGAAGCGCAGCCGGAAGGACTGCGGAAATCCTTCGTCGGCGTCGACGGGCAAACTCGCCTGCATCAGGCTTCCTCTCGGGACGGGGCGGCTGGTCGTGGGGCTGGGTCAGAGGAGCGGGGGGCCGGGTGAGCGCGGTACGGCCCCGGGGGCTGGTATGGAGGGGACGCCGGGGCTCCCAGCGGCGAGCGCCAGGTCGACGGCCTCGCCGATCAGCGCGCTCAGGCTGGAGCGGGGCACGTACTGGAGGGTCATGGACAGGTCGAAGGCGTCCCGCTTTTGCACGCTCTGCGCGAACCGCAGGTCGGTCATCTGCATGTCGAGGCTGAGGGTGAGCCCGCACACCACGGGGATGCCGGTGGCGGCGAGCGCCGGTCCGGCGGCGGAGAGCAGCGCCCGCGAGGTGAGCGCGAGCACCTCCAGGGCCTTCTTCGTCGCGAAGCGGTCCGGGCCGAGCAGCACCGCCTCGATGGTCAGGGTCTTCGTGGACGGCTGGGTGGCCTGGGAGAACCTGCTGCCCAGGATCCGCTCGACCCGGTACCCCTCGGTCATGGTGATGCTCTGCACGTACAGCAGGGGAATCGTGCCGACGAGCACCTTGTCCGCCACGGGCTACCCCCGGCTGCCGAGTTCACGGTCGAGTTCCTCAAAGACGTGCGCGGCGATCCGCCGGACGTGGTGATCCTGGAGGGCGCCGACCACCTCCACCTCGACAGGGAAGTGGTAGTGAACGACCTGGCCGCCGTCGCCCCGGTGGGAGACCACGGCCTCGCTGCCGGGAGCGGGCACGATGTACTCGCCCTCGTGGACGAGGGCGATGCCGGTGCGCTCCACCCGGTCGCCGGGGCGGTCCGCCGCTGCGGTGGCGTCGTCGGAGGTCTCGCGGGTCACGGTCAGTCCTCCACGCCGACGTTGAGGGCCATGCAGGTGAAGGTGGCCTGCGGGACGCCGTCGACGGTGATGTTGCTGGGCTGGGCGGCGCTCACCACGCAGCGGCTGAACTTGAGCGAGGAGAACGCCCAGTCGTTGCCCTTCTTCTCGGCGACCGCGATGGCGAACTCTCCTCCGTTGACGGCGAGTTCGGTGAGGTCCGCGACGGCGGACGCGATGGCCGGGATGGTAAGGGTGAAGGTGAAGGTGAACGGCTGGCGCACATAGCCGACGCCGTCCGCCTCCAGGCTGTGGATCACCGTGTGCGGCACGTTGAACGATGGGGAGAAGTTGGTGATCGGCGAGATCGTCCGGCCGGCGAGTTTCACTTCCAGCCGGGTGTTCCAGTCGGACATGGGAAACGGCTCCTTGGTCGGATCAGTCGAACTTGAGCGTGATGTTGATGCGGTGGACCGCCCCCGCGTAGTCGACCCGGACCATGGCCTCGGCGGCGCGTTCGGTCTGGGCGGCCTGGACGAGGGCGTCCTCGGCCGGGGTGCGCTGCGACTTGTCGAGCAGGGAGAGGATGGGGACGACGATCTCGTACTCCTCGATGACCTCGGCCCTGCGCAGGGGTTCGAGGACGGTCTCCATCTCGGCGACGAGTCCGCGCAGGCCGGAGCGGCTGATGCGGAGGTTGCCGATGGTGCCGATGAGCCGGGCCTTGAGCCGGAAGGTGACGTCGTCGACGGTGCGGACGATGTCGATGTACTTCTTGCCTCCGGGATTGCCCGTGTAGCCCTCGCCGAGGTAGACCCCGGCGCCCGGGATGAGCGGCGGGTCGACCAGCCAGTTGACGCCCTTGCCGGCCGGGCCGCCGGTGTTCGCGCCCTCGGAGTCGTTCAGCTTGATGAGTTCCTGGGCGGTGAACGCCTCGGAACTCACCTTGACCTGCTTCAGGAGCAGCGAGACGTGCGGCTCGTGGCCCGCGATGGTGCCGGCGACGGCTGCGGCGACGTCGTCGTCGCTCTTGTGCGCCACGTACACCATGCGCTCGCTGACGAGGCTGCCGACCACCACGGCGGGGTCGGCGGCGCCCTTGGCGAGCATCGCGACGCCGATGCGCTCCATGCCGTCGGCCACGGGGGCGACGACGTGCTCGGCCAGCTTCACGATGGCGGGGGTGGGTGTCGGCTGGCCTCCCGTCGGAGTACTGAGGGCCAGTGCGGTGCCGGCGAAGAGGACCAGTTGCACGTTGACCGTGCCCATCTTGGCGAGCGCGTCGTCGTAGGCGTTGGACTGGGCGAGCCGTACGCCCCAGACCTCGCTGGGTCCCGGCTCCTGGACGAGGGCCGTCGCGATTGCCTCGCCGAGGGCGCCGGTGGCGATCCTGCGAGCCTCGTTGACGTCAGTGAACAGGTGGGGGACGTTGGGCGGGAGGAAGTCCGCGGGAGGGTTGGCCGACGGGGTCGCGACGCCGATGATGCCGACGTTGCCGAAGGCACGGACGGCGGGGGCGAAGGGGACGCCCTCGGTCTTGACGCGGACGTAGCGGACGGGACTGTCGGGCATGGGACCTGCTTCCTTCCGGAACGGGGAGGGTCTTCGGGGCTCGCCGACCGGTGGCCCGGACAGGCCCGCAGGCGGCGATCGCGTCAGGTCAGGAACACCGCCGCCATGCCCGCGCCCTCCAGCAGACTCTCGATCTGCGCCCGGGTGAGCCCCGGCTCGGCGGGCGGCGGCAGCGGTACGGGGGCCGGGAAGGCGGCGACGAGCGCGTACGGCGCGACGCGCACCCCGAAGGACCCCGGCGGCAGCGGGCGGTCGCGGGCCGCGGCGGCGACCAGACGGGCCGCCCGTACCGCCCCCGCGACGTCGTCGGTGGCGCCGACGACCACGGCGACGTCCACGGCGACGGTCCGCCGGTTGGCGGGGTGCCCCGGGTCGAAGACGGGCGGCCGGCGCAGCTTCACCTCCGTGCGGAGGTACTCGCCCGACTCGCGGAGGTCCTCCACGGTGACGAGCCCGTGGCTGCCCATGAACGCGTCCAGGTCCAAGAAACGGAACTGGTCACGGAACTCGTCCAGGGTGTCGTACGCGTCGACGGCCTTGACCACGAGGGAGTCGAGGCCGCCCGGGTCGGTCTCGGCGACGACGTCGATCTCCAACTCGGCGAGGACGTCGATCCACGCCGGCTCGGCCGTCTCGCCCTCCCAGCGGAAGTCTGACAGCGTCGTGCCCGGGACAACCTGACTCCAGGTGCCCCGGCGGGCGTCGAGCGGGAAGACCGGCCACTGCGCCGCGACCTTCCGGACCCGCAGCTCCGCCACCGAGTCGATCCGCTCGTACTCCAGCTCATGGGTGCGCTCGACAAGGAACCGGGCCCGGGGTCGGAGCAGCGCGCCGAGTAAGACCGGGTCGGCGAGCCGGGCCATGGCCCGGTCCTGGATGACACCCATGCACGCGTCCTTTCGCGCCGCGGCGGACCGCGGAGCGAAGGCGCTGTTCCGGCATGCGGCAAGACATAGGGACGCACGTCCGCACACCACGTCACAATGCCTCCTACTCCGTGCGGAGGAGAGGAGGCACCGATCGGGTGATTGCGCCGCGATCGACGTTTTCGATGCCCTCCCCCGCCCCTTCGGGCGAGCGCGCGAGCCTGGTGGGGGATTGTGCGCCGGGGCGTGCGTACGGTTGGGCCGTCGGCAATTCCCAGATGTCGCAAGGGTCCTGACGCCACCTCATGTGTATTCGACGCCGTCCCGCCGTCAACGCACGTCCCCTCAGACGCGGCCGGTGTCACCCAGCAGCCCGAAGACCGGGCGCAGACCGTCGGGCCGCCGGTCGATGGGAAGGTGTTCGACGACGTGCGCCCGGGCGCCGAGTGCCAGCGGGCCGCCGTCGGCGGACGGCCGTCGCCGACCATCAGCGTCTCGGCGGGGGCGAGCCCGTCGCCGGCGAAGCGGAAGATGGCCGGGTCAACCGCCGCGTGGACCACGACACTCCTGGGACCGTGAACTCCTGCGCGTCATCGAGCATGCCGCCGCCCAACCGGTCGGCGCCGTGATCACCTCGAGGCCTCCAGCCGCGTCCACGCCGTCGGTTCACCGCCCACTCACTGATCGGCGACGACCGCCCACTGATTCCGTCCTCGCTCGAGGTCAGCGGCTGCCTGCCCGGCAGGCAGCGGGCCGGTTGTGCCGGAAAGCGCATCAATCGCGGGCGTACACAGGGTGTCGGGCGGCGTGCCGTGGCGGGACGTATGTGACCTCGAGCAGGGATAGGGAGCACCAGATGGAGTCCGCCCAGGCCAAGAAAGGCTGCGGGGGCCAACCGGAGACCTGCCAGCGCACGCGTGACGCGGTTGTCGCTGTCTCGTTGAACCGCGCGCCCACAGCCGGGCCCCAAGGGATGCATGGCTGCCCCCCCCTTGGGGCCCACAGTGGTGCCTGCGGCTGGCCGTCCTGGCACGGGGTGGGGCCAAAAGGGGAGCGCGCTGGCTGCTACCGGCGGCGGCCGACTGGTGGCGTGTCCACCGGGGCCGTCGGACAGGGCGATGCGGGCCGTGATGCGCGGCGACCGGTACTCATAGGGACCATGGTCGGTGCACTCGGCTGTGCATACGGCGCCGCCCAGCCGTGGATGTCCAGGCGGGTACGTTCGGCGTGTTTTTCAGCCCAGCCGCAGGTGGGGCAGGGCAGCGGGACGTGGACGATGCCATGGGAGGGGGCCAGCGCCCAGCGGGGCTGCTCCAGCCGCTCGAGCGTGGCGTGCAAGCCGAGGCGGGATCGGTCGGCTGCTGGGTGCAGGTATGGACTTCGTACCTGACGACTGTGATGCCTGTGGCGACGGCCTAGGAGGCCGGGCCTTCGACTATCGCCCGCTGCGGGCGAGGCCGGACGCCCCGCGGGGGCGGACGATCGCAGGGGTGAGTGCGCAGCCCGCCAGTCCCAGGCCATCCCGGGGAGAGCAGCTCATGCGCTACGAGATCCGCGTCG